>JBBSLP010000044.1:0-52245 GCA_038255145.1 Acidimicrobiales bacterium
CGGCCCCCCAGGTCCATGCGACCAGGCCGAACATGGCGTGGTCGTGGGACATCAGCCGCCTCGCCGGGCCCGAGGCCCGCGTCTACTTCTTCTTGTATCTGATCATCGACGTGTACTCGCGCAAGATCGTCGGCTGGACCATCGACACAACCGAGTCCGACAAGGTCGCCCGCCGGCTCATCGACACTGCGGCCAAGCGGGAGGGCATCAACGCCGACACCCTGGTCTTGCACTCGGACCGTGGAGCGCAGATGACGTCGCTGACCGTGGCCGACCTCCTCGAGAAGCTCGGTGTCACCCGCTGGTCGACGCCGCCGGCGAGCGCGACATGTTCACCGACCGGGGGGCCAGCGCCGCCCTGGGCGCCGACGAGGTCGCCGGGGGCGCGGCCCGGGCCCGGCGCTGGCTGCACGTGTCGGGCTACGCCCTGGTCGGGCCGCACGGGGACGAGGTGGCCGACGCCGTGCGTGCCCGCGCCGCAACCGCAGGGCTGGGCCTGTCGGTCGACCCGTCGTCCACGTCCGAGCTGGCCCGCCGGGGGGCGACGGCCTTCCTCGCGCTGACCTCGGGCTTCGACATCGTGTTCCCCAACCGGGCCGAGGCCATGTGCCTCACCGGGGCGACGGACCCCGTGGTGGCCGCCCTGGTGCTGGCCCGCCACTACGGGACCGTGGTGGACACCACCGGGGCCGGCGACGCCTTCGCCGCCGGCTACCTGGCCGCCCACCTGCAGGGGAGCGACGTGGACACGTGCCTGACGTCAGGGGCCGGGGCCGCGGCCCGAGCGGTGGGCCGCCTGGGAGCGGGTCCGGCCGGCCGGTGAGGCGGGCTCCTGGACCCGCCGCGTGACGCCGCCGGTCCCCCTCGCCAGGGGCCGAGGCCGGACCCTGAGCCGGTGTGCCCGCATGCCGACGCACCACCCGATGGAGGAGCGCGCCATGGACCGCCAGCGAACCGGAGACCGCACATGACCACGCCGTCGTTCCTCGACGTGCTCGAGGAGATCGCCACCGAGGTCGTCGGCCCCGCCGCGGCCGACATCGACGCCACCGGCGCCTTCCCCCGGGCGGCCGTGGACCGGTTGGGCCAGGCCGGCCTGCTCGGCCTGATCAGCTCGACCGATGTGGGGGGGCATGGGCCTGGGCATGGCCGAGGCCGCCCAGGTCGTACGCCGCCTGGCCACGGCCTGCGGGTCCACGGCCATGGTCGTGTGCATGCACTACTGCGGTAACGCGGTGATCGAGCAGCGCGGCGCCGAGGACGTGCGCCGGGCCATCGCCGCCGGCCGGCACCTGTCCACCCTGGCCTTCTCCGAGGTCGGCTCCCGCAGCCACTTCTGGGCCCCGTTGTCCACCGCAGCGGCCTCCGGTAGCGGTGTCGTGCTCGAGGCGTCCAAGTCGTGGGTGACCTCGGCCGGCGAGGCCGACGGCTACGTCTGGACCAGCCAGGCCACGAGCGGTGAGGGCGCCACCCTGTGGTTGGTGCCCGCTGATGCGGTCGGCCTGGCTTCCTCCAACACCATGCCCCTGACCCCATCACCCGGCGGGTGGCCCACCTGTCCCGCCAGGACGAGGCCCGTCACGTGGCCTTCTCCCTCGGCCACCTGGTCCAGCACACGAGGGCCGATCCGCTCGTGTTGGGCCGCTTGGCCGCCGCGGCGGAGCGCCGGCACCACGAGCTGCGCACCTCGGCCGGCCTCAACGACGAGGTCTTCGACGCCCTGGTGCTGCTGGCTGCGGGGTCGACGGACCCCACCGCGGTGGCTGCGGGCTGGCGGGCCGTGCAGGAGTTGCAGCGGGACATGGACGACGGTCGACGGGGCCGGCTGGCCCGCCTGGGGTTCAGCACGGCCGAGGCCGAGGCCATCTCCGCCCTGCACACCCGCAACTTCATGTAGTGGGGCCGCTCGTCGCCGGCCCGGGGCCTCAGGGCCGGCGGGCCACCAGGTCGGCCCGCCCGGCGGCCTCGACGTGGCGGAGGACGTCGAAACCGGCCAGCGCCTCGACCAGTTCGCCCGGCGGGGCCAGGAAGGCGGGATCGGCCCCCAGCGCAGCCGGGTCACGGCCCACCGTGGACAGCGCGGCGGCCACGACCACACCACCCGGCACCAGGGCCAGGGCGGCGTCGACCAACACCGGGGAGCGAAACAGCAGGCAGATGACCACGTCGTAGGGACCGGCGCAGCTGGGGGGCAGTCCCTCGTCGAGGTCGGCCTCGATCGTGAACAGGCGATGGGCCAGGCCTCGACGGCGGGCGGCGGTGGCCACCAGCTCCAGCGCCACCGGGGACACGTCCACGGCATCGACCACCAGGCCCCCGGCGGCCAGGGCCAGCGCCGCGCCACCGGCCCCGCAGGCCAGGTCCAGGGCGCGGCCCGCGGTGGGCAGCCACGGCGCCGCGGCCACGAGGGCGGCAGGGGTCGAGGGATCGGCCCGGCCGTCGACGACCGCGGCCCGGTAGCGGGCATCCCAGCGGTCGCGGTCCTCGTCGCTCACGGTCAGCGGCACTCGAGGCCGGGTGGGGGGGCCTCGGGGATGAAGCCGACGTGGGTCGTGGTGGTGACCTCGGCCGGGTTGGTGGGGTCGGCCGGCGCCGTGGTCGTGGTCGTCACCGCGGAGATGCCGCCGAAGTCCGATCCCGTCACCAGGTCCACACCAGTGGTCACCGTGGGGTCCTCGACGAGCTGGGCCCCGCCGACGAGCATGGACTGCACGAGCTGGGCTGCGGCCAGGTGGCCGGTGCCGTAGACCAGGCGGGTGCGGGACACGCTCTCGCCGGCATCCCCCACCGGGCCCAGGGCGAAGCCGTGCTCGCCCAGCACCGCCGCGGCCTCGCTGGCCTGACCGTCGATGCCGGTGCCGTTGAGCACGGACACGGTGACCTGGGCCGGCGTCAGGGCCACGCCGTCACCGGGGGCGGGGGTGGCCGGCTGTACGACGCCCCGGAAGATGTCGAGGATGGGGGCGGCGGCCACGGGGTCGATCTGCAGCACGGCGGAGCCGTCGGAGGTCTCGTAGTCCACCGTGGGCAGCTGGTACGTCTTGAGCTGGTCACCGGCGAAGGCGGCGAACTTGCGGCCCAGGGACACGGCGTCGCCCAGGGACAGGCCGGGGTCGAAGCTGACGTTGTCGGCGGCCACGTCGGACAGCTTGTTGAGCTTGCCCACGTCGGTCAGCCCCAGCGAGGACGCCTTGTCGAGGGCCTTGCGCATGAACAGCTGCTGGCGGGTGATGCGACCGAGGTCGGCGGTGAAGTCCGACACCCACTCGCCATCGGGGTTCTGTACCTGCACGTGGCGGGCCCGGGCGAAGGCCAGGGCCTGGTCGCCGCTCATGACCACGCAGCCGGCCTCGGGGATGTCGAGCCCGGTGTACTCGTCGTACATGGGCAGGTCGAAGTAGAGGGGGATGCCGCCGAGGGCGTCGACGAGGCCCTTGAAGCCCCGGAAGTCGACCTCGACGTAGTGGTTGATCTCGATGCCCAGGTTGGTGGCGATGGTGTCCACCAGCACCTGGGGGCCCTCGCCGTAGGCGGCGTTGATGCGGCCCTCGCCGAACTCGCCGCCCACACCGATGGGCAGCCACAGGTCCCGGGGGATGGACAACAGCGACATGGTGCCCGCCCCGGGATCGATGCGGGCCACCATGACCGTGTCCGAACGCTTGCCGCCGAACTCGCCGTCGAGGAAGCCGCCGGCGTCGGGATCCTCCGCGCTGATGTTCTCGCGGCTGTCCGAGCCCACGAAGAGGAAGTTCTGCGGAGCGTTCGACGAGGCATCGTCGAGATCGACCGAGACGCGGTCGAACCCGTTCCACTTCCACCAGGCGAAGCCGACCACGCCCACGCCGATGAGGGTGAGCACGGCCAGCACCGAGCCGGCCACCAGCACCACCCGCCGGGCCCCGCTGCGCCGCTTGCGGCCCGCTCGGTGGCCCGAGGACCCTCCGCGGCCGCTGCCGCCGACCGACGCCGCGCCGTCCCGGTTCGCCACCGACGCGACTCTATAACCGGGCTACCCCTCATTCGGGGACACCCCCCTGCCGGGTTGGCACGTGGTCAGGGAGAGATCGGGCCCCCGGCGCCGGCCCAGCCCCGCAGCTCGACCACGTCGATGGCCAGCACCGCGCCGGTCGGGGGGCGCTCGCGGTACTGGTGGTACTTGGCGGCCAGGGCGACGAGGGCGTCGTCGCGCTCGGGTCCAGCCGCCAGCTCATGGCCCAGGCCCCGCAGCCGCACCCACCACAACGCCGTCCACTCGTCCTCGTAGTGGTCGACGAGGACGGTGACCTGGGGATCGACAGCCACGTTGTCCAGCCGCCGCAGTCGGGCGCTGCGCTTGGGCTTGTGGTCGACCACCGACACCAGCCGGCCCAGGGGCCCAGCGCCCTCGAGCCAGGCGTACACGAAGGGGACCAGGTCGATGCGCCCCGTGCCGCTGCGGGTGCCCAGGCGGCCCACGGGCGCGTCCCGCACCCGGTCCAGCCAGCCGGCGGTGGCCGCATCCACCTGTCCTGCGTCCACCTGTCCTGCGTCGTCCATCATCGACCGTCCCGGACCCTCAGCCCCGCTCCCCCGGCTCCTTGGGCAGGCCCAGCACCCGTTCGCCGACGATGTTGCGCTGGATCTCGGCCGTGCCTCCCCAGATGGTCTCGGACCGGGAGAAGAAGAAGGCGGCCTGGGTGGGGCTGGCCGGGTAGTCGCGCAGCGTCTTGCGCCGGCCCACCCCGGGAACCGAGATCTCGTCGTTGGTGCCCGTCAGCAGCTGCCCGGCCGGGCCCTGCACGTCGATGGCCAGCTCCATCACGTCGCGGTGGTACTCGGACCAGAACATCTTGTTGGTGGCGCCGACGGCGCTCATCGAGCTGTCCTTGCGCCCCGAGACCTGGGTCGAGAACGAGCGCAGGCCGTTCACCTTCATGATGTGGACCTTGCTGTGGGCCCGGGCCAGTCGCTGTCGGATGGTGGGATCGGCGATGCGCCCGTTGGCCCGGGCCGCGTCGACGATGTCCTCCAGCTCCTTCTCGAAGCGCCGGTACGAGGTGGTGGCGCTGGTGCCCCGCTCGAAGCCCAGGGTGGTCATGGCCACCTTCCACCCGTTGTTGACCCCACCCACCACGTTGTCCTTCGGGCACCGGGCCTCGTCGAAGTACACCTCGTTGAACTCCGCCGATCCGTCCACCTGGACGATGGGGCGGATCTCGACGCCGGGCTGGCGCATGGGCACCAGCAGGTAGGAGATGCCCTTGTGCTTGGACACGTCCGGATCGGTGCGGCACAGCAGGAACACGTAGTCGGCGTGCTGGGCCTGGGTGGTCCACACCTTCTGGCCGGTGATGACCCACTCGTCGCCGTCCAGGGTGGCCCGGCAGCCCAGCGAGGCCAGGTCGGATCCGGCGTCGGGCTCGGAGAAGCCCTGGCACCAGGTCATCTTCCCCTGGAGGATCTGGGGCAGGAAGGTGCGCTTCTGCTCCTCGGTGCCCCACTGCAGGATGGTGGGACCGACCAGGGTGTCGCCGAAGAAGTCGCCCCGCATGGGGGCGCCGGCCCGGTGGAACTCCTCGGTCAGCACCAGGCCCTGCCACGGGGTGAGGCCCCGGCCGCCGTACTCGGTGGGCCAGGTGGCACAGATCCAGCCCCCCTCGAACAGGGTGCGGGGCCACGACGCGTTGAAGGCGGCCCGCTCGGCGTCGGTCAACTCGAAGCCCTCGGCGAACCAGTCTGCGGGCAGGTTCTGTTCCAGCCAGGCCCGCACCTCGACCCGGAACGACTCGGCTTCGGCGGGGTACGTGAGCTCCATCCCTCCATGGTGACCCATGGGTAACCTCCGAGGCCAGGCAGGCAAGACCACGCAGAGAGACCACTCGGACGATCTGCGTACGCATCGTGATCAGCGTGTCAGAATGGGGTTTCGGCGGCGTCCGCCCTTCTGTCAGCATCTCCAGCGGCCGGAGCGCTCACCGCCTGATCGCTTCTTCGATCGCTTCTCGGATCGCAGCTTCGACGGCTTCTTCGACAACATGAGGGTGCACATGGTTTCGGACGACCAGACGGGGACGCCGGCAGGATCGGCTCCCGCCGCCGCGGTGAGCGGCCGCCAGGGCCTCGACCAGCAGATGGCCGACCGGCGGGCGAAGTTGGCCGCCCTGGTCGACGCTGGCATCTCCACCCACCCCTACACGTTCGCCCGCACCGACACCACCGAAGCCCTGCGCCTGGCCCACCCCGACCTGGCCCCCGACACCCGCACGGGGGTGACGACCAGCGTGGCCGGGCGGCTGCTGGCCCTGCGGGGCCACGGCCGGCTCAGCTTCCTCGACGTGCACGACGGCTACGGCCGCATCCAGATCCTGGCCGAGCACGACAAGCTCGACGAGACCTCCCAGACCGTGCTGGCCAACCTCGACATCGGCGACTGGATCGGCTCCGGCGGCGAGGTCATCACCTCCAAGCGGGGCGAGCTGTCGGTCGAGGCCGCCACCATCGCGCTGCTGACCAAGGCCCTGCGCCCCCTGCCCGACCTTTACCACGGCGTGGTCGACCCCGAGACCAAGTACCGCCAGCGTGAGGTCGACCTGATCGTCAACGCCGAGGACCGCCACGTCTTCGAGGTCCGGTTCAAGACCATCGCCGCCATGCGCAACCAGCTGGCGTCGGAGGACTTCGTCGAGGTGGAGACCCCGGTGCTGCAGGCCCAGGCCGGCGGGGCCATCGCCCGACCGTTCTTCACCCGCTCCAACGCCCTCGACATGGACCTGAGCTTGAGGATCGCTCCCGAGCTCTACCTCAAGCGCCTGGTGGTGGGCGGTTTCGAGCGGGTGTTCGAGATCGGCAAGAACTACCGCAACGAGGGCATCGACACCCGCCACAGCCCCGAGTTCACCTCCATGGAGGCCTACCGGGCCCTGGGCGACATGCACGACGGCATGGACCTGACCGAGCGCATCATCGTCGACTGCGCCCAGAAGGCCGCCGGCAAGCTCCAGTTCACCCAGGGCGACGTGGCCATCGACCTGACGCCCCCGTGGCCCCGGCGCATGCTGTTGGACATGGTCGAGGAGATCCTCGGCCAGCGCGTCCACCCCGCCGACCCCGTGGAGAGCGTCCGGGCCGTGTGCGACGCCAAGGGCGTGCCCTACCAGCAGGACTGGGGCTCGGGGAAGCTGATCTTCGAGATCTACGACAAGATCCTCCAGCCCGCCACCGTCGGTCCCGTCCTCGTGTGCGGCTACCCCATCGAGGTCTCCCCCCTGGCCCGACGCATGCCCGACGACGACACCCTGGCCGACCGCTTCGAGCTGGTCATCGCGGCCAAGGAGCTGGCCAACGGCTACAGCGAGCTCAACGACGCCGACGACCAGAAGGGACGCTTCGCCTTCGAGGCCAAGCTGGCCCAGGCCGGCGACGACGAGGCCCACCCCGCCGACCGGGACTTCGTGCGGGCCCTCGAGTACGGCCTGCCGCCCACGTCGGGCATCGGCATCGGCGTGGACCGCCTGGTCATGCTGCTGGCCGAGGTGTCCAACATCCGCGACGTGATCCTCTTCCCGCTCCTGCGACCCGCGGCGTCCTGATGGCGACGGGGGACGACGAGCTGGACGGGCCCGCCGCGGGGGCCTCGGACGCACCCGACGCCGCCGGGGCCCCACCGCCACCGCCAGACCCCACGGGCGCCACCCCACTCAGCCGGGCCGACCGACGCCGACGCCGGGCCGCCGAGCTGGCCTCGGGCGTCCCCCTCGACCCCCGGGCCATCGAGGCCCGCGCCGCCGCCGACCACGCCGCCGCCGTGGCTGCCGCGCACGGCGGCGAGGGCGCGCCCTCCACGCCGACGCCGACGCCGACGGCCCCGGACGAGCCCGCTCCCAGCCGGGCGGCAGCTTCGGCCGCCGACGTCCCGCCGCCCGACCCCAGCTCCACCGTCCCCCCGTCGGCGACGTCCGAGACACCGGTCGCCGCCGCCCCCGTCGAGCCCGCCCCGGTCGAGCCCGCCCCCACCGAGCCCGCGGTGGGCGCGACCGACGACACGCTGCTCAGCCGGGCCGACCGGCGCCGGCGCCGAGCGGCCGAGATCGCCTCGGGCGTCCCCCTCGACCCCCGGGCCATCGAGGCCCGCGCCGCCGCCGACCACGCCGCCGCCGTGGCCGCCGCGCACGGCAGCGGCCAGCCGCCGACATCGACACCGCCGGTGGAGGCCGCGCCCACCCGGGCGGCGGCCTCGGCGGCTGACGTGCCCCGCCCGGATCCCATCGCTGCGGCCGCCCCGCCGGTGGCGCCCGCACCACCGCCCGACGCCGCCGCCATCGAGCCCACACCCGGTGGGACCGGCGACGTGGTGCTCAGCCGAGCTGACCGCCGCCGTCGCCGAGCCGCCGAGCTGGCCTCCGGCGTGCCCCTCGACCCCCGGGTCATCGAGGCCCGCGCCCGGGCCGATCACGACGCCGCCCGGGCCGCCGCCGGACGCCCCCCGCTGGGCGCCGAGGAGCCTGCGGCCGAGGTGGTCCCGCCGCAGCCCGCCCGCACCCCACCGCCGCCCGACCTCGTCGCCACCGTCACCCCCACCCCCCTCGACCCTGACGGCCCCACCCGGGCCGCGGCCAGCGCCGCCGACGTGCCCCGGCCCGAGCCCACGGCGGCCCCGGTCACCGCGGTGGCGCCCGCCCCCGTCGCGCCGGTCCCGGTCACGCCAGCACCCAGCCCGTCGACGCCAGCGACCGCGGCCGTGCTCAGCCGGGCCGACCGCCGCCGGCGTCGGGCCGCCGAGCTGGCCTCCGGCGTGGCCCTCGACCCCCGGGGCATCGAGGCCCGCGCCCGAGCTGACCACGCCGCCGCCCGGGCCGCCGCCGGCCTGCCCGCCTTCGGGGCCGAGGACGACAGGCCCCCGTCCGACGCGCCGGCGGCCACCGCTCCGCTGGCTGCCCCCGCACCCGCGGCCACGCCGATCCCGCCGACCCCGCCGGCTGCCGTCCCCGCCACCGCGACCCCGGTCACACCCACCCCGGTCCCAGCGGCGGCGGCCCCGGTGGCCATGCCGGTGGCGCCAGCACCTGCCGCTGGTCCCGGCCCGGCCCAGCCGCGGCTCAGCCGGGCCGACCGGCGCCGACGTCGGGCCGCCGAACTGGCCTCGGGCGTGAGCCTCGACCCCCGGGGCATCGAGGCCCGGGCCCGGGCCGACCACGAGGCGGCCCGCGCCGCCGCCGGCCTGCCCCCGCTGGCCGTCCCCGAGCCCAAGGGGGAGACCCCGGCGCCGCCGGCGGCCGCCGTCCCCACGGCCGCCACCACCGCGCCGGTGGTCGAGCCCGCCCCGGCCGCAGCTGCCGCTCCCGCCCCGATCAGCCCGCCGCCGTCAACAACTCCTCCCGCGGCCGTGACCAGCGACGCCCCCACCGACGCACCCGTGCTGTCGCGGGCCGAGCGCCGACGTCGCCGGGCCGACGAGGAGGCCGCGGGCGTCGTCATCGATCCCCGCGAACTGCAGGCCCGCCGGGCCCGGGAGCGGGCCGCGGCGGCCAGCGACCAACCCGAGGACGCCGTCGCCCCCGCACCGGTGCCCGCGGCCGAGGACTGGCACCACCGCACGGCCACGCCCGCGGACACCGGCGGCATCGACCTCGCCCCCGAACCCGCCCAGCAGCGGGCCCACAGCAACGTGGCCGAAGCCAGGGCCGACGCCCACGTCCTGCCTGTCACCTCCCACCCAGGCGGGTCCGACGGCACCCTGCCCGCCGCCGGCGTGGCCGACCCCCCGGCGGCTGCGGCCCGGGCCAGCGCCCCGCTGGTCCCCGACCTCGTCGAGGTGTCCGTGCCCCGGGGTGGACGGGTCATCGTGGTCAGCGACCTGCACCTGTGGTCCAAGGTCAGCCAGGCGGCGACCGAGTGCACGGCGGAGATGATCCGCCTGCTGCCCACGCTCGACGGGGCTGCCGTGTTCGTCATCGCCGGGGACTGCTTCGAGCTGCTCGTCCCCCCCGCCGCCACCGTGGACGGCATCCTCGACGTCCACCAGGAGTGGACCGACGCCGTCAAGGCCTTCGCCGACGGCCCCGACCACCAACTCGTGGTCCTGGCCGGCAACCACGACGGCCAGATCGCCTGGGACCCCGAGGTGGTGGCCACCCTGCGCCGTCGGATGGGTGCCGACCAGGTGTCCCTGGCCGTGGACCTGTTGCTGGAGACGGCCCGGGGGGTGGAGAAGGTCAGGGTCGTCCACGGCAACCAGACCGACCCCTACAACCGCTTCGTCAACCCCCGGGACCCCAACGACACCCCCTTCGGGCACCACATCGTGCGTGAGCTGCTGCCAGAGATGCAGCCCGTGGAGCGGCCCGGGGCCCTGCTCGAAGGGCTCCCGTGGCTGGCCGAGCCCCTGCAGTCGAGCGAGATGGTCGGTTCCCGCCTCCTCTACCGCCTGGTCGCCGGGCGGTTGTGGTGGCTGACCATCCCCTTCCTGGCCGCCGTCTTCCTGCGCCTGATGACGTTCCTGCCCGGCGTGGAGCGCCTGCTGCACGACAACGCCGAGCGCTGGCTCATCGGCCTGGGGGCCATCCTCGTCATCGTGGCCGTGGTGGCCGTCGTCGTGGCCGTGGCCACCATGCTGCGGGTCCACCACACCCTGTCCGAGACCGACATCGGCCATCGCAGCGGTCCCGGCGGGCACAACGCCCACGCCCGCGAGCTGGCCGGGGTGCTCATCGGCGAGGGCTACGCCGGCCTGGTCACGGGCCACACCCACTCCCCCGAGCTGTCGGTGGCCGGCGTGGGCTTCTACGCCAACAGCGGCTGCGGCGTCGAGGTCGTCGAGGCCCGTCCCTCCCGCCTGGGCCTGCCCCGACCCTTCGGCTCGGTGCGGCGCTGTTCGCGGGTCGAGGTCGACGCCCACGAGGTCCTCGAGGTGCGCCTGGTCCTGGCCGACGCGCCCGTGGCCTCGCCCGTGCTGCTCGAGCGCCTGGCCACCCGCAGCCCCAAGAACGTCCCCACCACCCCCAAGGTGGTGGCCGCCCTCCCCGGCGCCTCCACCTACCCCATCGACGCCACCCGCCTGGGCGTGTGGACCCGGCGTCGCCGGGTGCGCCAGTGGGCCGCCGGGGGCCTGGTGGCCGCCGGGGTGGTCAACGTGGTGTCCGCCATCATCGGCCCCGGCGGTGGGCGCCTGCGCGAGCTCGAGCGGGCCGTGCCCCTGCGCTTCCCCCGGGTGGCCAGCGTGCTCGCCGTCCTCATCGGCCTGGCCCTCATCGGGCTGGCCCGGTCCGTGCGCCGGGGCTACCGGCCGGCGTGGGCCGCGGTGGTGGCCCTGCTCGGCATCACCTCGTGCGTCATGCTCCTCAAGGGCATCGACATCGAGGAGGCCGTGCTGGGCACGGCCCTGGCCCTGTGGTTGCTGGCCAACCACCGCCACTTCAAGGTCATGCCCCCCGGGCGTCGGCGTTGGGAGGTGTGGGCCACCACCGTGGCCCTCATGGCCGTGGCCCTGGCCATCGCCCTGTCCTCGGTGTTCGGACGGCAGGAGCGGCTGCCCCGGGTGTTGGTTGCCCTGGTCGTCGGCGTCGTGGCCCTGGTGGCGTGGGCCGCCACCCGGCCGGCCCGCTACAAGCGCTCGGTGCAGAGCAACCACGCCGAGAACCTGGAACGGGGCCGGGCCATCGTGGAGAAGTACGGCGGGGACACCCTCGACTACTTCGCCCTGCGCGACGACAAGGAGCTGCTCTTCAGTGGTGGCGGCCTGGTGGCGTACACCGTGCTCGACCGGGTGATGCTGGTCTCCCCCGACCCCATCTGCCCGGCCGAGGAGCGCATCGACGTGTGGGCCGACGCCATGGACCACGCCGACAGCCACGGCTGGGGCATCGCCGTGCTCGCCGCCAACGCCTCGTGGCTGCCCGTGTACCACGCCGCCGGCCTGCAGGACTTCTACATCGGTGACGAGGCCATCGCCGAGTGCCAGCGCTTCTCGCTCAACGGCAAGGAGATGAAGTCCCTGCGGGGGGCGTACAACCGGGCGGCCAAGGCCGGCTACACGGTGAAGATGTCCGACCCGGCCGAGGTCGAGCCCGCCCTCAAGGAACAGCTGCTCGAGCTCATGACCGAGACCCGCCAGGGCGACGCCGAGCGGGGCTTCTCCATGACGCTCAGCCGCATGTTCGACCCCCGGGACACGGGCCTGCTGCTGGCCGTCTGCTTCGACCCCGAGAACAAGCCGGTGGCCTTCAACCAGTACATCCCCGCCCCGGCCATCGGGGGCTTCTCGCTCGACGTCATGCGGCGCACGAACGACCCCGATGCCCCCAACGGGCTGACCGACTACGTGATCATCGAGACCATGAACTGGATGCGGGACCGGGGCTACCGCGGCCTGGGCCTGAACTTCGCCACCTTCCGGGCCGTCATGGCCGGAGAAGAAACAGGTCCCTGGCGGGACGTCGAGCGTAAGGTGCTGCACCGCTTCAGCGACACCATGCAGATCGAGTCGCTGTGGAAGTTCAACCAGAAGTACGACCCCATCTGGCGGCCCCGCTACGTGGTCACGGACGCCCTCTTCAACGGGGCCCGGGCGGGCATGGCCATCGGAAGGGCCGAGGGAGAGGTGGAGATCCCGGTGATCGGCAGGTTCCTGAAGTCCGACGGGCCCGACCCGGCCGCCGAACTGGAGAAGGCGCACCGTTGAGCGCGAGCCGGAGGTGAAGGCGGGCCACCCGCCCCACCGCCTGACGGGACCACTGCACCGGGGGCACACCGAGGGTGGTCGCGGCTCGGCACGGGCCACCCGACCCCTGGGCATCCTCGGCCTGGCCCTGGTGATCATCTCGGCCATGGACAGCATCCGCAACCTGCCCACGACGGCCACCTTCGGCTGGGCCTGCGTGTTCTTCTACTTCCTGGCCGTCATCGCCTACCTGGTGCCCGTGGCCTTCACCTCGGCCGAGCTGGCCACCACCTTCCCCGGTGACGGTGGTGTCTACACCTGGGTCAAGGAGGCGTTCGGCGAGCGCTGGGGCTTCCTGGCCGTGTGGTGCGACTGGTCCGAGAACATCGTCTAGTTCCCCACCGTGCTGGTCTTCCTGGCCACCACCACGGCCTACGTGTTCGCTCCCGACCTGGCCGATCACAAGGGCTTCCTCGTCGCCGTCATGCTCGTCATCTTCTGGGGCACGACGGCGGCCGCGTTCCTGGGCGCCGTGCGCTCGGCCCGCTTCACCGGTGTGCTCGTCACCGTGGGCACGGCCGTGCCCACGGCCCTGGTCGTGGGCCTGGGCGGCTGGTGGCTGGCCTCGGACCGCCCCACCCAGATCCCCTTCTCGGGCGACGCCCTGCTCCCCGAGTGGCAGGGGCTGTCGAGCCTCGTCTACGCGGCCAGCATCGTGGTGGCCTTCGCGGGCATGGAGATCGGCGGCTACTACGCCCGCAACACCCACCGCCCGGCCCGCACCTACCCCATCGCCGTGCTCATCGCCGCCGTCGTCGTGGCCTCGTTGTCCATCTTCGGCAGCCTGGCCATCGCCATCGTCGTGCCCAAGAAGGACGTCAGCCTCAGCGGCGGGGTCATGCAGGCCCTGACCAGGTTCTTCGACGAGCTGGGCCTGGGCCCCCTGGAGAAGCCCGTGGGCCTGCTCATCATCGTCGGCGTCATCGGCGTCATCGGCGGCCTCAGCGCCTGGGCCGTGGGCCCGGCCCTGGGCATGCAGTCCGTGGCGGCCGAGGGCGGGCTGCCGAAGTTCTGGGCCCGCACCAACCGCCGCGGCGCACCGGTGGGGGTGCTGCTCATCCAGGCCGTGCTGGCCACGCTGCTGTCCCTGCTCCTGCTCACGGTCAAGAGCATCAACACCTACTACTGGATGCTGACGGCGCTGGTGGCCCAGACGTTCATCATCATGTACCTGCTGATGTACGCCTCCGTGCTCTACCTGCGCCGGTCCCAGCCCGACGCCCCCCGTCCCTTCCGCATCCCCGGGGGCGACGTCGGCCTCTACCTCGTCGTCGGCCTGGGCACGGTGGGGGCCATCTTCGCCTTCATCCTCGGCTTCGTCCCCGCCAGCCACCTGTCGGTGGAGGCCACCGGCGCCTACGTGGCCGTCATGGTCACCGGCGTGCTGGCGGTGTGCATCACCCCCTTCATCCTCCACCGCAAGACCCCGACGGCCCCCGACGCCCTGGACGCACCGGGACAGCCCACGCCGGTGCCCTCAGCTGGTTGAGGGGGCCACGGCGACGGCGTCGGCGCCCTGCTCGGCCGGGGACACCAGGGCCAGCACCACCGCGGCCACGAGCGTGAGCACGAAGCCCGCCGCGGCCAGCACGCTCTGGCCGTTGCGGGCCCGGTCACCGAGCCAGATGAGCCCGATGATGGAGGGCACGATGACCTCGGCCGCGTACTGGCAGGCGGTGGCCACGGTGACCGAGCCCCGTTGCAGGGCCGAGGTGAACAGCACCACGCCGAGGGCGCCGAAGAGGATCAGGGCGTAGGTCAGCGGTTCGGTCAGGGCCTTCCACAGCGAGCCGTCGGCCTCGATGGCCCGGGCGCAGATGGCCGTGCCGCCGTAGCCCAGGCCGGAGATGGCGCCGAGCAGGGCCGCCCCCCGGTCCCCCCGGGCGATGCGGGGGGCGAGGACGCCCATGGCCCCCACCACACCGACGGATATCCACATGCCCACGGTGAAGGCACCCGACACCTTGCGGGGGTCGTCGGGAGCCGCGGTCAGGGCCAACAGCAGCAACCCCACACCCAGGAGCACCAGGCAGCCGACCTGGTTCCGTGAGGGCAGCGACTTGAGGACCACGGCGGCCAGCAGCACGGTGACCCCGATGCTGCCGGCCGAGATGGCCTGCACGGCGAAGAGGGGCAGGAACTGCAGCGCCACCAGAGAGAGCACGAACCCGAACCCGTCGAGGCCCAGGCCGATCATGTACGGGAGCTGCGTCGCCACCTTCATCAGGCCCTTGGCGTCGAGGCTGTCCGTGGCCTTCTGGCTCTTGGCCCCCATGTCCTGCAGCACGGATCCCACGCCGTAGCTGACAGCGCAGCCGAACGCGGCTAGGTAGGCGAGGAGCATGGCCACAACCTAGAACAGCGAGAGTGGCCGTAGCCCCACCCACCGCGGCCCCATCCCTGGAGAAGGCCCCTCAGTCGTCGCTCTTGGCTCCGGCGGCCAGGCCCCGGCGCACGTCGACCTCGGCCCACTCGGGCCAGCGCGACCGGCTCTTCTCGGCCAGCTTCTGCATCAGCTTGATGGCACCGGGGTCCGAGTCACCGGGCTTGGCCTCGATGACCCCGGCCTCGAGCATGCGCATGATGATCTCGCGGCCCAGTTCGGTGCGCACGACGGTCAGCGTCCAGTCCGTGGCGTCGCCGATGCCACCGGTGGAGATGTCGGCGTGCTCGGCGGCGAAGTCGGGGCAGTGGTTGCACCCCTCCCGCGTCCAGGCGTGGCACTCCTTGAGGTTGACCTCGCGGTAGTCGCCGTTCTCCATCCAGAGCTGGAACACGCCCTTGATGTTCATCTTGGTGATCTGTTCCTTGGCCAGGCCGTACTTGACCCAGAACAGCTCGTCGAAGAGGGCGTCGTCGAAGCTCTTCGAGCACAGCAGCCCGATGTTGAGCTTGATGGGCTTGCCCACCTTGCCCACCTTGCGGTTCCACATGACGGGCCCGATGGAGGTCTGGCAGCTCATGCCCACCAGGGCGAGCTGGTTCAGGCCCCGCTCGCTGGCCTCGTCGTAGGCCAGGGTGTTGGCCGAGTAGGTGTAGCGGCTGCCGGCCGAGGCGATGACCTCGTCGACCGTGGTGGCCACGCCGGGGCGGGCCTTCCAGCCGCCACGCTCACCCTCGAGGAAGCTGACCAGGGCGCCGTCGATGTACCCGTTCTGCAGACACCAGATGAGGATGGCCGAGACCAGCCCGCCGTCCTGACCGTGCTCGTAGACGAAGTCGTCGGCGGCACGGACGAGGATGACGTCCTTGTAGATGCCGGCGATCTCGTCGGCTTCGCGCTGGCGGCCGAACAGGTGCTCGTTGGCCTGCTCCTCCCAATGGCGGAACCGGGGGCAGGCCCGGGTGCACGACGTGCAGCCCTTCTCGCCGTGGATGCAGTTGGAGGCGCCGAGCTCGTCCTCGAGGTGGAACGGCTTGTACTGGCCCGATTCGTGCTTGTAGCCGATGACGTCGTGGGGGCAGGCGATGACGCAGCCCGCGCACCCGGTACAGAGCCCCGAGGTGATGACCTCCTCGTAGAGCTCCTTCCACTGGAACGTCCACCGCTCCTTGGCCGCGGGAGCACCCGCGGGCGAGCCTTCAGCGGGGAGCGACTCGGTCACCGTCATGAGGGGGATGCTAGATCCCAACACGGGGCCACGAGGGACTCGACCTCGGGGTCGAGGCGCTCACCCCTTCCGAGCTGGCGATCCACCTCGACCGCCCGGTCCCAGGGCAGCGACCGTTCGAGGGCCTGGTAGGCGCAAC
Organism: Acidimicrobiales bacterium; assembly: GCA_038255145.1. Lineage (GTDB taxonomy): Bacteria > Actinomycetota > Acidimicrobiia > Acidimicrobiales > CAIXPF01 > WHTX01. The sequence continues at coordinate 16,448 of JBBSLP010000044.1, forward strand.
GACAGCCGTCCCCACCCTCGCCACCGCGGGCCCGGGTGCAGGCGTCGACGATGATCTTCTCGGCCCGGGCCCCGTAGCCGGTGGGGTCGGCCGGCGCCGCCAGCCACGACAGGGCCAGGGACACCACACAGATGGCCAGCACCGCAGCCGCCGTGCCCACCGCCCAACGGCGCCTCACCCGCTCCACCGGTTCACCCTATCGGCAGGGCGGAACGGCCCCGGGAGCAGCCCGTGCCCGGGGGACCGGCACCGCGGTCCCTCAGCGGCCGCGGGCCCGGCGCCAGGCTTCGAGGTCGATGACCACGGCGTCGGGCCCGGCGGCGCCGACGACGGTCCGCGGTCGTCGCCGCGACCGCGGGTGGGCCGACAGGGGGACGACCTCGGCCGACGCCAGCCAGGGGGTGGCCTGCTCCAACCGGGCCAGGTCCTCGAGCAGGCCCTTCACGTCCATCTGGTAGCTGGCCGTCGCGTCGTCCACAGGTCCTCCGTCCGGAGCGGTCTCGCTGTGCCCGCCAGGGCCAGGGCGCTCGTCCATGGCTGCAGGCTGCGCCGCCACGACCCCGGCGCCCATCGGCTCATCGGCCCCCCGACGGTGTTCGCAACACCGATCGGGCAGCTCAGAACCCCACGATCAGCGATACCTGGATCAGAGTGGGCGGTCGAGCGTCATGATCGTGTTGCAGGTGAGCTGTCCGGAGGCCTCGTCGTAACGGTACTCGCACACCACGGCCTGGTCGTAGTGATCGCCCAGGTCGATCTCAGCCCAGCGGAGGCCTGGGACACCGATCGGGTGGTCCATCGACGCACCGAACGGGTCTTGGGCCACTTGATGCACCCAGGTGAGGACCGCGATCCGTCACCCATCGGGCGGGTTGTCGCGTGTCACCCACTCGTCGAACCTGTCGAGGAAGGAGCCGGCTGGACCCTCGTTCACCGCTCGAGGAGTGCGGCCAGCCGGCGATCGACTTCGGCCAGGTCCTCGCCGGTCAACGGGGGGGTGGGGTGGAGGCGTCCCGCCTCGAGTACAGCTCGCTTGGCCGGATCCGCAATAGCCACGTCGTACAGGCGACGAAGCAGGGTTTCCTGCTCATGCGAGATGCCCATCAGGGCAAGGTAGCGCAGCGCTGATCGACCCGCAGCCCTCTGGGGACACGAACTGACGTTCTTATCCGATCTGCCTGGTTCACGACGCTCGATCCCGGCCTGGACCTGGTCTGGCGGCTCGGATGGAAGTCAGCGTCCGGCCAGGTCCTGGGCGGTGGCGAGGACGTCGTCGAGCATGTCGGGGGTCAGCCGGCCGGTGAAGGTGTTCTGCTGGCTGACGTGGTAGGAGCCCACGAGCCAGTGCCCGTCGGGCAGGGCGGCCACGGCACCGTGGCCGAAGCGGGGCTTGGGGCGGGCCCCGAACAGGTCGGCCACCACGCCGAAGCCGAAGGCGCCCAGAGCCACCACCACCCGCCAGTTGGGCAACAGACCGAGTTCGGCGTCGAGGAAGGGGCGGCACGCGTCGCGCTCGGCCGGGGTGGGCTTGTTGGCCGGCGGGGCACACCGCACCGGGGCGGTGATCCACACGTCGCGCAGTTGCAGGCCGTCGTCCCTGCTCACCGAGGTGGGCTGGTTGGCCAGGCCCCGGCGGTGCAGGGCGGCGAAGAGGAAGTCACCGGAGCGGTCACCGGTGAACATGCGCCCAGTGCGGTTGGCGCCATGGGCGGCGGGGGCCAGACCCACGATGAGCATCCGGGCCGCGGGGTCGCCGAAGCCGGGCACAGGGCGGGCCCAGTACTCCTGGTCCCGGAAGGCGGCCCGACGCACGACGGCCACCTCCTCGCGCCACGCCACCAGGCGGGGACAGCGCCGGCAGGTGATCACCTTGGCCTCGAGAGCGGCCAACCGCTCGACCGCCGAGGTGTCCGTCGGAACGACAGCCGGGATGACGGGACCGGTGGCCACGGAGGGACGCTAGCGGCCGGGGGCCGTCGGCTCCGGCCTGGCCGGACGCAGGGGCTAGGGTCGCGACCCAGATGGCAGCGGATGAACAGGCTCCGGCAACGGACGACGAACAGCAGCCGGCCGAGAACGCCGAGGGCGCAGCCGTCGAGGCGGGGCCCAAGCCCACCCTGGTGCTCCTGGTGCGCCACGGCAAGACGCCGACCACCGGTTCGGTGCTGCCGGGACGGGCCCCCGGGCTGTCCCTCTCCGACGAAGGCCGTGACCAGGCCGCCACCGCGGCCCGTCGCCTGACCGAGCTCGACCGGGTGACGGCCATCTACGCGTCACCGCTCGAACGCACCCGGGAAACGGCGGCCCCCATCGCCGAGGCCCTGGGCCTCGAGATCCAGATCGAGCCCGGCCTGCTGGAGTGTGAGTTCGGTGGCTGGACGGGCCGCGAGCTCAAGGAGCTGTTCAAGCTGCCCGAGTGGCGGCAGGTGCAGTCGAGCCCGTCGACGTTCCGCTTCCCCGACGGCGAATCGTTCAACGAGATGCAGCTGCGCATCAGCTCGGCCATCGCCGCCATCGTGGCCCGCCACCCCGGTGAGACCGTGGTGGCCGTGTCCCACGCCGATCCCATCAAGGCCGCCGTGGCCTACGCCGTGGGCACCCACCTGGACCTCTTCCAGCGCATCGTCATCTCCCCGTGCTCGATCAGCGCCATCCAGTACCCGGCCCACGGTGCCCCTGCCGTCCTGGCCGTCAACTCCACGGGCGACCTACGCGCGCTCGTTCCCTCCTGACCGTGCCTCCCCATCGCAACGTGATCCCCACCCCGTGAGCCACCCCACATGAGCCCCCCCTTCGACGTCGAGTGCGACCACTTCACCGCGGGAGCCGTCGGGCCCCCGGGTGCCCGCGTCTTCCACCTCCAGGCCGGGGCCTCGAGCCAGCTGGTGTCCCTGCGCTGCGAGAAGCAGCAGGTGGGCGCCCTGGGCGAGTACTTCGAGCGCCTCCTCTCCGACCTTCCCGAGGGCGGTGAGGGCACGGCGGTGCCCGTCGAGCTCATCGAGCCCGTCGAGGACGCCTTCGTGGTCGGTTCCCTGGTCCTGGGCTACGACGCCACCCTCGACCGGCTCGTGCTGCTCATCCAGGAGGCGGTGCCCGAGGACGCCCCCGAGGGCCAGAACGCCCGCTGGGTGCTGCGCCGCGACCAGGCCCGGGCCTTCGCCGAACGGGCCCAGGACCTGATGACCGGCGGCCGTCCGGCCTGCCCCCTGTGCGGGCGGCCCATGGACGCCGCGGGGCACGCCTGCCCCAAGACGAACGGGCACCTGCCCCACTAGGGTTGCCGTGGCCCCACCCTCCCGCCGGCCGGCACCCGAGCCCGACCTCCTCCGTCGTCTGCGCGAGGACGACCTCGAGGTCCTCGGGCGCATGCCCTGGGCCTCCAACGGCACCTTCCTCGTCCAGCTGTGCGGCCCCGACGACGACGGGTCGGACGCCGCCGACGGCGACGCGGACGAGGGCGGACCGGCTGACGACGACGCCGGTGAGGGCGCCCACCCGCCGACGCCGGTGCGGGCGGTGTACAAGCCCGAGCGGGGGGAACGGCCGTTGTGGGACTTCCCCCCGGGGTTGTTCAAGCGCGAGGCCGCGGCCTACGAGCTGGGTGTGGCCCTGGGATGGCACGTGGTGCCACCCACGGTGGTGCGCGACGGCCCCCTCGGCCCCGGGTCGCTGCAACTCTTCGTGGACGCCGACTTCGAGCAGCACTACTTCACGCTGCAGGAGGAGGAGGCCCACCGCCACGACTTCCAGGCCATCTGCGCCTTCGACGTGCTGGCCAACAACACCGACCGCAAGAGCGGGCACTGCCTGTTGGGCCAGGACGGCGCCATCTGGGCCATCGACAACGGCCTGTGCTTCGCCGCGGAGTACAAGCTGCGCACCGTGATCTGGGACTTCGGAGGCCAACCCATCCCCACCGACCTGCTCGACGACCTGTCCGCCCTGCAATCTCGAGGGTTGCCACCGGAGCTGACCGCCCTGCTCGACGCCGAGGAGGCCGAAGCCGTCGTCGAACGCATGGACCGCCTCGTCGACCGCGGCCGGTTCCCCCAGGACGGCTCGGGCCGCCGCTACCCCTGGCCGCTGGTCTGATCATGTCCGACATCCCCAACGGCGACATCCCCAACGGCGACATGCCCACGGGAGACCTACCGGCGGAGACCCGCCACACCGCCGCCATGGTCGAGGTCGGCGACCTCGACGGCCTGCTGCGTCGGATCGACGAGCTGAGCGGGACGGGGTCGTGGGACGAGCTGTTCCACCTGCGCGACCTGTGCCGGGGCCTGCCCCGCCAGGGCAAGCCGCTCTGGCCCGCCGCGGTCAACGCCGAGTACCGCCTGGCGCTGGAGGGTGACGCCCCCGCCGCGGCCCGGGCGGTGATGGAGACCGACGGCCGCTTCGCCCTGGGCCCCTTGCCCGAGGTGGCGGCGTCGTCGCACACCTGGGCCCAGCTGGCCCCCCACCTGCCGGCGGGACCGCTGCGGGCGCTGGTGGCCTACGAGCGGGTGCTGCGGGGCGAGGACCTGAGCGGGGACCGCAGCATCGACACCTCGGTGTTCGACCTTCCCCTCCGCCTCCAGCCCTGGGAGGGCACCTACCCCCTGGCCACCTACGAGCCGTGGCGGGGCATCTTCCCCACCCCGGCCGTGCACGAACTGCACCCGGTGCGGGTCCTGCCCGAGTCCGGGCGCCCCACTGCTGACCTGACGGCGACCGAAGCCCTGGCCGAGCTGACCCGTCCGTGGACGACGGAGTCCAACGGTCGGGCCGAAGAGGCCATGGTCGAGGGCGACCACCTCGACGCCATCGCCGCCCTGGGGGTCGAATCGGTCCGTGTGGCCCGCATCACCGCCGCCGGGGCCCTCGAGCTGCTGGCGTGGACGGCGGCGTCCGGTGGGGCCCACGGGCGCCGCCGGGGCATGGCCGCCGGTCGTTTCAACGCCTGGTGGGTCGTGGCCTCGCTCTCCGGCCTGGCCGACGAGTGGCCGGTGGACCCCGACGACATCGGCGACGCCGTCGATGCCCTGGAGTGGTTCGCCTGGGACCTCGACGCGGCGCCATCGGCGTGGTCGTTCCGCATCGCCGCCGTCGACCCCGTCGCCGGGGTGGCGTGGGCGGCGATGGCCGACGACAGACGCACGGACCCCTAGCTCCCCCGGGGGCGCTCCGCCCCCCCGGGATCGGTCCCCGGCCGGCGACTCTCGCAGGGGCGAGGCTCCCCAAGGCCAAGGCTCCCCGTAGGCGCGGAGACCACGAGGGCCGGGCCCGCTCGTGGCGGACCTGGCCCTTGTCAGTTCTGCGCAATGAGCCGCACGACCGACGTTCCCCCCCCGGGGGCCTGATCAGCGGCTCTGAAGGGCCTCGATGAGCTTGGGGAGGACCTTGTGGACGTCGCCGACGATGCCGAGGTCGGCGATGGAGAAGATCGGCGCTTCCTTGTCCTTGTTGATGGCCACGATGTACTTGGAGCCCTTCATGCCCACCATGTGCTGGGTGGCACCGGAGATGCCCACGGCGATGTAGATGGTCGGCTTGACCACCTTGCCGGTCTGGCCCACCTGGTAGCTGTAGGGCACCCAACCGGCGTCGACGATGGCGCGGGAGGCACCGGGAGCGGCCTTGAGCAGCTTGGCCAGCTGCTCGACCATGGCGTACTTGTCCTTGTCGCCCAGGCCGCGGCCGCCGGAGACGACGATGGCGGCGTCGTCGAGCTTGGGGCCGGTGGCCTCCTCGACGTGGCGCTCGACCACGGTGGCGGCGCCGGTGGCGCCCAGTTCGGGCACCTCGAGCTCCTCGACCTCGGCGTCGTCGGACCCCACGGCCTCGGCCGCGAACGACTTGGGCCGCACGAGCACGATCTTGGGGCCGTCGGAGGTGAGCTTGGTGGTGACGTCGGTGGTGCCGCCGAAGACGGGCTCGACACCGCTGATGTCGTCGGCGTCCTCGGCGATGACGTCGACCACGTTGGTGAGCACGGGCACGTCGAGCTTGGCCGACAGGCGCCCGGCCACGTCACGGCCGTCGTAGGTCGTGCCCAGCAGGATGAGGTCGGGCCCGTCGCCCTCTGCGATCTTGGCGGCCACGGCGGCGGCGATGGGCACGCCGGCCAGCTGGTCGCCCAGCTCGCCCGTGGACCACACCGTCGTGGCCCCATGCGCCCCGAGCTCGGCGGCGATGTCGTCGCCGTCACCGCCGTAGAAGCACTCCACCGTGTCCGCGATGTCGCGGGCCTTGGCCAGCAGCTCGAGGCTGATGGTCTTGACCTTGCCTTCGTAGGCCTCGGCGAACACCCACACCTTGTCCAGTGACATCTCGATCCCTTCCTAGGTGCAGCCGGCTCAGATGACCTTGAGGTTCTCGAGGAAGGAGACGACCTTGAGGTGGGCCTCGCCTTCGTCCTCGATGATCTCGCCGGCCTCACGGGCCTCGGCGGCCACGATGTCGGTGATCTCCTGGCCGCCACCGGCCCAACCGACGTCGTCGGCGTCGATCTCCAGGTCGGCCAGGGTCAGCTCTTCGACGGGCTTGGCCTTGGCGGCCATGATCCCCTTGAAGCTGGGGTAGCGGGGCTCGACCACGCCGGCGGTCACCGAGACCACGGCGGGGAGCGGGCAGGTGACCTCGTCGAAGCCCGACTCGGTCTGGCGGTTGATGTGCAGCACGCCGTCGGTGATCTCGACCGACTTGGCGAAGCTCACCGAGGGCAGGCCCAGCAGCTCGGCCAACTGCACGGGCACCGTGCCGGTGTAGCCGTCGCTTGACTCGGTCGCCGTCAGGATCAGGTCGGGGTTCTTGCGGCCGATGGCCTTGGCCAGCACCTTGGCCGTACCCAGGGCACTGGTCCCCTGGAGGCCGGGATCCGACACCAGGATGGCGCCGGCGGCACCCATGGCCAGGGCGGTGCGCAGGCCTGAGGTCTCACTCCCCGGGGCCATGGAGACCAGGCTGACCTCTCCACCTCCGGCGGCGTCGACGAGCTGGAGGGCCATCTCGACGCCGTAGGAATCGGACTCGTCCAGGATGAGCTTCCCGCTCCGCTTGAGCGTCTTCGTCCCGGGATCGAGCTGGCCCGGCTCGGCCGGGTCGGGGATCTGCTTGACGCAGACGACGACATGCATGGACCGATTGTGCGTGTCCGCACGAGCCCCGGTCAAACCCCTGCGGTGCCGCACTCGATTTCGGCTCCGCATCGAAACCCCTGTGACGCCGATGCGGACAGGGCGCGATGATCGCAGCACAGGACAGGGAACGTACAGGAACGCACAAATCGCTCGGTCGACCACGTTGGGTGCAATATCGGGGAGGATCGAGCCGCCAGCAGCGGCGCAACCCCCCAACAGGGCATCTCGTGACGGCCCCGTGACAGCGCGACGCGAAAGCAAAGCGAAAAAACGCGGTCCGGACCCTTGCTCCACCTTGCGCGCAGGCAGTATTTTTATGTGGCCCTCGGCACGCCCTGCGCGGCGAACCCTCATCCGGGTGTCCGAGTGTTCCCCGCTGCCCCCCTTCCCATCGACCCGACGCGGACGCGCCAAGCTCCGCCCCGGGAGGTTCTGTGGCCCTTTCATCGAGCCGCAATCTGTCGCTCGCCGCCGAGAACGACCACTGGCGTGGCCTTTCCGCGTGTCGAGACACGGACCCGGATCTGTTCTTCCCCGTGGGGACGACCGGTCCGGCTCTCGAGCAGATCGCGTCAGCCAAGGCGGTGTGCGACACGTGCATCGTCCAATCCGATTGCCTCGAGTTCGCCCTGATGACCAACCAGGATTCCGGTATCTGGGGCGGCACCTCCGAGGACGAGCGACGCAAGCTTCGCAAGGCCTGGTTGGCCCGTCAGCGAGAGCTCGCGTCCTGACGGCACGCCGCGGTCGATCCGCGGCGTACCTGATCAGGAGGGTGAGCCGCTAGCGGGGCGCTCAGACCTCGGTTCGGGCCGGGACGGTCAGCTCAGCGACCGTGCCCGGCCCGTCTTCGCGGTTGCGCATCGACATGTTGCCGCCGAGCTCGCTCTGCACCAGGGTGCGCACGATGGACAGGCCCAAGCCCCGGCTGCGCTCCAGCGCGAAGTCGGGGGGTAGGCCGACGCCATCGTCGGTGATGACGAGCCTGAGGCCACCGTCGTCCATGGACGCGAGCTCGATCTCCACCGTGCCCCGGGCCTGGTCCAGGCCCTCGGGGAAGGCGTGGTCGACCGCGTTCTGCAGCAGCTCGGTCAGCACCAGGGCCAGGGGCGTGGCCACGGCTGCGGGCAGGGTGAGGGCATCGCCGCTGATGCGGAAGTAGATGGGCCGGTCCGGCGAGACCAGGCTCTCCTCGACCATGCGCACGAGCGGACGGGCCACCTCGGCGAAGGGCAGGTCGTCGCTGGCCTCGCGCGACAGGGTCTCGTGGACCACGGCGATGGACCCGATGCGGCGCACGGACTCGTCGATGGCCTCGCGCGCCTCGGGCGAGGTGACCCGCCGGGCCTGGATGCGCAGCAGCGACGAGATGGTCTGCAGGTTGTTCTTCACCCGGTGGTGGATCTCACGGATGTGGGCGTCCTTGGTGACCAGCAGACGATCGAGCCGCCGCAGGGCGGACACGTCGCGCAGCAGCACCAGGTCGCCGACCACCCGGCGACGCTCGAGCAGGGGCACGCAGTAGGCCTGCACCGCCGCCGCACTGGTGGGATCGGCCAGCTCGACCATGGCCGGGCTGCGGATCTGGTTGGCCTCGCGCAGGGCGCCGTCGTCGAGGCCCAGCTCGGTCAGGGTGCGACCGTTCACGTCGGCCACCACGCCCAGGCGGTGCAGGGCGGAGCTGGCGTTGGGCGAGCAGTAGCGCACCCGACCGGCCTCGTCGAAGAGCAGGGCGCCGTCGCCGACGCGGGGGCGGTCCTCGTGCACCGACGCCGTCTCGGGGAAGGGGAACTCGCCCAGGGTGATCATGCGGGCGAAGCGGTCGAACACCGACAGGTAGGCGTTCTCCAGCTCACCGTGGTGGCGACCCACCGAAGGGGCCCACTCCCGGGACACCACGGCCACCACCCGGCCGCCGAAGCGCACGGGGATGGCCAGGACGAGCACGGCTTCGGCCAGCCCGGGGCGGTGGGAGTCTCCGGCCACGATCTCCCCGCTGCGGTACGCCCGGTGGGTGACCGGCCGTTCCGAGGCGGCCACGTCCCCGCCCAGCAGGTCGGTGGGGTACAGGGTCTGGCTGGTCGACGGGCGCACCTGGCCGACCACGACGTAGCGCCGGTCGGCGGCCTCGGCGGCCACGGCACCGCCTGCGCCCCGTGTCCCCCCGGCGGCGACGTGCACCAGGGACTCGGGCACGTAGAGCAGCAGGTCGGCGAAGCACAGGTCGGCCACGAGGTTCCACGAGGCCACCAGGCGCTGCAGGTGGGTCACCTCGGCCTGGCTCAGCCCGGTGCGGGCGCGGGCGAGCTCGGCCAGGGTCGACATCCGAGCGACAGGTTAACCCCCGTCCGGCCCCGTGCCCGGGGCCGGGGTCAGGCCCCGAGGAGGTCGCCCAGGGCCAGCAGCCCGCCCAGCTCGGCCAGGTCGCGGTCCACCAGTGGCACCCGCACGACCGTGGGTGCGCCGGTGCGGGCCAGGGAGGTGGCCCTCCCCTCCTGCTCGGCGGCGGTGGCCGCCAGGTTGTCGTAACCGTCGGCCACCTCGTCGAGGACCCGGGCCACGTCGCGGGCCGACGCTCCCAGGTCGCCGGCCAGCGTGGCCCCCAGGGCCGAGGACCCCTCCCGCAGGGCCCGGGCCGACGCCGCGGCCGCACCCGTGGCCAACGCCTCGGGCAGGGTGCGGTTGAGCACCAGACCGCCCAGGGCCAGGCCCCGGCGCCGCAGCTCGCCGCAGAACTGCTCGGCCTCGCGGGCCGGAGCCGGTTCCAGCGTCGTGACCACCAGGAACGTGGTGCCCGGGTCGCGCAGGGTGCGCTCGACGGCCACCGAGCGCTCGACGAAGCCGTCGTACATGGTGCGGAAGAGGATGAAGAACTCGGCGATGTCGGCCAGGAACTGGGCGCCCAGCAGCCGGTCGGCCACGGCCAGGAAGGGACGCGACGCCGCGGTGACCAGACGGGACCGGTAGGGGGCGATGAGCCAGCGCAGCAACCGGCTGGAGAAGAACTCGGCCATGCGGGCGGGGGCATCGAGGAAGTCGACGGCGTTGCGGCTGGGCGGCGTGTCCACCACCACCAGGTCGAAGCGACCGTCGACGTCGATCTCGTGGAGGCGCTCGGCGGCGATGTAGTCGTGGGAGGTGGCGAAGCGGGCGGTGATGTTGCGGTAGAGGGGGTTGGCGAGGATGGCGTCGCGGGTGCGGGCGTCGGGGGCGTGGCGGGCGACGAGGTCGTCCCACGACTGCTTGGTGTCCAGCATGGCCACCCACAGCTCCCCCTCGGCGTCGTCACCCAGGGCGGAGAAGCGGGCCGGGGGCACCCGCACCTCGACGTTGCCCAGCCGTTCCATGCCCAGGGCGCTGGCAAGGCGGCGGGCGGGGTCGACGGTCAACACCAGCACCCGCCGGGGGGTGCGGCGTGCGGCGGCGGCCCCCACGGCCGCGGCCACCGTGGTCTTGCCCACCCCACCGGCGCCGCACGTCACCACCAGGCGGTGCCCGTCGAGGAGGGCGGCCAGCGTGGTGTCGGGGCCCCGGGGGACGGCGGCTCCCGCGCCGTCGGCGGCCATCAGCCGAGCTCGTCGGCCAGGAAACCGGCCAGGGTCGCGGTCAGCGCGGGACCGTCGAGGCGGCCGAACTGCTCGGGTAGGTAGAGCACGGGGGTGCCGGGCAGGGCCTCACGCAGCTCGGCCAACTGCGACGCCGCCCGACGGCGCAGCCCGACGATGAGGCGGGCCGCTCCGAGGACGGCGTCGGTGCCCTCACCGGTCACCGCGGCCAGCGCGGCGGTGACCCCGGGATCTCCGAGCTGGTCGAACAGCTCTTCCTCCCGACGGTTGAAGAGCTCGGGCAGGACCCGGTTGGCCACCACCGCGGCCAGGTGGGCGGGGGTGCGGTTGGCGACGTCGGCGGCCAGCTCGATGGTCTCGGTGACCGGGAGCTCCTCGGGGGTGGTGACGATGACCACCCCGGTGCGCACCGGGTCGGAGAGGATGTCGAGCATCCACTCGGTCTGCCCCCGGATGGGGCCCACGTGGACCAGCTCCTTGATGACCTCGGGGGCGGCCAGGTGGGCGATCACGTGGCCCGAGGCGGGGGCGTCCGCTACCACCAGGTCGTAGTGGCGCTGGCGCACCTCCCAGGCCAGCTTGCCCACCGACAGGATCTCCTTCACCCCCGGCGCGGCGTCGGCCACGAAGTCGAAGGTGCGGGCCAGGGGGCCCAACCGGGTGACCACGGGGACGTGCAGGTTGAGCTTGAGGTACTCCCGCAACGACGCCTCGGTGTCCATGGCCATGAGCCACAGGTCCCGGCCTGCGGCCGTGGCCTCGAAGCCGCTCCGGGGCGCACCGATGGCGGCGGCGAGGTCGCCCTTGGCATCGACCTCGCAGGCCAGGGTGCGCCGACCCTGGGACGCGGCCAGCTGCGCCAGCGCCGCCGCCACCGAGGTCTTGCCCACCCCACCCTTGCCGGTCACGAACACCAGCTTGCGGTCGAGCAGGGTGCCCACCGCCGGCAGGGTCGTGCTCCCAGGCTGGGGTTCGGCCGCAGGCCGGCGCGTGGCCATGGGCCGGCGCTCAGGCGCCGAAGCCCACCCGCCGCTCGCTGTCACTGGCACCGATCTCGACGTAGGCGATGCGCTCGCTGGGCACGGCGATGGTCCGGCCGTTGCGGTCGATGAGCCACAGCACCGCTTCCTTGCCCGTGATGGCGTCGGCCACCCGGGCGCGCAGCTCCTCGGTGTCGGCGCTCGAGTCCATCTCGACAGAGATCTCTTTGGCGGTCTGGATCACACCGATGCGGACGTCCATGGCACTCCTCGCCGGCTCGCCCCGAGGGCGCCGGCTGTCGAAGGTGGGGCGGGATGGGGCAGGTCAGAGCAGCTTGAGGCCCGCACTGTAGAACCGCTTCGGTCGCAGCTCGACGTCCAGTCGTTCAGCCAGGTGGGTGAAGGACCGTGCCGCCTCGCTGTCCGGAGCGGACACCACGATAGGTCGACCCACGTCACCGCCCTCGCGGAGGTCCGACACCAGGGGCACCTGACCCAGGAACGGGACCTCGAGGCGCTCGGCCAGCTCGCGGCCACCCCCGGCGCCGAACAGCTCGTAGCGCTTGCCGTCGTCCCCGGTGAACCACGACATGTTCTCGATCACGCCGAGGAGCTGCAGGTTGACCTTCTGGGCCATGAACGCGGCCCGCTGGGCCACCCGCTGGGCCGCGGGCTGCGGCGTGGTCACGATGACCATCTCGCTGCGGGGCAGGAACTGGGCCAGGGACAGGGCGATGTCGCCGGTGCCCGGAGGCAGGTCGACCAGCAGGTAGTCGGGATCGTCCCAGAACACATCGGTGAGGAACTGCTCGAGCGCCTTGTGCAGCATCGGGCCCCGCCAGATGACGGGCTGGTCCTCGCCGGCGAAGAAGCCCATGGAGATGCAACGGACGCCGTGGGACTCGGGCGGGATGAGCATCTGGTCGATGACGACCGGGGGCCGGTCCACGCCCAGCATGCGGGGGATGGAGAAGCCCCACACGTCGGCGTCCACGATGGCCACCTTCTTGCCCCGCTGGGCCAGGGCCACGGCCAGGTTGGTGGTGACCGAGGACTTGCCCACGCCGCCCTTGCCCGAGGCGATGAGCAGGCACCGGGTGCGGTTGGAGGGGTCGGCGAAGGGGATGACCCGACCCTCGGCGTGGCCGTGGGTGGGGTTGGTGCCTGCGGTGGCGCCGGGATCACCGTGCACCAGCTCACGCACGGCGGCGCGCTGGGCGTCGTTCATGACGGTGAAGTCGACGTTCACCTCGTCCACGCCGGCCAGGGCGGTGACGGCCTCGGTCACCCGGGAGGTGATCTCGTTGCGCAACGGGCAGCCGGCGACGGTCAGCGCGACCTGCACGGATACCCGCGGCAGCTCGATGCGCACGTCGCTGACCATGCCGAGGTCGACGATGGAGCGATGGAGCTCGGGGTCCTCGACAGGACGGAGCGCGTTGATGACGTCGTCGTGGTGGAGGGGCATCGGGTGCTCCGGGGGGATTTGCACTACGCCGATAGGTAGAATGCCGCCGTGGCCGAGCCGTCGAGCAACCGTCACGAGGGCCGAGGGGTGAACAGCGACCCAGGTCAGCCGGCGTTCGGGAACCCTACACCGGCGCTGAGCGCTACCGAGTTCGCATCCGCCGTCACCGCCATCTCGTCGGCCTTCGGCGATCCCACGCGCCGCGACGTGTTCCTCCAGGTCCACGAATCCGCCGACGGGGTGACCGCCGGCGAGGTGGCCACCCGCTTCCACCTGCACGTGAACGTGGCCCGCCACCACCTCGACAAGCTGGCCGGCGGCGGTTACGTCGAGGTCGTGGTCGACCGGGCCCGGGGCGCCGGAGCCGGTCGCCCCTCCAAGCGCTACCGGGCCGTGGCTGCCGAGCTGTCCGCACCCCTGCCCGTGCGCCACGACGAGGTCGTGCTCCAACTGCTGTACCGGGCCCTGGCCCTGCTGCCCACCGAACAGGCCGAGGCCCTGGCCGAGGAGGTCGGGGCCGAGCACGGTCGGGCCATGGCCGCGGCCATGGGCGACATGGGCGAGAGCCAGCGCTCGTTCCGGGCCTCGCTGCACCTGGTGGCCGACGCCATGACCGCCCACGGCTTCCACGCCCGGGTCGACGACTCCAAGCGCGACCAGTTGCGCATCGTGGCTGAGCACTGCCCCTTCGGCGGTGCCGACGTGGTCCACCCCGTGCTCTGCGCCGTGGACCGGGGCATGGTCAAGGGCATGTTGAGCGCCCTCTACGGCGATTCCAGCCCCGTGCTCGAGTCGTCCCGTCTCAGCGGTTCGGACGCCTGCACCACCAGCGTCGGCGCCAACTGATCACGCTGGCCTGCAGCTCCTCACGCCCTGCCTGCGGCCCTCAGTCACCCACGAAGCGTTGCTCGGTCCAGGGGTCGCCGTGGTTGTGGTAGCCGTTGCGCTCCCAGAAGCCGGGGCGGTCCTCGGACGTCAGCTCCAGGCCCCGTAGCCACTTCACCGACTTCCACAGGTACAGGTGGGGGATGAAGAGCCGGGCGGGGAAGCCGTGCTCGGGCTCGAGGGGCTCGCCGTCGAAGGCGTAGGCCACCAGGGCGTCGTCACCGGTGGCGTCGGCCAGGTCCAGGTTGGCCGTGTAGCCGTACTCGGCGTGGGCCACCAGGTGGGTGGCGCCGGGCTCGGCGCCAGCCAGTTCCAGCAGGTCACGTACCCGGACACCGCGCCACGTCGTGTCGAACTTGGACCACTTGGTGACGCAGTGGATGTCGGTGAGCACCTCGGTGGCCGGTAGCGCCGCCAGCTCGTCGAAGGACAGGTGGAGGGGCCGGCTGACCAGGCCCGTGATCTCGAAGTCCCACGTGGCCAGGTCGTAGCGGGGCACGTCGCCGACGTGGAGCACGGGGAAGCGGTCGGTGAAGTACTGGCCCGGGGGCAGGCGGGCGGTGTCGATGCCCCGCTCGGCCAGCTCGGACCGGTTCCGCTCGAAGAAGCCCATGACGCCATGGTGCCCGAGGGCTGGCCGGGCGCCTAGCCGTTGGCCAGTTGGGTCTCGATCTGCTCCCGCAGACCGAACTGGGTGACCAGGTCCTTCATCAGCTGGGGTGGGTCGAGCGCATCGAAGGCGGCCAGCTCGGCCTGGGCCTCGGCGGGCTGGCCGAGCTGCAGCAGGATCACGGCCCGGAAGGCCCGGGCATCGGGGTAGTCGGGATCGAGCGCCACGGCCTGGTCGAGGTTCTGGGCCGCAGAGGGCAACAGCCGGGCGTCGTTGGTCCGCACCAGGATCCACCCCCGGTAGGTGAGGGCCTCGACGCTGCCGGGGTCGCTCTGCAACACGCCGTCGTAGCACTTGACGGCGTCGAGCACGTCGGGGCCCGTGGCCAGCTCCAGGCACCGGGCCAGCTCGTTGCGCTGGGTGGTGCGGATGTCACCCGTGAGCCCGTCCTGGGACGTGCGGGTGCCCGACATGCGGGCCACGCCGAAGCCGGCCACCAGGGCGAACAGCGCCACCAGTCCCCCACCCAGCAGACGCTTGGGCCAGGACGACCGGGCCGGGCCCACCGATGGGGGCAGGGGATCGGTGTCCTCACCCCGCAGGGCCCGGGCCAGGCGGGCCGTGTAGCCGTCACGTAGGCGGGCGTGGTCGGCCGGGGACAGGTCCCCCGCCGCCAGCTCGGCATCGAGGTCGGCCAGCGAACGCTCCAGGAACTCGACCGAACCCTCGTCGAGGTCGAGCGCACCGGTGGCCGTAGGGGCGTCGCCGTCGCCGGGGCTCATCGCCCGTCGCCCTCGCCGTGGCGGGTGGCCAGGTAGGACTCGACCAGCACCTTGTCCTCGTCGGTGGCGGTGACCTCGGCCGTGCGGTTCCAGCGCCGGAAGGTGGCGCCCAGGGCGGCGGCGGCGATGACGGCGGCCACCACGGGGATGACCCAGATGAGGGCGCTGGGACCGGTGGCCGAGGGTCGCAGCAGGATGTCCTCGCCGAACTGGTTGGCCAGGTACGAGCGGATCTCGTCATCGGTGCGCCCGGCGTCGACCTGGCGCACGATCTCGCCGTAGATGTTGACCGCGGCGGGGGCCTGGGACTGGGCCACGGACTCGCCCGCGCACTGGGGGCAGGCGATCTCCTCGGCCAACGCGTGGGCCCGCTCCCCCGCCGACTGGGCGCCACGGCCGGCGAAGGTGCCGAAGGCCAGCACCGAGACCACGACCACGGCCACGAGGGCCCAGGACACGGCCCGGGCCTTGCGCCCCCGCCACACCGGCGCAGCGGGCACGGTGGACGCGGTGGTGGACGGGCTCATCCTCCGTCCGCCTGTCGCTCGAGGTCGTTGATGATGCCGTCGAGGGCGTCGGCCGTGACCCCGCCCTTGATCTTGCCCACCACGATGCCGTTGGGCGCCACCAGCACCGACTCGGGCACCCCGGTCACGGCCCATCCCACGGCTGCGGACCCGTCGTCGTCGACGAGCACGGGCCAGGTACCGCCCTGGGCGGCGAAGAACG
Organism: Acidimicrobiales bacterium; assembly: GCA_038255145.1. Taxonomy (GTDB): domain Bacteria; phylum Actinomycetota; class Acidimicrobiia; order Acidimicrobiales; family CAIXPF01; genus WHTX01. The sequence continues at coordinate 32,589 of JBBSLP010000044.1, forward strand.
AGGCCACGTTGGCCGTCTCGTCGTTGAACACCACGCTGAGGAGCACGGCATCCCCGGCGGCCTGGTGGCGGGAGGAGAAGGAGATCAGCTCGGGGTGCTCCTGCACGCAGGGCGGGCACCAGGTGGCGAAGAAGTTCACCACCACCCAGCTGCCCCGGTAGTGGGTCAGGTCCACGGTGCCGCCGTCGAGGCCCGTGCCCGCCAGCTCGGGGGCGGCCCTGCCGTCGAGGGGACTGGCGGTGATGGGCCCGTCGCTGTCCCCGCCCAGGCCGGCCACGAACACGGCCATCAGCCCCACCAGCACCACGCCCACGGCGATGGCGCTCCAGCGCGCCGCGTGGGAGGGAGCGGCCCGAGGGGGGGCAGCCGGGGGTCCGGGCGGCGGCGGGGGATCGGCCACGGTCGAGGTGCTGTCGACGGTCACGACACCTCCACCGGTTCGGGGCGCGCTGGGCTCACGTCGGGTTCGGCCAGCACGGGCCGGGGCACGGGGGCGGACACGGCGTCGGTGGGACGACGGCGGCGCTGGCCGGGGAAGAGGGCCAACAGGGTGCCGAAGGCCATGACCGCGCCTCCGACCCACAACCAGCTGACCAGGGGCTCGATGACGACCCTGATGGTGGCGGCCCCGGTCTCGTCGGGAGGGTCGAGCAGGGTCAGGTAGACGTCGTCGATGACCGAGGGCCGCACCGAGGGCTCGCCGATGAGCTGGCCGGCCTGGCGGAAGCGGTTCAGCGACGGCCGGTAGACGTCGCCGCCGTCGATCTGGATGCTGGCCACGATGGCCTGCTTCTCGGGCCGCTCCTCCGTCGTCGTGCCCAGGAAGGTCACGGTGTGCCCACCCAGGGAGGCCGACTCGCCCGGGGCCAGGGTGAACTCGGCATCGTGGGAGTAACTGGCCGACGCCGCGTAGGCCACGGCCAACAGCACCACGCCCAGGTGGACGACCATGCCGCCGTTGGTGCGCCCCACCAGGCCCCGCCAGCCCTGGCGTCGGCCGGCCAGCACGAGCTGGCGCAGGGCGGAACCGCCGGCAAAGCCGGCCAGGGTGAAGCACACCAGGGGGGCGAAGCCCCGGGCGCCGATGGCCACGGCCACGACCAGGGCGCCGGCCCCCACCCAGGCGGGCACGAGCAGGCGGGTGCGCAGCGTCTCGGCCGACGCCTTGCGCCAGGGCAGCACCGGGGCCACGGCCATGAGGAACAGCAGCAGCACGGCGATGGGCAGGGTCATGCGGTCGAAGTACTGGCCGCCGACCGACACCCGCCGGTCGCTCAGCGCCTCGAGCACCAGGGGGAAGACCGTGCCCAGCAGCACGACGAAGGCGAAGGCGGCGAAGGCCAGGTTGTTGACCATGAAGGCACCCTCGCGACTCAGCGGCGAGTCGATGCGACCGGGGCTGCGCAACAGGTCACCCCGCCAGCCGATGAGGCCCACGGTGACCACCACCACCAGGGCGAAGAAGCCCAGCAGCAGGGGGCCGACCGAGCCCGACGAGAAGGCGTGGACCGACTCGATCACCCCCGAGCGGGTCAGGAACGTGCCCAGGATGGTCAGCGAGAACGTCGCGCACAACAGGGACAGGTTCCACACCCGCAACATGCCCCGCCGCTCCTGCACCATCACCGAGTGCAGGTACGCCGTACCCGTCAACCAAGGCAGGAACGACGCGTTCTCCACCGGGTCCCACGCCCAGTACCCAGCCCAACACAACACCTCGTAAGACCACCACGCCCCCGCGATCACGCCCACGGTCAGGAACCCCCAGGCGATCAGGGTCCACCGCCTCGTGGCCACCAGCCAGCCCTCGCCGACACGACCCGTGACCAGGGCGCCGATGGCGAACGAGAAGGGCACGGTGAAGCCCACGTAGCCCAGGTAGAGCATGGGCGGGTGGAAGGCCATCAGCGGGTGGTTCTGCAGCAGCGGGTTCGGCCCCGGCCCGTCGTAGCCGATGGGGGGCGAGAACGACCGGAACGGGTTGGCCGGCCCCAGGAGCAGGCCGAAGAAGAAGATGCACACCGCCAACTGCACGGCCACGGCCACGCCCAGCAGCCGATCGTCAAGGCGGTGGCGGAACTTGACCACGGTGATGGCCAGGTAGCCCGCCAGCACCAGCACCCACAGCAGGATCGAGCCCTCGAGCGCCGCCCACATGGTGGCCACGTTGAACAACGGCGGCGTCAACGAACTCCCGTTGTCCGCAACATACGCCAACGTGAAATCACGAGTGATCAACGCCCGCTGCATCGCCACCACCGCCAACACCGCGCCACCCAGCACCAGCGCCGCATAGCTACGGGCGATGCGGATCCGATCGTGACGGCGCTGCACCAACGCCACCACCACCGTCACGAACCCCAACACCGACGCAGCCAGACCCAACGCCACCCCCGCGTTGCCCAGGACCCGGTTCACCCCACACCCCCGCTCACGGCGCGACCGTGGTCGTGATGGCCCCGGGGTCGACCTGGTCGTCGACGCGGTCGGGGTACTCGGCCACGTAGACCTCGGAGTGCTTCACCAGCATGCGGTCCGACTCGAAGCGGTCGCGCTTCCACGCCCCCTCCAGCACCACGGGGATGCCGGGCTCGAAGAGCTGGGGCAGGTCGCCCTCATGGCGGACCTGGGCGATGACCCCGTTGTAGGTGAGCTCGAAGTCGACCCCCGCCGCGGTGCGACTGACGGTGCCGTCGACCACGTTGCCCTGGAGGCGGAAGCGGCGCTCCGCGAGGTCGGGCCTCTTGGCCACCGCCTCGTCCACGTTGTAGAAGAACAAGGTGGCGTCGCCCAGGCCTCTGACCAGCACGAAGGCCAAGGCACCGATGACCAGGGCCACCAGGGCCACGGTGCGCACCGTGCGGGCCCGGGTGGGTCGGCTGCGGCGGGTCAGCGGCCCCGGTGTACGGGGGGTGAGGTCGAGGGGAGCGTCACCCTCGACCGGGAGGACGGGACCGGCCAGGCCCCCGGTGCTCACAGCCACCGGCGTCTCCCGGCCGGCACCTGGCGCGACAGCTGGCGTCCCTTGAGCAGCAGGCGGGCCGTGTACACGGCCAGGGCGGTGCCGGTGACGGCGTAGGCGGCGACGATGAACCAGACGTCGTTCACGACCGGCTCCCCTCGCCCGGCGCGGCGCTGACCACGGGCACGGCATCCTCGTCACTGCGGGGGGCGACCGGCGCCGAGGGAGTTGGGGCCGTCGGGGCGGCGGGGGTGTGGGCTTCGGCCCGGCGCTCGGCCAGGGCGTCCTCGAGGCCCTCGGCGTCGAGCTGCTCGGCCAGGTACTCGGCCCGGAAGCGGTGCACGGCCAACCACAGGAAGAGCGCCTGGAACACGACGATGCTGAACACCAGGGTGAACAGCATCAGGCCGTCGATCTCGGGGTCGAGCTTGGTCAGCGTGGCCGGCTGGTGCAGGCTGCGCCACCAGTCCACCGAGTAGTGGACGATGGGCACGTCCACGAAGGCCACCAGGCCGGCGATGGCCGCCCGGCGCGAGCGCACGTGGCGCTCGGCGGGGATGTTGCGCACGGCCAGGTAGCCGATGAAGAGGATCAGCAACAGGGCCGTCGAGGTCAGCCGGGCATCCCAGACCCAGTAGGTCCCCCACGTGGACCGGCCCCACAGCGACCCGGTGATCAGGGTCATGGCCGTGAAGAGCACACCGATCTCGGCCGAGGCCGCCGCGGCCAGGTCCCAGAACTGGGAGCGCTTCCACAGGTAGACGGCACTGCCCAGGGCGGTGACGCCGAAGGCCAGGTAGGCGGCGATGGCCGAGGGCACGTGCACGTACATGATGCGGGTCAGGTCACCCTGCACCACGTCGCGGGGGCTGATGACCAGGGCCAACAGCAACTGGACGGCCAGCCCGGCGATGACGATGCCCCCGAGCACCCGGGTGAAGCGCGACCCGGTGTGACCCGGCGCCGGGCGCGGGTCCACGGTGGCCTCGCCGGGAGGGGAGGGCGAGTTGGTGGTCACGAGTCCTCCAGCAACGGCTCGAAGATCAGCAGGCCCAGGGCGGTGTAGATCGCGGCGAAGACCCCCAGGAGCCCGCACCACCGCCAACCCTCGCCCATCGACGGAGGCTGGCGGAGGGCGGCTTCGAACGCCCTCGTGGCCCCGATCATGACCGGTGCGACGGCGGGAAGGAAAAGCAAGGGGAGCAACGTCTCGCGAACCCGCAAGCCCGAGGCCAGAGCGCCATAGATCATACCCGGCGCCACCAGGCCGATGGTCGCGAGCAGGCCCGACACCACCAGCAGGGGCAGACCCCGGGTCAGGTCGACCCCGTAGAGCAGGCTCACGCCCACGGCGAGCACGATCTCGAGAGCCACGAGCACGGCGGCCGTGGCTGCGGCCTTGCCCAGGAACAGGGCGGCAGGGTCGAGGCCGGTGGCCCGCAGGGCGTCGCGGCCCCCATCGGCCGTCTCCACGGCGAAGGAGCGCTGCACCACGACCATGGCCGACAGCAGCACGGCGATCCAGTAGAGCCCGGGAGCGGCCTGGCGCAGGAAGCCACGGTCGGGGTCGAGGGCGAAGCCGAACAGCAGCAGCACGACCACCGAGAAGGGGACGACCTGGTTGAGCACCACCCGGGACCGCCACTCGACCCGCAGGTCCTTGCCGGCCACCAGGGCCGCCTCACGCCACACCGGGCACCGCCACGGCCGCATCGCCCGAGGTCGTGCTGGACAGGGGGGCGTCGGGTTGCACACGGTCGTCGGCGACGACGGTGCCCCCGGCCAGGGAGACGGTGCGCCCGACCAGACGGCGGGCCCGATCGAGCTCGTGGCTGGCCAGCACCACGGTCGCCCCGGCCGCCGCCGCCTCGAGCACGAGGGTGTCGAGGTCGTCGCGGGCGGTGGCGTCGAGGCCGGCGTGGGGCTCGTCGAGCAGCCACAGCTCTGGTCGGCGGGCAGCCAGGGCGGCCAGGCCGGCCCGGCGACGCTGCCCGGCGGACAGGTGCCCGGCTTCGACGTGGCGCAGGCGGGTGGGCACGGCCAGGCGGTCGAGGGCGGCATCGGCATCCGCCACCGTCGCCCCCGCGGCCCGGGCCCAGAAGCGCACGTTCTCGGTGACGGTGAGGTCGTCGTAGAGGGCGTTGGCGTGACCCAGGTAGCCGACCCGGCGACGCAGGTCGCGACGGCCGGCGGGGAGCACGTGGCCGAGCACGGTGGCCTGGCCCGACACCGGGGCCAGCAGGCCGGCGCACAGGCGCAACAGCGACGTCTTGCCCGCACCGTTGGCGCCCGACAGCAGCACGACCTCGGAGCGCCCCACGTCGAGGTCGATGCCGGCCAGGACGGGGAATCGGCCGAGGACCGAGACCACGCCACGTAGTGCGATCACGGGGTCCATGGGAACGGGGCCGACGTTATCGCACCCTCCCCGACGGCTCCGGTCAGGGGCCCCGGACAGGGGGCTCGAGCCGGGGCGCGGACTCGATCGCCGTAGGCGCCGGTACCCTCGATGCCGAGGCCAACGTGACCCAACTCGACGAGCCGACCACCCAACCAGCCCCCCCACCCCCCGCCACCAGGCCCATCGTGCATCGCACGGCCACGGTGCTGACGGTGTTGGGTCGAACGCTCATGGCGTGCGGGGCCCTGCTCCTGCTGTTCGTCGTCTACCAGTTGTGGGGCACGGGCCTGCAGGAGGCCCGCTCCCAGGACAAGGCCCAGGACACGTTCACCGAACGTCTCGAGCAGGTCGACGCCCTCGACCCCGCCGTCCTCGACGCCCTGCGCAACCCGTCGAGCTCGACGCCGCCCACCACCATCGCTCCCCTGCCCACCGAGCTGGTCAACCTGCTCACCCCCCAGGAGGGGGAGCCGGTGGCCTTCATCCGCATCCCCAAGATCGGCCTGGAGAAGGTCGTGGTCCAGGGGGTGAGTGTCGAGGACCTGCAGAAGGGCCCGGGCCACTACGACGAGAGCCCGCTGCCCGGCCAGGCCGGCAACGCCGCCATCGCCGGGCACCGCACCACGTACGGGGCGCCCTTCAACCAGATCGACCAGCTGGCTCCCGGTGACCAGATCACCGTCACCACGGTGCTGGGCACGGCCACCTACACCGTGTCCGCCGAGCCCTACGTGGTCTCGCCCGACCAGGTCGAGGTGCTCGACGACTTCGGCGACAACCGCCTGACGCTGACCTCGTGCCACCCCAAGTACAGCGCGGCCCAACGCCTGGTGGTCAACGCCACCCTGGTGGGCCAGCCCTTCGGAGCCCTGCCCAGCGAGCCCACGTCGGTGCAGGTGCCCACGGTGGTGACCACCCCCGACGGTCTGCCCGCCACCACCACGGCCGCCGCCCCCAGCACCACCGAGGGGTCGACGAGCACCGAGGTGACGACCACCCCCGCCGCGGCGGGGGACGAAGATCCGTCCACCATCGGTGGCGACGAGAGCTCCCTGGACCTGGACCAGGGCCTGGCCGGTGACAGCTCGGCCTGGCCCGCGGCCGCGGCCTGGGCCGCCCTGACCGCCCTGGTCTGCGCCCTGGCCTGGTTCATCGCCCGCCGCTGGTCCCGGACCGCCGAGCGACGGCCGTGGATCCGCAAGGGCGTCGTGTACCTGGCCGCCAGCCCGGTGTTCTTCGTGGTCCTCTACTTCTGCTTCGAGAACGTCGACCGGCTACTGCCGGCCTACTGACCGGTCCGCCGGACGCCCTGACGCCCGCGGACCGGGCTCCGGGGTACGCTCGGGCCATCCCCGAGCCAGGTCACCGACGAGGGTGCCCTCGCCGGTCCACGTGGGTCACCGTGCTCTCGGTGGCCCTGCTCGTGGCCGGCTGTGCCGGCGCACCCAGCAGCACCGACGCCGACGCCACCTCGACGACGGTGGCGGCGACGCAGACGACCGCGCCCCCGACCACGGTGGCGGGGGTGGCACCGACGGCCACCGGGGCGGGCGGCGGCGGCCGTGACGACCGCATCGGGCCCCCGGGTGATGGCCAGCCCGCCTTCGAACCCCTGGTGGCCGGGGAGTGCTTCAACGAGGTCGTCGACCCCGGCGACGGTGCCACCCACCGCATGGAGCAGGCCTCCTGCGACACCCCCCACGACGCCGAGGTCTTCGCCCGCTTCGACCTGCCCCATCCCGCGGGCGCGCCGTTCCCCGGCGAGCAGGCCGTGCGCCGCGACGCCTACGCCACGTGCCTGGCCGACTTCGCCACCTACGTGGGCACCGACTACGCCGTCTCCACCCTGCGGGTGGCCGCGCTGCGACCAGTGGCCTCGTCGTGGACCCAGGGCGACCGCGCCGTCCTGTGCTCCCTCTACGACGGTGAGCTCAACCCCCTGGTGGGGCCCCTGTGGGGCAGCAGGCGCTGACGGTCCCCTCGATCGCTCAATCGCTCAGTCGCTCAGTCGCTCAGTCGCTCAGCCGCTCAGCCGCTCAGCCGCTCAGGACGAGCTCGAGCACCGGCAGCCATCGCCCGGCGATGGAACCCGACGCCACCCGGCCCACCGGCATGGCACCCCGACGCCGGTACCAGTCCTCGGCATGGGGGTCGGCCTCGATGCGCAGGCTGACGGCACCGCTCGCCCGGGCCCGCGCCACGGCGTCATCCCACAGGGCACGGCCCACGCCGGTGGCGATGTCGGTGGTGTCCACGAAGAGGTCGGTCAGCTCGGCCGCCGCCCCTTCGACCCGCACGGCGGCGAAGCCGGCCATCCGACCACCGACCTCGGCCACCCGCACGTCACGGTCCTCGAGGTCGGCCGGCGCCAGGGTGAGCTCGGCCCGGCATGCCTCGAGGAAGGTGGCGTCGTAGCCCCAGTGACCCTTGGACCGCAGGGCCAGCGCGGCGAGACCGTCGAGGTCGTCGAGCCGCGCCGCCCGGATCAGCACGGCACCCCGGTCCTGCTCAGTACTGCTCAGCTCAGGACGACGAGGACGTCGCCTTCCTGGACCTGGTCCTCGGGCTTGACCCGGACCTCGGTGACCGTGCCGGCGCTGGGGGCGGAGACCGGGATCTCCATCTTCATGGACTCGAGGATGATCAGCTCGTCGCCCTCGGCAACGGTGTCGCCCACCTTCGTCTGCACCTGCCACACGTTGGCGGCGATCTCTGCCCGAACCTCGGCCACATGCACTCCCTGTTCCCGGCGCCCACGGGCGCGCATCGCCCGGCACGATGACCGGGGCACAGTACCAGCCCCCGCCCACCCCCCCGTCGGGCACACCCGGGTCTCCGACGCTGCGGTCCCCCGGTGGGGGGAGGTCCACCCGCTAGCGTCCTGCGACGTGCCTGCCTACGGGACCTTGGTGTGGGCCGTGGTGGCCGTGGCCACCGGAGCGGCCCTCGGTCTGGTGTCCTCGGGTCGCGGCCGTCGCCCCGGCCGGGTGCGCTGGTGGGGCCTGATCCCCGCCGGCCTTGCCCTGCGAGCCGTCGTCGAGGTGATCGACCTGCCTGCGGGGGTGGCCGTGCTCATGGCGTCCTACGCCCTCCTGCTGGCCGCCGCCGTCCTCAACCTCAACTGGAGGGGCAGCTCTCTTGTTGCCCTGGGCCTGGCCCTGTGCGCCCTGGTCGTCTCCCTCGACGGTGGTACCCCCGTGTCCCGCGATGCCCTGGCCACGGCCGGCCGCTACGACCTGCTGGCCTCGGGACCGGCGCTTCCCGGCGAACGCCACATCGAGCAGGACCGGGACCGACTCGTCATCCTCGGCGACGTGCTGCCCGTGCCCCTCACCCGTCACGTCACCAGCTTCGGTGAGCTGCTGGCCCTCGTCGGCCTGGGCGACGTGGCCTTCAACGTGACCGCCCGCCGCCCGGCCCGGCGCCGTCGGCCCGGCGATGCCGACGGCGACGACGTGGCCGGCGATGCCGACGGCGACGACGTGGCCGGCGATCCGACCGACGCGACCGAGGCCCTCGTCTCCTCGGACGCCGGCTCCCGGCGCGCACCGTGAGCACGCCCACCGATCCCACCGATCCCACCGATCCCACCGACCCCCGCGCTCCCGCCGACCCCCCCGCTCCCGTCGACCCGGTGCTGGCCCGCCGGGCCCAGTACGCCCGGTGGGTGCAGCTGGGCCAGCGCACCGGCTACCTGGCCCTGATGGTGGCCGTCGTGCTCTTCGTCATCGGCTTCCTGACCGGGTTCCCCGGCGGGCTGGCCACGGCGGTGTTCGTGGCCCTGATCATCGCCTGCATCGTGCTGCCCCCGGCCATGGTGTTCGGCTACGGGGTCAAGGCCGCCGAGCGCGACGAGGCCGAGAAGCGGGGCGAGCGGCCACCGTCGCGCCACTGAGCCGACGCGGAAACGGCTCCGAAGGGGACGGTGGTCGCCGGGTAGCATCACCAGCCGAGAGCGGCCGTTCGGGCCTGCCCCTGTCCGGAGGTCCCGTGGCTCCACGCATGCCCGCCGCGATCCGCCGGCGCCAGCTGCTCGATGTGGCCATCGGCGTGTTCTCCCAACGTGGCTTCCACTCGACGTCCATGGCCGAGGTGGCCGAGGGTGCCGGCGTCACCAAGCCCGTGCTCTACCAGCACTTCACGTCCAAGCGGGCCCTCTACCTCGAGGCCCTGGGCGAGGTGGGCCTGCGGCTGCGCCAGTCCATAGAGAAGGCCACCACCGACGCCCCCGGGCCTCGGGAGCAGGTCGAGCGGGGCCTCGACGCCTTCTTCCACTTCGCGGCCGAGGAGCAGGACGCCTTCAGCCTGCTGTTCGGGAGCGGCACCCGACGCGACGAGGAGTTCGCCGCCTTCGCCGTCGAGGTCGAACGGTCCATCGCCCAGTCGGTGGCCGCCCTGCTGTTCGTGGCCGGGCTGGCCCAGGCCCAGCGTGAGCTGCTGGCCTTCGCCATCGTGGGCATGGCCGAAGGCACCGGCCGCCACTGGATCGCCAACGGCCTCGAGCCCGCTCCCGACGTGCTCGCCGCCCTGGTGGGCAACCTGGCCTGGGCCGGCCTGCGGGGCCTCGCCCCGATGGGGGAAGTGGACTCCGAGGGCGCCGAAGTCGACTGAGGCCCTACCTACACTGCACCTCGGCGGGCGTACGAATTCTCCTGAGGTGATGTGAACGTGGCGGTGAGCAGCTCTTCGACGTTGGCGCGCGTGCCGCGCCGCCTCCTCGTGCTCGGCCTGGCCCTGGTGCCCTCGATGGCGTGCGCCGAGCTCGACATCGTCCCCGGCACCGCCCCCTACACCACGTCGGTGGGCCGCCCCACCACCGGGGCGCCGCCGACGACGGCGCCACCGACCACGACGACGTCCACCACCAGCACCACCGTCGGCTCGACCACGACGACGGTCGCTCCGACCACCACGACGTCGGTCCCGCCCACGACCACCACGACGACGACACCCCCCACGACGACGCCCCCGACCACGACCCCACCCGGTCCCACGTCGGGGATCATCACCACCATCGCCGGGGACGGCACCACCTCCCTGCACGGTGACGGCGGTCCCGCCGTGGACGCCGGCATGTTCTGGGCCAGCGAGATGGCCGTCGGGCCCGACGGGTCGATCTACGTGTCGCACTTCCTGTCCCACGTCGTGCGCCGCATCCTGCCCGACGGCACCATCGTCAACTTCGCCGGCACCGGCACCCAGGGCTCGGCGGGCGACGGCGGTGATGCCGTGGACGCCCAGCTCAACCACCCCGTGGGCCTGGCCGTCGACGGGGACGGCAACGTCTACATCTCGGACCACTACAACCACACCGTCCGCAAGGTCGACACCGACGGCACCATCACCCGCATCGCCGGGGTGGTGGGCGAAGCCGGTTACAACGGCGACGGCATCCCCGCCACCAGCGCCAAGCTCAACGAGACCGAAGGCCTGGCCATCGACAACCAGGGTCGGCTGCTGCTGGCCGACTTCTCCAACCACCGCATCCGCCGCATCGAGCACGACGGCACCATCAGCACCATCGCCGGCAACGGCACCGCCGGCAACACCTCCGGCCCCGCCACCAGCTCCGGCCTGTACACGCCGGCGCAGATCGCCGTGCACAGCGACGGCACCATCTACGTGGTGAGCGGCTGGGGCGATCAGATCCGACGCATCGACACCAACGGCAACCTGAGCACGTTCGCCGGCAGCAACGTCGAGGGCTACGCCGACGGCACCGGCACCGCCGCCCAGTTCAACGGGCCCGACGGCCTGGCCATCGACGGGGCCGGCAACCTCTACGTGGCCGACTCCGTCAACCGCCGGGTCCGGCGCATCACCCCGGCTGGTGTGGTCACCACCGTGGCCCTGAACGGGGACCACCACTTCACCGGGGACGGCGGACCGGCCCTGCAGGCCGGTGGCTACGTCGTCGAGGTCGACATCGACCAGCAGGGCCGCCTCCTGCTGGCTGACAACGGCCACCACCGCGTCCGCCGCGTCGGCTGAGCCCCCCGGCCGCTCCCCCGACCACCGGACCGGACAGGACGACACCTAGCGGGCGTCAACCTGCAGGTACCGCGCAAATCCCCGCCACCGCCACGCGAAGCGAACATCGTACGGCTACGAGGCCATGGTGGATCCGCCCAGGTGGGGCCGGGCGACACCGTTGCCTAGACTGCCCTCCGGCGGACCTACAGACTCCCAAAGGCGGCGAGAAGTTGGGCGGAATCTCCTCTACGACGACGCGGCGCGTGCCCCGTCGCCTCCTGGTGTTGGGCCTGGCCATGTTGCCCACGGTGGGCTGCGCCGAGCTGGGCATCAGCCCGGGCACGGCGCCGTACACGACGAGCGTCGGCGTGCCCGTGGGCCCGTCGTCCCCCACCACACAGCCGGGCACGCCACCGACCACGGCGCCAGGCACACCCCCGACCACCACACCGCCGGGCCCGACGTCGGGGACCATCTCCCTCTTCGCCGGGAACGGCTCCAGCAACACCCAAGGGGACGGCGGTCCGGCGGTCAACGCCGGGATGTTCTGGGCCCGGGACATGGCCGTGGGGCCCGACGGCTCGGTGTACGTCTCTCACTTCTTCAGCCACCAGGTCCGACGGATCCTGCCCAACGGCGTCATCGTCAACTTCGCCGGCACCGGCGTCGGCGGCTCCCACGGTGATGGCGGACCTGCGATCGACGCCCAGCTCCAGAACCCGGTGGGCCTGGCCGTCGACGGTGCCGGCAACGTCTACATCTCGGACCACTGGAACTACACGGTCCGCAGGGTCGACACCAACGGCACCATCACCCGCATCGCCGGGCAGCCGGGCCAGAAGGGCTACGGCGGCGACGGCGGGCCGGCCATCAACTCGGTGCTCAACGAGACCGAGGGCCTGGCCCTCGACAACCAGGGTCGGCTGCTGCTGGCCGACTTCTTCAACCACCGGATCCGGCGCATCAACCACGACGGCACCATCGTCACCATCGCCGGCAACGGCAACAAGGCCAACACCGACGGGACCGCCACCAGCGCCAGCCTGGACACGCCGGCGCACATCGCCGTGGCCAGCGACGGCACCATCTACGTGTCCAGCGCCGACGCCCACATCATCCGCCGCATCGACACGAACGGCTACCTGAGCACCTTCGCCGGCAGCGGGAGCCATGCCAGCGTCGACGGCAACGGTACCGGGGCGTCCTTCCACGGGCCCAACGGCCTGGCCGTGGATGGGGCGGGGAACCTGTACGTCGCCGACTCCCAAGGTGCCCGGGTGCGCCGGATCACCCCCGCCGGTGTCGTCACCACGGTGGCCCTCAAGGGCAACACCGCCTACTCCGGTGACGGTGGCCCCGCCCTGCAGGCCGGAGGTGGCGTCATCGAGGTGGACATCGACCAGTCCGGCGCCCTGCTCATCGCCGACAACAGCAACCACCGCATCCGGCGCATCAGCTGACCCGGCCCGGCGACCTCAGCCCTGTACCAGCGCTTGGCGGCATCGAGGTCGGGGGCGGGGTAGATCACCGTGCGCAGACCGAGGAACATGGCAGCCTCCTGGAAGGGTCGCGGTCGCCCCTCCGTGGGGCGGCCCGGGCACCACCCTGGCCCCCCGGTGCGACAGCGGTCTGTCGGTGGTCGGGCGCAGATCTGGCGGTGGCAGGATGGCGGAGGTGAACCGCCTCGAACGCCTCTACGCCATCAGCGACGAGCTGCGCACGGTGGAACGCGACCTGGCCGCCCTGCGCAACGCCGGGCTGCCCGCCTACCCCATCGACGGTCCCCACGGCGGGGTGACCGTGCACACCCACGGTCCCGCACCCTGCTGACCCTGACCACGGCCGAACTGGCCGCCCTGGCCCTGGCCGCGACCGTGGTGCGGGGCATGCCCTTCGGCCGGGCCTGTGACAGTGCCGTGGCCAAGCTCAGCGACGCCCTGGCCCCCGAGCACCGCGTCGCCCTCGACGAGCTGCGCACCCGGGTGCGGGTGGTGCCCCCCGACGCGCCGACGGGCTCGGCCCAGGTCATCTCGGTGCTGGAGGACGCCGTGCAACAGGACCGGGTCGTGAGGCTGACCTACGTCGACCGCAACGGATCGCCCACCCGTCGAGACGTCGAGCCCGTGGGTTTCCACGGCGGCACCGACGGCTGGTACCTGGTGGCCTGGTGCCTCCTCCGCCAGGGGGGTCGGGTGTTCCGCCTCGACCGCATCACCACGGCCCGGGCCACCACCCGCCCGACAGCCGGTCGCGACTACGACGAGGTGCTGGGCTGGGTCCCCCACCGGGGGACGGTGGCCGGCGGCTGACCGATCGCTACCGTGCGGGCTACTACCGCGACTTCCCCGACCTGTCCTTCGGCCAGCGCGCCGCGGTCAACTACGACCACCCCGACGCCTTCGACTGGCCCCTGCTGGACAGCGTCATCGACCAGTACCTGCTGACCGTGCGGGCCGCCCACCTGCAGTTCGTCGAGCCCACCAAGCGCTACGCCGACATCACCATCCCCGAGGGGGGCATGAACGAGGCTGCCCTCGACGTGCTGCTGGCCCGGGTGCTGGAGCTGTTGCAGGGACCCGTCCCCGGCTAGACACGGACGGGTGATCGACTTCTCGCTGACCCCCGAGCTGACCGAGTTGAAGGAGCGCACGGCCAGCTTCGTGCGCGACGTCATCATGCCCCTCGAGGACGACCCCCGGCAGAGCCACCACGGCCCCACCGACGAGCTGCGCCTCCACGTGGTGGCCCTGGCCAGGGAGGCCGGACTGCTGTCGCCCCACCTGCCCACCGAGTGGGGTGGGCTGGGCCTGTCCCACGTGGGCAAGGCCATCGTGTTCGAGGAGGCGGGCTACTCCCCCCTGGGGCCCGTGGCCCTGGCCATCGCCGCTCCCGACGAGGGCAACGGCCACCTGCTGGAGAAGGTGGCCAGCGCCGACCAGAAGGAGCGCTACCTGCGCCCCCTGGCCGCCGGCGAGGTGCGTTCGGCCTTCGCCATGACCGAGCCCGACGGCGGCGCGGGCTCGGATCCCTCGATGATGAAGACCGAGGCCCGCGAGGCCAGCGACGGCTGGGTCGTCAACGGACGCAAGTGGCTGATCAGCGGGGCCGAGGGGGCGGCCTACTTCATGATCATGGCCCGCACCTTCGACGCCGCCGGTGCCGACCTTGGCGCCACCATCTTCATGGCCGACGCCGACAACCCCGGCGTGGTGGTGGGCGAACTGCTCGACACCATGGACTCCAACCTGACCATGGGCCACTCCGTCGTCGACTTCCAGGACCTCTACGTACACCGTGACCAGGTGCTGGGCAACGTGGGCCAGGGCTTCCGCAACGCCCAGGTGCGCCTGGCCCCGGCCCGGCTCACGCACTGCATGCGCTGGCTGGGCGCGGCCCGGCGCTGCAACGACGAGGCCGTGGCCTACGCCAAGACCCGCCACGCCTTCGGCAAGCCCATCGGCGAGCACGAGGGCATCGGCTTCCAGCTGGCCGACAACCTGGTGGACATGCACCTGTGCCGCCTGGCCATCTGGCAGTGCGCCTGGGTGCTGGACCAGGGCGGCGACGCCCGCATCGAGTCCTCCCTGGCCAAGCTGCACTGCTCCGAAGCCCTGGGCCGGGTGGTGGACCGGTCCCTTCAGGTGCTCGGGGGCATGGGCATCACCAGCCGCACCGCCGTGCGCCGCACCTACGAGGACATCCGGGCCTTCCGCATCTACGACGGCCCCTCCGAGGTGCACCGCTGGTCCCTGGCCCGCTCCATCCTCAAGGGCTGACCTCGAGGGCTGAGCGCATCACCCCAGGGCGGCGGCGATCAGGTTGGCGTAGCAGGGGGCGCCTTCGGCCCGCAGGTGGACCTCGTCCTCGTTGAAGCTGTCGGGGGGGCAGCTGTCGGACAGGGCGCGCCAGTCCACCAGGCGGGCGTTGGCGTAGCGGGGCACGACCTCGCCCAAGGCCCAGTTCACGTCCTCCTCCCACTTGCGGGGCACCCGCACGTTGAGGAAGACGACCCTGGTGTTGGGCCCGACGATGCCCATGATGGTGTCGACGTCGTCGCCGAAGAGGGTCCCGTTGTTGCCCAGGTGGACGATGATGGCGTTGGCCGTGCCCCCTGCGGCCTTCCACGCCCGCAGGGTCTCGATGCCCTCGTCGACCTGTCGGGCCACCCGGGCGTCGATGGCGATGCCGGGGATGGCGGCCTCGAGGGCGTCGCCCGCGCTGAGCATGACCGAGTCGCCCAGGGCGTAGGCCACCGTGCCCGCCGGGGCCACCGCGGTGGCCGGGGGGAGCGGGACCGTGGTCACCGGGGCCGCAGTGGTGGGCACGACCGTGGTGGTGACCTGGCCGGCGACCGTGGTCGCGGTGGTGTCGGGCACGGACCGCACCGGCGCGGTCGCCGGCGGGGCGGCCGTGGTCGGCGCCACCGTCGTGGTCACCTCGGGGATGGGGGCGAGGGTGATGGCGGCCACGGTGACGACGCGGGGGGTGGCGTCGAAAGGGGGCGGAGGTTCGTCGGCCACGGCCATGAGGCCGACCACGCTGCCCACCATGACCACGAAGACGGCGCCCAGGCCGCCCCAGGCCGTGAGCAACTGACGCCGACGCTCGGGGTCGGCGTCGCGCAGGGCCCGTCGCACCCGGGTGCCCATGGTGCCCAGCACGCCGCGGCGCACGGGCTGCTCCACGTAGCGGTACGACAGCTCGGCCAGCGCTGCGGTCAGGACCAGGCGCAGCACCAGGGTGGGGCCCGAGGACCAACCGATGTCGACGCGGGGGCGCAGCAGCACGAACACGGGCCAGTGCCACAGGTAGAGGCTGTAGGAGCGCCGGCCGATGGCCTGGGCCACACGGCCCGCGAACAGCCAGCGAGCCAGGCGGGCCTGGGGGTGCACGGCGGTGGCCAACAGGGCCACGGTGAGCAGGGAGACGCCGAGGATGCCGCCCCGGTAGGTCTTCTCGGCCAGCTCGGTGACGCGGATGATGGCCACGAGCAGGCCCAGGGTGGCCACGGCGGTGACGACGTCGATCACCGTCCGCTGGCGGGCGCTGACCGGTCGGGGATCTTCGAAGGGGCGCCAGCAGAAGGCCAGGGCGCAACCCAACAGCAGGCCCGATGCCCGGGTGTCGGTGCCGTAGTAGACGCGGGAGGGGTCCTGGCCGGGGTGGTAGAGGACCTGGGCCAGCAGCACCGACAGCCCGGCCAGGCCCAGGGTGGCTGTGGCCAGCCAGCGCTCGTCGCGGATGCGGCGGGCCAGGCCGACGAAGATCAGCGGCCACAACAGGTAGAACTGGGCCTCGACGGCCAGGGACCACAGGTGGCGCACCGGCGATGGTCGTCCGAAGCCGGCGAAGTACGACTGGTTGGTGAACACCAGGTACCAGTTCGATACGTAGCCCAGCGAGGACACCAGCTCGCCCCGGGTCCGGGCCGCCTCCTCGGGCCAACCGATGACCAGGGCCGCAGCCACCACCCCGATGAGGACCACGGCCGCGGGCAGCAGACGTCGCACCCGTCCCACCCAGAAGCGGCGCAGGTCGATGCCGCCGCGGTGGCGCCACTCCCCCCACAGGATGGCAGTGACCAGGTAGCCCGACAGCACGAAGAACATCTCCACGCCGAGGAAGCCGCCGGGCATGCCCGAGACCTCGCCGTGGTAGAGCAGCACGGCGATCACGGCCAGGGCACGGATGCCGTCGAGGGCCCCGAGGTGGGGCAGGCGCGGCCGTCCGCTCGGCGGCGACCCCGGCGACACAGGCGCAGGCGTGAGGAGCGTCATGGGTGCAGGGGCGACCATCTGAGCGTAGTTGCCAGAGCCTTCCCCGAGGGGGAGGCCAAGGCGATGTCGGGGGCATCCTCAGTCACTTTAAGTGATTGCTACACCACCACACGCTGACCCGCGGCGCCGGAGGGCCGCTCGACGCCGGCGGCCGTCCCTGACCCCCACGCGGGGTGATCACCGTGGCCGGCCACGACGACCAGCGCCGAGGACGACCCTTCTGCTGCCGACACCGTTCGGGCGAATCGACGTCGAATCGCCGCGGCATCGTCGCAGCTCAGCGCCACGTCATTGCCAGGGTCGGCGAGGGCCGGGCACCTGCCGACGACCGCTCCACGTGGCGGCGGAAGACGCGGTCCACCTGGAGGCGGCGCGACCGGGGACCGCGCCGTCAGATGGCGACGACGGGCCCATCGCGGGGACGATGACGGTTCGGCGCCGCCGCACCCGCCAGGGCGGCCGGTGGGCGCCCACGAGCACACACCCCGGGGGACGCCCATGACCACCACACCGACCACCCCGCCGCGCCGCTTCACCGACCCCATCGGGGTCGGCCGGCCCCGGTTGGGCATCTCGCTCAGCTTCCAGAGCCGACCCGACCTCGGCGAGCGCTACGACCAGGCCTATCGGGAGTGCCTCGAACTGGCGGCCGAGGCCGACAAGCTGGGCATCGACGAGATCTGGATGCCCGAGCACCACGGCGAGCCCGACGGCTACAACCCGTCGCCTTCGGTGACCGCCGCCGCCGTCGCCGCCGTCACCTCCCGGGTGCGCATGGCCGCGGGCATCGCGCTGCTCCCCCTCCAGGGCCATCCCCTACGGGTGGCCGAGGACCTGGCCGTGGTCGACAACCTGTCCGGGGGCCGGGTCGAGCTCGGCTTCGGCCAGGGCTACCGGCGTGAGGAGTTCGACGCCCAGGGACTCGACTACGACCGGCGCACGCGTTCGTTCCGCGAGGGCCTCGACATCGTCGACCTGGCTTGGCACGGCGAGCGCTTCGACTACGACGGCCAGATGCACAAGGTGAAGGGCGGTCTGTTGCGACCGCCGCCCCTGCGCACCGGGCACCCGCCGCTGTGGCTGGGGGCGGCGGCGCCGAAGTCGCGGGCCCGGGCCGCCCGTCGGGGGGCGGGCCTGCTGGTGGCACCGTTGACCGAGGCCGCCCACACCGCCCGCCAGTTCGCCGCCTTCGACGCCGACGCCGAGGCCGCCGGGGCCGGCCCGCTACCCCACGCCCTGATGCGGGAGATCGAGATCGGCGACAGCGACGAGGAGGCGTTGGCCCAGGTCATGCCGTACCTGGACCACGTCTACCGGGTGCAGTACAACCCCGAGCGCACGGGCATGACCCGCATCGACCCCGAGACCGGCGAGCGCCGTCCCCTGCGGGGCGACGACCCCTACTACCTGTCGGCCGAGTTCGCCGCCGACCGTTGGGCCATCGGCACCGTGGACACGGTGGCCGATCGGATCCAGGGCTGGTTGTCCACCATGCGCATCGACCGACTCATCTTCCACCCCAAGATGCCCGGCCGCCCCCTGGCCGACGCCGTCGCCGCACTGGAGCGGGTCATGAAGGAGTTGGTCCCCCGCCTCGACGCCGCGGCCTGACCACCGCCACGGAGGACGCCGGGCTCTTCCCGTCGGCCCATCCGGCTCGCGCCCACCTCTGCCCTGGCGGTACCTAGGGTGCGGGCCGGTGACAGGGGTGCGGCGGTCATGGTGACCCAGGTGGCGCCGGCGGTAGGGGAAGGGTGAGCATCGTGGGCCTGTTGCGGGACGTGCGCCTGACCACGGGGATCGTCCCCGTCGTCCTCGGGCTGCTGACCGTGTGGTCCCTGGCCTTCACCATGGGGCGGCGGCCGCGCTGGGTACGGGTCGGGATCGTGTTCCTGGTGGCCGTGGCCACGGTGGTCATCGCCCGCCTCTCGCTGCCCGGGTCGGTGGACGTGGCCCGCATCCCCCGCTCGTTCTACGTGTGGGCCGCCGTGCCCGTCGTGGCCATCGGCGTCGTCGCCGTGTCCTGGCCCTCGGCCTCGACCCGCCGTCGCCTCCTCGGCCTGGTGGCCATCCCCATAGCCCTGGTCTTCGCCGCCAACCAGGTCAACGTGTGGTTCTCCTACGTCCCCACCGCCGCGGACCTCGTCGGCGGTCCCATCCCCGACGAGGTGGCCCTCGACCGCCTGGTCCCCCGGCCGACCCACGGCTCCATCGTCCGCCTCGACATCCCCGCCACCGCCTCGGGCTTCCACCACCGACGGTCCCTGGTGTGGCTGCCCCCGGCCTACGGGCCCCAGCCCCGCCCGACGCTCCCCGTGGTCATGATGCTGGCCGGCACCCCGGGACGACCCGACGACCTGCTGCGCTCCGGGGACCTGGGCGCGGTGGCCGACCGCTATGCCGCCGCCCACGGGGGCACGGCCCCCATCCTCGTGTTCCCCGACCACAACGGCCGCTTCACCGGGGACACCGAGTGCGTCGACGCCCCCGGGGCCAGGGCCGAGACCTACCTGACCACCGACGTGCCCGCCGCGGTCACCGCCG
>JBBSLP010000045.1:0-49231 GCA_038255145.1 Acidimicrobiales bacterium
CCGGGGCCATGCCCTACGCGCCGTCCATCGAGCTGGCCTGCCGCCAGGTGCTCACGTGTCCGCCCGAGTTGCTCAAGGGCGGCGGCTGACCCTCACGTCGACCTCGGATCGACCCCTCGGATCGACCGCGGATCGGCCTAGATGGGGCAGCCGATGCCGATGCGGGCCACGGTCGAGCAGAACGACACCTTGGTGACCACCCACATGTCGTTGGACAGGTAGGCGTCGCCGGCCAGGCTGGCCAGGAGGACGGTCTCGTCGGGGGTCACCAGGTCGTAGGTGAACGTGGCCCGGTCCCCGTCGATGACCAGGTCGGCCAACCGGACGCCGATCTGGCTGGCGTAGGGCCGCACCCGCCGGACGTACTCCTCGACCGACGGACGCAGCAGGTCGGCCGACTCGAGGTGGAGGGCGCGACGCTCGAAGGGGACATCGAGGTCGACGACGACGTTGAAGGCGAGGACGAGGGCGGCGGCGTCGGATTCCGCTTCGGCCACGGTGTCGCCGCTCGGGAGGGGCACCGGCAAGGTGACTGCGTCGTCAGGTGGCGGCACGGACGCCTCGGTGCCCGGCACCGTGGGGGGCACGGAGGGAGGTGGCTCGGTGCCCGCCGTGGTCACCGCGGTGGTGGGCGGGGCCGTCGTGGCCGTGGTGGCGGGGATGGCGGTCGTGCTGGGTGGAGGGTCCGAGGCCCCGGTGGCCCCGACCTGCGACGATGCCGTGTCCGCCACCTGCGGGGCCAGCTCGAGCGAGCGTTGGGGACGGGCCAGATCGTCCCCGACGTCGGCGCAGGCGGTAGCTGCGGTCAGGGCCACCATCGAGCACGCCACCACCCGCCAGATCCTCACCTGAACTCCTTCGCCCGCACGCCGAGCCAGGTTAGGAAAACGGCGTGTCAACGGGCGATTACGCGTGGGGAATATCCCCCATCCGTCGCGGCAAGGAGACCATCGGCGGGTAGAAAGGAAGAGGAGCAGCGACCCGGGGTGTTGTAACCCAGGTCGATGATCTCATCGATCATCCCTCCTTCGTGACCCACGAAGGAGGGATCCAGTAGGAAAGGCAAGGAGGCACGGCGTGTCGAGGACAACGGCGTCTGGACTCACGCTGGTCATCGGACTGGGGCGCGTCCCGGTCACACGGGACCAGATCGCACTGTGGCGCAAGCGCTTGCAGGACCCTCACATGCGCAGCGCACGTAGCGTGCGCTGAGCTGAGCTGAGCTGAGCTGAGGCCCAGGTAACGAGACGACGCCGCCGGTGACCCCGGCGGCGTCGCCGCGTCCGCACCTGGTCCACCGCAGCTGTCCACCGCCTCAGCGCACGACGAGGTGGCCCGCGGTGCCCGGCCGCAACGAGCCGATGACGGCAGCGGGCAGGCCCTGGGCCCGCAGGCCCTCGACCAGGGCGGCGGACGCCGCGGGCGGGCACGAGATGAGCAACCCCCCCGAGGTCTGGGGGTCGGCCAGGATCGTCAGGTCGACGGTGCTATCGGTGGCGTCGACGACGAAGGCCAGGTTCCGCGTCGTCCCCCCGGGCACGAAACCCTGGGTGGCGAGGTCGGTCACGCCGGGCAGCAGGGGCACGGCACCCGACTCGATGACGGCCTCGACCCCGCTGGCCAGGGCCAGCTTGTGCAGGTGGCCCAGGAGCCCGAAGCCGGTGACGTCGGTGGCGGCGTGGGCCCCCGCAGTCAGCGCCGCCCGTGAGGCGACGTCGTTGAGCGTGGTCATGCTGGCGATGGCGGCGGCGTAGGGCTCGGCCAGCACGCCACCGGCGGCCAGGGCGGTGGGGTCGAGCCGCTTGACCGCCGTGGTCACCAGACCGGTGCCGATGGCCTTGGTGAGCACGAGGTCGTCACCAGGGCGGCCGGCGTCGTTGGTGAGCAGGCCGTGGGCCGGGGCCTCACCCACCACAGCCTGGCCGTACAGGGGCTCGGCACCGTCGATGGTGTGGCCCCCGGCCACGATCCACCCACCCCGGTCGGCCACCTCGAGGGCGCCTTCGAGCACGTCACCCAGCAGTTCGAGGGGCAGGGTGGCCTGGGGCCAGGCCACCACGTTGAGGGCGAAGAGCGGCACCCCGCCCATGGCGTACACGTCGCTGGCCGCGTTGGCCGCGGCCACCGCCCCCCAGGTGCGGGCGTCGTCCACCACCGGGGTGAAGAAGTCGACGGTGCCGATGAGGGAGCGGCCGTCGGGCCGGCGCCACACGGCGGCGTCGTCACCGGTGTCGGTGCCGACGATGAGGTCGGGGTGGGTGCGGGGGGTGAGCCGGCCCAGGACCCGGGCCAGATCCCCGGGGCCGAGCTTGCAGGCGCAGCCCGCACCGTGGCTGTAGGCGGTCAACCGGACGGCGTCGTCGATCACCGCCTCACCGTAGTGGCCGCCGTCCTCTCGTCGGGCCGGGTCGACCCCGGGTCAGAGACGGCCGTCGAAGCGGCCCGACACGTCGGTCAGCAGCAGACGACCGGAGGCCGTCGTCGTGGCCACGTACACGGGACGACCGGCGATCGACAGCTCGAACTGGCCGCTGCCGTCGTGCACCACGGCGAAGACGTCGCCCAGCTCACGCTCGATGACGGGCCGGTGGCGCTCGATGAGCGCGAGCAACCGCTCGTCCGAGCGGCGCTGGAAGTCGTCCAGATCGAGATCGACGTACTCTTCCACGCCCACCGTTGGCGAGACCCTTCTCAGCGCCGACCATCCCCGCGTACCACGACCGAAGGCTAGCTCGGTGCAGCGCCGCCGACCGCGCCGGGCCCGTGGTCGCTGCCTCGCAGCCGCGGCACCAGGGCCATCCGGGGCTCAGGAGCCGAGGGCGGCGGCGCCCGGGGCGGGCAGGGGGGCCAGGCTGATGGTCGGGTCGATGAACTCGTTGGTGACCACGTCGCTGACCGCGATGGTGCCGGTCACGCTGGGGTCGCGGTCCTCGATGACCTCGGTGACGATGTCGATGAGGCGAGACACGCGCTCGTCGTCGAAGTTGCCGTAGATGTCATCGGACCCGTTGGAGGCGATGTCGTACTGGCGCATGGTCTTGACGGCGGCCTGGTTCAGCGCGGGCGTCACCGTCCAGAACGTGTCGTACGCCGTGTTGGCGTCCACGATGGCCTGCAGTGCCGGATCGGGGTCGGCGAAGAAGTCCACCGTGGCCTGCTGCATCACGGGCACGAGCAACTCCAGGCAATCGCGCTGGCTGTCGAGGCGCTCGGTGGGGAGTGACAGCACCTGGGGGTAGTTCTCGTAGCCCAGCCAGTGGATGAGGAAGAACTCGACCGGTCGGGACCACCCCGGTAGTTCCTGGGAGTAGAAGAAGGGCTCGTTGGTGGCGAAGCCCTGCTGCAGCACGTCGCCCTTGGACTCCAGCCACCGGTCGGGGTTGCCGTCGTAGGTGTCGTCGAGCTGGTCCTTGGCCACGTAGCCCTCGGACACCAGGTAGTCCATGTAGGTGGAGCCCGGGAAGTAGAGGACGGGCGCCTCGGTGCGACGCAGGTCCTCGAAGGCGGAGATGGAGTGCCGGGCCGGGCTCCACATGAGCATCTGGGGGTTGATGTCGAGCGTGCCCACCACCCCCATGGCGGGTTGGCCCCGCAGGGCGGTGGCGATGAGGTCGTCCGTGTTGACGTAGCCCAGGTAGATGTCGGGGTCAGCCGCCATGGCCTGGAGCACGGAGCGGTCGTCGATGGCGGCGCCACCAGCACGGATCTCGACGTCCTGCACGCCGTGGGCACCCCGGTACCGGGCGGCGAGCGGCCCGGAGTAGGTCAGCCCCGTGGGGTCGACCTTCCCCCCGGGACCGATCAACTGGTAGGTGCCGCCGTGCTCGGCCTGGGGGAACCAGTCGGTCTGGATGACCAGGTGGGCCGGGCACGGGCCCGACGTCGTGTCCCCCGCCGTGCCCACGATGCCCGCGGCGACGGGAGGCAGGGTGGACGACGCCGGGCTGGCCGACTCGCCGGCACCATCGATCAGGCTGCACCCCGTCGTCATCACGCCCAGCGCCACCAGCGCGCCGACGAGGGCGCGCCCGCGCCGCTTCGTGCCTGAACCCATCGCCGCCATGCCTTCCGCCGCCACCGCCACCACGAACACCCGCAACCGGCGCCAAGCGTACCGAGACGATGGTCCCGAGCCTCACGCAACCCTTCAGCTCTCGCCGTCGCTTGCCCTGGTCAGCCACACTGGATGCCGTGCCCGCCACCGCCGTCCTGCTGCTGTCCTGCCCCGACCAGCGCGGCGTGGTGGCGTCGGTGGCCGACTTCGTGTTCCGCCACGGCGGCAACATCGTGTCGGCGGAACAGCACACCGACCCCTCCACCGAGGTGTTCTTCCAGCGCGTCGAGTTCGACCTCGCCCACCTCGACCTGGGCCGAGACGAGATCCTGGCCGCCTTCGAGCCCGTGCGCGAACGCTTCACCATGCAGGCCGACCTGCGCTTCAGTGACCACCTGACCCGCATGGCCGTGCTCGCGTCCCGCCAGCCCCACTGCCTGCACGACCTGCTGTCGCGCTGGCACACCGCAGAGCTGGCCGTGGACCTGGTGACGGTGATCTCCAACCACCCCGACCACGCCGAGCTGTGCGCGTTCTACGGCGTGGAGCACGTGCACCTGCCGGTCACACCGACGACGAGGGCCGAGCAGGAAGCGGCCGTGCTCACCGTGCTCGACGCCAGGGACGTCGAGCTGGTGGTGCTGGCCCGCTACATGCAGATCCTCTCCCCCGCTTTCATCGCCCGCTACCCGTCTCGGACCATCAACATCCACCATTCGTTCCTGCCTGCGTTCGTCGGTGCACGCCCCTACCACCAGGCCCATGAACGGGGCGTGAAGATCATCGGGGTGACGGCCCACTACGCCACCGAGCAACTCGACGAAGGGCCCATCATCGAGCAGGACGTGGTCAGGGTGAGCCACCGTGACGATCCCGCTGACCTGGTGCGCAAAGGCCGCGACCTGGAGGTGGTGGTGCTGGCTCGGGCCGTGCGGGCCCACATCGGGCACCGTGTGCTCGTGTATGGCCGCAAGACGGTGGTGTTCGACTGAGCATCTCTCCACTGTTCACCACCTAGCTGATCCACGCCTATGTGTTAGAGGTTGCATGCACTCAGAGACATGTAGTGACAGCGGGATCATCGAACGGTACAGTGCCGCAAGCGGGGCGACCCGCGGGGCGGAGTTCGACTCGTGCACGTCGAGCTGACAATAGCAACAGACGTCACGATGCAATCACGGGCGGGGAGCTGACGATCACCATGGGGCGTCGCGCAGGACGAACCCGGGGGCAGCCACCGGGGCCCCTCCCGTGAGCATGCGCACCTCGTCGCTGTCCGGCGGGGCGTTGAGGTCGCCGGCGGCCACCAGCAACGCCGACGGCGTCCGCTCGTGCTGCACCAGTCCCACCAGGTGGCGCAGGGCGTGCTGGCGGGCCTCGCTGGCGTGCAGGGGCCAGTCGAGAGCCACGGACCACACGTCGAACGGCCCCCGCTGCCCGTCGATGCCCAACCGCTCCCCGAGCACGGCGGCCTGGTCGGCGCCGGTGTCGTCCACCCAGCACTCCTGCAGGGCGACGATGTCGGGGTCCAGGTCGGCCAGGGTGTCCACCACCGCGGCCTCCCGCTCCACCCACGGTCCGAAGCGACCCCACAGGTTCCAGGTCATCACCCGTACGGTCGTCGTCACCAGGGGACCGTACGACTCCTCGCTCGAGACCATGGCTCGACGCTGGATCAACCTGCGCCGAGGTCGACCCGGGCCGACGCCGACCGGTTTCAGCGCGGCGATGGACGGCGGGTCACCTCGTCGAGGACGCAGCGGACGGGCAGGACGAGGGGTTCGCTGTCCGCCGTCACCCGCCACGACGCCACCTGGCCGGGATCGACGTCGCTGGCTAGGGCGTGGACGGTGACCGACCCGGTCCCGTCGCCGGCCAGGACGCGCACGTCGATGGTGTAATTCGACCGGGCCGTCGATCCGTTCATCGCCGTACCCCTCACGCTGACCCCGCCCAGCTCACCGGCACGGCACTCGACGACGCGCACCTCGGACCCCACCTCGGCGGTGCGCTCCTCGAGGTCGCGAGCGGCCCTCACGGCCACCACCCCGACCACGGCCGTGCACCCACCGATGCCGAGGAGGCACACCACGAGAGCGATGGCCACGACGTAGGGCCAGCGGGCCCGACCCGCGGTGGGGGCGGGGTCGAACGCGGGCTCGGGCACCACGGGGTTGCCGGGCAGGCGCAGCGGGGGGACATCGGACCGTCGGGTCGAGGCCGTCCACCTCGTGCCGTCCCACCAGCGGTGCAGGTCACCCCCGGCGGGGTCCGGGTACCAGCCCGCGCCCCGGGGGCCGGTCTCGTTCATGGCCCCTCCATCGGCCGGACCAGCTCACGGCCATGGAACAGCAACCAGAGTGGAACAGGGCGGCCGCCGTCCGCTACGCCACCAGCGGCCGTGACCGGTCAGCCCGTCGGCGTCCTCCACGCCCCCCCAGGCTCGACACCATCTTGACTGATGTAGGCCGTGACCAGGGCATGAGGGGTGACGTCGAAGGCCCGGTTCTCGGCCACCATGCCTACGGGCGCGATGCGCACCCCACCGATGGAGGTGACCTCGTCGGGCGAGCGCCGTTCGATCTCGATGCTGGCGCCGTCGGGCGTGGCCGCATCGAACGTGGACCGGGGGGCGGCCACGTAGAAGGGGATGCCGTGGTAGTTGGCCAGCACGGCGAGGCCGTAGGTGCCGATCTTGTTGGCCACGTCACCGTTGGCGGCGATGCGGTCGGCACCCACCACCACGAGGTCGACGTCACCGCTGGCCATGAGGGAGGCGGCCATCACGTCGGGCACGAGGGTGGCGGGGATGCCCAGCGCCTGCAGCTCCCACGCCGTGAGCCGGGCCCCCTGGAGCACGGGGCGGGTCTCGTCCACCCACACCGTGGGGTGGAGCCCGGCTTCGTGGGCGGCGCGGATGATGCCCACGGCGGTGCCGTAGCCCACGGTGGCCAACCCGCCGGCGTTGCAGTGGGTCAGGACCCGGGCACCCCTGGGCACCAGGGCCAGTCCGTGGGCGCCGATGGCCCGGTTGCCGGCCACGTCCTCATCGGCCAGGGCGATGGCCTCGGCCACGGGGTCGGCCGACGCCAGCACCCGGTCGACGGCCCAGGCCAGGTTGACGGCCGTGGGCCGGGTGGCCTTGAGGCGGCGCCCGGCATCATGGGGGTCCTCTCCCCGCACCACGGCCAGGGCCACCCCGAAGGCGGCGGTGGCCCCGATGGCCGGGGCCCCCCGCACGGTGAGGTCGGCGATGGCCGTGCACACCTCGTCCACGGTGAACAGGTCGACGAGGACGAGCTCGCCGGGCAGGCGGCGCTGGTCCAGCAGGCGCACGCCGTCGCCCAACCAGGCCACGCTGCGGGGCAGCGGGTCGGCGGCCGCCTCGACGGGGTCCACGCCGCCGATCAGGTCGGGAGCCTCGATCAGGTCTTCCACCAGCACCTCCCCGGGCAGCATCCCCTCGGATCTGGGGTCCGTGACTGTAGTAGCGTCCACCGGGCAACACCCGCTGGGGGTGCCGATCTCGGCTGAGAGTCCCACGGTCTCCGCAAGGGGACCACGGGCGACCCCAGGAACCTGATCTCGGTAATTCGAGCGGAGGGAAGCGGGGACATGATCGCGGAGATCCAAGTCCTGCCCAGTCCTGCCGGCACCCCTGGGCGCCGGTGGGAGCACGTCGAAGCCGCACTCGCGCTCCTGCGCACGTCCGGTCTGAGCTATGAGGTCGGCCCCATGGGCACGGCCATCGAGGGCGACCCCGACGAGGTGTGGCCGCTCCTACGTCGCATGCACGAGGCCACGTTGGCCTCGGGTGCGGACGGCGTCATCAGCGTGGTCAAGATCAGCGAGGCCCGCCTCGCCGAGCGTCGGGTGACGATGCAACAGCTCGTCACCCCCTGGCGCTGACCGCCTGCGCCGCGGATCGCGAGACGCGCCGCCGACGAGTCGACACCACCGAACCGGACTGACCGAGCGAACCCATCGTGCGCCGAACCGCCCGCGCCTGGCTGCCTCCCGTCGTGCTCCTCGCCGCCCTCCTCGGCGTGTGGGAGCTGTGGGTGCGGCTCCGCCACGTGCCGCCCTACGTGCTCCCCGCCCCCAGCCGCCTGTGGCCCGCCTTCTGGACGGCCCGGCCCCTGCTGTGGGGCCACCTGCGCACCACCCTGGGAGAGACCGTGCTCGGCGTGGTCCTCGGCGCCGCCCTGGGGGCGGTGCTGGCCATCGCCATCGCCTCGGTCCCCCTGCTGCGCCGGGCCCTGTCCCCCCTGCTGGTGGCCAGCCAGACCATCCCCCTGATCGTGCTCGCCCCCCTGCTCGTGCTGTGGTTCGGCTTCGGGGTGACGCCCAAGGTCGTCATCGTCGTGCTCATCGTGTTCTTCCCCGTGGCCATCTCCACGGCCACGGGGCTCATGGCCGTGGACCAGGACCAGATCGACCTGGCCCGCAGCTTCGGGGCCAGCCGGGCCCAGGTCCTGCGCCTGGTCACCCTGCCCGGGGCCCTGCCCTCGTTCTTCTCGGGCCTGCGCATCTCGTCGGCCTACGCGGTGGCCGGAGCCGTCTACGGCGAGCTCATCGGCGGCTCGTCGGGCCTGGGCCTGTTCATCGAGCGCTCCCGGCGCAGCTACCGCGTCGACCAGGTGCTCGTGGCCGTGGTCCTCATCGCCCTGCTCTCGGCCGCCCTGTACGGCCTCGTCAACCTGGCCAGCCGTCTGGCCACCCCCTGGAACCGACCCCCGGAGAAGACACCCCGATGACGACCCGACGCCTCCCCTCCCCATCGCCCTCCCCATCGCCCTCCCCATCGCCCTCCCCCGGTGCCGTCCGACGCCGCGGCCTGCGGGCCGGCGCGGCCGTGCTCGCCCTGGCCGCCCTCGTCGCCGGGGCCTGCGGCGGTGACGACAGCTCGGCATCGTCGACCCCCGAGGGCTCGACCCCGCTTCGGTCGGTGACCGTGGTCCTCGACTGGACGCCCAACACGAACCACTCGGGTGTCTACCTGGCCCAGGCCAACGGCTGGTACGCCGAAGCGGGCCTGGACGTGGACGTCATCGAGCCCGGCCAGGACGGCTCCCTGGCCCAGATCGCCGCCGGCAACGGTGACTTCGGCTTCTCGGTGGCCGAGTCCCTCATCCCGGCCCGGGCCCAGGGCGTGCCCGTGGTGTCCCTGGCCGCGGTCATCGCCCACAACACCTCGTCCCTGGTGGCCCCGGCCGACCGGGGCATCACCCGGCCCGCCGACCTGGCCGGCAAGACGTACGGTGGCTTCGGCGGGGAGCTGGAGCAGGCCCTGGTCAGCCAGCTGGTGAGCTGCGACGGGGGTGATCCCTCCACGGTGGAGTTCGTCGAGGTCGGCAACGTCGACTACCGGGTGGGCTTCGACCGGGGTGACTACGACTTCGTGTGGGTCTTCGACGGCTGGGACGTCATCCGCATGCGGGACATCGGCGGCCTGGCGCTGGACACCGTGCCCTTCATCGACCACACCGACTGCATCCCCGACTGGTACACCCCGGTCATCACCGCGTCGGAGGCGACCATCGCCCAGGACCCCGAGCTGGTGCGCTCGTTCATGGCCGCCACGGCCCGGGGCTACGCCGAGGCCATGACCGACCCCGCCGCCGCCGCCGATGCCCTGCTGGCCGCGGCCCCCGAGTCCGACGCCGACCTGGTGCGCCGGTCAGCGGACTACCTGGCCACCCGCTACGCGGCGTCGCCCGAGGCCTGGGGCCACCAGGACGCCGCCGTGTGGGACCGCTTCACCCGCTTCGTCGAGAGCTCGGGCCTGGTCACCGGCCCGGTGGACAGCAACGCCGCCTTCACCGACGACTTCCTGCCCACCGCAGCGAAGTGATGGCGGTGGCGGTCGGTGACGACCCCGGCGATGCGGGGCCGGCCGGCGACCTGGCCGTGGTCGGCCTGCGCCACCGCTTCGCCGGGCCCCCGGTCACCGATGTGCTCGACGGCCTCGACCTCGACGTGCCCGCCGGTCGATTCGTCAGCCTGGTCGGGCCCAGTGGCTGCGGGAAGTCGACGGTGCTGCGGGTCCTGGCCGGGCTGCTGGTGCCCGACGGGGGTTCGGCCACGGTCGGTGGCCGGTCGACGATCCGCCATCCGGGCCTGGTGGGCTTCATGCCCCAGCGCGACAGCCTGCTGCCGTGGCGCCGGGCCCTGGGCAACGCCACCCTGGGGGCCGAGATCCGGGGCCGCGACAAGGCCGCGGCCACGGCCGAGGCCCGCGAGCTGTTCGACCGCTTCGGCCTGGCCGGCTTCGAGCGGGCGTGGCCCGGTCAGCTCTCGGGGGGCATGCGCCAGCGCCTGGCCCTGCTGCGCACGGTGCTGGCGGGGCTCGACGTCGTCGTGCTCGACGAACCCTTCGGGGCGTTGGACGCCCTGACCCGGCGCGAGCTGCAGGCGTGGCTGGCCCAGGTCCTGGGCCAGCTGTCGCGCACCTGCCTGCTCGTCACCCACGACGTCGACGAGGCCCTGTGGCTGTCCGACGAGGTCGTCGTCCTGTCACCGCGGCCGGCCCGGGTTGTGGCCACCGTGGCCGCCCCCTTCCCCCGACCCCGGGCCCCGGGCCTGGTCACCGAGCCCGAGTTCGTGGCCGCCAAGGCCGCCGTGCTCGACGCCCTGGCCGCGGCATAGCCGCTCGCGGTCAGCGGCCGAGGCGGCCGACGCTCCAGCGGGGCGGGTTCTCGCCGGCCTCCATGGCCCGGTCCCGCTCGATGACGCTGGGCATCCAGTCGCCGTCGGTGTAGATCCAGAACTGGCCGGCGAGGATGGCGTCGTGCACGAGGTCGCCCACCGCGGCCGGCGCCGTGCCCCCCTCGAGCAGCTTGGCCATGCCCTCGTAGCGGGCCTTGACGTCAGCGGGGGAAGCCTCACCCCGAGTGGTCGGCGCCCCCCGGTCGGGCCGGTTGCGGTTGCTGGACATGATGTTGGTGGCCACGAAGCCCGGGCACAGGCACGACACCCCCACGGTGGAGCGACGGGCCTTGAGCAGGGCATACAGGCCTTCGGTGATGCCGACGACGGCGTACTTGGAGGCCGTGTAGGCCGAGTGGCCGCCGAGCAGGCCGGCCATGGAGGCGGTGTTGACGATGTGGCCGTCGCCGTGGCCCACCAGGTGGTCGAGGAAGGCGGCGTGGCCGTTGACCACGCCCCACAGGTTGACGCCCAGCACCCAGCGCCACTCGGCCTCGTCCACCCACTGGCCCGACCCGGCCACGTTCCCGCCCACCCCCGCGTTGTTGCACAGCACGTTGACCTGGCCGTAGGCGGCCAACGCCGCGTCGCGCAGGGCCTCGACCGAGGCCAGCTCGGACACGTCGGTGACCACGGCCAGCACCTCACCGCCGCCGTCACGCAGCTGCGTGGTCGTGGCCTCCAGCGCCGTCTTCTCGACGTCGGCCAGCACCACCTTCATGCCCGCCCGCACGAAGCGCTCGGCAAACGCCCGACCCATGCCCGACGCCGCGCCGGTGACGACGGCGACCTTCCCCTCGAGGCTGTCCATGGCGGTCGATCATGCCAGGCAGGGCGCCACCGTGCCGACGGCACCCTGATCGGCGCTGGGTGAGACCACCCAGTGCTCGGGACCAGATGGCACTTCAGGCCGAGGCGGCGCACGCCGATCACTGTGTTGACGCAACCACAACGGGAGCGAACAGGAGACAGGCGGAACAATGATCGAGATCGTCAAGAACCGTTTCGAGGCGGCTCGCCAGCGGGAAGAGGGCTTCACCCTCATCGAGCTGATGGTCGTGGTGCTGATCATCGCCGTCCTCCTCGCCATCGCCATCCCCACCTTCCTCGGCGCCCAGAGCAAGGCCAAGGACCGCAACGCCCAGTCCTCCGCCCGCAACGCCCTCACCGCAGCCGGCACCGTCTACGCCGACACCGGCGCCTTCGCAGCCTCCGAAGCGATGAGGACTGAGCTCGCCACTGTCGAGCCTTCCCTCACCTATGCGGCCACGTCGACGACACCCAAGAGCGTGTCCGTCGACGTCACCGCCAGCGTCCTCTACCTGGGCGTCCGGTCCGACACCGGGAAGTGCTTCTACGTCAAGGAGACCAAGACGGCTCCGACGCAGTTCGCCAGCGCCGCTGACAGCACAGGCGTCTGCACCGCCGACGCAACGGTGACAGGCTGGGCCGACAAGTGGTGAGTTGACCGGCTACTGAGCTGAGGCTCTGCTAGAGGTCGAGCGGCCCTGGGCCGGTCGGATGTGAGCGATCACATTCGACCGGCCCGGGGCCCGTTGTCGTACAGCGTGGGAGTACAGATCAAGACCTCTGGGTGTCCCGCCAAGATGGGGCCACAGATGTGACTCGCATGTGCCGATAGATCCACCATGGCGTTCGAGTTCTCCCACCTCCTGGAGCCACTGGCGGCCGCCCCGCCAGTGCTGGCCCGAGCCGACACCGACGTGCTGGTCGACCTCCGAGCCCCGTTCGAAGGACCAGCCGGCCCGACTGCCACCCATGCTGCGCCAGAGGCCGACGTGACCGCGATGGCCGAGGAGGCATCCGACGATTGGTTGGCGGCGCTGTTCGCCGATCCCGTGCCGCCAACGGCTGACGCCTCGTCCGTCTCCCTCCTGGCGACCATCGGCCTCGAGCTCGACGGGACCGAGAGCCCGACGGTAGCGTCTTGGCCCCCTTCCGACGGACTGGGCACGGTCATCGAGGTGGCACCGGACCCAACCGCGGTCGAGCCCGAACCTGTGACCGACGCACCGCCACGCTCACGCTTCGCCACACCGAGCCTGGACGACGACCTGCTCCCGATCCGGGCCAAGCGCCGCTGACCCTGGCTCGGACGTCGCACGGAGCGTGGGCTCACCGGTTCTGTACGCCCCGGCTGATCGCGTTGGAGGCACCGGGCCCCCGGTGCGGTCCTTCTAGCCGTCGGGCGCGGCTTTCCCGGGACGATCCCGGTCTTCCGGATCCTCGACGGAGGGTGGCTCGTCGTCGTGTCCGGGCGCCGGTGGCGCGGCGGTGCCCGGCGGATCGGCGCCGGGGCGCGAAGGGATCCCGTCGTCCTGCCACAGCGTGACGACATGAGGTGAGCCGTCAGGCCGGCGGACGCATGGACGTTCATGGTCCATGGTGACGGTCCATCGCTGCTTGTGGATGAACGTGTGGTGCAGTCGACACAGCAACGCACCGTTGTCCACCGAGGTCTCACCGCCGTGTTCCCAATGATGGCAGTGGTGGATGTCCGTCCACGCCGGCGGACGGTCACACCCGGGGAACACGCATCCACCGTCCCGTAGGGTCACGGCGCGACGGATGCCGGTGGACCATCGTTGTGTGGTGCGCCCGATGTCGAGCGGTTCACTGTTGGCGTCGAGCACCGCCCGGTACATCGACGCATCGCACGTACCCACTACTGGCCGCTCCCGTTCCGCCACGTCGAGCGGGATCACCAAGGCCACCCGGTACCGATCAGGCACGGACGTGGCGGAGGGTTCCCGGCGCAAGGCATTGGCGCACAGGTCCACCAGGGCCATGGCCCGCAACACCGACGCCGGCCTCGCGGCCACCGAAGGATCGTTGTCACGAGCGGCGCGCAGCAGGGGATCGACGATGGACTGCAGCGCCGCGGCCACCGTGGCGCCGTCCTCGCCGACCAGGGTCGCGTCGAGGTGGTGCACCCCGTCGGACGTCTCGGACAAGAACAGCTCCGACACCGGCTCCTCGACCGGTTCAGGCTGGTCGGAGACGTCCTCGGCGTTGCTCATCCACCGGTTGGTCGCAACCCGGTGGTCACGGGAATCCAGCTCGACCGCGTAGGGGACGAGCACGTGCTCGTCTCGCGCCGCCAGCAGGGGGTGCTTGGCCATGCACATCGACAGGGAGCGCAGGTTGTCCGCCGGGACCACCCCCCGGCTGGCCGGCTCGACCAACGACGGCAAGGACCGCAGCGCCACCCCGTCACGCGATCGGCCCTTGTGCACGTGCCGCGGGGCGTGGGTACGGTCCGCCAGCCATCGCGACGCCGACTGCGCCCCACGCCGGCCCACAGGTTGCTGCGGTCGAACGCCTCCTGGCACAACGCCGCGTACGCGACGACCACGTTCACCAGACGCTCAGAACGCAAGGCCTCAGCACCAGAACACGGCACATCGACACCCGCGGTGACGATGGCGCCCAGCGCATTGATCACCGCCTCGATGTCGAGATCCTGGGCCCCTCCTGCCATGCACCAATGCTAGCGCTGCTAGACATGTCACCAGAACGGACGTTCGAGAAAACTCGAAGTTTCTCGAAGTCGGATGAGCCCGGTCCACGTCCCGCGCCGACGCCTAGCCTCACAAACATCAGGTGGTCAGCTCGACCAGGCCACCGACTCGACAACGGGGAGGTCGGTGACCGGTAGACCGGACCGCAGCTCGGCGGCCAACCCCGACAAAGCCCGGTGCAGCGAGGCTGCTGTGGCCACGAGGTGCTCGGTCGGGTGGGCCACGGTGAGGGCGGTGACGTCGGCGCAGACACCCGCCGCGCCGAGGGCGGCCACGGCCAGCACGTCGCGGGTCAGGTCCGGGTCATCCGGTGTCGCGCCCAACGCCGGTAGCACCTGCTCCACCCAGGTTCGGCTGCCGTAGCGCACGCCGAAGTCGCCCCGCAGGCCCACCAGGAGCTCGCCCACCGCGTCCACGAGGGCGTCGAGGGACGCCGGCACCGGGCCGTCGTCCTCGAGAGACGCGGCCCCCGCGGCGACGGTCACGGCCGCAACCTCGTCGAACGCCGGCTCGGCCGGCTCGGCCGGCCCGATCGGCTCGATCGGCTCGACCGGCTGGGCAGGATCAGCGGCGACGGGTGCGCGGTCAGGCCCGGCCACACCACCACCGGCCGACCGACCCCGGTGCTTCAGCCGGAGGTAGAGCCCACCGACGGCTGCACACTCGACGGCGACGCCGGCACCGAGGTACGCCACCGGCATGTCCGCGGCACCCCCAGAAAGGGCGGACATCGTGGGCATGGCCAGTGCCGCCAAGACCACGGACCGCAAGGCGTCCCCCGGAAGCGCGGCCAGCACGGCCAACCCCCCGACCGACGCCGTGATGACACCGATGGCGGCGGTGTCGCCCCGTGTCAGGGTGCGCTTGGCCCCCCGGCGCGCCCGTCGGACGGTGGCCACGGGCTCGTCCACGTGGAGGGCGCTCACGTCGGCCCGCGCCGCGACGATCGGCGGCAGGCCCGCACCTCGGGCCCGATCTTGTCGACGACGACCCGGGCGGGCGGCCCGATGGCCGCGCCCATCGCCAACCACTGCGGAAGCCTCTCGTCCGAACACGGGCACTCTCATTTCACCAGGTTGATGATCTGGAACATGGGCATGTAGAGCGAAACGACCATGCCGCCCACCGACACGCCCATGAACACCATGAGCAATGGCTCGATGAGGGAGGTCAGCGAGTCCACGGTGGCCGACACCTCACGGTCGTAGAAGTCGGCGATCTTCTCCAGCATCTCGTCGAGCACCCCCGTCTCCTCGCCCACCGCCATCATCTGGACGACCATGGGGGGGAAGACCGGGTAGGCGCCGAGGGCGGCGGACACGGGCTCGCCGACGCGCACCCGCTCCTTGGCGTTGACGACGGCCGCACCCATGACAGCGTTGCCCGAGGTCTCGGACACGATGTCCATGCTCTCCATGATCGGCACACCCGAGCGGATCAAGGAACCGAAGGTACGGGTGAACCGGGCCACGGCCGTCTTGTGGATGAGCTGGCCGAACACCGGCATGCGCAGCATGAAGCCATCGAAGCGCAGGCGGCCGGCCGGGGTGGCCTTCCACCGCCGCAGGGCGAAGGTGGCGCCGAACCCGATGAGGCCGAGCAGCCACCAGTAGCCGGTGACCATGCCCGAGATGCCGACCAGGATCCGCGTCGGCACCGGCAGGGTCCCGCCGAGGTCGTCGTACATCTTCTTGAACATCGGGACCACGAACATGAGCATCGCCGAGACGATCACCACCACGATGCCGGACACGGCGATCGGATAGCTCATGGCCGACTTGATCTTGCCCTTCAGCTCGAGCTGCTTCTCGAGCGTGTCAGCCATGCGCAACATGATGGTGTCGAGGGCGCCACCGCTCTCCCCGGCCCGTACCATCGACAGGTACACGGGCGGGAAGACCTTGGGGTGGCGGGCCACGGCCTGGGACAACGACAGCCCCCGCTCGATGTCGGCGGTCATCTCCCGGGCGACGTCGGCCAGGGCCTTGGACTGGGTCTGTTCGGTGAGGATGGTCAGCGAGCGCAGGATCGTCAGCCCGGCGTTGACCATGGTGGCCAGCTGCCGGGTGAAGATGACCACGTCCTTGAGGGCGACCTTCTTGCCCCGCCCGCCGACGCTGAGCTCCATCACCGACCGCTTGCGGGCGGTCACCGAGACGGGCACGTAGCCCATCTCCCTCAGCTTGGCGATGACGAGCTGCTCGTTGGCCCCGTCCAGGGTGCCCTCGATCATCGAGCCCGAGCGGTCCCGCACCTTGTAGGCGAACGTCGTGGCCACCGGCTCAGCCCGTCTTCATGCCGAGGAGCTGGCGCAGGTCGGCCGGGTTGGCCGCCTTCTCCAGCGCCATGTCCAGCGAGATGCGACCGGCCCGCACCAGCCCGGCCAGGTTCTGGTCCATGGTCACCATGCCGAACTGGGCGCCCGCCTGCATCTGGGTGGGGATCTGGTGGCCCTTGCCCTCCCGGATCAGGTTGCGCACCGCCGGCGTGGCCACCAGCACCTCGGCGGCCACCACCCGGCCCCGCCCATCCGCGGTGGGGACGAGCTGCTGGGTCACCACCGCCTGCAGGGTGGTGGCCAGCATCACCCGGATCTGCCCCTGCTGCTCGGAGGGGAAGACGTCGATCACCCGGTCCACGGTCTGGGGGGCGGACTGGGTGTGGAGGGTGCCGAACACCAGGTGGCCGGTCTCCGCTGCGGTGAGGGCCATGTGGATGGTCTCGAGGTCGCGCATCTCACCCACCAGGATCACGTCGGGGTCCTCCCGGAGGGCCCGCTTGAGGGCCGAAGCGAAGCTGTGGGTGTCCTGCCCCACCTCGCGCTGGTTGACGATGGCCTTCTTGTGGTGGTGGAGGAACTCGATGGGGTCCTCGCAGGACAGGATGTGCACGGCCTTGGTGCGGTTCACCACGTCCAGCAGCGAGGCCAGGGTGGTGGACTTGCCCGAGCCGGTGGGCCCGGTGACGAGGACCAGGCCCCGGGCCAGGTCGGCGAAGCCGCGGACCGACGGCGGCAGGCCGAGGGAGTCGAAGTCGGGGATCTTGAAGGGGATGACCCGCATGACCGAGGCGACCGCGCCCCGCTGGCGGAAGACGTTGACGCGGAAGCGGCTGGCCGAGGCGATGGAGTAGGAGGTGTCGAGCTCCAGCGCCTCCTCGAACTCGGCGATCTGCTTCTCGTTGAGCACGCCGTACATCAGGCGCTCGACGTCCTCGCCGCTCATCACCCCGAACTCGTCGAGGGGCTTGAGCCCGCCGTGCACCCGCACGCTGGGAGGAGCTCCGGCCGTCAGGTGCAGGTCCGACCCGCCCAGCTCGAGCAGGCGGTGCAGCACCCGGTCGAGGTGCGGCACCAGGTGAACGACCTCGGTGGCGGCGGGTGGGCCCTCGACGTGGACCGGCCCGTCCACGGTGGGTGGCCCCTCGGTGGGTGTGGTCGGCAACACGGGCACCTTGGTCACCGGGTAGGTGTGGGCGAGGGCTGTGCGCAGGGCGTCGACCTCGGTCACCACGGCCATGATGGACAGACCCGTCGTGGCCGCCAGCTCGGCCAGCGTCGCAGCGGCCGGCGGCAGCGAGAACACCACCACCAGGCGACCGCCGGTGATCAGCAGGGGCAGGGCCCCGGCCTCGTGGGCCAGGGCCGCCGGCACCAGGGCGGTGGCCTCGGGGGCGGGGCGCAGGTGCTGGGTCGGCACCACCCGTAGCCCGCCCACCTCGGCCAGCGCCGCAGCCAGGGCGTCCTGGGCCACCACGCGATCGCGCACGAGCGCCGCGGCCAGCGAACTGCCCGTGCGGGCGGTGTCGGAGAGGAGCGACGTCGCCACATCGGCGGTCAGGTGGCCCTGAGCGACGAGGTGCCGAGCGAGGCGGACGTCGTGGTCGTCCATGGTGGTGGTCACGATGTTGCTATCGGAGGATTTCAGGGCCAGCTCAAGCGACGACACGGAAGACCTCTTCGAGCGTGGTGCGCCCGGCCAGCACCTTGGTGAGGGCGTCGAGGCGCAACGTGGTCATGCCCTCGTCGATGGCCAGCCGCCGGATGTCGTCGGACGACGCCCGGTCGACGATCAGGCGTTTGATCTGCTCGCTCACCAGCATCACCTCGTGGACGGCCAGGCGGCCCCGGTACCCCGTCCCCCCGCAGGCCGGGCAACCCATGGCCCGGAACAGCTCGGCCGGAGGTGCCCCCAGCGCCTCCTCGTCCCAGCCCGCGGCCTCGAGCTCGGCGGCGGTGACGGGGTGCACCTGGCGGCAGCGGTCGCACAGCCGCCGGGCCAGGCGCTGGGCCAGCACGCAGTCGAGGGCCGAGGTCACGAGGAAGGGCTCGATGCCCATCTCCAGCAGCCGCAGCGGGGTGGAGGGGGCGTCGTTGGTGTGCAGGGTGGAGAGCACGAGGTGCCCGGTCAGGGCGGCCTCGATGGCGATGACGCCCGTCTCGCGGTCGCGGATCTCGCCGATGAGGACCACGTCGGGGTCCTGGCGGAGGA
Organism: Acidimicrobiales bacterium; assembly: GCA_038255145.1. Classification (GTDB taxonomy): domain Bacteria; phylum Actinomycetota; class Acidimicrobiia; order Acidimicrobiales; family CAIXPF01; genus WHTX01. The sequence goes on from JBBSLP010000045.1 coordinate 18,795, forward strand.
TGGACCGGAGGGCCTTGGCGAACGTCAGGCCGGCCCGGGGGTTGGTCTGCACCTGGTTGATGTTCGGCATGCGGTACTCGACGGGGTCCTCGACGGTCACGATGTTGCGCGACGGGTCGTTGAGCTGGTTGAGGGTGGCGTACAACGTCGTGGACTTGCCCGACCCCGTCGGGCCCGTCACCAGGGTGGCGCCGTAGGGCTTCTCGTAGGCCGAGCGGTACCGGGCCAGCTGGTTGGGGAGGAACCCCAGGTCGGCAAGGGGCTGCACGCCGCTGGTGCGGTCGAGGATGCGCATCACGACCTTCTCGCCGTGCACGGTGGGCAGGGTCGACACCCGCAGGTCCACCGACTTGCCCTCGACGCTGAGGCTGATGCGGCCGTCCTGGGGCACCCGGCGCTCGGAGATGTCGATCTCGGCCATCACCTTGAGGCGCGAGATGACGCCGGCCACGATCGAGCGGGGCTGGCGGGTGCGCTCGTGCAGCACGCCGTCGATCCGGAATCGGATGCGCAGATCGTGCTCACCCGGCTCGACGTGGATGTCCGACGCCCGCTCCTGCACCCCCTGGAGGATGATCAGGTTCACGAACTTGACGATCGGCGCTTCCTCCACCACGGCGCGGAGGCTGGCCAGGTCGGGCTGGGCGTCGGCGGAGTCGTCGGCCACGATCTGGGCGACCGACTGGACCTCGTCGTCGAGCTTGCTCGCCTGGGCCAGCACCTCGGCGAGTTGGCGGGCACCGACGAGCACCCGGGCGAAGCTCTCGCCGAGCACGGCCCGCAGGTCGTCGACGGCCTGGAGGTCGCCGGGGTTGACCATGCCGACGACCAGCCGACCGGTGTCGCGCCGCAGGGGCACGGCCTGGTAGCGGCGGGCCACCGACGGCGTCAGCAGGTTGACCAGTCCGGGCTCGGGGTGGTGCTCACCCAGGTCGACGAACTCGATGCGGGCCAGGGGGGCGACGACCTGCAGCACCTTGGCCTCGGGCGCCGCCTCGCTGTCGAGCACGGTGTCGAGCAGCGTCCGGTTGGTGCGGCGGGCGTCAGCGGTGAGCTCGCCGACCTGGCTGGCCGTCAGGACCCCGGCCTCGACGAGGGCGGCACCCAGCTCGGCGGCGGGGTGGGCCCGGCTCATGTCGCCACCTCCCGGGTGGAGACGTTGCGGATGTCGAAGCTCTGGGGGTTGGCGCTGCTCCAGTCGAAACCGGTGTCCTTGAGAGCGGCGTGGGTCACCTTGAGGTGGGCGCCGTTGCTCAGGGAGCCGGCGTACAGCGCACCGGTGAAGGTGGATGAGTTGCTGGAGACGAACTGGCCGGTGGTGTACATGAGGGTGAGGACCGTGCTCGGGATGGTGAAGTTGTTCGCCGGGCTGATGTAGCCGCCTCCAGTGCTGATGATCGTGAGCTGCACGGTGGAGGTCGTGCCGTTGACGATCTTGCGGGGCAGTTCGATGTGGCCGGTGGCGACGATGGTGAGGTCACCGGCCAACGTGATGGTGCCGTTGTCGGGGAAGTCGACGTCTCCGCCCGCCCAGTGGGCGCCACTGGCGGCTCCATCCAGTACGTCGTCCACGAGGGCGGTGCCCGAAGCGTGCTCGATGCCCACCGGGTTGTAGTTCGCCTTGTTCCAGGTGAAGGCGGGGAGGTGCTGCTCGGGCACCGCTGGTGGCGAGGTGTTCGGCGAGCAGGTGCCGAGCACCTTCCCGCAGCCGATCGCCCCGCCGGCCACGGCGTCGTCCTCGATGGTGCCGCCCGTGGTGATGGAGCCGGCGGCGAAGACGCTGCCCTTGACCCTCGTCGACGTGCTGCCCACGGTGACGCTGCCGTTGCAGCTCGACGACGGCGTGACGGGGCAGTTGGCCGAGGCGTGGATGTCGCCGGTGATGGTCTGGTTGGACCCGGTGGTGAGGCTGCCCCGGACGTAGATGTTGCCCAGGTAGTCCTGCGAGTTGCCCAGCGAGACCGCGCCGTTGGCGTAGATGTCGCCCACCACCGCCGAGGACGAGCCGGTGCTGATCCCGTTCTCGGAGAGCATGGCGTACTGGAAGGCCACCGGGTCGAGGTCGACCTCCTGGCGGAGCGTGCGTCGGGCCCGGCCCGGCGCATCGGGAGACGGCGCGTAGCCCGTCGAGGTGATGACCCGCCGGAAGGGACGCGCGGGGTCGCCGGGGCCGGGGACGGGCGTGGTGACCGACATCGAGTACTGGGCCGAACCACCGGGGAAGAGCACGGGTGAGGCGCCGGTCCCCGTGTAGGCGCCGTTGCGGGACAGGGCGGCGGCGGCGACGGCCAAGCCGGCGTGGGCCGCGTCGACGGCCTGTTCGCGGTGGCGGGCATAGCGGGACGAATTGGTGGCGTGCTCGGCGAAGGACACCCACACCGCCCCCAGGGTGAACACGACGGCGGTGATGATCACGGCCATCACCATGGCCACGCCCTCGTCACCCCGGCCGCGGCCTCTCCGGTGTGCGCCCGGCGGGGTCGGTCGCCGGGGGCTCAACAGCTGCGCCATGCGTTGCGCCCGGCGATGGTCGTCCGCAGGACGAAGGAGCCGCCGTTGGCGGACACCAGGGGTATGGCCACCTCGATGGTGCGCAGCGGCGTGGCCACCTGGGTGAACGCCGTGGTGGTGGCGCCCACGTCGTTGGCCAGGACCTCAGTGGCCGACCCCTCGGTCCTGCTCACCCCGCCGACGGTCACCGAGTAGGTCACCTCGGCCTCGCCGCTCGCGGTGAGCATGTCGAAGGTCAGCGTGTTGCCCGAGGCGTTGACGGCCGGCGCCGAGATGCACGTGGCCGAGCGCAGCTCGCGGTCCAGGCGGGCGACGATCAGCTGGGCGTCGTCGACGGTCGACTGCGTGCGCTCCACCCGGTTCGTGGCCTCCATGGCCGACAGCAGGGTCGGCCCAGCCAGGGCGATGACCAGGGTCATGATGGCCATCGACACCATGAGTTCGACCAGGGTCACGCCCTCCTCCCCTCGTAACCGGCTCACGGGGCCACCGTCCATGCGCTGCGCGCCCTCACCTGGCCGTAGTCGACGGTGATGGTGAAGGCCCCGGGGTGGGGACCGGTGATGACGACGTCCACCGTGACCAGCAGGAGCGAGGGTTGCTGGGTGTCGGCCTCGGTGCGGGGCATGACACCCGTCGACGTGGAGGTGTTGGGCGCGCTCTGGACCCGTGAGGTGAAGCTGACCGTGTGGTCGCCCGCCACGAAGCTGGCCGAGGCCGTCTGGTCGGTGGCGTCGCCCGGCGTGACGGTGACGTCCCGGTAGGCAGCCCGTCCTTGGTCGTCCTTGTGCCACAGCTTCACCGGCACCGAGCCGGTCACGAAGGGCAGCCCCACCGAGCCGTAGCCCGCCTCGGCCGTGGCCTTGGCCGTGAAACCCGAGGACGTGCCGACGAGCACGGCCCCGGCGAAGACCTCGGGATCGCCTGCACCGGCGATCGTCGGGTCCTCGGTGGGCCCACCGTCAACGGCGAAGACCTTGACTGCCGGCGCCATGACCTGGGCCGTCGAGGTCACGCGACCGCCGCCGGTGGCGTCGTGGTCGACCGACGTGGTGGCGGACCAGCCCGTCCCCATCTCCCACAGCCGCCCGGACAGGCCGCCTCCGGGGGCGAACGAGGCCTGGGCGGAGCTGCTCGTCTGCCGGGTGCCGTCGGCCCAGGGCAGCCCGTCGTCGTCGTGGAGGACGCCGTAGCTGCACCCGCACTTCTCCACGGCGGCGTGGGCGGTGCCCGAGCCGCTGGGCAGGGACCACAGCAGCCCACGCGGCGTGGTCACCGCCGCCCCGCCGAAGAGCAACGACGTGCCGTTCGCCGTCCACGTCGCCGCACTGGTGGTGCTGTCGTTGTCCGCGGCCTCGTTCACCGTCACCACGGGGCAGTTGACGATGTCGCCCGACAGCCCGGTGACGGTGCACAGAGGGGCGGTGAGCGGTCCTGCGGCCAGGTCCAGCACGGCGTTGGAGCTGGAGGCGAGGCCGTGCGCCGTGCGCAGGGTCGAGGCGCTCGTCTTCGCCCGGGCGCCGGGGAGCGCCATCTGCACGTCCTCGAACACGTCGCCGCCGAGGTTCCCCGTCACCGTGATGCGCCCGCCGGTGACCTCGGCCAAGCCGCCGCCCGCCGGGTACGAGCTGTAGTCGAGGGGGTAGACGAGGGTGGAGAACCGCTGGGTGTGGAAGTTGCCGGACAGCGACGGCGTCCAGTCGACGAACACGGTCAGGCGCCGGTAGGGAAGGCCCTGGGTGGGCGTCACCGCGGTGACGAAGGTGGAGATGGTGTAGCTGGCGCCGGCCACCTCCTCAGTGGCCTGGAACGGTGCGGAGGACCCGCCCACCAGCTGTTCGAGCTCGAACTTCAGGGGCGTGGCCAAGGCGTCCACGCGGGGGTCGGCCAACAGCTCGGGGTCGGACAGGTTCATGGCCACCGACGTGTACGCACCCCCCTGCATGCGTTCCAGGACCTGGCGTCCGAGCGACGTGGCCACCGTGCGCTGGCGACCGTTGACCACCGCGGTGGTGCCGGCGCCCAGCACCGTGAGCAGGGCCAGCATGGACACCACGATCAGGGTCAGGGCGATGACCTGCTCGACCAGCATGAAGCCGGCCTCGCTGCTGCTGGTGATCCGCCGATCACGTGTCTGTAGTTCCCGCACCCCAGAGGTATCGGTCCGTTCGGGGCCCGACCCAACCAGGAAAATACCCCAACCTGTGGAACTTGCGATCAGTTCCCGGCCGCAACCCGCCGATGAACCCCTGGTACGTCTCAGGACAGCCGGGACGACGACGACGACGACGAAGGAAGCCGACGGGCACCATGGCGGACAAGGTGATCGGGATCGATGTCGGCACGAACGCCGTGCGGGCCGCCGAGGTCGTCCTCGGGGCCACGCCGCGCCTCGTGCGCTTCGGGCAGGTTGCGCTCCCCGCCGGCGCCGTCGACGAGGGTGAGGTCGTCGACGTCGACGCCGTGGCCGAGGCGCTCAAGCGCCTGTGGAGGGAAGCCGGCTTCTCCAGCCGGCGCGTCCGGGTCGGCATCGCCTCCGCCAGGGTCATCGTGCGCATCGTCGAGCTGCCGCTCCTCTCCGACGCCGACACCACCTCCACCCTCGGACTCCAGCTCCCCGAGTACGTGCCCCTGCCGCCCGAGTCGACCGTGTTCGACTTCCAACCCCTCGAGACGGTCGACGCCGAGGAAGGCCCCCAGCGCCGCCTGCTGCTGGCCGCCGCCCACGAGGAGGCCGTCCGCCCCCTGGTCGAAGCCGTGGCCAAGGCCGGGCTCAAACTTGCGGCCGTGGACGTCATCCCCGCCGCCCTGGCCCGGGCCCTGGTGCCCGGTCCCCCGCCGACCTCCCTGTCCACCTCCCCACCACCGTGGGCGGCCCGGCCGTCTGCCGAGGGCAGCGAGCCTCTGACCGCCCTGGGCGCGCTCCCTCACCTGCCGCACGCCGCGGGCGATGTCGGCGCTGGCGCCGATGGCGACATCGAGGACGGCGACGGCGCGGAGGACAGCGCGGAGGACGGCGGCCCCGCCGGTGATCCCCAGGGGCCGGTAGAGGCCATCGTGTCGATCGGCGCGGGCACGACGGTGGTGGTCGTCGCCCGAGCGGCGACGCCGCTGTTCTCCCGCACCATCACCAGCGTCGCCGGCCGCCAGGTCACCGAGCGCATCGCCACCGAGCTCTCCGTGACCACCGAGGAGGCCGAGCGGCGCAAGCGCGGCATCCCGTCCGATGACCCCGAGACCGAGGAAGCCGAGGGCGAGGCCCTCGCGGGCGCCGCCCTCCACCTGCGCCTGGCCGAAGGGCCCCTCGTCTCCGAGCTCGTCGCCGAGGTGGTCGACTCGCTGGCCTTCTACGACGGCCAGCCCGGCGCGCTGACCGTCGAGCGGGTCCTCCTCACCGGGGGCGGCTCCCTCCTCGACGGCCTGCCCGAGCTGCTCGCCGAGCGGCTGGGCCTGGACGTCGCCCCCGCCGATCCGCTGCTCAGGGCCGAGGTCGGTGACCTCGGCTTCGAACCCGAGGACCTACCCTTCCTGGCCCCCTACCTGGGCGCCGCCCTCGGTGTCGCCCTCGGCGGCGACAAGACCAGGACCAAGCGCATCGACCTGCGCCCGGCGTCAGGGCAGTCGGGTCGGTCCCGGCGCCCTCTCCTCGCCGGCGGGGTCGCTGCGCTCCTCCTCGTCGCCACCGCCGGGTTCTACGTCCAGCGCAGCGGCGCCATCGGCCAGGAGGAGGTGCAGGCCACCGTCCTCCGAGCCCAACTCGCCGAGCTCCAGGTGCCGGCAGCCGACGGAGCGAGCGCCGGAGCCGTGCGGACGCCGTCCTCCCTCCAGGCCATCCTCGACGAGGCCCGGGACCGCGACGCCGACTGGCTGGCCGTCGTCCAGCAACTCGACGGCATCAGCGCACCCCTCGGCGTGCAGATCTCCTCGCTCCAGGGCGCCACCACGGCGCCCGTTACCGGCAAGGCCAAGGCGGGCGCCACCGCCAGCGACGCCGCCGGCGAGGTCACGACGACGACCAGCGGGGCAGCCCCGCCCGACCCCGCCACCACCGCCCTCGGGCAGATCACCCTCACCGCCGCCGCGCCGGGCCTGGAAGCGGTGGCCGGGTGGGTGGACGCCATGGAGGCCGACCTGCGCTTCGACGACGCCTGGGTCAGCGGCGTCACCTCCGCCGGAGAGGGCGGCGGCGGCGTGCAGTTCGCCGCCCAGGTCACCATCACCGGGGCGAACCTCGTCCCCCGTCCGCTGATCGAGGTGGCCCGATGAAGGGCAAGGTGAACGCCAAGCTGCTGGGAGCCGTGGCCCTGCTCGTCGTGGCGCTCGTCTACCTCCTGGTCGTGCGCCCCCAGGGCGCCGCGCTGGCCGAGGCCCGCGGCGAACGCCAGGCGGTCGAGACGCAGGTGGCCCAGCTGGAGCGCAAGGGCGAGACGAAGGACGCGACCCCCGTCGAGACCGACCCCCGGGTGGTGCTGCTGGGGGCGGCGATCCCCGCCACCGCCGAGCTGTCCAACCTGTTCCGCCAGCTCAACACCATCGCCGCCGAGACGGGGATGCAGCAGACGAGCCTCACCCCTTCAGCTCTGGGAGCCGCCGAGGGCGCAGCGGGTGGTTCGATGCAGATCAGCCTGGCCGCAACCGGCCCCGCCGACGCCGCCAACGCCTACCTGCAACGCCTGGCCACCCTTGGGCGCCTGTTCGTGGTCGAGCAGTTCAGTCTGCAGCGCGCCGCCGAGGGCACCGGCGCCGTGCAGCTGCAGCTGTCCGGTCGCGTGTTCACCACCGAGGAGCCGGTCGCTCCCGAAGAGGGCTGAGAGCGGTATCAAAAGCGACTGGCTCGGCAAGGTGGTCGAAGCGGTCAGCGGCGAGCCGTTGGACACGTCCTTCTCGCGGCACATCCTCGAACCGCTCGGCACGCATGACACCACCGTGCGCATGTCCGACGAGCAGCGGGCCAGGTGCGTGCCGGTGCAATCTCGCCCGAATGCTGCTCGGAGGTGGTGCGGTGGGCGATGTGTGCGTCCTGGAGGAGGTGACCGTCGACGACATGTTTCGCAACCAGATCGGCGATGTCGAGGTGAGGCCCTTCACGACGGCGCAGCCCGACCTCACCTTCGACGCTGACCTGGGGCCAGGTCTCAAATGGGGCCTGGGGCTACTGCTCAACACGATCGAGCAGCCCGGCATGCGGGCCGCGGGTGGCGGCTCGTGGGCAGGCATCTTCAACTCCCACTTCTGGGTGGACCGCGCCAGCGGGGTGACGAGAGCGATCTGTCTGCAGCTCCTACCCTTCTTCGACCCGATGGCCGTTCAGCTCTACATCGACTTCGAACGGGTCCTCTACGCTTCCCGTGCGGACGGTGGTGTCGGGGGGGGCGCCCCCGGTGAAGGTGCACCCCGTGATGGGGGTGTTCTTGCCGGGCGGCTCCCGGCGCCGGATCTTGGCCGGGCCGGTGGGCGGGGGCGGACGAGCTGGGCCCGGAGGCGCTCGACCGCAGGCCGCACCCAGCACCCCTCGAGGTGGTCGTTGGTCATGCCCATGGCCTGCATGAAGGCGTACACCGTGGTGGGCCCGACGAAGGACCAGCCCCGGCGACGCAGGTCCCCGGACAGGGCGATCGAGGTGGGACTGGTCGAGGGTATGGGCTGGTCACCGGGCACCCGGTGCTCCTCGGCCGGCTCGTAGGACCACACATAGGCGGCCAGGGAACCCCACTCGTCGGCCAGGGCCAGGGCCCGACCGGCGTTGGCGATGGCCGATTCGATCTTGCGTCGGTGGCGCACGATGCCGGCGTCAGCCATGAGCCGCTCGACGTCATCGGGGCCGAACGCGGCCATCACCGCGGGGTCGAAGCGGCCGAAGGCGGCCCGGAACGCCTCCCGCTTGCGCAGGATGGTCAGCCACGACAGGCCCGACTGGAACCCCTCCAGGCAGAGCTTCTCGAACAGGCGCACGTCGTCGACCACGGGCCGACCCCACTCGTGGTCGTGGTAGGCGACGTAGTCAGGGGTCGACATCCCCCAGCCGCAACGCGACAGTCCGTCCTCACCGATGCGCAACTGGTCGGGCACAGCGTCATCCCAGCACGCCGACAGCCGTCCCACCACACGACCGCAGCGTGGGTCCGCTGTGCTAGGCAGGGATGATGACGGGGGTCGAGTTCGGGATCGCGCTGCATCGGGTCGACGACGTGGCCGGTGCGGCCCGCGAGTTCGAGGACCTGGGCTACGACTACCTCACGTGTGGTGAGCACGTCAGCTTCAACGTGCCCGTGTCCAACTCACTCATCTCCCTGGCCGTGGCCGCCGGTGCCACCACCCGCATCAAGCTGATGAACAGCATCGCCCTGGTGCCGCTGTATCCGGCCGCCCTGCTGGCCAAGATGGTGGCGTCGCTCGACGTTGCCTCCGGCGGCCGCTTCGAGCTCGGCGTGGGCGTCGGTGGTGAGAACGCCCGTGAGTTCGAGGCCTGCGGGGTGCCCGTCAACGAGCGCGGCGCCCGCACCAACGAGGCCCTCGACGTCCTGCGCCGGCTGTGGACCGAGACCGATGTGGCCTACGACGGCCGCTTCAACCACTTCAGCGGCGTCACCATCGCCCCGCCTCCCGTGCAGAAGCCCCACCCCGCCATCTGGATCTCGGGGCGCAAGGAGGCGGCCATGAAGCGCACCGCCCGCTACGGCGACGGCTGGCTGCCCTACATGTTCACCCCCGAGATGCTGGCCTCGTCGCTGACCCGCATCGCCGAGCTGCGAGCCGAGACCGACCGGGCCACAGATCCCGTGCGGGCCGGGCTGTTCGTCTTCTTCTGCGTGCACGAGGACGGCGCCACCGCCCGCCAGATGGCCGTGGCCCGGCTGTCCAAGCAGTACGCCCAGGACTTCTCCGGCATCGCCGAGCGCTACGCCCTGGTGGGCACACCTGACGAGGTCCGGGCCCGTCTGCGGGAGTTCGTCGACGCCGGTGCCCGCACCGTGGTCGTGTCCTCGGCCTGCGCCTCCGACTACGTCGAGCGCAACCACCAGCTGTTCGCCGAGGAGATCCTTCCCGCCTTCCGGGCCTGATCCTTACGGGCCTGATCCTTCCCGGGCTGATCAGGGCAGGCGGCGCTGCGCTTCCCACAGCCGACAGGCGTAGGTGGTGGGGAACAGCTTGCGGGTGCAGGCGAACACCAGGTCCCGACCCAGCTGGGCGGGGGCGGTCAGGGCCCGTGAGCGGGTGCCGACGAGCTCGAAGCCCAGGCGCCGGGGGATGCGGGCGGAGACGGCGTTGGCCGCGTCGCAGTGCACCTCGATGGTGTCGATGTCCTCGAGCTGGAAGGCGGCCCAGGTCAGCGCAGCCGTGCCCAGGGTGGCGAAGCCCCGCCGGCACGAGGGGGCCACGGTCCAGTAGCCGATGCTGAAGCCGTCGGGCCGCCCGGGCAGGGCGTGGAGGCCGGCCGAGCCCACGGGCCGGGGCGGGGTGCCGTCGGTGGGGTCGTCGAGGTCGGCGTCGTAGCTGGCGTACACGTAGCGCTGGCCGGCGTCCCAGCCCTGGCGGCACAGCTGGAACCAGGACCGGCTGGCCCCCTCGGTGGGCCGGGCCTGGGCCCAACCCTCGAAGCGAGCCAGGTGGTCGTGGCTGGCCTGCTGCACCTCGGTGTACGCCCGCGCGTCGGCCTCCCAAACCGGAGCCATCCGCAGAGCCCCGACGACCAGTTCTCGAGGTGGTCGAGCATCTCCCATCGGGCCCCCTTCCTCGACAGCTCCGCTCCTGACGCAGGACAGAGGGTAGCCAGCGCCGACGACGCCGGACGCCGCGGCTACCGTGCGCCGCGGGAGGTGGGTCGATGGGGGCTGCAGGACGAGGCGCCGACGAGGGCTCGGGACGTGGGCGGTGGGTTCCCGGGGGACGCGAGGGCCGACGGGTGTCCGCCGCGGACGCCGTGGCCGCCGTCGCCGCGGTCGGGGACCGACCCCGGGTGTTCTTCACCGGCACCTGCGCCACCCCACAGGCGTTGCTGGCCGAGCTCGACGACCAGCGCCACCACTTCAGCCGGGTGGACCTGGTGTGCGGCTACCTGATCGAGGCGCCGCCGCTGCTGGCCCACGCCGGGGAGCCCTTCCACCTGACGGCCACCCAGGCCACCCCGGCCATGCGGGCCACCGGGGAGCGGGGGGCCCTGCACGTGCTACCGGCCCGCTACTCGGACCACGCCGCCCTGCTCGCCCCGGGGGGGCCACTGCCGGTGGACGTGGCCCTCTTGCACGTGAGCGCGCCGGGGCCGGGGGGCAAGTTCAGCCTGGGGGTGGCCACGGGGGTGGCGTGGCACCTGGCCGCCCAGGCGCCGCTGGTGATCGCCCAGGTCAACCCGCAGATGCCCTACTGCTTCGGTGACGCCGAGCTCGATCGCGATGCCTTCGACCTGTTGGTCGACGTGGACGAACCCCTGATCGAGATGGCCCCGGCCCGCGTCGATCCGGTCATGGCTGCCGTGGCCGCGGGGGCGGCGGCCCTGGTGCCCGATGGGGCCACCGTGCAGTTCGGCATCGGTGCCCTGCCCGACGGGGTGTTGGGGGCGCTGGGCGACCGACGTGAGCTGGGCATCCACTCGGGCATGTTGAGCCGGGCCTGCATCGACCTGGTCGAGTCCGGGGTGGTGACCAACACCCGCAAGGGGGTCGACGAGGGGGTGTCGGTGGCGGCCGAGGTCATCGGGGACCGCGAGCTGTTCGACTGGGTGGACCGCAACCCCCGCTGCCGGCTGGTGCGGGCGTCGGTGAGCCACGGGGCGGCGTCGCTGTCCCGGCTGGCCGGGTTCGTGGCCATCAACGGAGCCATCGAGGTGGCGCTGGACGGCTCGGTGGGCAGCGAGGTGGTGGGAGGCCGGATCGTGTCGGGGCCGGGTGGCCTGCCCGACTTCACCTTCGCTGCCAGCCTGGACGGCGGCGGCCGGTCGATCATCGCCCTGCCCTCGGTCGCAGGCCGAGACCGCATCTCCCGCATCGTGGGCCGCATCCAACCCCCGGCGCCGACGACCCTGCCCGCCTACCTGGCCGACCGGGTGGTCACGGAGCACGGTGTGGCCGAACTACGCGGCCGCGACCTGGCCGAACGCGAAGCCGCCCTGGTCGCCATCGCCGACCCCGAACACCGCGACACCCTGGCCGCCTTCACCGGCCGCCAACGCTGAGCGAGGCCACCATCCGGGCGGCTTCCGCGGCTCGAGCACGAGGGTTTCCGGTTGGTTCCGCATCACGGCGAATTTGGGCGGGAGCCAGGCTGATCACATCGAGGTCTCCCCGACAGAGGACATCGACCGCAGCACGTGTGACGCGGCGTCGAGAAGCTGCTCCGCCAGGTCGTCCGTCGCCTCGTCCACGTCCGCGGGAAACCGACCGTCGATCACCCACGGGTTGAGACTGGCGAGTCTGTCGTCACCGAGCCTGTCAGCGAGGTCGTCAGGCAGCAGCGAGCGGAGCTGGAAGAGGTCGTGAACCTTCCGGAAGGGGTCTTGGTGGCAATCAAAGCCGCCTTGATCGCCTTCTCCGCAGCCAGGTGGCTAAGGAAGCAGACCACCCGGGCGGGTCCGCCGCTGGTCGAGAGACGGCTGGCTGCATCCAGATCCTCGGTGGCCTGGTTCAACCACCGACGCACCTCGACCAAACCGTCGTCATGCGGCCCGTTCATAGACCACCCGGCCCTCACGGACTGGCCAGTAGACCAGCGAACCGACAGCGTCCCCAAGGTCGGCCAGGTCGGCCGGCTCGGCGACGAACACGTCGACGGGTACCGGTGCTCCGATCGCGGCGCGGATCGACCCCATGAGGCGATGCCGTCCGCCAGCGGCGATCTGCGGAACCACGACCAACAGATCGATGTCGGAATCGGGACCGGCCTCGCCGCGGGCCACAGAGCCGAACAGGATCACGCGTAGCGGATCAGCGAACGCGATGACGTCCTGCACCACTTCGGGCACCCATTCGACCAGGGAACGGCCGTCGTATCGACCTTCGTCATCGACCCAGTGGGTGGACATGTGCTCCATGCTGCTACGAACCAGTTCGGTCGGGTCTTGTCCCACCTCCTCCCCGGGGAACGGTTCAGCGTTGAGCACATCAGACGAGGTCGAGCAGATCGCCGAGCACGGCTCGGACCTCGGCCAGCGACACCGCCCCGATGGCACCCAGGTCGCCCGCCTCCAAGCGCTGCGTACTGACCACGGTGCAGAGATGGCATTGGGCGACCGAAGGGCTCCCCAATCCGTCCGCGGTCACCGGGACCTCAGTCGGCAATGCCCGCCGGGTGTTGCTGGTGATGGGAACGACGTGGACCGTGCGAGGACCGGCCGCCAAGACCAGGTTCGCGGTCACGACGACGGCTGGGCGGACGAAACCGGGTTCGCTCCCCGCAGGCACACCGAAGTCGACCCGTACCACGTCACCGGCCCGCATTGTCGTTCACTGCCTCCAACCCCAGGTCGAGCCACGCGGTTTCGTCCTCATCGAGGTCCGCCTGCGCGAGCGCCTCTCCCATGCGACGTTGCCGTTCGGCTCGGACCAAGCGAGCGAGCGCCTCGTCCAACGTCTCCCCTTCGGCCTCGGCCAAGCGCCTGAGGCCATCCCGCGTCTCCGTGGCGACGCGAATGGTAGTCGATTCCCGCATACCCCTCAGTATGCCGCATTTACTACCGGCTGAGCCCTCGGAGATGCAACGGTTTCACGGCACCCTGAGGATGTGGTGGAGAACGGAGCGTTCCTGGTCCGGCGGTCACCGGATGTCGTGGAGGGTTGGGCGACGCGTCGCCTGCCCTTCGAGCCCAGGGGCTGGCAGCTGGAGTATCGCGACGCCCTCAGGATCGCACTGGCGAGGCTCGAACCCTCGGTCGGCGGATGCCTGACCGCTACCTACACCGCAGAAGACGCAGCTCGGTGTGATGTCGAGAACGTGCTGCTCTACAACGTGGGGCACGGCGCCTTCAGCCACCTACCGCTGCAACGCATCCGCCTGCGCCGCCAGATCGGCGTGCCGGCGGAACCCACCGAACCCCTCGGGCCGGGCCTCCATCACCACCGCTATGCAGTGTCGCACGAACCGCCCGGCCGGGAGGCCGCTCGGCTGATCGCCGTGGCCCACGACGTGCCCCTGTCCATGCCGCTCAAGGTCGAGAGCGTGTGGCTCCAGGCGTCACGCCGTCTCTCGACCGCCAGAGAGCTCCTGTCCCCGGATCGTCCACTCCAGCTCACGGTGGACATCCACCGGCCGGAGCGATCGAGCCGCCCAACGCTGATGGCCCTCACCAAGGGGGTGATCGACGGCTTCATGGCTGCGGTCAGTGCCCACGACGGACGGGACATGGCCACCATCTCTGCTCGTCTGACCGACCGCCTCGGCGTTCGGCTGAGCGATATCGTCGTCGCCCTCCAGCCGTCGTCACCGGCGCCGCTCGGTGTCCGTCGGCTGCTGTGGCCCTTTGGATCCTTCGTCCAGTGGAACCCGGCGGACGACCGACTCGACCGGATCGACCTGCGCGTCTCCAAGGGCGTGACGTGGAGCGCCGACTGCTGGCTGCACCAGCTTTGACGTTGACCGCAAGGTCCGTCAGGCGGTGGCTGGACGATCGATCCTGGCCAGGCGGGCGACGTGAATTCGCCGTGATGCGGAACCGGACCAAGGTGTGCCCTCCGCCCGGCCGGCCTCGAGGATCAGCCGCCGACGACCACCTCGACGTCCTCGATGCCTCGCAACGCGCCCACGCCCGCCGCTTCCTCGGTCACCGCGTCACGGACCTTCTTGGTGAGCTCGGCGAAGGGGGTCACGGTCAAGGTCAGCCGTTTGGCCGTGGCCTTCGTCCGCCACACTCCCGCCACCTCACCGTCGACCAGCACCACCCCCGGGGCACCCAGCACCGGCCACACCACCTTCTGGTGGGCCTTGGTGGGCACGACCACGGCACGGTCCCGGGCCAGCAGCCAGGGGTCGCTGCGGGCCAGCAACCGCACCAGCCCGGTCGACGATGCCCCGGTCCCCCTGGCCTCGGCGGGCACCCCCGACCAGCGGGCCAGCGGCGTCAACGTGGCCACATCAGCCCCGGGGACCAGGCGGGCGCCACCGGGTAGGGCGGCCAGGCGCGTGAGCTGGTCGCCGAGGTGGTGGGTCTTGCACGAGCCGCACCAGGTGCTGTAGCCGTCGGCCAGCTTCTTGGTCAGCTCGGTGCTGACCTCGCCCTTGGTCATCTCCCCCTCGACCACGGCATGGAAGGCCTCGGCCGTGTCCGTCAGGGCTTGAAGGGGATCGAGCTTGGACTTCCTCAGCTGCTGCCCGTTGCCGGCCAGCCGGGCCTGGCATCGCCGGCACGCAGCACCACTGGCGCCCCGCGGGTGGCCCACGCCGTCACCCACGACCGGGCCTTGCTCAGGTCGGGCACCGCCCCCGCTCCCCCAGGCAGACGGGCGGCCAGCGACAGGGCCGCCGAACCGCCGGGCGAGTCCTGCAGCCCCAGCTCCCACACGACCAGCTTGCGGGCGTCTTTGGCCGACCGGTCCAGACCCTGGGCACGCACCCGGTAGGCCAGGACCTGGTCCCGGGTGACGTCGATCCCCGCAGCCGCCATCACGGCCGCTCGTAGTCGAGCGTCCACGTCCAGTCCGAACCACCGGATCCCACCGTGTAGCCACCCGAGCCGGTGACCCCGGCCAACCCGCCGGTGCTCGCCCCGGGCGCCACCTGCCAGGTCGTCTCCACCCCCTCGGCGGTGAACGACGCCTCGTGACGCAGAACGAGCGTGCCTCCCACCCCGCCGAGGTCACCGGTGACCTCCTCGAAGCCCACCGCGGTTCCGCTCCCGTCGGCCCCGTAGGAGAACACGTAGTAGCAGGTGGAGGTGCCGTTGAGGTCGCCCTGGTACTCGAAGGCCACGGTGGCGTGGGCCAGGCGGGGCAGGGGGGCGTCGCCCTCGAAGGAGGGGTCCTCGTCCCACGAGGTGAACTTGGCGGTGCCGGTAGCGGTGGTCATGGGCACGAACCTAGGGACCCATGCGGACAGGATCTGTCCGCACCGAAGCGTCGACGTGCACGGGGTTCCGCGCCGCGGCGACCGTCCGCCGGCTCAGGCGCACCAGCAGCACACCACCGAAGGCAGCCAGCCCGGCCATGACCCCGAAGCCGAGGCCGAAGCCGCCCCAGTCCACCAGCTGGCCGGTGCCGTAGCCGCCGATGGGGGCACCGACGTCGAAGAAGACGTTGAACGAGCTCATGGCCGTGCCCCGCTCGGCCGGAGGGGCCCGGTCCACCACCAGGGCCAGCAGGGCGGGGAACAGGCCCGAGAAGCCAGCGCCGAACACCACCAGGCCGACGCAGGCGGGGATGGGGTGGCGGAAGGCGGCGAGGATGGCCAACCCGGCCGAGACGGCCACGGCGCTGGGGATGGCCACGGCGAAGCGGCCGACCTGGTCGGCCACCCGCCCGGCCAGGGCCCGGGTGGCCAGCACGGTGATGGAGAGCACGATGAACAGGCCCTGGCTGCCCGACAGGCCGATGGCCCGGGCGTAGAGGGCCAGGAAGGCCGACACCGCCGTCCAGCCCACGCCGACGCAGAAGAACACCATGCCCGGTTGGATGGCGGCGGGGTGGAAGATGCGGCTGATCAACGGAGGCAGGGGCCCGCGCTGACGGGGTCCGCTGCGGGTCTCGGGGATGGTCAACGCCACCAGGGTGCCCAGCAGGCAGCAGCCGCCCACCGTCAGCCACACGGCCTGGAAGCCCGGCCCGCTGATCAGCACCTCGGCCAGGAAGGGACCGACGGCGAAGCCCACGTAGAAGAACAGCGAGAACCGGGCCAGGTAGCGGGCCCGGCGGTCCTCGGGGGCCACATCGGCGGCCACGGCCGACGCTGCCGTGTAGGCGAAGCCGTTGCCCACCCCCTGCAGCAGCCGACACCCCAGCACCATCCACACCGAGTGCACGGTCAGCAGCCCCACCATGGTGAGGGCGATGATCAACGGCCCCACCAGCAGCAACGGCCGCCGCCCCCGGCGGTCGACCGTCACGCCGGCCCACGGTCTTGACGCCACGGCGGCGATGGCCACGGAGGAGACGACCAGGCCGGCCAGGGCGTTGGACGTGCCCAGCTCCTCGGTCAGGTAGAGGGGCAGGGCCGGGTAGAGCAGGCCCTGGGCGATGAACGTCGCGCTCGAGGCCACGCACAGCAGCCAGAACGTCGTCGTCGGCGAGCGCCGCCACCCTGCATCCCCCACGGACGGCATCCTCGCCCGCCAGGGCGACCAGGCGCCAAACCCGCACCCGGACGCGACGACGCCGCGACCGGGGAGGTCGCGGCGTCGTCAGCGATCAGAGATCAGTAGCGGTAGGCGTCGGACTTGTAGGGGCCCTCGGAGGGGATGCCCAGGTACTCGGCCTGCTCGGTGGTCAGCGTGGTCAGCTTCACGCCCAGCGCGTCGAGGTGGAGGCGGGCCACCATCTCGTCGAGCTTCTTGGGCAGCACGTACACGCCGATGGGGTAGTCGTCGGGGCGCACGAACAGCTCGATCTGGGCCAGCACCTGGTTGGAGAAGCTGGCCGACATCACGAAGCTGGGGTGGCCCGTGGCGTTGCCCAGGTTCATCAGACGACCCTCGGACAGCACGATGACCGAGTGGCCGTCGGGGAAGGTGTACTCGTCGACCTGGGGCTTGACGTTCACCCTGATGACGTCGGACATGCGGTTGAGACCGGCCATGTCGATCTCGTTGTCGAAGTGGCCGATGTTGGACACGATGGCCTGGTGCTTCATCCGCGCCATGTGCTCGGCGGTGATGATGGTCTTGTTGCCGGTGGCGCTGACGTAGATGTCCACCTTGTCGAGCACCCGCTCGATGGTGGTGACCTCGTAGCCCTCCATGGCCGCCTGCAGGGCGCAGATGGGGTCGATCTCGGTGATGATCACCCGGGCCCCCTGGCCCCGAAGGGCCTCGGCGCAACCCTTGCCCACGTCGCCGTAACCGCAGACCAGGGCGACCTTGCCACCGATCATCACGTCGGTACCCCGGTTCAGCCCGTCGAGGACCGAGTGGCGGCAGCCGTAGTGGTTGTCGAACTTGGACTTGGTGACCGAGTCGTTGACGTTGATGGCCGGGAACATGATCTGGCCCAGGGCGTGCATCTGGTAGAGGCGATGGACACCGGTGGTGGTCTCCTCGGTCACGCCCTTGATGCCGGCGCCGATGCCGGTCCAGTACTTGTTGTCCTGGCCGAAGCGGTTGGTGAGCACGGAGAGGACGACGGCGTACTCCTCGTCATCCGCCGTCGAGGGGTCGGGCACGGACCCGGCCTTCTCGAACTCCACGCCCTTGTGCACGAGGAGGGTGGCGTCACCGCCATCGTCGAGGATCATGTTCGGCCCACCACCGTCGGGCCATGCCAGCACCTGCTCGGTGCACCACCAGTACTCCTCGAGCGTCTCGCCCTTCCAGGCGAACACGGGCACGCCCGAGGGCTCGTCGGGCGTACCGTCGGGACCGACCACGATGGCGGCGGCGGCGTGGTCCTGGGTCGAGAAGATGTTGCACGAGGCCCAACGGACCTCGGCGCCCAGGGCCGTCAGCGTCTCGATGAGGACGGCGGTCTGGATGGTCATGTGCAGCGAGCCGGTGATGCGGGCACCAGCCAGGGGCTGCTCGTCGGCGTACATGGCCCGGATGGACATGAGGCCGGGCATCTCGTGCTCGGCCAGCTGGATCTCCTTGCGCCCGAAGGCGGCGAGGGAGAGATCCTTCACCTTGTAGTCGACGGCGGCGTCGACGCGATCTGCGAGTGACATCTGTGCTCCTGAGAGGGCTTGACGGCACGCCAGGAGGGCGCGCCGGGAGGGGCGACGGGCCGGGGTCGTCTGACGCCTCTCGGTACGGCCCGCCCGAAGTCTACGCCCGGAGTGGTCCACGCCGAGCGGGACCCCGACCACGAGGCGTGCGTGCCCCTGTACTGGTGATCAGGCCCGACGGCGACAGGAACGGTTCAGCGGGCGAGGAAGCCGACCTGGGCCCGATAGGGGGCGGCGTCAGCACCCACCTGGTAGCGGTCGAGGGATGCGGGCACGAACAGGGCGCCGCCGCGCTCGACGGGGACGCCGGCCACCGAGCCGGGCCCGTCGAGGAACAACAGGATCTCGGGCCCGTCGACCTGGGCCTCGACGCCAGGGGCCAGGCGGGACAGGTGGAACTCGGGGGCCGGGGTCATCCACCCACCGGCCGTCTCGTCCTGGGCCACAACCCCTTCGGGCACGACGAGCAGGACCCGCTCGAGCTCGGCCAGAGCGACGTGCTTGGTGGTGAGCCCGCCTCGCACCACGTTGTCCGACGTGGCCATGAGCTCGACCCCGAGGCCGTGCAGGTAGGCGTGCAGACGCTGGGCGGGGGCGTACAGGGCCTGGCCCGGCTCCAGCACCACCAGGTTGCACAGCAGGGCGGCCACGATGCCCACGTCACCGGGGTGCAGTGCGCCCAGGCGGCTGACCCAACCGGCCTCGGCGGCGAAGGGCCCGGCCGACGCCGCCGGCGCCGCCGCCACCGCGGCGCGGGCCAGGGCCTCGCGCTCGGCGGGGGTGGCCGACCACAGGGACCAGAACGCCGCGGCCAGGCCGTGCACCCGCACCCGTGCGGCCACATCGTCGAGCCCGAAGGCCGCGAGTACGGCCTCGGACCCCTCGGCGCTGCGGAAGCCCGACAACGCTTCGAAGGGGGTCAGGGCGCACAGCACCTCGGGCTTGTGCCACCGGTCGCGATAGGTGCGCTCGGGGGCACCCACGGGCACGCCGGCGGCTTCCTCGCGGGCGAAGCCCTCCTCGGCCAGGGCCGTGCTCGGGTGGACCTGGAGGGACAGGGGCTGACCGGCAGCCAGGATCTTGAGCAGGAAGGGCAGCTGGTCACCGAAGCGCTCCCGGCACGCCGGGCCCAGCAGGGCCTCGGGCGACACGGCGATGACGGCGTCGAGCGGTTGCCACTCCCCCGCCACCAGCACGTCGGCCGGGGCCGCGGGGTGGGCGCCGAACCACAGCTCGGCCCAGGGGCGGCCGTCCGGTTCGACACCCAGCAGTTCGGGGATGGCCGTGAACGAGCCCCAGTCGTAGTGCTGGGCCCGGCCGCGCAGCAGCAGCGGCGACGCCTCGCTGGCGCTCAGGCGGTCCACGTGGGGACGACGCCGTCGGCTGCGGCCTTGGCCTCGAGCCGAACGTGTTCGGCGTCGTCGACGTCCTCGGCCTCGTCGATCAACATCACAGGGATGCCGTCACGCACGACGTAGCGACGGCGCAGCCGGGGGTTGTAGAGGCTGTTCTCGTCGACGAAGTAGAGCAGGGGACCCTTGTCCTGGGGGCAGGCCAGGATCTCGAGCAGTTGCGGGTCGAGTGCCATGGGGCCGACGTTACCCGGCCGCCATCACGGCTTGGACCTCCGCCACCCGGCGCTCGACCTCGGCCGGGTTGGCGGCCTCGAGGTTCAGGCGCAGCAGGGGCTCGGTGTTGGACGGGCGCAGGTTGAACCACCAGTCGCCGAAGTCGAGCGTCAGCCCGTCGAGGTGGTCCTGCTGGGCGTCGGCGAAGGTGGCGGCCACGTGGCGGATCACGGCCTGCTGGTCGGCCACCGTGGTGTTGATCTCCCCCGAGTCGGCGTAGCGCTCGAAGGGCTTGCGCAGCTCGGACAGGGGGATGCCGGCCTCGCACAGTTGCTCGAGCACGACCATGGTGGCGATCAGGCCCGAGTCGGCCCGCCAGTTGTCCCGGAAGTAGTAGTGCCCCGAGTGCTCGCCCCCGAAGGCGGCGTCGGTCTCGGCCATGACCGCCTTGATGAAGCTGTGACCGACCCGGGTGCGCACCGGGGTGCCCCCCCGCTCCCGCACCACCTCGGGCACGGCCTTGGAGCAGATCAGGTTGTGGATGATGGTCGAGCCCGGGTGCTTGGCCAGGATGCCGGCGGCCACGATGGCCGTGGTCAGCGACCCCGACAGGGGCTCGGCCTTCTCGTCGACCAGGAAGACCCGGTCGGCGTCGCCGTCGAAGGCCAGGCCCAGGTCGGCACCCGTCTCCAACACGCGGTCCCGCAACCAACGCAGGTTGGCGGGCTCGATGGGGTTGGCCTCGTGGTTGGGGAAGGTGCCGTCGAGCTCGGGGAAGAGGATCTCGAGGTCCATGGGCAGCTTGGCGAAGACCTCGGGGACGACCAGGCCCCCCATGCCGTTGGCCGTGTCGGCGATGATCTTGAGAGGGCGCAGCTCGGCCACGTCGATGAAGGAGATGACGTGGTCGGCGAAGGCACCGAGCAGGTCGGCCGGGCTGAGGGTGCCCGGGGTGGCCACGGCGTCGAGGTCGGCGCCGGCCAGCTCCTTGATGCGGCCCAGGCCCGTCTCCTCACCGATGGGGCGGGCCCCCGACAGGCACATCTTGATGCCGTTGTAGCGGGCGGGGTTGTGGCTGGCCGTGAACACGGCGCCGGGAGCGTCGAGGCTGCCGGCGGCGAAGTACATGAGGTCGGTGGAGACCAGGCCCAGGTCGACGACGTCGATGCCCTGGGAGAGCACGCCGTCACTGAAGGCGGCCACCAGCTCGACACCCGACGGTCGCATGTCCCGTCCCACCACGACCCGGGCCACGCCGGGCTCCCCCTCCAGCAGGAAGCGGGCGAAGGCGGCGCCGATGCGGCGCGCCGTGGGGGCGTCGAACTGGTCGGGGACGGTGCCCCGCACGTCGTACGCCTTGAAGATCGCGTCCAGTTGCGCCATCGCGCTGTCGGCCTCCCGGCTCGATCCCGGACGGCCGATGCCGCCCCTCAGATCGCAGGACAGGCTACCGGGGCCCTCCACCGACCTGGTGGTCCAGCCGCCACGCCGAGCGGCCGAGGCACTCGCCCGGCACCGTTCAGGTCTCCACCACCGCGGAGGTGTCGACGAGCTCGGCGTAGGCGCCCTGCTTGGCCCACCGACGGATGCGGAACAGGTCGCGGATCAGGCGCATGGCGTCGCGGACCACCTTCACCGTGGAGCGCTCCGAGTTCTCGACGTGCACGGGCACCTCGAGCAGGGACAGCTCGTAGCGCTCGGCGAGGTGGAAGATCTCGATGTCGAAGGCGAACCCGTCGACCCGGCTCTGGCCGAAGACGAGCCGGGCCACGTCACTGCGGAAGGCCTTGAGACCGCACTGGGTGTCGCGGTACTGGCCCAGCAGCAGGGCCAGGGTGAAGGTGTTGATCAGGCGGCTGCCGATCTCCCGGATGCGACGGGCCTGCACCAGGGTCGTCGCCGCCGAGTGGTGGCGGCTGCCGACGACGACGTCCCAACCCTCCTCGACGCGGGCCAGCAACAGCAGCAGCTGTTCGGGGGCGTAGGCCAGGTCGGCGTCGGTGAAGGCGACGGTGCGCCCCTTGGCCACCAGCATCCCCGCCCGCACCGCCGCGCCCTTGCCCCGGTTCTCGGGCTGGACCACCACCTGGTCGGCCCCGGCGCAGCGGGCGGCGCCGGCGGTGTCGTCGGGCGACCCGTCGTCGACGATGACGATCTCGAACCCACCGGTCGGGCCCAGGGGGGCGAGTGCGGCGCGGACCCGGCTGATGGTGGCCCCGATGCCCGACTCCTCGCCGTAGGCGGGGATCACCACGCTGAAGCGCAGCTCGCCGGGGGGTGCGGGGCGCCCGAGGCGATGGCCCTGGCTGGAGCGCACGCCCTGGAACAGCACCCAGCGGTAGGCGGCCACCCGCACGCAGGCCGCGGCGAGCACGGCCACCACCTTGGCGCCCAGCAGGGGCAGGCCCAGCACCAGGCCGGAGCCCAGCACGGTCAGGTCGACCCCGCAGGCCAGCACGGCGACGCCCAGGAAGGCCGAGGGCTGGTGCACCCAACGCACGAAGGGGTCGTTGTGGAACGTGACCAGCCGATGGGCCAGGTAGGAGAGCCCGGCGGCCACGGTGACGGCGACGATGTCGGCCAGCAGCAGGTTGAGCCCGTTGTGGCCCAGCGCCAGCAGGAGGCCGACGTCAAGGACGGTGGCGGCCACCCCCACGAGGGCGAAGCGGCCCAACCAGCCTCGCAGCCGGTTCACCGGCCCGGTGGTTGTTTCGTGCCCGCGTCGTCCTCGGGCTCGTCGCGGTCCGTCCACGACACGCTCGAGGCGCCATCCTCGGCTGGCGGGGCGAACGCCCCCAACCAGGAGCCGGGGTCGTCACCATCGGTCTGATCGTCTCCGGGGTCCGCCGCGGGCGATCGCGCTCCGGTCGGGGCGGGTGCCGAGGGGTCGGGCTCGGCCACGGGCAGGTCGTCGAGCCAGTTCGAGCCCGGTGCGCCCGACGGCGGTACCGGGGTCGACCACGCCCCGCCGGGTGTCGACGATGCCGGGCCGGTCGGTGGCGACGGGGCCGGGTCGACGGGGCCCAACCAGGCATCGTCGGCCGAGGGCATGGGCACGGCCCACTCGTCGTCCTCGGCGGCCTGGGTCCACGTGGGTGGAGCTGGATCAGGCACCCGTGTCGGGGCGGCGGGGGCAGGGACGACCGGCGACACGGCGTCGGACGGCAACATGACCGCTTCGGTGCTCGCCGCCGCGGTGGTGGGCCGACGGCCATCATCCGCAGCGGCGGCAGCGGCGTCGGCCACGGGCGCCGGGGCCTCGGCAGGGAGGTCGGCATCGACGCGGGTGGGGTCGTCGGGGCCCGAGGCCAGGGCGGCACCACCAACGGCGCCGGCCACCACCGGCGGGGCGGGGAACACGCTGGTGTCGGGCCCACCGGAGCCGTGACCAGCGCCGTTCCCGTTCGTGTGGCCGTTGGTGTTGCCTTCGTCGAAGGGCGGGGGCCAGACCCCGCTGCCCGGCGCGGGATCGGGGTCGGGTCCGTACCCTGCCGGTCCCGGGCCGGCGGGCAGGGCCCGGCGACGGATGCGGTCCACGGGCAGGGGCGGGCGCCAGGCCAGGATGACCAGGCCGGCCACACCCAGCAGGGCCAACAGCCAGGCGAAGATGTCGACCGGCGTCTGGCCGTAGGACAGGGTCACCTTGTTCGCGGTGGGCACGACCACCATGAGGTTGGGCATGACGCGGTAGGGACCGTCGGCCCCGTCGGCCTTCCAGTTGGGGAAGTACGACGTCTTGACCAGGACGGGCTGGCCGATCTGGTCGACGGTGAAGGACATCGAGTGGTTGCCCGTCTCGATGTCGGTGACCTCGACGTCCTGCACCGGTGTCTCCGGGGGTGCGTCCGTCG
This sequence comes from Acidimicrobiales bacterium, assembly GCA_038255145.1. Lineage (GTDB taxonomy): Bacteria > Actinomycetota > Acidimicrobiia > Acidimicrobiales > CAIXPF01 > WHTX01. The sequence goes on from JBBSLP010000045.1 coordinate 42,517, forward strand.
ACGCCACCCGCTGCCACGCCTCGGGCCCCGTCGCCGCCCGCAGGACGTTCCACTGCGTCGGGTCGTTGAACAGGTTGGCGGCGATGGGCAGCCAATCGTGCTGGTACTGGTGGATGTCGTCGAGCACGACGGGCTGGTTGTCCATCCCTTCGACCAGGGGGGCATCAGCCACCTGGAAGGCGGTCCACGGACCCGAGGACGCCACCTCGGTCAGCTCGGGCTCGGCGGCGGCGGCGTCCTTGGCCTGCTGGGAGTAGGCCAGGTAGTAGCGCACCCCCATCAGCTGCAATTGCTGGACGCCGAGCTTGATGTCGAAGTTCTTGTACGGCAGGTCGCGCTGGGGGCGCGACGGCTGGGCCGAGAGCGTCGACTGGTTGAGGAAGTGGTACGGCGTCGTGGCCGAGGACTCGAAGAAGAGGCCCTCCATGGAACCGATGCAGCCATCGGTCCAGTGCGGGAGCAGCATCAGGGCCATGGGGGTGCCGTAGGAGTTCAGCCGGGTGTTGTCGTACTCCCACATGGCCCGCCCGCACCCGTTCTCGGGCTTGCGACCGAGGTCGTCCATCATGGAGACGACGCCGTAGTACTCGGGGTAGGCGTCCTTGCCCTCGTAGCCGGCGTAGTTCCACTTGGCCCAGCTGCCCACGAAGTTGGACTTGGCCTTCATGCCCAGCCACTCCCAGCGGCCGTCGGCGGCGTGGGACGCGCCCGGCAGGCTGCCCAGGGGCAGGGCCACGGCCATCACCACGACCAGGCCGACGATGGTGGCCGCCCCCGCCCGGGCGGCGACGGTGCGCAGGGCCTGGGCCAACAGGGCCACGCCGACCGCGGCCAGCAGGTAGAGGCACAGGTAGAAGAAGGGCAGCAGGCGGGCGTTCCACAGGCGGGCCTGGGGCACCGTGGCGAAGAGCACCCCCATGAGCACCGCGCCCAGGGTCAGCACGATGCCGATGCGCTCGCGGTAGGCGAAGGACAGCACCGCGCCCACCAGGGCGGCGACGACCACCACCAGCCACAGCGACGACATGGTGGACAGCAGGTCGAAGCCGGTGAGCTTGTTGCCGTCGGCCCCCATGTGGAACAGGTACCGGAGCAGGTCGGCCCGGGCCGTGGGCAGCCGTTCCCAGCCCATGTCGTTGAGGTAGGGGCGCCGCCAGATGAAGGGAAGGACCCAGAAGCAGGTCAACAGGCCGCCCACCGCGCCAGCGGAGATGACCCACCACATGGGGGTGCGGAACCCGGTCCACGCCCCGCCGAGCAGGCGCAACGGGCTGCGCCGACCTGCTTCGGGCCGGGGGACGGCCCGTACCCCGGCGACCATGGTGCCGATCAGGTGGGGCACCATGACGGCCACGGTGAGGGGAAGGGCGAAGAAGATGCCCGGCAGGGGGTGCAGCAGGATGGCCAGGCCCAACGTCGCCGCGGTGATGGCCCGGTAGCGCCCGGTCTCCAGCCCCCCGGACAGCAACCCCAGGTAGAGCACGCACACCGACAGGCTCATGCTGAAGGCGAACTCGCCCGCCAGCGTGGACGCCACGTTGCCGCCGTAGATGGTGAACGTGGTGTCGAAGAGGAAGGGCAGCGTGGCCACGGCCATGAGGGCGGGGCCGGGGAAGGGCAGCCGGAAGAGGCGCCCGGTGGCGGCGGCGGCGAAGGGCATGGCCACCAGCCCGGACACGGTGATCAGCTTGAAGGCGATCCCGTAGGGCAGGACGAGGTTCAACACCACGATCGCCAGCGCGGGCATCACCATGTAGAACTGGTACGCAGGGAAGCCGGCGTACCAGTCCGGGCTCCACCCCGCCAGCCGGAACTGCGGTAGCAGGTGGTCCCGCAGGTAGGCGGGCCCCCACACGTGGGCCCCCATGTCGCCACCGGCAGGGGTCGAATCGGTGACCAGCAGCCGGGGGTGCAGCTGGGCGATGGTGAAGGTGGCCATGAGGATGGCCGCCAACACGGTGAAGCCGATGGTCAGGACGCGCTCGAGGGAGCGACTCCGACGTCGGCGGGGAGGATCGGGGGTCGGCGACAACGGCAGATCCACCCCTTCCGGGGGAGCATCTGCAGGGGTGCCGAGCGTTGCGACAGGAGTCTCGTTCATCGTGGCGGTCGGACACCCGTGCGGGGATTCACCTCACGGTCGGTGCCGAAGGCCACGCTAACCGCTGAGGGCCAGCATGCGGGTGTACCCCCCGCCGCGGTTCAGCTGGCGTGGCGCAACGCGGCGGGCGTGAGCTCTCCGAGCAGGTCGTCGAGCTCCACCAGCGCGCCATCGCGGCGCCACCAGCGCCGGTCACAGCCGGCGCACGAGGTGAGGGTGATGTCGGACCCACTGGTGCCACGGAGCGCGATGGTCACGATGTCTGCGTTGCACCCCGCCGGGCAGGTCTCATGTCGCACGTCTTGGCTCCTCGCTCCGGCCGTTGGGCCCAGCATGCGCCCCTGCCCGGTCTTCGCTGCCGCTTTTCGCGACATTCGACCTCACAGAGGGAACAATTGCTCACTGAGCGTAACGAAAAGGAGCATACCCAAGACGGACGTCTGTGTGAACGTGCAATCCGCGGCCCTCCACCGGGCAGACGGGGCCCCGTCGCCAGGCGAGCGGGGCCGGTGGTCAGGCGAGCAGGGCCAGCGTGGTCAGGTTGAAGCCGATGTGGGCGGCCATGGCCGGCCCCAGACGGCCACTGCGCTGGGCCAGTGCGCCGAACACGAGGCCGGCCACCACCAGGCCCGGGAACTGGACGACCTGGCCGTGGATGGCGCCGAAGACGACGGCGGAGGCCACCAGCGCGGCCAACGGCGGCAGGCGCCGCTCGAGCGAGCGCAGCAACAGGCCCCGGTAGAACAGCTCCTCGGTGATGGGTCCCACCACCCCCAGGAGCAGGGCCAGGGCCACGACCCCCAGGGGACCATCGGCCTTGGCCGCGAGCTGGCGGGCGGGGAGGTCGACGTCCGCTCCCCCACTCACCGCGTTCCACACCCCGTATCCGGCCACGACCACACCCTGGGTGGCGATGCCGGCCAGCAGGCCGAGGGGCACGTCGAGCGGCTTGAGCCGAAGGCCCAGGTCTCCCACGACCCCGTTGCCCCGCACCTGTCCGGCGTAGACGACGGCCCCGATCAGGCCGGCCCACAGCGGGAGCTGGGCCACGAGCAGGGCCACGAGCGGCGCCCCCGCGCTCTTGGTCAACGACACGCCCTCGGCCGCGCCGGCCAACCCCGCACCGAGGGCCGTGCCCGGAGGGAGGAGCACGCTCCAGCCCAGCTGGGTGACGAGCACGGCCAGCACCTGGGCCAGGAAGAAGCCGACGAGCACGTCGACGAGGCCCCAGCGCCGCGGGTGCATCTGAGGGTCGGGCGACGACACGCCGGGAACCTACCCGCCCTCCGGCTGCGGCTCCCCACCGCCGGCCGCGCCCGGGCGCCGGCCCGAGGTCGGTCCGACCCGCCACCACGGCCCGGCGCACGGGGCCGTGACCAGGCATGGCCTGGGGTCCCATATGAGCCCGGCCCCATCTACCATGAGCCCATGGATCCGAAGCCGACCCCCCCGCCCGGCCAACAGCGTGGCCCCGGCGGTCGAAGCGAACAGGGCTTCCCGAAGTGGGCGCTGTGGGTCATGCTCGGAGCGGTGGTGGCCGTGCTGGCGGTGTCCAGCTTCGCCAGCCAGCCCACCGGGCAGAAGATCGACTACTCCGACTTCATGTCCCAGGTGAAGGCCGAGAAGGTCGAATCGATCACCTTCGACAACACCAACGGGCGCATCACCGGCAAGTTCACCAACGGTGACGAGTTCCGCACCACCAGCTTCGGGCTCGAGTTGCCGATCAGCGACTACGAGGTCCTGCGCAACGCCCAGGTGGCCATCGACCCCAAGACGCCCCAGAGCAGCTTCCTGGCCTCGCTGGTGCCCATCCTCATCCCCTTCGCCCTCATCATCGGCTTCCTTTGGTGGATGCAGCGCCGAGCCGCGGGCCAGATGGGCAACGTCATGTCCATCGGGCGCTCCCGGGCCAAGACGTACTCCACCGAGCGACCGTCGACGACGTTCGAGGACGTGGCCGGCTACGAGGGCGTCAAGCAGGAGATCCGCGAGGTCGTCGACTTCCTGCGGGCCCCGCAGCGCTACGCGGCCATCGGCGCCCGCATCCCCAAGGGCGTCCTGCTCGTGGGTCCTCCCGGTACGGGCAAGACCCTCATCGCCCGGGCCGTGGCCGGTGAGGCCGGCGTGCCCTTCCTGTCCGTGACCGGCTCGGACTTCATGGAGATGTTCGTCGGCGTGGGCGCCTCCCGGGTCCGCGACCTGTTCCAGTCGGCTCGCAAGCTGGGTCGGGCCATCATCTTCATCGACGAGATCGACTCCATCGGCCGCAAGCGCGGCGCCGGGCTGGGCGGCGGTCACGACGAGCGTGAGCAGACCCTCAACCAGATGCTGTCGGAGATGGACGGCTTCGAGGCCACCGAGGGCGTCGTCATCATCGCTGCCACCAACCGGCCCGACGTGCTCGACTCGGCCCTGCTGCGGCCCGGCCGCTTCGACCGCCAGGTCATCGTGCCCCTGCCCGAGTACACCGAGCGGCTGGCCATCCTCAAGACCCACTGCCGCCACAAGCGCATCGGTTCGGACGTCAACCTCGACACCGTGGCCCGGGGCACGCCGGGCATGGCCGGTGCCGACCTGGCCAACCTGGTCAACGAGGCCGCCCTGTTCGCCGTGCGCCGGGGTGACGACCAGATCCGCATGATCCACTTCGAAGAGGCACGGGACCGGGTCATGATCGGCCAGCGTCGCGAGTCGGTGGTCATGAGCGAGGAGGAGAAGGAGATGACGGCGTTCCACGAGGCCGGTCACGCCCTCGTCGCCGCCCTCCTGCCCAACTGCGACCCCGTGCACAAGGTGACGATCCTGCCCACGGGCATGGCCCTCGGCGTGACCATGACCCTGCCCGGCGAAGAGCGCCACTCGTGGAGCCAGGGCTACATCGAGGACCGCCTGGCCATGATCATGGGCGGGCGCATGTCCGAGCAGATCGTCTACGGCGAGGTCACCAACGGCGCCTCGGACGATCTGCGCAAGGCCACCGAGATCGCCCGCAAGATGGTGCGGGAGTGGGGCATGAGCGACCGCATCGGACCCATGGCCTGGGGCTCGCACGGCCCTGTCTTCCTGGGCGAGGACATGATGCAGAGTCGCGAGTACTCCGACGACACCGCCCGCATCATCGACGAGGAGATCGAGCTCGTCCTGCGGGGGGCCGAGACCCGCACCCGCCAGCTCCTCCACGACAACCGCCGAGCCCTCGAGCTGATCGCCCGATCGCTGCTCGAGCGGGAGACCATCGACGGCACCCAGGTGAACAACCTCATCGCCGAATCCCGCACCAACGGCCAGGCCAGTGCGTCGCCGGTGGGCTCCACCGCCAGCTGAGGCATCCGGTCCCCCCGGGCCCCGCAGGACGGGATGGCACCGGAGCGAGCGAGAACTTCGTGCCGCGCCCCCGCTCAGGCGGGGGCGCTGCCATGTCCGCACCCGGGCGGCAAGGTGCCGGGCTCGCGCAGCTCGGCCACGGTGCCCCACAGGTCGGTGGCGGTGAACGGGCCCAGGTAGTGGGCCTGTACCGCTCCCTGGGCGTCAGCCACCAGCACCAGGGGCACGGCATCGATGCCGTAGCGCTCGTGCAGCCGGGCGTCCCGCTGGGACTCGACCTCGGCCACGGCGACGTCGTCGCTGCCCAGGGGACGCACCCGCGTCCACGCCGCCGCGCAGGTCTGACACGTGGCCGAGGTGAAGGCCAGCACCAACCACGGGGCCTCGGGGCGGGGGAAGTCCCGACGGTCGATGGAGGTGGGCACGTGCCAGTTGGGCGGCGGCGCCATGGGTCGGGGCCGTCGCCGGGCCAGCAGGGCGGCCACGGCCACGGCCACCAGGGCCAGGCCGACGGCGATCAGCGCGGTCGTCACCCGTGGAGTCTCGTCGGCCGGCCCCGGTGCCCGACAAGTCGCCACTGGGGCTGATCGCCCGCCTGGGTCGACCTGCCCATGGTCCGAGCGGCGTTCCCCACGCCAGGCTGGCCCTGTCGGTCGGTGCGGCGTCGGTCGTTGGCGATCTCGATCGACGAGGGGGCACGTCCGCAGCTGCGGAGGTGGCCTGGCGACGGCGAACCGGGCGACGTTCTCTTCGAGCCCTCCTTCTGCCCGCCGGGCCCGCGCCTCCCGGCGCCACACCGACTCCCCACCACCCCGGCCAACCCTGGCGCGCCAGGATGGGGGATCAGCCGCCGGCGGCCGTGGTGGCCGGCGCCGCCGGAGCCGTGGTCGACGCCCCGCCGGCGGCGGGAGCGGCAGGAACGGTGGTGGCCGGGCCCACCGACCCGAAACCTCCCAGCGAGGGCTGGGCCTGGGCCACCGAGGCGGTGTCGCGCTGGGGTACAGCGGGGGCGGTGGCCACCGACAGGGGCCCTCCGAACACCCACAACTGGCCCACGACCACGGGGCCGTCGGCCTCGATGACCATGGGCCCGGCCACCGACAGCTCGGTCCGCCGACCCGAGGCCAGCTCGGTGGCCGGCGCCAACTCGGCACCGTCGGGGGCCAGGGCACGGAAGCGGACGGTGTCGCCACCACCGGGGTTCAGCAACGAGACCACGGCCACATCCGTCCCGGCCAGGGTGGTCGAGGGGGTGACGAACCAGCGGGTGGCCACCACCGGTTGACC
>JBBSLP010000046.1:0-47776 GCA_038255145.1 Acidimicrobiales bacterium
AACCGGACGCATGGGCGTACCGCTGACGTAGGCGGGTGCGTCCAGAAGGGGACGGACCCGCTTGGCGACGACCCCAGCGCCACGCTCGGTGCAACAGCCCCCGAGCCGCAGCGCCGGCTCCCGCAGCGCCACCGCTAGCGCAGCTAGCCGGCCCGACGGGCGAGCGAAGCGAGCCCTTGTCGGGCCGAACAGAAAACAGCTCGCCGCAGGCGCACGATGCCCTGCCGCAGTTTCGGGTCGTGACGCGAAACCGCCCGCCACCAGGTGGCGGGCGGTTGTCAGCCGAGCGCAGCTCCGCGTTTACCGTTCCTCGCGGAACATGACGTGCTTGCGGAGCACGGGGTCGTACTTCATGAGCTCGATGCGCTCACGGGTGTTGGTGCGGTTCTTCCGGGTCACGTAGGTGTAGCCCGTGCCCTCGGTCGACCGCAGCTTGATGATCGGGCGCTTCTCGTTCTTGGCCATGTCGCCCCTGCCCTCAGATCTTTATGCCGCGAGCACGAAGCTCGGAGAGCACCGTCTCGATGCCCTTCTTGTTGATGGTCTTGATGCCCTTCGTGCTCACGGTGAGCTTGACCCAGCGGTTCTCACTGGCCACGAAGAAGCGCTGCTTCTGGATGTTGGGGTCCCAACGGCGCCGGGTCTTGCGGTGCGAGTGGGAGATCGTGTTGCCGAAGCTGGGCTTTCGGCCGGTGACCTGGCAGATCTTCGACATCGACGGTCCTCGGGTGGGAGTGGTTTCCCGCAGCACGCCGCGAGGGGCGACGGCACGAACGAGCGAGCATATCGCGCCTGGGGCCGGGGCCCGAAGCGCGCGGCGTCAGCTGAAGGACGCCCAGGGATCGTAGCCGGCTCCGGGGGTGCCAGCGCCAGCGGGGGCGCCCTGACCCCCGGGGGACGGCGCACCGGCGGTGCTCTGGGGGTAGCTCGGGTAGCCGGGGTTGCCTCCCGGGTAGCCGCCGGGCTGGGGCGGGTAGCCCCCCGGCTGCGGCGGCGCCGTGGCCACCCCGCCCCGGAAGGCGGCGTAGGGATCCTGGTACAGGGGCTGGACGTGCACCCGGGGCAGGGGCAGGGCCAGCGGCGAGTGGTTGCAGTGGGCCTCGTTGGCCGCGGTCAGGTAGCTGCCGTACTCCTGCAGGAACCAGTCGGTGCGGTACACGGCGCCGTCCACGGTGGGGCCACGCACGCCGCGGTAGATGGCGTCGACGTCCTCGCCGGTGATGGTCAGGTTGGCCTCCAGCGCGTGGGCGATGGCGCACACGAACCAGCGGTTCTGGTCCAACAGGTCGTGGACCCGGTCCAGCAGCTCCTGCAGCTTGGCCTCGACGTCGCGGCCGAGCTCGGTCTCGAGGAACTGGCGGTCGACGCCGTCCGACGGCCGGGAGCTGACACCCGTCATCTCGGGGATGGTGACCAGGCGGGAGCCGATGGTGCGACCCATGCCGTGGAAGGCGAGCATGCGGGTGACCATGGCCGTGGCCGAGCGCAGGTCGCCGGTGACACCGGCCGAGTTGTCGCCCCCGAAGAAGAGGCGTTCGCCGGCCAGGGAGGCCAGGAACGTCATCACGTCGATCTCGATCTCGGAGCGCCACTCGCCGAAGCGCTCCTCGACGGGGATGTCGTTGACGAAGCCGCCCACGTCGCCGCGGCGCTCGATGGTGGCCACGTCGATGATGTGGCGCTTGCGCAGCAGGTACATGGCCACGGCGTGGCAGGCCTCGTGCACGGCGACCTGGTGGCGCTCGAGCTCGGTGTACTTCCAGTCGTCGGCCTCGCCGTAGCGCTTGAGCATCTTGGCCCGCAGCACGTCGGACCAGGTGACGATCTCGCGGTCCTCACGCAGGGCGACGATCACCGACTCGTTGACGATGTCCTTGACCATGGCGCCGGTGTAGTACGGCGTGACCAGGGCCAACCGCTCCATCTGCTCGTCGGTGAGCTCGTGGCGGATCTTGTCGAAGTAGCCCTGGAAGGTGCGCTTGCGCCCCTCGACGTGGGGGTAGCCGACCTTGTACTTGCGGTCGATGCGGCCGGGGCGCAGCAGGGCGGCGTCGAGGGTGTCGGGCCGGTTGGTGGCCATGATGTGCAGGATGCGGTACTTGGGCGGCGGCTTGCGCTTCATGCCCATGAAGGACCGCAGCCGCCGGGAGAAGAAGCCCCGGGGCTTGTTCAGGCCCGACATCTCGGTGAGCAGGGCCTGCAGGGCGCCCATGCCGCCACCACCGCCGCCTCCACCCATGATGATGCCCCGCAGGTTGCGGCGCGACGTGGGGGCCGGCTCGTGGCCAGGGGCGCCGGCGAAGGCGGCCCGGTGCTCGTCCCACAGGACCGAGTTGGTGCGCTCGTCCACGTAGGTGCAGGCGTTGCAGCGGTGCTCGGCCTTCCACGAGGCCGAGGCCTGCTCGTCGAACCCGCCACCGGCGGTACCCCGGTTGCCCAGGGCGTCGGCCTCGTCGAAGAACACGACCACGCCGCCGTTGCGCAGGGCCAGCTTGCGCACCTTGCGGTACATGTACTTGATCTTCATGGGGGCCACGCCCATGAAGGTCTGGATGAAGGCCGAGGGGTCGACGAAGACGTAGGGCTTGCCCGTCTCCCCGGCCACCGCTTCCGCCATCAGCGTCTTGCCCGTGCCCGGAGGGCCCCACAGCAGGATGCCGCTGGGCACGTAGCCGCCCTTGGCCTCGATCTCCGCCGGCCGCTCGAGGAAGTCGACCGTCTCCCGCACCCGTTCGAGCACGGGGTCCTGGCCCCACACGTCGGTGAAGCGGGTCTTGATCTCACCGGGCTTGTAGGTCTCGATGCCGCCGATGAAGAAGATGCCGAAGAAGATCACGAGCTGGAACACGCCCATGAACGAGTAGAGGAGTATCAGCCAGAACAGCGGCAGGCCGCCGGTCATGGGGGTGAAGAGCGTGTCCCACACCCGAGTCGGTGCCGTGACCAGGGCTTCGACGAAGGACGTGTTCCACATGTAGGAGGCGATGAGGCCGGCGATGCCGATGAAGGCGACGAGCTTGACCGACCGCTGGATCCGATATCGGCTCCACGGGTTCAGCTTGCTCATCATCCGTTCCCAGCCGCCGAACACCTTGTCCTGCCAGAACAGGTTCCAGGCCGCCGAGTGCTCGCTGATCACGTAGTGCAGCTGGCGGACGGCCTCGAGACCCATCAGGCCCAGCACCCACCACTTGGCCCGCAGCTGTTCGCTGAAGGCCTCGCCCCAGCCCATGATGGGCACGCGGGCCTGGCGAAAGGCGGCCGACATCACGATGATCAGCGACAGCAGCACCAGGACCTTGATGCGGTCCCAGAAGATCATCCGGGGCCGGGTGCGGGGCTCGTCGCGGGATGGCGCCGGGATGTGCACGCCGCGGGGCGCCAGGGGCGAGGTCGGGACGGGGAAGGGTTGGGTCACGGCCGAACCTGCCAGATCAGAGGGGGGCGGGTGTGCGGGTCATGCTTTGACGTTCCAGGAGTCGAGCACGACGTCGATGTCGCCCTTGTGCTCGTCGAAGCAGGTCTCGGAGCAGCGGATGAGCAGCTGGAAGATCTGCGAGGCGGACGGATCGACCAGGGCCAACTGCTCGGTCACCTCGGTCACCCCGTCCTCCCCCACCTTGGAGAAGGCGATGCGGTTCCCCTTGTAGCCACCGTCGACCTCGAGGTCGCTGTAGCGCAGCACGACCACGCCCGATCCCTCGGTGTCCTGTAGGTCGAAGGGGTCACCGTCGCCGTTGGTGGCCAACTGGCGCAGGGTGGCCAGGGACAGGGAATCGCGCTGGCCCGCAGTGAGCGTGAGCACCTGGACGACGCCGACGGGCTCGTCGGTGACCTGGTCGAGGTGGGCCAGCTCGGGGTCGCGGTCCCCGTCGAGCACCTTGAGGTAGCTGACGTTGGTGGCCGGCGTCTGGGTGTCGGGCAGGCTCAACGCCGTCCAGCTGCGGGGCAGGCGGTAGTACAGGCCCGAGGCGTCGTGTGACTGGTACGTGTAGTCGCTCGCACAGGCGACGAGCAGGAAGCCCAGGGCCAGCACACCCGCCACCCGTCGCAGGATCGACATGTGGTCACGGTACCCAATTCCGCGTGCACGGGGAAGGCTCGGGTCCACCGTTCACATCCCGGTCACGACCGGCGCGTCCACCTCGAGGTGGTGGGGCCCCCGTCCGACCGACGACGGGGTCCGCCGGGGCCCGCGACGTCGAGGCGGGGTGCCGGGCCTACCATCCCCAGCCCATGGGTGAGCGGGCGGTGTTCGAGCGCCAGGGGTGGCCGACCCTGCCGCCGGGTTGGGACGAGTTGGTCGGCGCGTCGCCGGACATCGACCGCTTCTGCTCCGGCGCGGACTGGTCGCTGACCGCCCACGCCTCGTTCGGCCGCCGGGGTCGGCTGCACACGGCCAGCGGTGATGGTGCCGCCGTGGCGCTGGCCTGCGCCCGCACCCCGTGGCGGACCCCGGTGTTGTGCAGCCTGGACCCGGTGTGGGGCTTCGCCTGCCCCGTGGTCGGTCCCGACGCGGCCGAGGCCGCCGGCCTGGTGGCCGACCTGCTGCGGCGACCGGACGGCCGGTGGGCGGCCACGTTGCTGTCGGGCGTGGCCCCGGGTTCGGCCCGCGAAGCCGCCCTGGCCGATCGCCTGGGTCGCCGCCATCGCATCGAGGTGGGTCCGTCGATGACCCGTCGCCTGGCCGACCTCGAAGGCGGCGCCCAGACGTGGCTGGAGCGGCGGGGCCCCCACTTCCGTCGCAACCTGCGTCGGGCCCGCCGGCGGGCCGCCGACGCCGGCCTGCGCATCGAACCGGTGGTGGGTGGCGCCGAGGTCGTCGAGCGGGCCGTGGCCGTGGACCGGCGCAGCTGGAAGGGGACCCAGGGCTCGGGGCTGGCCGAGCCGGCCATGGCCAGCTTCTACGCCGGCCTGGCCCGTCGCCTCGCCCCCGCCGGCGGCCTGCGGGCCGCCTTCGCCCGCCAGGGTGGCACCGACGTCGGCTTCATCCTCGGGGCCGTGCGCGACGACACCTACCGGGGCTTCCAGCTGGCCCACGACGAGCACGTGGCCGCGCTGTCGGTGGGCAACCTGCTGCAGTGGCACCAGATCGAGGCCGCGGCGACCGAGGGCATCGTGCGCTACGACCTGGGCATGGACATGGAGTACAAGCGGGCCTGGGCCGACCTCGAGCTCACCACCCGCACCCTCGTCGTGCTCGGCTGACCGTGCTCGGCTGACCGTGCTCGGCTGACCGTGCTCGGCCGACGGTCGCCCTGGGCTGCTCAGCGGGCCAGGCGGGGCGCCAGCCAGGCGCCGATGCGGGCCACGGCGTCGTCGGCCTCGGGCATGGCCCCCGCGGCGATCTGGAACACGTGCTGCATCTCGGGGAACACGTCGAGGCGCACGTCGACGCCGGCGGCCCGGGCCTTGACGGCCAGGCGGCGGGCGTCGTCGAGCAGGGTCTCCTCGTCGCCGACCTGGATGTAGAGCGGCGGCAGACCGGCCAGGTCACCGTGCAGGGGTGAGGCCAGGGGGTCACGGGCGTCCTGGCCCTGGAGGAACACGTCGGCCATGACCTTGAGGCCGGCCTGCTGCACCATCAGGTCGACGTCGGCCCTGGTCGTCATGGTCTCCCCCGCCCCTTCGAGGTCGACCCAGGGCGACATGGTCACCGCGGCCGCGGGCAGGGCCACGTCCTCGTCGCGCAGCTTGATGAGGGTGGCCATGACCAGGCCACCGCCGGCCGAGTCGCCGGCCAGGGCCATCCGGGAGGGTACGAAGCCCTTGGCGAGCAGCCAGCGGTAGGCCGTGGTCGCGTCCTCGACGGCGGCGGGATGGGGGTGCTCGGGGGCCAGGCGGTAGTCGATGGCCAGGGCCCGGCAGCCCACGGCCCGGGCCACGTGGCCGACGAGCTTGCGGTGGCTGTCGACCGAGCACAGCACGTAGCCGCCACCGTGCAGGAACAGCAGGACCTGGTTGGCCGCCGCCCCCTCGGGCTCGATCCACCGCCCGGGTATGCCGGCCACGTCGACCGGGGTGTAGGTGACGCCTTCGGGTTCGCTGGTGACGGCGCCGAACTGCTCACCGGCCTCACGCTGCTGGGCCAGCGTCGGGCGGCCCTCGCTGATCTGGGCGCCGAACTGGCGCATGGCGTCCTTGAGCGCCTCTGCCTGCTGGCTGGCCATGGCTCCCCCTCACCGGCGGCGCCGTCACCCCCGCAACGGCCCGGGCCCAGTCTTACCCAGCCGCGTCGACCCGTGCCGCGGCGACGACCTGGTCGGGACCGACCACGCCGAGGAAGGTCCCCTCGTCGTCGGCCACGCCGAGCACGCCGTCGACATCGAGCAGGTGGACGAGGACCTCGCGCAGGGTCGTGCCCAGGACGACCTCGGCCGTGGCCGTCTCCAACCGGGCCCGGAAACGGCCCGTGGCCTGGTCCTCTCCCCCTCGCAGCCAACCGACCAGGCGACGGCCGTCGACCACGGCCACCCGCTCGACGGGCGACGCGGCCAGCAGTTCCTGGGCGTCGCCGAACGTCGAGGTGTGGGCCACGGTGGGGACGGTCAGCAGGTCACCGCGGGACAACCCCACAACCGCCAGGCGCTTGACCGAGCGGTCACGGCCCACGAAGGACTCCACGAAGGGGCTGGCCGGCCGGGCCAGCAGGGCGTCGGGCGAGTCGATCTGCTCGAGCACGCCGCCCATGGCCATCACCGCGATGCGGTCCCCGAGGCGCACGGCCTCGTCGAGGTCGTGGGTGACGAAGACCACGGTCTTGCCCAGTTCCTCCTGCAGGCGACGGAACTGGTCCTGCAACAGGGTGCGGGTGACGGGGTCGATGGCCCCGAAGGGCTCGTCCATGAGCAGGACGGGGGGGTCCGCAGCCAGGGCCCGGGCCACCCCCACCCGCTGCTGCTGGCCCCCCGAGAGCTGGTGGGGGTAGCGACCGCGGTAGCGGTCGGGGTCGAGGTCGACGAGGGCCAGCAGCTCGTCGACCCGACGTTGGATGCGGTGGCGGTCCCAACCCAACAGCTTGGGCACGGTGGCCACGTTGGCCGCCACCGTCTGGTGGGGGAACAGCCCGACCTGCTGGATGACGTAGCCGATGCCCCGGCGCAGCTCGACGGGGTCCTTGCTCATGACGTCGACGCCGTCCAACAGGATGCGGCCCGACGTGGGCTCCACCATGCGGTTGATCATGCGCATGGTGGTCGACTTGCCGCAGCCCGAGGGCCCCAGCAGCACGCACACCTCACCCTCGGCCACCTTGAGGGTGAGGTCGGCCACGGCGACCTGGCCATCGGGATAGCGCTTGGTCACGCGGTCCAGCTCGATCATGGCGGTCCCGACCCTAGCCCCGGCCGCTCGGACATCGATAGGGTCGCCGCCGATGCTCGCCGCCTCCCGTGACGCCTGGCTCGACTGGACGTGGATCGGGAACAACACCGACCTGATCTGGGCCTCCCTGCGTGAGCACCTGGTGCTCACCGCGCTGGCCGTGCTCTGGGGCCTGGTGGTGGCCATCCCCCTGGCCGTGGCCGCCCGGCGCTGGCGCTGGCTCTACCCCCCGGTGCTGTCCCTGGGCGGGATCCTCTACACCATCCCCTCGCTGGCGGCCTACGCCCTGCTCATCCCCTACACCGGGCTGAGCCGCACCACGGCGCTGATCCCCCTGGCCAGCTACACCCTGCTCATCCTGGTCCGCAACATCGTCACCGGGCTCGACGGGGTGCCCGCGGCGGCGCGTGAGTCTGCCGTGGCCATGGGCTTCAACGACCGCCAGCGCATGTGGCGCGTCGAGGTCCCCCTGGCGCTTCCGGCCATGCTCGCCGGCGTGCGCCTGGCCACGGTGTCGACGGTGGGGCTCGTCACCGTGGCCGGCCTGGTCGGCTTCGACAACCTGGGCCAGTTCATCTACCTGCGGGGCTTCCGCGACGGCCGACGTACGGCCATCGTGGTCGGGACCGTGCTCATCGTGGCCGTGGCCGTGCTGGCCGACCTGGCGTTGGTGGGCCTCGAGCGGTTGGCCACGCCGTGGAAGCGGCGGGTGCGGGGCGGGACCGGTGGGGGCGAGGTCGTCGCCACCGAGGTCATGGCTGACCTGGCCGACTCACGGGCGGCGGCGTAGACGTGGGCTTCATCTCCGACGTCGTGCACTGGTTCGGCGACGGCTCCAACTGGACGGGCACCTTCGGCATCCTGAACCGGCTGCGCGAGCACGTGCTGCTGTCGGCGGCGGCGGTGCTGCTGGCCATGGTCGTGGCCCTGCCCGTGGGCTTCTGGCTGGGCCACGTGCGCCGGGGTGGGTTCGTGGCCCTCAACCTGGCCGGCATCGGCCGGGCCGTGCCCTCGCTGTCGCTGCTGTTGCTGCTGGTGCAGGCCATCGGGCTGAAGAGCTGGCCCCTGGTGGGCTCGGTGACGGCCCTGATCACCCTGGCCGTGCTCGGCCTGGCCCCCATCCTCATCAACACCTACGTGGGCATGCGCGACGTGGCCGACCCGGTGCGGGAGTCGGCCTCGGCCATGGGCATGACCGGCCTGCAGCAGGCCAGCCAGGTCGAGCTCCCCCTGGCCTCGCCCCTGGTGGTGGCGGGGCTGCGCACGGCCACCGTGCAGATCATCGCCACCGCCACCCTGGCCGCCTGGGTGGGCAGTGGCGGGTTGGGCCGCCTGATCGTGGACGGCTTCGCCGTGCGCGACTACCCCCAGGTGTTCGCCGGCGCCATCCTGGTGTCGGGCCTCGCCCTGCTGGTGGACGGCGTTTTCGCCCTGGCGGCGCGCTCCACCTTGCGCAGGGCGCGCGGCTAGCTTCCGGACTTCGTCCTGCACGTTCTTGCAGGTGGGAGGATCCTCTTCATGTTCACGCCCTCGAAGGTGGCTGCGGCCATCCTGATCGCCGGCCTCATCGCCACCGGGTGCGGCGGCGACGACGACTCATCGTCGGACACCACCGCCGCCGCCGCCGGCGGCGCCACCACGACCGCCGCCGCCGCTCAGCAGGCGACGTTCAAGTTCGTCCCCCTCGACAGCGGTGGCCCCCTGACCAAGGCCGCCCTGCGCCAGGGCGATGTGCAGGTGGCCCTGCTCTTCACCTCCGACGCCGACATCGCCGACGGCGGCTGGGTCCTCCTCGAGGACGACAAGGAGCTGCAGCCGGCCGAGAACCTGATCCCCGCCATCCGCACCGACAAGGTCACCCCGGCCGTCGAGGCGGCCCTCGACGCCATCTCGGCCAAGCTCACCACCGAAGAGCTGACCAAGATGAACTCCCAGAACAGCATCGACGGCGATTCGCCCACCGATGTGGCCAAGGAGTGGCTGGGCGACAACGGCCTGCTGCCCTACAAGGGCGACAAGGTCACGGGCAGCCTGAACGTGGGTTCGACGAACTTCGCCGAGCAGGAGATCGTGGCCGAGCTCTACGCCCAGGTGCTCGAATCGGCGGGGGCCACGGTGAGCAAGAAGTTCCAGCTCGGCGCCCGCGAGATCGTGGCCCCGGCCCTGACCAGCGGCGAGATCGACCTGTACCCCGAGTACGTCGGCTCCTACATCACCTTCCTCGACAAGAACGCCGACGTGCCCACCGACTCCACCGAGGCGGCGGCGGCGCTGAACAAGCTGCTCAGCGGCAAGGGCGTCGAGGTCCTGAAGCCGGCGGAGGCCGAGGACAAGAACGGCTTCGTGGTCACCGAGGAGACAGCGAAGAAGTACGACCTCACCACGGTGTCCGACCTGGCCGGCGTGAGCGAGGCCCTGACCCTGGGCGGGCCGCCCGAGTGCCCCCAGCGCCCGTACTGCCTGATCGGCCTGAAGGACACGTACAAGCTCAAGTTCAACGTCTGACCCGGCCTGCGGCCCGCCGTCGCCCGTACCCGCCCGGGGCCGGATGCGGCGGCGGGCCGTGCCGCGCCCGGGTGTCGCTCAGCCGATGAACTGCATGGGGTCGACGGGTTCGCCGCCGACGTGGGTCTCGAAGTGCAGGTGGGGTCCAGTGGACAAGCCCGTCGAGCCCACCAGCCCGATGGTCGTGCCCCGGCTGACCCGGGACCCTTCCGAGGCCAGCAGCTCGGACATGTGCCCGTAGAGGGTCACGATGCCGTCGTCGTGCTCGATCATGATGCAGTTGCCGTAACCGCCGTTCCAGCCGGCGAAGATCACGGTGCCGTCCTGGGCCGCCCACACCTCGCTGCCCTCGTAGGCGCCGATGTCGGTACCGGCGTGCAGCCGTGACGTGCCCAGCACCGGGTGGCGCCGCCACCCGAACGACGAGCTGACGTCACCCGACGCCGGGTACAGGTAGCCCGTCCCCCCTGTCGGCGAGCTGCTGGGTACAGCCACGGCAGCCATGGCCAGGCCCCCGCCCGTGCCGGTCGAGCCACCGGTCCCACCGCTGCTGCGCTCGCCGATCAGTGCCGCGAGCTGGGCGTCGGCCGCGTCGAACTGGTCGACCTTGCCCTGCCAGTCGACGATGCGACCCTTGAGCTCGTCCTCGAGGCGGCCCTGGGCGTCGCGCTGGGCCTGGACCTGGGCCTGGGCCGTGGCCACCTCGACGTGGAACCGGGCCGCCTCGACCAACGCCGCGTCGGCCTGGCCCTCGAGACGCCGTTGGTCCTCGACGAGGGCCCGCAACAGGTCGAGGTTGTCGTCGTAGCTGGCATCGAGCACGCCCAGCAGGTGCTGGCGCTGCACGTACTCGCTGGCGTCCTCGGCCCGCAGCAGGTCGTCGTCGTGGCCGCCCGAGGCCCCGATGTAGGCCTTGATCACCGCAGCGGCCGCTTGTTGGCGTTGCACGTCGATGGCGGCACCGGTCTCGGCCGCCTCCTGGCGACGGCGATCGGCCACCTGCTGGGCCGACTGCTCGGCGTGCA
The DNA here is from genome assembly GCA_038255145.1 of Acidimicrobiales bacterium. Classification (GTDB taxonomy): domain Bacteria; phylum Actinomycetota; class Acidimicrobiia; order Acidimicrobiales; family CAIXPF01; genus WHTX01. The sequence continues at coordinate 10,854 of JBBSLP010000046.1, forward strand.
GGGCCGATTCGACCTTGCCCGTCTGGAACAGCACGGCGGCGTCGAGGTCGGCCAGGGCGGTGCGCAACTCGCCTTCCTGGGCCTGCAGGCCAGCCAGTTCCTCGGCGGCCCGGGCCCGCTCGGCGATGGTGGTCTCGCGCTGCTGGCGGGCGTCGTCCGCGCTCTGGGCGTGGGCCGATCCCGGCACCACCAGCACCGCGACCACCAGCACGCCGGCCACGGCCGATGCCCGTCCGGGGCGCGCCGGACGTCTGACGCCGGATCGGGGACCACGCAGAGGAACGACCATGGGGTGCAGGAGACGGGCCGCCGTCACACCCCGAAGGGCCCGGCCGGTCGGCCGGGAAGCTAGCAGGGGGCTACCCCGCCACCCGCGCACCCCCTAGCGGGGTGCGGCGCTGGTCACGGATAGCGCTGACGCAGCCAGTCGATGGTGATCTCCATGGCCGCCTGCCGGTGCCCCTGCAGGTAGTGGGGGGCGCCGGCCAGCTCGTGGTACGTCTTGTCGGCCGCGCCGCTCTGCTCGAAGACCTCGCGGGCCTGGCGCAGACGGATCTCGGTGTCAGCCGTGGGGTGCAGGACCAGTGACGGCACCTTGACCTGGGGAACGGTGTCAGCCAGGCGGGCCGGCGACGACAGCCCCGACCACGTCGACAGCCACCCCCGGTCGGTCATGGTCCGGGCCAGCCCACCCCGGCTGTAGTTGGCCTCGAAGGGGTCGGGGAAGGCGAACAACGAGCCCAGGGCCCGGTCGTCGGGCTCGATGGCGGGGTCGAGGTAGGCGGGGTCGGCCAGGGTCCGGTAGATGGTCAGGTAGCGGGTGGCCACCCCCCGCGACCGCTCCGCCCGCCACTCGGCGCTGCCCCGGGCCAGACCCCGGGCCGCGACCCGGGCCTCGGCCTGCTGGGCCAGGGCGGCGCGGGCCACGGCGTCGATGCGGGCCACCCGGGCCACCTGGGCCGCCCGGTAGGTCACCAGCCACCCGGGGTCGTAGGAGCACGGCTCGGGCCACGGCCGCCAACCGTTGGCCGGGTCGTACATGTCGAGCTCGGGGACGATGGAGAAGGGATCGGCCTCGTCCGCCACTGAGGGGTCGATGACCTGGAGCATGAACACGCCCTCGCCGGGGTGGGCGGCGATGCCGATCCAGCCGTCGCCGATGCCCCGCTCGGCATGGGTCAGGGCCATGAGCGAGCCCCCACCCGAGTTGCCCAGGAGCACGGTGGCCTCGGCCCCCCGTTCCACCACGAACTGGTGGGCCGCGGCCACGTCGAGCACGCACTTCTCGTGCAGGCAGTCGGTGTCGTTGCCCATGTAGCGGGTGCCGAAGCCCAACACGCCGTAGCCCGCGGCGGCCAGCAGCGGCGCCGCGTAGTGGACGGAGAAGTCGGCCCGGGGGTGGCTGAGGATGACCGCGGTGCGCCACGGCCGTCCCCCCGGGGGGGTCCACAGCGTGCCCCGCACCAGGGCCCCGTCCTCACTGACCAGGCGCACGGGCTCGCGCCCGGGCTCGACCCCAGGATCGTCTTCGGGGACGGGCCAGAAGCCCAGGCCGAAGGGACGTCGGGCGCCGAGGGAGGCCTCCATGGCCGCGCAGGCTACGTCGCCACCGACGGGCATGTGTCGTGGCCCGCGAACCCCCTGGGCGTATCGTTGGGCGACGGGTGGACGGCAGGTACCCGCGAACATGTGCACAGGGGATGGGATGAACGGCAGGATCCTGATCGCCGAGGACGACACCAAGCAGGCCGAGCTCATCCGCCTGTACCTCGAGCGCGAGGGGTACTCGGTCCTCGTCACCCACGACGGACGCACCGCCCTCGACGAGATCCGGGCCCGCCAGCCCGACCTGGTGGTGCTGGACTGGATGATGCCGGCCATGGACGGCCTCGACGTCATGCGGGCCCTGCGCCCCACCTCGGACGTGCCCGTCATCCTGCTTACGGCGCGGTCGACCGAGGAAGACCTGCTCCTGGGCCTGGACCTGGGGGCGGACGACTACATCACCAAGCCCTTCAGCCCCCGCGAGCTGGCCGCCCGGGTGCGCACCGTCATGCGCCGACGGGGACCGCGGCCCGAGGCCGACACCCTGCAGATCGGCCGCCTCGAGGTCGATCCCGTGCGCCATCGGGTGCTCATGGCCGGCCACGAGCTCGAGGTCACGCCCAAGGAGTTCTCCATCCTCGAGGCCCTCATGCGCCACCCGGGGCGGGCCTTCACCCGCACCCAGCTGCTGCAGGAGGCCTTCGGGTTCGACTACGAGGGCCTCGAGCGCACCGTGGACGTGCACGTCCTCAACCTGCGCAAGAAGCTCGAGCCCGACCCCGGCTCCCCCACCTTCCTGCTCACCGTGTACGGCGTCGGCTACAAGATGGCCGAAGAGGACGACGGCACCGAGGGCGGTTCCTGACGGTGCCCGGCGGAGGCGGGGGCTGAACGTGGCGGGCGGGGACTGACCATGGCGACCAGCGGGCGGCGCTGGCGCTTCGGCCTGCGGGAGCGGCTGCTGGCCGTCACCCTGGTGGTGGCCATCGTGGCCATCGTGCTCACGGCGTGGGCCGCCAACCGACAGACCGAATCGGACCTGCGGGCCGCGTTCGACGAGGAGCTGGCCAAGCCCCAGCTCATCTACAACTTCTACGCCACGCTGTCCCGGGAGCGGCCCTCGGCGTGGTCGAACACGACCGAGCTGGCCCAGACGGCAAACCAGGTGGCCGAGCGCTACGGCGTGCGGGTGCGCCTCGAGTACGCCTCGGACAACAACCTGATCTGGGACAGTGCCACCGGGCGCGACGCATCGGCACAGCCGCCCGACGTGCTCAGCATCAAGCTGCTGGCTCCACCCACCCAGGCCCAGCTCATCGCGGCGGACGACAGCGCCCAGCGTGACTTCGAGACATGCCTGGCCGGTGGCGGGGACCCCGACACCTGCGCCCGGGCCCGTCTACGAGCCGCCAACGCCGAGGACGCTCCGACCTCGGCAGAGCACCTGCTGCTGTACGTGGTCAACCCCCGTCTGACGACCGGTAGCCCCTTCGGCGGCGGCGTCGATCGCCAGCTGGTGCTCACCGTGCTCGGGGTCATCCTCTTCGCCATGGCCGCCACCACCCTGGCCGGGCGCCACATCCTGGCTCCCATCACCCGCCTGACCCGGGCGTCGCGGCGCATGGCCGAGGGCCACCTCGATGCCCGGGTGCCCGTGGACCGCGACGACGAGCTGGGCGACCTGTCCGGGGCCTTCAACTCCATGGCCTCCTCCCTGGAAGGCGCCGACCAGCTGCGACGGCGCATGACCAGCGACATCGCCCACGAGCTGCGCACCCCCCTGTCCAACATCCGTGGCTACCTGGAGGCGGCCCAGGACGGGGTCGCTCCCCTGACCCCAGCCCTGGTCGACTCCCTGCTCGAGGACGCCCTGCTGCTGCAGACCCTGGTCAACGACCTCCAGGAGCTGACGGTGGCCGAGTCGGGTGGGTTGGCCCTGCAGCGCGACCGCACCGACCTCGACGACCTGCTGACCAGCGTGGTCGAGGCCCACCGACCCCGGGCCACGGCCGCGGGTGTCGAGCTGGTGGTCGAGCCCGGGGCCCACGTGGTGGCCGAGGTCGACGGCCGCCGCCTGCGCCAGGTGTTCACCAACCTCGTCGAGAACGCCCTGCGCCACACACCGGCCGGGGGCACCATCACCGCCCGCAGCCACCGCGCCGGGGACACCGTGGTGTGCGAGGTCCTCGACACGGGCACGGGCATCGCCCCCGAGCACCTGCCCCACCTGTTCGAGCGCTTCTACCGGGCCGACGAGTCCCGCAACCGGGCGACGGGGGGCAGCGGCCTGGGCCTGGCCATCACCCGGGAACTCGTCCACGCCCACGACGGTCAGATCACCGTCACCAGCGAGGTGGGCCGGGGCACCACCTTCACCGTCACCCTGCCCCTCGACGCCTCGGCCACGCCGGTGGCCCCGGCCACGCCCCTCGACGCCTCGGCCACGCCCGTCGACGCCTCGGCCCGGCGCGGCGACGCCGGTGCCGCCCGGGCCCGGGTGCCGGCCGGGGATGCCGAGCCCGCCCGGGACCACGTCGACGTCGACTGAGGACCGGCACCCACCCCGCCCACCCCGCCCACGACGAAGGCGACGACGTCACCGTCTAAGCTGTTCTGCCATGGGCGAGTCCCCGACCAGCACCGACCCCGTCGAGGCCGAAGCCGAGCCGTTGCCGCTGCGCTTCTTCGGTGACCAGGTGCTCCGACGCCGGTCCGAGCCCGTGACCGAGATCAACGGCGACATCGTCGAGCTGGCCGAACGCATGCTGGTGACCATGGACGTGGAAGCCGGCGTGGGCCTGGCTGCGGCCCAGGTGGGCCGACCCCTGCGCATGTTCACCCACGCCCTGGGTGAGCTGGCCCCCATGGTCCTCATCAACCCCGAGATCGTGGGCCGCTCCGGCGAGTGGACCTACAGCGAGGGCTGCCTGTCCATCCCCGGCCTGCACTACGAGCTGGTGCGGCCCGAGGAGATCCACCTCAAGGCGTGGACCCTCGAGGGTGACGAGGTCGAGATCGAGGCCCACGAGATGCTGGGCCGGGTCGTGCAGCACGAGATCGACCACCTCGACGGCGTGCTCTTCGTCGACCGCCTCACCGGCGACGCCCGCCGCGACGCCGCCGAACTGCTGTCGGCCCGGGTGTCGGGCACGCTCGGTGTCAGCGACCCGTTCCTGACGGGACGGGTGATCCCCGGTCTACGTCGCCTGCGCTCGGCCTGACGGGGACCACCCGCACCCGCCCTCCCCCGGTGACCAGGCGGCCGCTGCGTTCCCCCGCGGCCACCACCCGGTCCATCTGACCCCGCGACCAGGCCAGCTCACGGGCCAGGACCGGCGACGGCGCGCCGACGGCGTCCTCCTCACCGTCGCCCGGGGACCGGTCGATAAGGTGGGCGGCGAGGGTCTCCACGGCGAAGCGCAGGCGGTGCTGGCGCATGCGTCGGCGGCGGGCCACGATGCCCTGGCGGGGTGACAGCACCACGGCCACCAGGAACAACAGGCCGGTGGCCGTGGCCATCATGCCCGACACCGAGGTGTCGAGGGCCACGGCGAGGACGTAGCCCAGCAGGGCGGCGACGGCTCCGATGACCAGGGACAGGGTGACGACCACCCCCAGACGGGCCGACAGCAACAGGGCCGTGGACGCGGGCACGACCATGAACGCCACCACCAGGACGGCGCCCACGGCGGTGAACGCCCCCACCGCGGTCACCGCCACCAGGGCCATGAGGGCGTAGTGCAACACGGCGGGGGCGAAGCCCAGGGCCGCGGCCAGAGCAGGGTCGAACGTGGTGAGCTGCAGTTCCTTGGAGAACAGGGCCACGAAGGCCAGGTTCAGGATGCAGCAGGCCCCCATGACCCACACCGAGCGGGGGCCGAGGTCGACGCTGCCCACCACGAGGTGGTCGAAGCCGACGAACTCGATGTTGCCGTAGAGCACGGCGTCGGTGTCGAGGTGCACGTCGGAGAAGAAACGGGTGACCAGGAACGTGCCCAGGGCGAACATGGCCGAGAAGGCCACCCCCGTCGCCGCCTGGGAGCCGACCTGGCGCAACCGGCCCAGGCGCTCGACCAGGAACACCAGCACGAGGGACGCGCCCGCCGCCCCCACGAAGGACAGCAGCAGGTTGGGCCCCCCGGCCAGGGCGTAGCCCACCACCAGGCCGGGCAGGACGGCGTGGGAGATGGCGTCGGTCATCATGGCCATGCGCCGCAGGACGAGGAACGCGCCCAGGGTGCCGCAGGCCGTAGACACGAGCACGCCGACGACGACGATGGCCAGGCTGGGGTTCACGCCGCCACCACCCGGGCCCCGTGGCCACGACGACGACGGACCAGGCGCCACACCGCGCCGTGGGCGGGGGCGAAGAGCAGAGAGATGGCCAGCAGCCCGGTCATGACCAGGATGACCAGGGGCCCGGTGGGCAGGTGAGAGCGGGTGACGCTGATGCGGGCACCGCCGATGCCCGAGGCCGCCCCCACGAAGGCGGAGATGGCCAACATCCGCCCCAGGTGGTCGGTCCACTGGCGGGCGGCCACGGCGGGGCCGATGAGCATGGCGGCCATGAGCACCACCCCCACCGTCTGCAGGCCGATGGCGATGGCCACCACCAGCAGGGTGGTGAAGAACAGGCCCAGCCTGGTGGTGCTGAAGCCCAGGCTCTCGGCGAAGCCGGGGTCGAAGGTGACGAGCTTGAGCTCCTTGTAGAGCAGGGCCACCACCACGAGGACGATCCCACCGAGCACGGCCATGGTGGCCACGTCGTCGGCCACCAGCGTCGCCGCCTGGCCGAACAGGTAGCGGTCCAGGCCGGCCTGGCCGGCGCCGCCACTGCGGGCGATGAAGGTGAGCAGGACCACGCCGAAGCCGAAGAACGTGCTCAGCACGATGCCCAACGCCGCGTCCTCGCCGAGCACGGTGTCGCGCACCACCCGCAGCAGCACCGTGGCCGCCAGCCAGGCCGCCACCGCGGCCCCGGCCAGCAGCACGAGGGGGGCCCGGGACCCGGTGAGCAGGTAGGCCACACAGATGCCGGGCAGGGCGGCGTGGGACAGGGCGTCGCCGAGCAGGCTCTGGCGGCGGAGCACGGCGAAGCAGCCCAGCACCCCGCTGACGATGCCCAGCAGGGCCGAGCCCAGCGCCACGTTGCGCAGGGTGTAGTCGCGCCACAGCTCTATGAAGACCGACACCCTCAGCCCGCCGGAGGGGCGGCGGACAGCGACTCGGCGATGGCCGCCTTCTCGCGATCGGCGTGGCGCAGGGCGGCGCTGACCACCCCGCCGTAGGTGGCCCGCAGGTTGTCCACGGTGAAGGCCTCGGCCATGGGGCCCGAGGCGATGACGCCGACGTTCAGCATGACCACCCAGTCGAAGTACTCGGGCGCGGTCTCGAGGTCGTGGTGCACGCACACCACCGTCTTGCCTGCGGCCCGCAGGTCACGCAGCAGCTCGACGATGCTCTTCTCGGTGACGGCGTCGACCCCGGCGAAGGGCTCGTCCATCAGGTAGAGGTCGGCCTGCTGGGCCAGGGCCCGGGCCAGGAACACCCGCTGCTGCTGCCCGCCGCTGAGCTCGCTGATCTGGCGCCCGGCCAGCTCGGCCAGGCCCACCCGCTCCAGGCAGGTGCGGGCCTCGTCCTTCTCCCGACGGCCCACCCGGCGGAGCCAGCCCAGGCGGCCGTAGGTGCCCATGGTGACCACGTCGAGGGCGGTGGTGGGGAAGTCCCAGTCCACGCTGGTGCGCTGGGGCACGTAGCCGACACGGCGCCGGTTCTGGCGGTAGGGCCCACCGAACACCTCGACCCGGCCGGCCACCCGGGGGATGACGTCGACCACGGCCTTGATGAAGGTGCTCTTGCCGGCGCCGTTGGGCCCGACCACGCCGATGAGGTGCCCGGCCGGCAGCACCAGGTCGACGTCCCACACCGCAGGGCGGTCGCGGTAGGCCACGGTCAGGTCGTGCACGGCCAGGGCGGGCACGGCATCGGTGGCCCGGTCCGGCTCGTGGCGGGCCGCGACCAGGGTCGTGGCCGCGCCGGTCGAGGTAGGGGATCGGTCGGAGAGCTGGGGGGGCTGCATCAGTGTGGGTGTCCCGCTATTCGAGGGAGAGGGCGTCGACGATGGTGTCGATGTTGTGGCGGACCATGCCCAGGTACGTGCCTTCCGGGGTGCCTGCGTCACCCATGGCGTCGGAGAAGAGCTGACCGCCCACGTCGACCTGGCAGCCCCGCGCCTGGGACGCCTTCTGCACGGCCTCGACGGTGGAGCGGGGGATGGAGGACTCGACGAAGACGGCACGGATGTCGCGCTCGCACAGGAAGCCGGCCAGGCCGACCACGTCACCGGCGCCGGCCTCGGCTGCGGTGGACGTGCCCTGCAGGCCCCGGACCTCGAAGCCGTACTCCCGGCCGAAGTAGCCGAAGGCGTCATGGGCGGTGACCAGGACCCGGGAGCGCTCGGACAGCTCGTCGGCACGGGCGTGCACGTAGCCGTCGAGCTCGCCCAGTTGCGCCAGGTAGGTGGTCTCGTTGGCCCGGTAGACGTCGGCCGAGCCGGGGTCGAGCTCGACGAGGCCGTCGGCCAGGTGGTGCACGGCCTGGCCCCACAGGTTCACGTCGAACCACACGTGGGGGTCGGGCTGGCCCTGGAACTGGGACGGGTAGCGCAAGCGCGCCGGGTCGATGCCCGCCCCCATGGCCACGGTCGCGGTGCCCGCCTCGTCCAGGCCCTCGAACAGGTCGACCATGCGCCCTTCGAGGTGCAGGCCGCTGTAGACGACCAGGTCAGCACCACCGAGGGTGGCCACGTCGCCCGCGGTGGGGCGGTAGAGGTGGGGGTCGACGCCGGGGCCCATGAGGCCGGTGACCCGCACCCGGGATCCGCCGATGTTGGTCACGGCGTCGGCAACCATGCCCGTGGTCGCCGCCACCTCGATGGGGCGGGAGGCCACGTCGGCGGGGGCCCGTGGCGCGGTGGAGCACCCCGCCGCCGCGGCCGCCACCAGGACCACAGCCAGCACCGCCAGCAGGCGTCGCCTCACCGGCGCACCCACCGGGCCGGCTCGACCACGCCGAAGATCAGGTTGACCAGGGTGTCGCTGAGGGCGTGGCGGGCGCCGTCGACCTCGACCCACAGCGGTCCGCCGAAGGGGGCCCGCTCGGCCACGAAGCAGCGGCTGCCGGGCACCAGGCCCAGGGAGATGAGGTAGGCGCTGGCCTCGGGCTCACGGTCCGAGATGCGGGTCACCGAGAACCAGCGGCCCGAGGGGGCGTGGGTCAGCGGCTCGGGCCACGCCTCCTGGTCCCCCGCCGTGCCCGCCTGGGGGATGGGGTCACCGTGGGGGTCGTGGGTGGGGTAGCCCAGGGCCTCGTCCATGCGGGCGGCCAGCTGCTCGCTCACCCCGTCCTGGAGGGCCTCGGCCGACTCGTGCAGCTCGGGCACGGGGACGCCCAGGGCCCGGTGCAGGAACGTCTCGATGAGGCGGTGGCGTCGCACCACCGCCGCGGCCCGCAGGTTGCCCTCCTGGGTGAGGCGGACCTCACCCTCGGCCCGGGACAGCAGCCCGGCGTCCTCGAGGCGGCGCAACCGGTTGGACACGGAGGGGGCGGCGACGTCGAGCCACCGGGCCAGCGTGGTGGTGGTCACGGGCTCGCCCAGGCCTCGCACCTGGAAGATGGCCCGGAGATAGCGCTCATCGGTGTTCTGAGGACTCACTAGCGAAGAAGCTTAGCCATGACTAAGGCCAACGCGCGCGTCCAGCTCAGGATCTCACCCAACCTCGGTGAAATCAGTGCGAACCGCCGGGGTGTGCGCCGGCTGCCTACAGGGTGGTGGCGGCGAAGGTGTCGCAGGCGTTGGGGTCACCCGAGCGGTAGCCGGTGGAGAACCAGCGCTGGCGCTGCTCGGACGAGCCGTGGGTCCAGCTGTCGGGCGTCACCCGGCCCTGGGCCTGCTCCTGGATGTGGTCGTCGCCCACCGCCGCAGCGGCGTCGAGGCCGGCGGCGATGTCGGCGTCGGTGAGGCTGGTGATGAGGGGGCGCCCGGTGCTGGGATCCGGGGTCGTGGTGGCGTGGTCGGCCCACACACCGGCGAAGCAGTCGGCCTGGAGCTCGAGGCGCACCGAGCCGCTGGCGGCCCCGGTGTCATTGCCCACCTTGGCGCTGGTGCCCAGCAGGTTCTGCACGTGGTGGCCGTACTCGTGGGCGATCACGTAGGCCTCGGCGAAGGGGCCGCCCTGGGCGCCGAAGCGGGACTGGAGCTCCTGGTAGAAGCTGAGATCGATGTACACCAGCTCGTCACCGGGGCAGTAGAAGGGACCCACCGAGGTGTCGGCCGCGCCGCAGGCCGTGGACACGGAGCCGGCGAAGAAGGTGGTGTCGGCCGGGGTGTAGCCGTCGAGCGTCTGGCTCCAGTAGTCCTGCACGCTGTTGACGGTGGCCACGATGCGGCAGTCCTGGCGGCTGTTGGCGTCGGCCCCGGTCTGGCACGCCTCGGCCAGGTCGGTGTTGTCGGCCTGGTCGGCGCTGGCCCCCTGGCCCACGGTGGCTCCCTGGAGCTGGGCCAGGATGTCCCCCGCCCCTCCCCCGCCCCCACCCCGGGCCGACACCAGCAGGGCGATGATGATGCCCACCGCCCCCAGGCCTCCTCCGCCGAGGGCCACCTTGGCGCCGCGGCCGCGGCCCCGGACGTCGGACACCTCCGACGTGTCGAGCCGTGCGTCCTTGTCGAACTCCATGGGCACCTCTTCGCTGGGGCAACGCGGTCGGGTCTGTCGGTCTGTCGGGTCGCGGCGGTAGGGCAGTGGGCTGCACGCTCATACCGCTGCACGGGCCCCGAGTAACGCCGCCGGCACCCCCGGCCGTCAAGGCGGGCGGGAGCGAGCCCCGGCGCGAACGCCCACGGTGTCGGGCCAGTTGCCGCCCGCAGCTGTGGGATACGGTGGCCGACACCCTCGACCACCCGGGAGAGCGATGCGGATCTGGCGTGTCCACGAGCTGGGCGAACCGGCCGACGTGATGCGCCTCGAAGAGGGGCCTCCCCCCGTGCCCCGTGCCGGTCAGGTCGTCCTCGACGTGGCCGCGGTGGGCCTGAACTTCCCCGACCTGCTGCAGGTCCGCGGCGGCTACCAGATCAAGCCGAAGGTGCCCTTCACCCCGGGCCAGGAGATGGCCGGCACCATCGTCGCCGTGGGCCAAGGGGTCGACCCGGCCCGGATCGGCGAACGCACCCTGCTCATGGCCACCGGCGGCCTGGCCCAACAGGTGGCGGGGCCGGCGGCCAAGGCCTTCGCCCTGCCCGACTCCATGTCCTTCACCAAGGCTGCGGCCCTGCTGTCCAACTACGGCACCACGTGGTTCGCCCTCCACGAGCGGGCCCACCTCCAGCCCGGTGAGGCCCTGCTGGTGCACGCCGCCGCCGGCGGGGTGGGCTCGGCCGCCGTGCAGCTGGGCAAGGCCGCCGGTGCCCTGGTCATCGGCACGGCCGGCGGGCCCGACAAGAAGGCCGTGGTCAGCGCGCTCGGGGCCGATGTGGCCATCGACTACCTGGCCGAGGACTTCGTCGACGTGACCCTGGCCGTGACCGACGGGCGCGGCGCCGACGTCATCTACGACCCCGTGGGCGGGGACACCTTCGACCGCTCCCGCAGGGCCATCGCCTGGGACGGCCGGCTGTTGGTCATCGGCTTCACGTCGGGCCGCATCGCCGACGTGCCCACCAACCACATCCTGCTCAAGAACTACTCGGTCGTCGGCGTGCACTGGGGTGCCTCGCTGGGCCGGGACCCCGAGGGCCTGCGTCGGGCCTTCGACGCCCTGTGCACCGAATGGGACCGGGGCACCATCGACCCCCTCATCGGCGACGAGCTCCCCCTCGACGGGGCCGCTGACGCCCTGACCCGTCTCGGGGCCCGGGCGTCGGTGGGCAAGCTCGTCGTCCACCCCCAGCGCAGACCCGACAGCCCGTGACGCCCGCCGAGGACGTCACCGCCGAGGACGTCACCGCTGGGGTCGTCGCCGCCGAGGACGGCGCCGCCGAGAACGTCGCCGCCGAGAACGTCGCCGAGGAGGTCACCGCCGAGGCGCGGGGACCCGGTTCGGCGCTGGCCCGGGCCGACGCGGTGGGTCGCCACCTGGCCGGCGGGGTGTCACGGGCCATGGCCGTGCCGGTCGCGGGCTGGGAACGCCGGGTCTTCGCCGGCATCCTCGTGGCCGCCACCGCCACCCTGCTCTCGACCCGCTTCGCCCTGGACTCGGCGGCCCGACGCCTGCACCCCGCCGGTGGGGACAGCCACGGGGTGGACCGGCTCCACGGTGGTCGTGGTGCGGTGATCGCCGCCCTCGACGCCTGGGACCGCGGCGCCCAGTCCATGGCCCCCCTGCTGTCGGTGGGGGGACGGGCCATCGCCGTGGCCCACACCCTGGTGGAGCTGGCCCTGGCCCCGGTCCTCGGCCTGGCCCTGGTCCTGATCATCGCCGCCCTCCACGAGCGGGCCGTCGCCGCCTCCCGGCGACCGGGCCACGAGCTGGCCGGGGCCCACGCCTCGTTGCTGGGCTGGTCGCTCGTGGCCGTGGGCCCGTTGCTGCTGAGCTGGGTCGTCGCCGAGGTGGCCGTGCTGCGGCTGCTGGGGGCGAAGGGTGGGGCGGTGTCGGGCCTGATGGCCGGCGTGGCCGAGGGCGCGGCGGCGATGCGGGACGTGTTGGCCGTCGCCGTGCTCATCCCCGTGGTGGCTGCCACGCTGTGGCTGGCCCTGCGGGTGTGGCGCCCGTGGGCGGTGATCCCCCGGGCGGGCACGGCCCTGCAGGTGGCGGGTGTGGTGGTGGCCGCGTACCTGGTCGTCGTCACCGTGGGACCGGTGGCGGCCGAGGCCCGGGCCTCGGTGCGCTGGTGGACGGACCGCCCCCTGCTCGGCGCCCTGGCCGTGGTCGCCGTGACCTGGTTCGCGGTGACCGTGCGGCTGTTGGCCACGGCGCTGTCGGTCCGGGGCGGGACCGGTGGCGGCGACCGGAGCGGCCGGGCCCGACGTCGGGTCCGTCGCGGGGGCAAGGGACTCGAGCTCGGCCTGGTGGCGACAGGCGGAGCCGTGGCCGTCGTCGGTGCGGTCGTGCAGGCGTACAGCGGCCAGGGCCGGGGTGTGCTCGCCCTGGGCGGCGTGTTGGGCCTGGTGGGGGTGGCCGGCCTGCCCATCGGTTCGGCCCTGGCCGGACGGCCCCGTCGCCTGCTGGCCGACGAGGACGACGACGTCGTCCGCCGGGCCGCCCGCCTCGACGCCATCGTGGTCCCCCTCTCGGGGCTGGTACCCCTGGTGGCGTTGGGCGCCGCCGTGGCCCGGGCCGCCGTGCCCCTGACCCTGGCCCGGGGCGGCACCAGCCTGGTGCTGGCCTGGGCGCTGGTCCCCTCGATCGTGGGCGTCACGCTGTACGCCGCCTGGCCCCAGCTCGGGTCGGACGGCGCCGATGCCACCGCCCCCGAGTCGCGGGGCCGGCGACGGACGGCCCGGGTGGCGGCCGCGCCCCCGGGGATGCGCACCGAAGGAGGGGAGACATCGGGCACCGTCCTCTTCGTCGGGGCCACGGTGCTGTTCCTGGCCCTGCTGGTGGCCTCGCTGTGGACCGACGCCTGGGCCGTGGCCCCCTGGTTGGGCGTCCACGCCCTGCTGGGGGTGGCCTTCACCGCGGTCACGGTGGTGGTGGGAGGGCTGGCCGTGGCCGTACGCCGGGCCCCGACCCCGGCGGCCTTCCAGGTCCTCGGGTTCCGCCATCCCCCCGTCATCAGCGTGCTGGCCCTGTGGGCCGTGGCCGGCCTGCTCGTGGGGGCGTCGACCGGGGACCACGACGTGCGCCTGGTGCGCAGCGGCAACGAACGGGCCAGCACCCAACCCCTGACCGCGGCGTACGCCCAGTGGCTCGGTCGCTACACCGTCATCGACCCCCCGGCCCCACCGCCGACCCGGCCCGAAGGGGCGCCCGCGCCCCCCGCGGGGGCCGAGGCGTCGCCCAGCCGGCCGGCGGTGCCCCTGGTGCTGGTCAGCGCAGGTGGCGACGGGGCCGCGGCCAGCGCCTTCACCGCTTCCGTGCTCGACTGCCTGTTCCTGGGCCAGAGCGGACTGCCCTCGTGTGCCCTACCCGAGAACGCCACCTGGTCCAAGGTGTTCGCCGCCAGCGGGACGGCCGGTGGCGCCGTGGGCATCGCCTCGGTCGCCGCTCAGGGGGCGGCATCGGAGCGGGCCTACGGCTGGGTCCCCGACCGACTGGCCGCCGACCTGGCCGCCCCCGGCCTGGCCTGGCAGATGTTCGCCGAGGTGCCCGACGCCCTGCTCCACGCCGGACCGGGCCGCGACCGCGCCGAGGTCCAGGAGCGGGCCTGGGAACGCCGGTTCGGCGCCGACGACGATCCCTCGAACCCGGCCCGATCCCCCCTGTTGGGCGCGCCCAGGGCCGAGTGGAGCGGCCCCCTGCTGCTGTTCGGGGCGGTCGACCGGGCTGACGGCTGCGAGGTGAACACCTCCCGGGTGGACGGCCTGCCCGACTCGTCGCGGCGACTCATCGGCGGGCGCTGCGACCAGCGCCGCCTGGGCATGGCCCCCCCGGGCGACCTGGCCGGCAGCCGGGACCTGACCGACTACCTGTGCGCCGACGAGGACGTGGCCCTGTCCACGGCCGCCTTCCTCTCCAACCGGGAAGGCTCGACGCCGCCCGGGGTCCTGGGCACCCCGGGCGCCCGCCGCCCCGATGCCCCGGCGTGCGACGGCCTGCCCGCGGGTGCCGCCCTCGAGGTCGGCGCGCCGGCCGATGACCAGGACCGATCGGGCGCCGGGACCCTGCTCGAGCTGTGGCAGCGGCTCGAGCCCCTGGTGGAAGCGCAGAACCGCACCGGGGACGTGTGCGTGGTGCCCGTCTTCGTCCAGGTCGAGGGGGGTGACGGCGCCCGGGGTGCCGGGGGGTGGGCGGACGCCGCCGCCGACGAGTTCCGACCCCCGCTCGACGGCATCAAGGTCGTGGCCGGTACCCAGCCCGTGACCGAGCGCTACGCCCGCTTCTCCCCCACCGACTCCCCCGCCGGGCCCGAAGCGGCGCCGTGGTCGCTGACCCCGTCGGACGCCGCCGACCTGCAGCACCAGGTCATCGATGCGCCGGCCAACCAGGCCGCCCTCGAGACCGTGCGCCGGTGGATGGGGGCCGATCTGCGCTGCGAGGTCGTGCCCCCGAGCTCGGGCGGAGGGGCGGGAGGCCAGAGCGGGTTGTGACGGGCGGGTTGTGACCGGCGGGTCGTGACCGGCGGGTCGTGACCGGCGGGTCGTGACGGGGCCGCGTCCGCCCGGGCGGCCCGCCGACACCGGCGGTAGGGTTTCGACGACCAGGTCAGGGTGGCCCGTCGGCATCGACGACGGCCCGATGTCGAGGAGTCGACGGATGCCGCTGTACGAGTACCGGTGCCGCACCTGTGACGCGGTGTTCGAGGAGCGGCGCCCGATGTCGGCCTCGGCCGACCCCGCCACCTGTCCCGATGGGCACGGTGATGCCCGCCGGGTGCTGTCGGTGTTCATGACCGCAGGCTCCCGCAGCGCGGCCGCGGCGCCGGTCATGGCTGGTGGTGGCGGTGGTGGGTGCTGCGGCGGCGGGTGCGGCTGCGGCTGAGTCCGCCAGGGGCGCCCCCCGTCGTCGCTGTGGCAGGCTCCGTCGGCTCACAGCGACGACAGAGACAGGTGCCTCCATGGGTTGGGACTTCGAAACGGATGCCGAGTTCCAGGAGGAGCTCGACTGGATCGACCAGTTCGTCCGCGACGAGATCGAGCCCCTCGACTTCGTGATCGAGAGCGCCTACGACGTCAAGGACCCCGTCCGCCAGAAGCTGATCCCGCCCCTCCAGCAGATCGTGCGCGACCGCAAGCTGTGGGCCTGCCACCTGGGCCCCGAGCTCGGTGGCCAGGGCTACGGCCAGGTCAAGCTGGGCCTCATGAACGAGATCCTGGGTCGAGCCAAGTGCGGCCCCGTGGTCTTCGGCTGCCAGGCCCCCGATTCGGGCAACGCCGAGATCCTGGCCCACTACGGGACCGAGGAGCAGAAGCGGCAGTTCCTCGAGCCCCTGCTGCGCAACGAGATCGTGTCCTGCTTCTCGATGACCGAGCCCCAGGGCGGCGCCGATCCCAAGGTCTTCAAGACCGCCGCCGTCGAGGACGGTGACGAGTGGGTGGTGAGCGGCTACAAGTGGTTCTCGTCGAACGCCAAGTACGCCAGTTTCTTCATCACCATGGCGGTGACCGACCCCGACAACCCGCCCTACCAGCAGATGTCGATGTTCCTCATCCCCGCCGACACCCCGGGCGTGAACATCATCCGCAACGTGGGCCTGGGCTACGAGGCCGAGCGTGAGGGCACCCACGCCTACATGCACTACGAGGACGTGCGGGTGCCCAAGGAGAACATGCTCGGCCCGCGCGGCGGCGCGTTCCTCGTGGCCCAGACCCGTCTCGGTGGTGGGCGCATCCACCACGCCATGCGCACCGTCGGCCATGTGCAGAAGGCGTTCGACGCCATGTGCGAACGGGCCACCAGCCGCTTCACCCAGGGCGAGATGTTGGGCAAGAAGCAGATGGTGCAGGACATGATCGCCCTGTCGTGGATCGACATCGAGACCTTCCGCCTGCTCGTGCTGCGCACGGCGTGGAAGATCGACAAGCTCAAGGACTACAAGGCCGTCCGCAAGGACATCTCCGCGGTCAAGGCCATGATGCCGCGGGTGTACCACGACGTCGCCGCCCGGGCCCTGCAGATCCACGGCAGCCTGGGCGTGTCCGGCGAGATGCCCTTCGCCAAGATGGTCATCGAGAGCTTCCACATGGGCCTGGCCGACGGGCCGACCGAGGTGCACAAGGCCACCCTGGCCCGCCTGGTCCTGTCCGAGTCCCCGCCCACCGACGGCATGTTCCCCACCACCCACCTGCCCACCCTGCGGGACGAGGCCCTGGCCCGCTACGCCGAGGCCCTCGAGCACGAGGTGTCGGAGGGCTGATCCGCCCTCCGACCTCGCCGTGAACAGAGCCGTGACCAGCTTGCGACCAGTCGACGCCGCCGGCGCCCTGCCGGCGGCGAGCGGGGCCCGCCGGGTGGCGGGCCCCGCGGGCCGGGTGCTCATCCGCCGCGACCGGTGGGGCATCGCCCACATCGACGCGTCCACGGTGGGCGACGTGTTCTTCGGCCAGGGCTTCGCCACCGCCCAGGACCGGCTCTGGCAGCTGGAGTGGGACCGACGCCGGGCCCTGGGCCGCTCGGCCGAGTTGGTGGGACGACCCGCCGAGGTGTCGAGCGACGCCTTCCACCGCCGGGCCCGCATCGGTGACGCCTCCCGTCGGGGCTACGACGCCCTCGATGGGACCACCCGGGCCATCCTCGACGCCCACGCCGCCGGCATCAACGCCTTCCTGGCCAGCGACGACGCCCGTCCCGTCGAACTGCAGGCCCTGGGGGTCGAGCCCGAGCCCTGGGAGGGCTGGCACGGCGTGGCCGTGTTCCTGGTCCGCCACGTCACCTTCGCCACCTGGCAGACCAAGCTGTGGCGGGCCCGGCTGCTGGCCGCCCTGGGCCCCGACGCGGTGACGGCGTGGCGCAACGAAGGCGCCGGTGACACCCCCCTGATCGTGCCCCCCGGGGTGCGCCAGGCCGTGGATCGCCTGGCCTCGGCCGGGTTGCTGACCGCACCGGGTGGGCCCGCTGACGCCGCGGCCGCCCTCGCCGACCTGGGCCTGGGGCTGAGCGGCTCCAACGCCTGGGTGGTGGACGGCAGCCGCACGGCCTCGGGCGCGCCGCTTCTGGCCGGGGACCCCCACCGGGCCTACGAGCTGCCCAACGTCTACTACCAGGTGCGCCTGCGGGGGGCGGGCATCGACGCCGCCGGCTTCTCCTTCCCCGGGGTGCCCGGCATCCCCCACTTCGGCCAGTCGGACCGCACGGCGTGGGGGGTCACCAACGCCATGGCCGAGTACCAGGACCTGTTCGTCGAACGCCTGGAGAACGACGGTGCCGGTGCGGTGCGCGTCCTCGGCCCCGGTGCCACCTGGCGGGACGCCGACGTTCACACCGAGACGGTCGTCGTGCGTGACGGCGACCCCGTCGACGTGCTGTGCGTGGCCACGGCCCACGGGCCCGTCATCGTCGGCGGTCCCGAGCACGGGGTGGGGGTGGCCCTGGCTTCGACGGGCCTGGACGGGCCCGGCGGCTCCATCGCCTGCGTACTGGCCCAGCTGGTGGCCACCGACGTGAGCCAGCTCGACGCCGCCCTGGCCCGCTGGGTGGAGCCGGCCAACAACGCCGTGCTCGCCGACGACAGCGGGGCCATCGCCTACCGCACCGCCGGCCGGGTGCCGGTACGCCCCGAGGCCGCAGCCTGGCTGCCCGTGCCCGGCTGGACGGGTGGGTTCGACTGGCAGGGCACCGTGCCCGACGCCGAACTGCCCCGGGTGGTGTCGCCCGAGGGCGGGGCCATCGTCACGGCCAACCAGCGGGTGGTGGGTGACGGCTACCCCCACGTCCTCGGCGTCGACGCCGCGTCGGCCGACCGGGCCGACCGCATCTGGGCCCGCCTCGGCGACGGTCGCGACCTGACCGTGGCCGACCACGCCGCCATCCACCGCGACGCCCTGTCCCTGCCCCTGCTCCGGGTCGCCACCCTGGTGGCGGCCCTGACCGATGCCGAACTGGCTGCTGCGGGTGGCACGGCCGCCACTGATGTGGTCGCCGCCAGGGATCTGCTGGTGGGCTGGGACGGGCGCATGCTGGCCGACTCGGCCGCCGCCGGCGTGGCTGCGGCCGTGCGGACCGAGCTGGTGGGCCTGGTGCTGGCCGACCTGCCCGCCGCCCTGCGGGCCAACCCCTTTGCCCCCTGGGAGCCACCGGCCACGTCGTTGCCGCCGCCCTTCCGGGTGGCCCAGGCCCTCGACGGCGTGTTGCGGCGCCAGCCGCCGACCCCGGCCGTCGTGGCCGAGGCCGTGCGCCGAGCCGTGGTCGCCCTGCCCCCGCCGGGGCCCGACGGCGCCGGTTGGCGATGGGGCCCCCGCCACTGGTTGCAGCCCGTCCACCCGCTGCGGGGTCTCGACGCCGCCTTCGACGCCCTGATCGATGTGCGCTCCGGGCCCCTCGACGGGGACATCGACTGTGTGTGGGCCACCAACTCGGCCCCCGGCATCACCGACCAGGTGCGCACGGGTTCCACGGCCCGCTACGTGTGGGACCTGGGCGACCGTCGTCGCAGTCGCTGGATCGCGCCGTTGGGGGCATCGGGCCATCCGGCCAGCCCCCACCTGCGGGACCAGCAGGCGGCGTGGTCGGCCGGCGAGCTCGTACCCATCGACTGGGACGGCACCGACGGCCCCACCCTCACCCTCGACCCCACCTGAGCGGTGGCGACGGAACCGGACGCATCCACGTACCTCCCCGGTGGGTGCACGCGTTCGGTTCGCCCGCGCCACCGGACGGCGGGCGTCAGAGCTTGTGGTTGTCCCAGGTGACGGTCTTGTCGGGGGTGACGACGATCCAGCGGCCGCTGCGGCCCCGCACCGTGGCCTCCATGCGCTCGGGCACGGGGCCGGGGTCCTGGCCGGGACGCACGTGACCGCCGTGGTACTTGGGCCCCATCTGGCGGCGGGCCTCGTCGAGGTGGGGATCGGCGGCCTCGTCCTCGACCGTCTCCAGCACCTGGGCCGTGCCCTGGAACATGGCCCCCACCAGCTCCATGAACCGCTCGTTGCGGTCGACGAGCACGGTGACCACAGGGTTGCACCGCAGGTTGACGATCTTCTGACCCCGCCCGTAGACGTAGATCCTGCCGCCGGCCCAGCCGAACCACATGGGGGTCAGGTTGATGCGGTCCCCGGGGCCCACGGTGGCGATGCGCAGGTTTCACGCCGTGGTCATGACCTCTTCGAGCTCGGCGTCGGACAGGGACAGGGCGCGGGAGATGGCCACCTTCCGCGAGGCCCTGCGCCTGGGCCACAACTACATCGGCACCGAGCACATCCTGCTGGCCCTGCTCGAGCAGGAGGACGGCACCGGCGTGCTCAGCCGCGACCTGGGCGTGGACAAGGCCGTCGTCGAGGCCGCCCTGTTGGCCAGCCTGGCCGCCGTGGTGGCCGAGGCGCAGCAGGAGGGCGGGCCGGCCGAGGGCTAGCCCAGGGCCTCGGCCGCGGCCAGCTCGCCGATGCGGTCGCCGTCGTAGCCCAGCAGGTCGTGGAGCACGTCCCACACGTGCTGGCCCTGGGACGGGCCCGCCTGCACGGGCCCCACCGCGCTGCGGGAGAACCGCACCCGGGGCCCCTCGATGGTGACCTCGCCCACCCCGTCCACCGGCAGGGTGACCCAGTGACCCCGGGCCACCAGGTGGGGATCGGCCACCGCCTCGGGACTGTTCTGCACCCGGTGGGCGGGCACGCCACGGGCCTGCAGCCGCTCCTGGGCCTCGGCCGCGTCGAGCACGGCGCACCACGCCGCCACCAGGGCGTCGAGCTCGGCCCGGCGGGCGAAGCGCTGCTCGGCCGTCAGGGCGGCCAGGTCACCCCGGCCCAGCTCGTCGGCCAGCGCCGCCCACTGGGCATCGGTGGCGCAGGCCACGGCCAGCCACTGGCCGGCGTCGTCGATCCCCGCCGCCAGGGCCGCGGCCACCCCGGCGCACGGGTGCACGGCGTGGGGGGCCATGGTGGCGTCGGCGTTGCCCACCCGGGTGGGCACCACGCCGTTGCGCTGGAAGTCGAGCAGCGCCGGCACCAGGCACTGCAGGGCCGACTCCATGTGGGACAGGTCCAGGTACTGGCCCTCCCCGGTGCGCCGGGCGTGGTCCAGGGCGGCGAGCACGGCGATCTCGCCGTAGCGGGGGGACAGGTAGTCGAGGTAGGCCGAGTACGGCCCCGTCGGCGGCCGATCGGGCCAGCCCACCAGGTCGTTGAACCCGCACATGGCCGTGGACAGGTTGCCGAAGCCGGCGAAGCGGTGCAGGGGCCCGCTCTGGCCCATCAGGCAGCTCGACAGCATGACCAGGCCGGGGTTGACGGCGTGGACCTCGTCCCAGCTCAACCCCAGGCGGGCCATGACACCGGGGGCGAAGGCCTCGGTGATCACGTCGGCCCAGCGCACCAGGTCGAGCACGACCTCACGGGCCCCGGGCTTGTTCAGGTCCAGGCACAGGCCCAGCTTCCCGGCGTTCATGTTGTGGAACTGGGCCGAGCGGTCGGGCCCGGCCTCGTCACCGATGAACGGGGTCAGGCCCCGGACCAGGTCGTAGTTGACCGGCGACTCCATGCGCACCACCGTGGCCCCCAGGTCGGCCAGGCCCGGGTGATGGTGGGCCCGGCCACGGCCCAGGTGAAGTCCAACACCTTGATCCCGTCCAAGGGGCGCCCGGCGGGCGCGTCGGCCGACGCCGACGCTGACGCCGACGACGGCCCGCTGGCCACCGTGGGCGACGCCGCCGCTTCGGCCAGCACGGCATCGGTGTCCGCCCCCAGCTCGGGAGCGGGGCCCAGCACCGCCAGCGGCGTGGCCGACGCCTTGACGAAGACGCCGGGCACCCGGTCACCGCCCACGTGCTGCCAGTAGCCCCGGTCCTCGAGCTGGTCGAGGTCGAGCACCTCGGGCGCGGTGAGCACGGGAGCGACCAGCAGCTTGCGGGCCAGGGACTGGGCCAGCAGCTCGGCCTTGGTCTTCGAGCTGGTCAGGGCGGCGATGGCGTCCTTGACCCGCTCGAACTCCTCGAGGGGCTCGACGCCGGATCCCAAGAGGTCGGCGTACTCGATCCAGTCCTTGTCCCGCATGGCCTCGTCGCAGAAGCCCTCCTCGTACACCCACTCCATGAGGCGCCGGGTGAAGGGACCGATGGACGACCCGAACACGTGGGTCACCGTCACCCAGCCGTCGGCCGCGGGGTAGCTGAAGCGCAGGCTGACCGGGGGCAGCCGGGGCCCGGTGCCCGAACGCCGGGTCACGCTGGCCCCGTTGGCCACGGCCAGCACCGAGGACTGGGTGCAGGCCAGCATGGCCTGCTGGGCCGCGGCCTCGACCTGCTGGCCCAGACCCGACGACGACCGCTCGATCAGCGCGGCCAGCACCCCGCTGGTGGCTTCGAGGCCCGCGTTCATCATGGCCTGGGGCAGGGGGATGCGCACCGGGGCCCGGTCCTCGTCCCCCGACACCCCCATCTGGCCCCCGCGGCCTGCACGACCAGATCGGTGGCCACCCAGCCCGCCTTGGGCCCGGTCAGCCCGAAGGGGGTGATGGATGCCCGCACCAGGGCCGGGTTCACCCCGGCCAGGGCCTCGCCGAGCCCGGGGCGCACCTCGCCGTCGACCCCGTTGGACTCGAGCACGACGTCGGCCGTGCGGGCCAGGGCGTCGAGCGCCGCCCGCCCGCCGGCGTCGTCGAGGTCGAGGACGACGGACCGCTTGCCCCGGTTGTAGGCGTCCCACCACTGGAGGTCGCCGCGGGCGGGCGAGCCCCCCGGCGGCTCGACGAGCACGACCTCGGCCCCCAGCTGGGCCAGGAGGAGCCCGGCGAGCTGGGCGCCGCCTTCGGTCAGGTCGAGCACGCGGTAGGGGGTGAGCATTCCAGGCACGCCTCATCCTGGCCCACGGTGACCAGAGGCACCCCGGGCCGCTCTGGGCACCATGTCCGGACGCCACCATCCCCGGCCCATGGTGACGGGAGCGGCGCGCCTGGGCCAAGATGGGGCGTGCGCGTCGTCGTCATCTACGAGAGCCTCCAGGGTCACACCCGCAAGGCGGCCGAGCTCATCGGTGGCGCCTGCCGCCAGGCCGACGTCGAGGTCAGCGTGCGGGAGGTCACCAACCTCGACCTGCACGAGCTGGCCCAGGCCGACCTGCTGTTCATCGGGACCTGGGTGGACGGCCTCATCCTCTTCGGCCAGCGCCCGGGGCGGTCCTTCAAGTTCGCCGCCCTGCCCCCCATCGACGGCAAGCCCGTGGCCGCCTTCGTCACCTACGCCGTGAACGCCGGCGGGGTCATGCGCAAGTGGGTCAAGCTCCTGGCCGGCCAGAAGGGGGCCGACGTCATCGCCACCCGCAAGCTGCGGCGCGACAAGCTCGTCCCCGACGTGGCCGACTTCGTCAAGGAGGCCCTGGCCCTGGTGGTGGCCGACAACGCCGCCGCCAACACCACCGCCGCCCCGGCCGAAGCGGCGCCCGCCGTGGAGACCGCCACCAGCTGAGCTGCCGGTCCGGCCCCACCGCCAGCCCGGCCCCACCGACGTGCCGGCTACGGTGCCGGACCAGGGACACAGGGGGGATGGTCATGGACCAACGGGCCAACGAGCGGGTGCAGGCGCTCATCGACGAACAGGTGGCCGACGGGCGCCAGATCGGCATCCAGGTGGCCGCCTACCGGGGCGGGAACCGTTCGTCGACGTGGTGGCCGGAACCATGGGTCCCGACGACGACCGTCCCCTGCAGCCCGACTCGCTGACCTGCGTGTTCTCCGCCACCAAGGGCGTTGCCGCCCTGGCCATCCACCAGCTGGCCGACCGGGGGCTGCTCGACTACGACGAGCCCGTGTCCACCTACTGGCCCAAGTTCGGCCAGCACGGCAAGGACCGGGTGACCGTGGCCCAGGCCGTCAGCCACCAGGCCGGCCTGCACGCCATGCCCAAGCCGTTCCTGGTCGAGCACATCACCGACTGGGACGCCGGGGTGGCCCGCATGGAGGACGGCGTCCCCGCCTGGGAGCCGGGCACCGACTGCGGCTACCACGCCGTCACCTTCGGCTGGATCGGTGGGCGGCATCATCGCGGCCGTCACCGGGCGCCACCCCCGTGAGTTCATCCGCGACGAGATCGCCGAGCCCCTGGGCATCGCCGATGAGCTCTACGTGGGCATCCCCGACGACGCTGGCGTGCTCGAGCGCTGCACCACCCTCGACTGGGTGCCGGCCGGCGAAGGCACCCCCATCCCCGACGACGCCCCCTTCTACGAGGCCATGCCCAAGGCCATGTGGCCCCACTTCAACGAGGTGGCCCTGCGCCAGGCCTGCCTGCCCTCGGGCAACGGCCACTTCTCGGCCCGGGCCCTGGCCCGCGTCTACGCGGCCCTGACCCATGGCGGCGAGCTCGACGGCGCCCACCTCGTCACCCCGGCCCGCATCGACCAGATGCAGGTCAAGACGTGGGACGCTCCCGACCGGGTGCTCATCGGCCCGGTGCGCAAGGGCATCGGCTTCTTCCTGGGCGGGCTCGGTCCCAACCTCGAGGGCAACCTGGTGCCCGGGCCCATGGGGCCCAGCGAAGCCACCTTCGGGCATCCCGGGGCCGGTGGCTCCATCGGCTTCGCCGACCCCGAGCGGGGCCTGGCCGTGGCCGTCGTCAGCAACAAGATGGCCTTCCCCGCCCCCGGCCAGGGCAGCACGCAGGACATCTGCGACCTGCTCCGCACCCTGGCCGACGAAGCATGACCACCGGTCCTCACCATTCATCCCCCACGACGCGGCAGCCGCCACCACGGAGGAACCCTTGACCAGCATCCGCGGCGAGTCGTTCATCGCCGGCATCTACGAGCACCCCGGGCGCCACCTGCCCGACGTGACCCTGCCCCAGATCCATCGCAACGTGGCCCTGGGCGCCCTGGCCGACGCCGGGTTGTCGTTGTCGGACGTGGACGCCTTCTACTGCGCCGGGGACTCCCCCGGCTTCGGCGGGCTGTCCATGGCCGACTACCTGGGCCTCAAGCTGCGCACCCTGGATTCGACGGAGACGGGGGGCTCGTCGTACCTGTTCCACGCCGGGCACGCCGCGGCCATGATCGCCGCCGGCAAGTGTCACGTGGCCCTGGTCACCCTGGCCGGCAAGCCCCGCACCGGCGGTGACGCCCCCGGGGGGTCGGCCCGGTTCTCCTCGGCCCCCGAGGCCGGCTTCGAGAACATGTGGGGAGGCACGGTCTACGGCCAGTACGCCCTGGGCGCGGCCCGCCACATGCACGAGTTCGGCACCACGTCGGAGCAGTTGGCCGAGGTGAAGGTGGCGGCGTCGCTCCATGCCCAGCACAACCCCGAGGCCTTCCTGCGCAAGGTGACCACGGTGGAAGAGGTCGTGTCCTCCCCCCTGGTGGCCGACCCCCTGCACCGCGACGACTGCTGCGTGATCACCGACGGTGGCGGCGCCTTCGTCATGGTCAGCCCCGAGGTGGCCCGTTCACTCGACCGCACCTGCGTCAAGGTGCTGGGCCAGGGCGAGGCCGTGAAGCACACCGACCGGGGCCGGCCCGACCTGACCTACACCGGGGCGGTGTGGTCGGGGCCCAAGGCCTTCGAGGAGGCCGGGGTGACGCCGGCGGACATCGACTACGTGTCCATCTACGACAGCTTCACCATCACCGTGGTCATGACGCTCGAGGACCTGGGCTTCTGCGCCAAGGGCGAGGGCGGGCGCTTCGTGTCCGACGGTGCCCTGGTGGCGCCGTTCGGCAAGCTCCCCTTCAACACCGACGGCGGCGGGCTGTGCAACAACCACCCCGGAAACCGGGGCGGCATGACCAAGGTGCTCGAAGCGGTGCGCCAGGTGCGGGGCGAGGCCCACCCCGAGGTCCAGGTGCCCAATTGCCGCCTGGCCCTGGCCCACGGCACCGGCGGTGCCCTGTCGACCCGCATGGGGTCGGCCACCCTGGTCCTGGGAACGGAGGACGCGTGAGCACGCTGCCCGCGGGGGTGCCCCCCATCAGCCTGGAGACCAAGCCCTTCTGGGACGCCACCCTGCAGGGCACCCTGCTGCTGCGTCGTTGCAACAGCTGCGGTTTCGTCATCTGGTACCCCCGCGACCTGTGCCCCGAGTGCGGGTCCCTCGACACCGAGTGGTTCGAGGGATCGGGACGGGGGACGATCTACACCTTCACCGTCACCCGCCGGGGCCAGGGTCGGTGGCGCGAGGCCGCCCCCTACGTGCTCGCCTACGTCGAGCTCGACGAGGGTCCCCGGGTGATGACCAACATCGTGGACTGCGATGTGGACGCGCTGAGCATCGGCCTGGCCGTCGAGGTCACCTTCGACGACACCGGTGAAGGCGCGGCGCTCTACCGCTTCCGGCCCCTCTGACCCACGCCGCCGAGCATCTGGCTGCACCTCACGCGTCGAACTGCGTTCGGTCACAGGTTGTGATCCCCGGGGCGGCACCTGACGAATCGGTCAAGTAGTGTCCGTTGCCTATTCCGGGGCTGCTGGGCTTTCGTGGCTTCTCGTTCCCTGGCGATGCGACCCAGATGACGTGAGCCCGGGTTGCGCGAGCACCTCTCGCCGCCGTCCGTTCAGGCGAATCGACGTCGAATCGCTGCCACCACCCAACCGGTCGACCCGTCACACCGAGAGATGACCCGGCGCGTACCGTCGGCGTAGGTGGATGCGTTCACCTGGCGGGCCGACCAGCATGCTCGGCGAACCGGACGCATGGGCCTACCACTGACGTAGGTGGATGCGTTCGGTTGGCGGCCACGGGACGCGAGATCTGGATGGAACCGGCAGGTATACCGGCGTCCATCTCGCAGCAGCCGAGGCTCGCTGCGCTCGCCGCCGGAAGGTCAGACGGCGGTGCCGACGAGGGCGCCGATGAGCGAGGTCACGGCCATGGCCACGGCGCCTCCGATGCTGACCCGCAGGGCGGCCCGGGCCATGGGGGCGCCGCCGGCCCGACCGCCGAGGGCGCCGAGCACGGCCAAGGCGATGAGGGTGGCGACCACGATGGCCGGACTGCGCCCCCGCCCGTCGGGGAAGGCCAGCAGCACCACGATGGGCACCGCCGCACCGAGGGCGAACGAGGTGGCCGAGGCCAGGGCCGCCTCCACTGGACGGGCCGCGGAATCCTCGTCCAGGCCGAGCTCGTCGCGCAGGTGGCTGCCCAGCTGGTCGGTCCGGGTCAGCTCCTCGGCCACTCGGCGGGCCAGGGCCGCGTCGAGGCCCCGGGCCTCGTAGATGTGGGTCAGCTCGTCGAGCTCCTGGTCAGGTTGCTCGGCCAACTCGGCGCGCTCGCGGTCGATGTCCGCCCGCTCGGCGTCGCGCTGGGAGCTGACCGACACGTACTCCCCCGCCGCCATGGACGCCGCGCCCGCCACCAGCCCGGCCATGCCGGCCACGACGATGGCGCTACGGGTCGCGTTCGATGCAGCCACACCCAGGACCAGGGCGGCAGTGGACACTATGCCGTCATCAGCGCCCAGTACGGCGGCCCGCAGCCAACCCACACGCTGGCTGCGGTGGACCTCACGGTGGGGACGGGCGGCGCGGGAGCCCATCAGGATGCGGCCGCCACGCTCGCGCTGACGGGTGGGGCCTGATCAGGTGTGTCGTCGGCGTCCTCGGGGGCGTCGGCCCGGAACAGCCAACCACTGAGCCGGGCCCCCTCGAGGACGACCACGGCCAAGCCGGTGGCCAGGGCCACCACCGCCCACACCTCGGCATCCGGCATGTCCAGGGCGAAGAAGTCGTGGGTGACGCGCAGGGCGACCACCCCGCCGACGCACAGGGCCATGGCGGCCACCAGGGCCACCCGCCACCCCGTCAGCGGCCGGGCCACCTCGAGGAGCACGACCAGGGACACCGACACCAGCACCAGGGTGGCTGCGGTCTGGCTCTCGAGCTGGCTGTTGCCGGTGTCGCGGGCCCAGCCGTAGACCGACAGCACGGCGACGGCCACCACCGGTCCGGCGATGAGGGTGAAGTGCAGCACCCGGCGCACGAAGCCGGGCCGGGCTCGGGCACTCGCCGGGGCCAGGGCCAGGAAGAAGCCGGGGATGCCGATGGCGAACGCCGAGACCAGGGTCAGGTGCCGGGGCAGGAAGGGGTAGGTCACGGCCAGGGCCCCGGTCACGACGGCGAAGATGACGGCGTAGATGGTCTTGGTCAGGAACAGGTTCGACACCCGCTCGATGTTGTTGATGACCCTCCGTCCCTCGTCCACCACCGCGGGCAGGGACGAGAAGGCCCCGTCGAGGAGCACGACGCGGGCCACGGCCCGGGTGGCGGCGGTGCCATTGCCCATGGCGATGCCCAGGTCGGCGTCCTTGAGGGCGAGCACGTCGTTGACGCCGTCGCCGGTCATGGCCACCACGTGGCCCCGAGCGTGCAGGGCGGCGACCACGGCCTGCTTCTGGTGGGGGGTGACCCGGCCGAAGACGGTGTTGGCGGCCAACACGTCGGCCATCGCTTCGATGTCGGTGGGCAGGTCGCGGGCGTCGTAGGGGTGCTCGGCCCCGGGGATGCCGACCCGGCGGGCCACGGCGCCCACGGTCACCGGGTTGTCGCCCGACAGCACCCGCAGCTCGACGCCCTGGCGGCAGAAGTAGGCCACGGCCTCGGCGGCGTCGGCGCGGACCTGCTCCTCGAGCATGACGACGGCGGCGGGCACCATGGACGGGGGCAGGGTCTCGCCGTCGAGCGCGTCGGCCCGGCACACGAGCACCACCCGGCTGCCCTGGGCAGCCTCGGTGTCGATGGCCGCCGCCAGCTCACCCGTGTCGCCCGCGTCGCCGCCACCGGCGCCGCCGCTCCCGCCGGACAACGCGGCGAGCAGGATCTCGGGCGCCCCCAGGTACCACGCGCCCCGGCCCTCGAAGGCCACGGCGCTCCACTTGCGGGCCGAGGAGAAGCTGACCCGGCCGGTGACCGCCCAGCCTGGCGAGGGGTAGCTGGTGCCGATGGCGGCCAGGGTGGCGTTGGGGTGGTCCTCGGCCGCGGCCAACGCCCCCAGGCCAGCCTCGATCTCGGCGCCGTCGGCGCCTGCTGTGGGCCGCACCGCGCGCACGACGATGCTGCCGTCGGTGATGGTGCCCGTCTTGTCCAGGCACACCACGGTGGTGCGGGCCAGCAGCTCGACGGCGGGCAGCTCCTTGACCAGGCAGCGGCGCTTGCCCAGGCGGATCACCCCG
The DNA here is from genome assembly GCA_038255145.1 of Acidimicrobiales bacterium. GTDB lineage: Bacteria > Actinomycetota > Acidimicrobiia > Acidimicrobiales > CAIXPF01 > WHTX01. The sequence goes on from JBBSLP010000046.1 coordinate 39,293, forward strand.
GCGGCGAAGGCGATGGAGGTCAGCAGCAGCAGTCCCTCGGGCACCATGGCCACCAGGCCCGCAGCCGAGCGTTGGGCCGCCTCCCGCCAGGGCTGGCCGGCCCGCAGCTGGCCGGTGATGAGCAGCAGGGCGGCGGGGATCATGGCCAGGGTGACGATGCGGATGATGCGGGTCAGCCCGGCCTGGAGCTCGGAGTTGACCAGGCTGAAGCGCCGGGCCTGGTCGGCCAGCTTGGCTGCGTAGGCGTCACCGCCCACCTTGGTGGCCCGGTAGCGGCCCGAGCCCACCGACACGAAGCTGCCCGAGAGCACCTCGGCATCACCATCGGCGCTCTTGGGCTGGGCGTCCGATTCCCCGGTGACCAGGGACTCGTCGAGCTCGAGCCCGTCGGCGGACACCACCACGCCGTCGACGATGATCTGGTCGCCGGGGCCCACGTCGAGCACGTCGTCGAGGACGACCTCCTCCACGGCCACCTCGGTGACGGTGCCGTCGCGCACCACCCGGGCCCGCGGCGCGCTGAGGATGCTGAGGCGGTCGAGCGTGCGCTTGGCCCGCACCTCCTGCACGGCGCCGACGACCGAGTTGAACACGATGACCAGGCCGAAGGTGGCGTCCTGGATGGGGGCGACGATGAGCACGACGACCAGCAACGCCCCGAGCAGGGCGTTGATGGGGGTTGCCACGTTGGCCCGCAGGATCTGGGCGAACGTGCGGCTGGGGGCGGCGGGGGCCACGTTGACCTGGCCCCGCTGGCGACGGTGGTCGACCTCGGCCGAGGTCAGCCCGGTGGCGGCGGTGACCGTGTCCGGTGCGGTGCTCAGCTGGTGGCCCCAACGGGTGCGAGGACGCCTTCACGGATGATGACGACGGGGCACGGCGCGTGCTGGGCCACCTGCTGGCTGACCGAGCCCAACAGGGCGGCCTTGAAGCCACCTCGTCCCCGGCTGCCCACCACCAACATGTCCGCCCCCCGGGCCGCCTCGAGCAGGGCCTCCACCGGGGACTCCTCGATCAGGCTGGGGGTGATGGTCACCCCCTCGCCCGCCGCGCTCCGGGCCGTCGCCACCAGCTCGTCGAGGGCTTCATGGGCGTCGGCCTCGATGCCGGCCTTGAGGTCGGTGTGTCCGCTGCGCCGGTTGCGGTAGGGGTAGTGCCAGGCATGGACCACGACGACCTCGGGGTCGTCCCAGAAGTGCGCTTCGGCGCAGGCCCACCGGAGCGCACCGTGCGCGTGCTCCGAGTCGTCCACACCGACCACGATCTTGGCCACAGCGGCTCTCCCCTGCTCGTCCTCGTCGCCGTGCACCGTAGCCACCGACGGGGCCCCGGTGGCACGGTCAGGCCAGGGCGTGTTCGACGAGCACCGTCACCGAGACGGTCTCGGCACCGGCCTCGATGGGAGCCGAGGCCAGCTTGGACCGCTCGGCGGCCATGGCCATGGGGCGCATGCCGCCGCCACCGCCGCCCTGGGGGCCGACCTCTTCCACCCGACGGACCGCCCCCAAGGTCACGCCGGCCGCCTCGGCCAGGGTGGCGGCCTGGCGCAGGGCGGCGGCCACGGCCAGGGCCGCGGCCTCGGCCCGCACCGGCCCCGGGTCCTCGAGCGAATAGCTCAACCCCTGCATGCGGAAGGCGCCGCCGGCGGCCCCCGCCACGCGGTCGATGATGGCCTCGACGTCGCTGCCCACGGCCAGGCGCACGCTGAGCCCGGTGCTGGCCACGAAGGTGGGGCGCCGCTCGGCCTCGGCGGTCGCGCCGGGGCCGGGCTCCCGCGGGGGCTCCCAGTTCTCGTGCACGTTGGCGTGCTCGGTGCGCACCGCGGGCCCGCTGACACCGTCGGCGGCCAAGGCCGCGAGCACGGCCGCCGCCCGCTCCCCGGCTTCGGCCAGGGCGGTGTTGGGGTCGAAGGCCTTGGCCTCGGTGCCCAGGTGGACCACGACGGTGTCGGGCGCGGCCTCGACCCGCCCGGTCCCATAGCTGACGATGCCCGCTTCGGCCACGACGCGGACCCTACCGGCGACGGTCTCGCCGGGGGTCGCGCCTGCGTGGGGGGATGCTCAGGTGAGGTCGATGCCCCGGTAGTCGTTGTGGGCGACGTCGGTGATCTTGTTGACGTACTTCGGGGCGCCGCCGTTGTAGACGAAGTAACGCACCTTGCCGTGCTCGTGGCCCTCGACGTTGGAGTTGTAGCCGGTGAACCAGCTCTTGGCCTTGCGCATCAGCATGGCGCCGTACATCTTCCTGATGTGCTCGCTCCACTCGGTCTCGGCTTCGGCTGTGGCCTCGAAGCGGGTGTTGCCGTGCTCCCACACGTACTCGTAGAACTCGGTGATCCAGTCCACACCGGTCTCGATGCTGCGGGGGAAGTTCGTCGACGCCGAGCCGCTCTGGGGACCGGCCAGCATGGTGAAGTTGGGGAAGTCGTGGACCAGGATCCCCAGGAACGTGTTGGGGCCGTCCTTCCACTTGTCGGCCAGGGTCACGCCGCCGACACCTTCGATGTTGATGCGGTCGAAGCCACCGGTGATGGCGTCGAAGCCGGTGGCGTACACGATGATGTCGAACTCGCGCTCGACGGCCTCCCCCTCGACCGACGTCGTCCTGATGCCCTTGGCCGTGATGCGGTCGATGGGCGTCTCCCTGATGTCGACGAGCTCGACGTTGTCCTGGTTGTAGACCTCGAAGTAGTTCGTCTCCATGGGCACGCGCTGCACACCGAAGCCGTGGTCCCTGGGGATCAGCTTCTCGGCGATCACCGGATCGTCGACCCGGGCGCGGATGCGGTCGGCGACGTAGGCCGAGAACTCGGCGTTGGCCTCTTCGTCGACGAAGATCTCCACGAAGTTGCGTAGCCAGATGGCGAACCCGGGCATGCCGTAGAGCTCGTCCCACAGCGCGACACGCTCCTCGCGCGACACGTTCCAGAAGCCGCGCCGGTCGGGCTCGTGCTCGAAGCCGCCGGGGGTGCGGGCGCAGGTCTCGAAGATCTCGTCGTAGCGGGCCCGGATGTCGGCCATCTCCTCTTCGGAGATGGGCCCGTTGTTGAGGGGGGCGCTCCAGTTGGGCCGGCGCTGGAAGACGCTCAGGTGGCCGACCTTGTCAGCGATGTCGGCGATGACCTGGATGCCGGTGGCCCCGGTGCCGATCACCGCGACCCGCTTGCCGGTGAGGTCGACCTCGTCCCGGGGCCAGTGGAAGGTGTGCCACGACCCACCCTCGAACTCGTCCATGCCCTCGAAGCGGGGGGGCGTGGGCGCGGTGAGCAGGCCGATGGCGGTGATCACGTAACGGGTGGTGATCTCGCGGTCGTCCTCTTCGACGTGGAGGCGCCAGATGCGCTCGCCCTCGTCCCAGCGCATGGCGTCGACCGTGCAGTTGAACTGCATGTGCCTGCGCAGGTCGAACTCGTCGGCCACGAAGTTCAGGTACTTCAGGTTCTCGGGCTGACCCGAGAAGCGCTCCTTCCAGTGCCACTTGTCGAGCAGCTCCCGGGAGAACGAGTAGCCGTAGGTGTAGCTCTCCGAGTCGAACCGGGCCCCGGGGTAGCGGTTCCAGAACCAGGTGCCGCCGAGATCAGGTGAGTTGTCGAGCACGGTGGCGTTCACGCCGAGGTCCACGAGCCGCTTGATCTGGTAGATCCCGCCCACGCCGGCACCGATGACCACGACCTCGTACTGCGGCTGCACGCCGCCGGCTTCGATCTCCGCTGCCCCGCGGGTCGCCTGGTCCATCACCATCGTCGTTCCCCCTCCACGTCCCGTCCGAAAGGGTCGGGGCAACGAAAAGTTAGGACACGCGTCCTGAACGCGCCCACCCCAGGGCTCGATCCGGCACCACGGGCATCAGCCCACGGCCGAGGCCGGCCTCGCCTCCACGGCTGTCCGAGGGGGTGGCAGACAGCGGGAGGCGAGGCCACCCGCCCCCGAGGGAGGACGGTGGCATCAGCCTCGGCACGTGCCAGGGAGTGTCGGCCGCGTCCCGTGGCTGTGAACGACGCCGCGGATGGCCATCATCCCTGGTGGGACCCGTACAGACCGTCAACGCCGTGTCTCCAGCACAGACCGCTCACGGGGAAACCACGCCACCCGGGGTCTTGGGGAGAACACCCCGAAACCTAGGAGCGCAACCGACAGCTGTCAACGGTCACCACGGTGGACAGGCTCAGCCCAACGCCCGCTGGAAATCGTCCAGGGCCGCCAGCAGGCCCTGCTTGACCTCGGCGCTGGCGAAGGAGGCCCACACGGCCCGGCGTTGGGCCTCGACCAGGTCGGCCGGACCCCAGCCCAGGTGCTCGCTGACCAGGTGCAGCTCCGAGGTCAGGGAGATGCCCAGCGTTTCGGGGTCATCGGTGTTGACGGTGACGGGCACCCCGGCGTCGATGAGTGCCCCTATGGGGTGCTCGGCCAGAGCCGTGCGCAGCAAGTGGCAGTTGGAGCTCACGCACACGTTGAGCGTCACCTGGTCGGCCACCAGCCGAGCCACCAGGTCGGCGTCCTCGATGGCCCGCACCCCGTGGTCGACACGGGAGACGCCGAGCAGGTCGAGGGCGTCGCTGACCCCCTCGGGCCCCGAGGACTCCCCGGCGTGGGCCGTGGTCCCGAAGCCGCGGGACCGGGCCCGGTCGTAGGCCGCGGCGAAGCGGGCCGACGAACCGGGGCCCACCGCGGCTTCGTCGCCGTCGATCGACAAGCCCACGATGCGGGCCAGGTCCAGGCGCACCATGAGCTCGACGAGGGCCAGCGCCTCGTCCTCGGATTGGGAGCGCAGCAAGGACGGCAGCAGCCGGCAGTCGGCCCCACCGTCGCGGTGGGCGGCCTCGAAGCCGTCGCACACCGCCACCACCAGCTGGTCCGCCTCCAGGCCCGACCAGTGCGTCGGGTTGACGATGACCTCGGCGTAGCGCACCCCCTGGGCGCCCAGGGTGTGGGCGAACGAACCTGCCTGGGCGGCTGCGGTCGCCGGGTCACGCACCAGGCCGCACACCAGGTCGAGGGCGTCGAGGAAGTCGGCCAGGTCGGTGGTCACGTACATCTGGTCGGCGGGGCGGGGCAGCACCTGACCAGCGGCCTCGGCCAGCTCGGCGATGCGCGCCGGGCTGAAGGTGCCCTCGAGGTGGACGTGCAGCTCCACCTTGGGCACAGTGTCGATGACCTCGATCAGCGCATCCGACGGCACCGCCGCTCTCCCCTGTTCACCGCGCCCGGCGCGCGTCAACTCACAGGGGTGGCCCCGGTCCCCAGCGGTCCGTCAGCGGGCCAGCATGGCGGATACGGCCGCGTCGAGCTCTTGGGGTCGGCGGGAACCGATGACGATGCGCTGGCCCCCGTCCAGCGTCAGCTCCACCCCTTCGCGCCCGCCCGTGGTGTACGCCCGCCGGTCACCGGAGGACCAGCGCACCCCCCAGCCCCCGAAGTCACGTATGGGCCGGTAGCTCAGGACCCGGCAGCCGACCACGGTGGCGGCATCCACGGTGCGCCGCTCGAAGGGGGCGAAGCCCACGACCACGGCCCCCTCCGTCACCTCGGTGACCAGGGCCACCCGCCACAGCACCAGGGGCAGGGCCACGCCCAACAGCAACCACGGCAGCAGGATGGCGGGTAGGGCAGGCCGGTCGCCGCCCACCGTGCCCCCGAACACCAGGTAGAAGAGGACCAGGCCCCACTGCACGGCCGCGGCCAGGCCGATCACCACCAGGAGCACCGGGTGGCGGAAGCGCTGCACCTCGTGGAACGACAGCGTCACGCCGGAACCGTCGCCGGTAGCGTGACGGCCATGACGGCGATGTCATGGGTCGACCGGGTGCGCACCGTCCTCAGCCGCCAGGCGGCCGACGCCAAGGTGGCCTGGGAGCAGCTCCAGCGGCAGGCGGACACCAAGCTGACCAAGCTGGAACGGGACTTCGAGGCCACGCCCGAGGAGCGCCTCGCCGCCCTCCAACGTGAGATCGACGAGTCCGACGACCCCTTCGCCGACGTGCGGGCCCGCCTCGATGACGTCAAGCCCGCGCATCCTCCGCAGCCGCCGTCTCCCCTGTAGGGGCCTCGACCGCCGAACGGGGGATGACGACCACGGGGCACTTGGCGTGGTGGGTGACGTGCTGGCTGATGGAGCCCAGCAGCAGCCCGGCCACACCGCCGCGGCCCTTGGCCCCCACCACCACCAGGTCGGCGCCCTCGGACCGCTCGACGAGCACGCCGCCGGCGGGCCCCTGCACGACCACGGGGTCGATGGCCACACCGGCGTCGGCGAAGGGGGCGACCAGCTCGGTGAGCATGGCCCTGGCCCCCGCCTGGATCTGATCGGACTCTTCGTAGAGCACGGTCGTGCCCATGCCCATGGGGTCGGCGAAGACGGGGATGTCGTAGACGTGCACGACCTCGACGGTGGCGCTCCGCCGCTTGGCCTCGGCCACGGCCCAGCTCAACGCCTCGCCCGCCTCGGCGGACCCATCCACACCCACCACGATCCGGTTGGTCATGGCCTGATCCTTGCCGATGGTCGCCGCCCGGTGCACACGTTCGGCGGGCACGTCGCCGCGGCGCGGGCCAGACTGAGCCCCATGTCGCTGAGACTCCGTCAGATCGCCCTCGTCGCCTCGAACATCGAGCAGGTCGTCGATGACCTGACCTCGGTCCTGGGCATCGAGGTCGCCTTCGTCGACCCGGGCGTCAAGGTCTTCGGCCTCGAGAACCGCCTCCTCCCCATCGGCAACCAGATCCTCGAGATCGTGGCTCCCATCCAGGAGGGCACGACCGGTGGCCGCTACATCGAACGCCGCGGCGGCGACGGTGGCTACATGGTCATCACCCAGGCCGACGACGCCGCTCCCTACAAGACCCGGGTCGGCGAGCTGGGCGTCCGCATCGCCCACGCCTTCGAGGCCGACGGCCTGCGCAACATGCAGCTGCACCCCAAGGACACCGGGGCCACGTTCTTCGAGATCGACCAGGTCACCCTGGACGGCGCCGAGGCCGACGACGGCCCGTGGCCGCCCGCCGGCACTGACTGGAAGCCCCATCGTCGCACCGGGGTCATCTCGGCCATCGTCGCCGCCGAGCTGCAGTGCGACGACCCCCTGGCCGTCGCGGCCAAGTGGGGCGAGATCGCCGACCTGCCCGTGGAGACGCTCGACCTGCCCGCAGGCAAGGGCGCCAGCATCGCCCTGACCAACGCCACCCTGCGCTTCGTGCCCATCGAGGACGGCCGGCCCGAGGGTCTGGGCGGCATCGACGTGGCCGCGGTGGATGCGGCCAAGGCCCTGGCCGTGGCCAAGGAGCGGGGCCTTCCCGTGGACGGGAACCAGGTCCTCCTGAGCGGCATGCGGGTCAACCTGGTGGGCTAGACCCTGCAAGGGGGTACGAGCCCATCGAAGACCGGTCGAGCCGACCGGCAAGTCTGGAGAGCACCCATGCTGAAGAACATCGCCCTGCTCGGTCTGCGCGGCGTGGTGGGCGGCTACCTCGCCGCCCACGGCGCCCAGAAGCTGTTCGGGGCTCTCGACGGCCCCGGTCTCGAGGGGGCGGCAGCCGGGTTCGAGGGCATGGGCCTCAGCCCGGGCAAGCAGATGGCCGCCCTGGCCGGGGGGTCCGAGCTCCTCGGCGGGGCGCTGACCGTGGCCGGCATCCTCAACCCCGTGGGCCCGGTGCTCCTGGCCGGGTCCATGGCCACGGCGGCCACGGTCCACCTGCCCCACGGGCCCATGGCCATGAAGGGCGGCTACGAGCTGCCCCTGACCAACCTGGCCGCGGTGCTCGCCCTCGGGGCCGTCGGTCCTGGCGCTCTGCGCCTGGGACCGCACCTGTCCCCGGTCAAGTCCATCGCCTTCCTGGTGGGCACGGCGGGCGTCAGCGCCTACGCCATCAGCCGCATCCTGGCCAAGCGCATGGCCCCGGCCCCCGTCGAGGCCGAGGCAGACATCGCCGCGGACATCCCCGTGGCCGTGCTCGAGGCCGAGCTCATCGAAGCCGAGCTCGAGGCCGAAGCCGAGCTCGAGGCCGAGATCGACGCCCTCATCAACGACGAGGGCCCCAACCCCCGCTGATCCCTACTTGTCGGTGCCGCGGCCGGTCGCCTCCTGGAGCTCGTCGATGAGCTTGGAGGCGTCGGCCTTGGTCAGCCCGGGGTCGATCTCGACGTCCTTGCCCTTGCCGTTGGCCTCTTGGGCCAGGGTCTCCAGGTACGAGTGCTGGGGCCCGGTCATGGGCTCGTCGCCCGTGACCCAGTCCTCGGGGTCCTTCTCGGGGTTGGGGGTCGGTTGCGCCGCTGCGTTGGCCATGGCCGTTCCCGTACCCGCCTCGCCGGAGCATCGAACACACGATCGCACGGCCGGACCTGTTGGTCCGGCCGTGCTGTCGTGGCTGCGGGGTTGTTGTCGTTGTCGGCCCTGGGGGGCGTTCACCCGGTTCAGGCGTCGACGTCGAGGTCCAGGTCGGTGTCCTCGACGTGGTGCAGGTCGACGTCGGTGTCGAGGTCGGTGTCGGT
>JBBSLP010000047.1:0-46514 GCA_038255145.1 Acidimicrobiales bacterium
AACGAGGATCCTAAGCCGTTCGTGTGGCACAAGACCGCCGAACAGATCCTCGAACGGCTCGCCGGCTACTGCACCGCCATCAACCAAGGCGCAGAATGAATGCCACAATTACGCGGTGCTTCAGCCTGCCAGGACACTAGCTGGATGCGCCCCAGAGGGCGGCCACCTCGGCAGCCACGGCCCGACCCTGGGCCCGGCCGGCTTCGGCCGAGGCCTTGCGCACGGAGGGGTCGAGGGCGTTGCGGCCGAAGGCCCGCAACGAGGTGAGGTCGGCCACGATCAGGGACGTCGGCGTGGGGGCCAGCGCTTCGAGCTCTCGGCGCAGGCCACCCAACGGGCCCTTCTCGACAGCGTCGGGTGACGTGGCCAGGGCCAACACCCGATCCGCGCCGGCAGCCAGGTCGGCGTTGCTGGCCGAGCGCATGCCGCCGTCGATGTAGCGGCGGCCGCCGATGGTCACCGGGGGCCAGATGCCGGGCACGGCGCAGCTGGCGGCCACGGCGTCGACCAGGTCGACCCCACGGTCACGGTCGAAGGCCACGAACTCGCCGTCGACGGCCACCGCGGTGATCTGCAGCGGTCGCTCGGGCCAGCGGTGGTCGGGCAGGCGGGTCTCGATGACCCGTCGCCGCGTGGCCTCGGGCACCGTCTCGGCCGACAGGGCGAAGTCGCCGAGCAGGGCCATGGCCTCGGGCAGGGTGCGGGTCCCCCGGGCGTAGGCGTCGCTCATGGCGGCCAACAGAGCATCGACGTCGAACTCCACGGAGATCTCGCCGTGGCTGTCGCTCAGCTGCGCGGCGTAGAGCTGCTCGAGGGACCCCCCGTGCAGCTGGGCCGCCACCGCGGCGCCAGCCGACGTGCCGATGACCAGGTCGGCCTGACCGGCGGGGTCGACCGCACCCTCAGAGCCGTCACGGATGCCGAGCAGCACCCCCAGCTCCCAGGCGATCCCCGCCACCCCACCACCACTGAGCACGAGCGCACGTCCCCCCATGGCCCCTGCCTAGCACGACCCGGCGACCCCGGTCAGCGGGCCGACGCCAGCCGCCAGAGGGTCCGAACATCGCCATGTCTCGTTGCCGTCAGCGGGGTGGAGGCGCTGACCTGCGAAATCGTTCGGGCGAATCGATATCGATTCGCCTGAACGGCGGCGGCCACGAACCGGTCCCCCCTGCGGAACAGGGGCGATCGACCAGGCAGGACGCCCGCCTCAGGCCCAGCCGCCGGCGAAGGGCACGAACTGGCCGGTGGTGAAGCGGCTGGTGCCGTCGACGAAGGGAAGGGCGAAGTGGGCCAGCTCGTCCATGGTGCCCAGCCGGCCCATGGGGACCTGGGCCTCGACCCGGGCCCGACCCTCGGCATCGGTGGCCCGGTTGGCCTCGAGGAAGCCGGGGAAGTCCATGAAGTTCGTGCCCACGGCGTTGATCTGCACGTTCTTGTCGACGACCTCGAGGGCCACGTTGCGCACCAGCATGTTGGCCGCGGCCCGGGCCGACGAGTACAGCGGTGCGCCCGGCGTGGGCCGAGCCCCCGCCGCGCTGGTGAACAGCAGCACCTGACCACCGCCATCCTGGCTGACCAGGGCCGGCACCACCGCCCGCAACAGGTTGTACGGCGCCTCCACACAGCCCTCGAGCGTGGCCCGCAGGTCGTCGACGGATGAGCGCAGGAACCGACCCACCACGATGCGGCCGGTGAACGCAGCCACGCAGTCGATGCGCCCGAAGCGGGCCTGGGCCGTCTCCACGACCCGCTCCGACGTGCCGGCCCGGGCCAGGTCGCGCACCCCCGACACCACCTCGACGGCGGCGCCCAGGGCGGTGAGCTCGTCCACCAGACCGTCGGCGGGATCACCGACGACCAGGTCATGGCCTTGGCCGGCCAGCAGTCGGGCCAGGTGGGGCCCCACGTAGCTGGCGGCGTCGGTGATCACGGCGATGCGCTTGGGCGGGTCGTTGGTGAACGTCACGGGTCTTTGTCCTTCGGCAGAGGCCAGGCTGGCCCACGTGGCCGGAACCTAGCCCGCGGCGTCAGCGGCCGAAGAGCTTGCCCAGCTTGCCGGCGGCGTCGCCCAGACCCCCGGGCAAGTTGCCCAGGCCGCCCGACGTTGCCATCTTGACCAGGTCACCCACGTCGATGCCGAACCGGGACAGCAGATCGCCATCACGATCCGTGTCGACCTGGTCGGGCAGGGCACCCTCGGCCTCGACCGCCTTGCTGTCACCCAGCTTCGAGCGGATGAAGCCGATCACGAGGTCCTTGTCGATCTGCATGGTTCAGGGCTACCCGTTGGGCTCGGTGCCCGCAACCCCCACATCGCCCACCGTGACGGCCACCAGGTCGGCGGACGTCGTCCCCGGGTCCGCCATCTCGGAGGCGTCGGTCCCGACCTCGCCGCTGGCCTCAGCGTCCCTCGCGGCGTCCGGGGCCTCGGCGTCTTCGGACTCGTCGGGTCCGGCCAGGGCCAGCTCCTCGGGGACGTCGTCCTCGGGCGGGGCCAGCTGGGCGGGGCACGACCACCCGCTGTCGTGCGCCATGCGCCGGTAGAGCTCGCAACTGGCCCGGGCCAGGTGGTGCTGCTGCTTGGCCGAGTCGGCCCCGCCGTAGGCGGCCATGGCCACGGCGTAGGCACCGCCCGAGGGCAGCTCGACGATGCCCACGTCGGCGGCCGACAGGTAGCCGTCGAAGTCCCAGCCCACCTTGTGGTGCACCACGGGCTGCACGGCCGGCGGCAGGTAACCGCTGAGGGTGCCGTCGCCGCCGGGGTCGAAGTCGTCCGACGACAGCAGCGACCACGACAGCACCGCGGCCCGGCCCTCGTCGTCGAGGCCGGGGATCTGGCCCTGCCACAGCCGGGTGAGGAAGGTGGTGAGGTCGTTGGCCGTGCTGTGGTTGGTGAACTCGTCGTTGCGGACGTCGAAGGGAGGCTCGAGGTCGGCCCCGCACGAGCCCGAGTACCAGGCCCCGAACCAGTGCTGGTGGCAGGTGCGGTCCATGCCCAACAGTGGGTTCCACACGTCGTTGACCTGGTCCAACCCGCCGGCCAGCTCGATGAGCTCGGCAGCGGCGTCGTTGTCGGACCACTGGAACGTGGCCGTCGCCGCCCACTCGGTGGCGTCGACGCCGGCGTTGGCCGTGGCCATGACCACCCAGGGGAACTTGGCCGAGGACATGAAGGACATCTGGCGGTCCCCGTTGACCTGCCAGCGCTGGCCGGTGGCCAGGTCGACGACCGAGATGGCGGTGAGGTCGACCCCGAAGCCGGCCCCGTCGGCCGCCATCTGGTCGAGCACCGCGCCCACATCGGCCTCGGGGGTCGCGGTCGACCTGGAGACCGCCGCCGGGTCCACCGGCGCGGTCGTGGCCGCTCCGGCCAGGTTCGGAGGCGGGGCGCCGTGGCCGCGGATCGCCCACCCCAAGCCCGCCACGGCGACGAGGAGGACGACGACCAACGCGGCATTGGCGCGTCGGGACAGGCGGGCGATGAGCCGGGCGGACGCGAGGGGCATGGGCGATGGCCGGCTCCGGTGGGGAGCCGCACGGTCACGCTACAGGGGCGCTGTCGCACCAGCCAACGTCGACGTGCTGTGCTGGGCGACCGACGAGGCCATGGGAAACCGTGGGACAGCGAAACGAGAGCGCGGCGCAGGGTGGGGCGACTGGACGGCAAGGTGGCGGCGGTCACGGGTGGGGCCAGCGGCATCGGGGCGGCCCGTACTTTCGGCCGGACCACTAGCGGACCACGAGGGGCAGGCTGCTCATGCCCACCAGGCGGTTGTTGGCCGGCCAGCGGGGCTCGCCGGCCACCTCGAGGTCGGTGAAGCGGCCGAGGATCTCCTCGACCATGACCTTCAGCTCCAGGCGGGCCAACGACGCCCCCAGGCAGAAGTGGGTGCCCAGCCCGAACCCCACGTGGGGGTTGGGGCTGCGGCCCACGTCGAAGCGGAAGGGCTGGTCGAAGACGTCCTCGTCGTGGTTGGCCGACATCTCCCACAGGGTCACCTTCTGGCCCTGCTCGATGCGCTGGCCATCGAGGGTGACGTCGCGGCTGGCCGTGCGCCGCTTGTAGACCGAGGGCGACGACCAGCGCACGATCTCCTCGATGGCGCTCTTCATGAGCTCGGGTTCCCCCGCCGCCAACGAGGCGCGCAGGCGTGTCTGCTGGTCAAGGTTCTCGATGAGGGCCAGCACCCCGCCGGAGATGGCGCTGCGGGTGGTCTCCGCCCCGGCCGGGAACAGGAGGGCGAAGAAGGCCCGGAGCTCACGGTCGTCGAGCTGGGGTGATCCGTCGTCGAGGCGGGCGTGGATGATGACGGACAGGATGTCGTCGTCGGGCTGGCGGCGCTTCTTCTCGACCAGTTGCTTGGCGTAGCGCCCCAGCAGGCGCAGGGCGTCGCCCCCGAGGATCTCGCCGGTCTCGGCGTTGATGCCCTCGTCGAGGATGGCGTTGAGCTCGGCCCGGTCCTCCTGGGGCACGCCGAGGATGCTGCAGATGGCCTGCAGGGGCAGTTCCGCGGCCACCAGGGGGGCGAAGTCGAACACCTCGCCGGTGGGCACGGCGTCGAGGATGACCCGGGCCCGGGCCCGCAGGTCGTCCTCCAGGCGGCCGATCATCCTCGGGGTGAAGCCCTTGTTGACCAGGGCCCGAAGCCGACGGTGCTGGGGATCATCGGTCTGGTTGAGCTGGATGCCCAGGCCCCGGGAGTCGGCGATCTGGGTGCCGCCGAGCTCGGAGCTGAACGTGGCCGCGTCCTTGAACATGGTGACCACGTCGGCGTGGCGGCTCACCACCCAGAAGCCCTCGCCGTCCGGGGTGTGTTCGGTGGGCTCGTGCCACCACACCGGATGTTCGCGGCGCAGCCAGGCGAAGAACTCGTGGGGGAAGCCGTTCGAGAAGGTGCGCCCCCAGGACAGGTCCAGCGGCTCCACTGTGGTTGCCATCAAGCCCCCTCTAGATCACGCCGGCGGTGCGCAGGGCGTCGATCTGCGTGGTGTCGTACCCCAGCTCGGCCAGGATGTCGTCGGTCTGCTCCCCCAGGGTTGGCGCCGGGCGACGGACACCGCGGTTCTCGGGGTCGTCGCCGAAGGTGATGGGCTGGCCCACCACGGCCACCGCTCCCCGGGTCGGGTGCTCGATGGGCTGAGCCAGGCCCAGCGCCTGGACCTGGGGGTGGGCCCACATCTCGCCCAGGTCGAGCACGGGCCCGGCGGGCACGCCCTCGGCCACGAAGGCCTCGATCCACTCCCCCGCCGGCTTGGTCGACGTCACCTCGGAGATCATCCGGTTGACCTCGGCCCGGTTGCGGGCCCGGCCTCCGGGCTTGGCGAAGCGCTCGTCGTCCGCCCACTCGGGGTGGCCCAGCACCCGGCACACGGCACCGAAGTGGGCGTTGGTGCCCGGGGCCAGGTTGAAGACCCCGTCGCTGGCCGGGAACGTCCCCATGGGCACGGCCACGGGGTGGTGGTTGCCCTGCTGACCAGGCACGTCACCCTCGATGAGCACGCGGGCCGCCTGGAAGTCCATCATGGCGACCAGGGCCTCGAGCAGGGACGTGCGCACCCACGCCCCCTCCCCCGTGCGCTCCCGGCGGATGATGGCGGCGAGGATGCCGAAGGACAGGTAGATGCCCGACGAGCTGTCGGCCACGGCGTGCCCCGAGCGCACCGGGCCCTGGCCGGGCAGTCCGGTGACCGACATGAGGCCGGACATGCCCTGGGCCACCTGGTCGTAGCCGGGGCGGCGGGCCCAGGGGCCGTCCTGGCCGAAACCGGAGATGCTGCCGTAGACGAGGCCGGGGTTGACCTGGCGTAGTGCGTCCCAGTCGAGGCCCAGGCGGACGGTGACCCCGGGGGCGAAGTTCTCCACGACGACGTCAGCCCGCTCCACCAGTTGCAGGAAGACGGCCTTGCCCTCGGGGGCCTTGAGGTCGAGGGTCAGGGACTCGTTGTTGCGCCGCAGGTTCTGGAAGTCCGACCCCAGCCGGGCCCCCAGCGCGCCGCCGGCGGCGTCGGTCGCCGGCCGCTCGATGGTGATGACCCGGGCCCCCCAGTCGGCCAACTGGCGGACGGCCGTCGGCCCCGAGCGGAAGGCGGTGAGGTCCAGCACGAGGAGGTGGTCGAGCGGCAGCACCTCGCCATTCCACCACGCCACCGGGTGCGCCTGTGACGGCTCGCACATCGCGCCGCCGGTCACGGGGCTGTTCGCGGCCTGGCGTGCTCCTGCCCGCGCGCCGCTTCGACCGTTTCGCGGGCGGGTCTCACCGAGAAGGTCGCTTGCAGCTGTCCTCGGGGGGCCGGGGGCCGGAACGCGACGGCGGCCCGGGGTCGACCCGGTCCGGGACACGGTGCCCGGGCTCACGCTCACCGTACGTGAGGCGGTCGCGGCCCCCACGCCCGCCGAGGGGTAGAGGGCGGTGTAGGCCAGCGTCCCCGTGAGCGCCACCGCACCCATGAGGCCCCCGTACACCAGGGCGTTGCGTGCTTCCGATCTCATGGGTGCAGGGAACCGGTCCGCCATGGCGGTCCCCTGCGGCCTTCCTCCCAACTCCCTGTCGATGTCGGCGGGGCCGGCTGCCCCATCGGTCGTCCCCGTCAGGCGGGGACACCGACCAGGTCGAGGATGGCCGCCTCCAGTTCGGCGGGGCGGGTCAGGGGCAGGCCGTGGGATGCCCCTTCCACCACCACCAGGCGGGCACCGGCGATGGCTGCAGCCGTGGGCCGGCCGGTGGCCTCCAGCGGCGACGTGTCGTCCTCGTCGCCGTGGACGACCACGGTGGGCACGGCCACGGCGGCCAGGTCGGCGCGCAGGTCGGTGAACGACGACCGGCCGCACCCGGCGACGACCCGTCAGGTCATGTTCCCGGGCACCTCATTGCGGCACGGTCAGCGGTCGACGATGGTGACCACGGTGGCTGACAGCGACAACGTGGGCAGCGTCAGCCGGGCTGCGGTGTCGATGTGGACCCGGGGCGGCGGCGGTCCGCCCTGGTGGTAGGTGCCGGGGCCGTAGAACTGGCCGTAGCGCAGGACCACCCCGTCGACCTCGAGCACCAGGCGTTCGAGCTCGGCCACCGCGGCGGCGCCGTCCTCCCCCGCCACCGTCCACGCCACGCTCTGGGCCACGAACCGGGTCGCTCCCGCAGCCTGGGCCGCGGCGACCAGGTTGGCCGTGCCCTCACGGCGGATGCGGGCGTTGCGACCGGGCTGGGTGGCGATGAGGGAGGGGTCGTCGGGCAGGTCGGTGAGCTGGTGCATGACCAGGTCGGGCCCGAAGGCGACCACGGCCTCGGTCAGCGCCGCGGCATCGAACACGTCACCCACCACAGGCTCACCCCCGGCGGCGACCACGTCCCGGCCCGATCGGCCGAACGGGTCATCCCGGCCACGGTGTGGCCGTCGGCCACGAGCAGGGGCAGGAGGCGGGAACCGATGGCGCCGGTGGCGCCGGCCAGGAAGATCCTCACGCCGCGGAGCGTAGGAGGTCGACAACAGCCCTTGCTCATACATGCAGGCTGTATGTAAGTTGCCGGCATGGCCTTCCCCGAGCTGACCCACGTGGCCCTCACCGCCAGTGACCTGGGCCGCAGCGTGCCGTGGTACACCGCGCTGTTCGGGGCCGAGCCCGTGGCCGACGTGGACACCGGCACCTTCCGCTTCGTCGTCTGGCGCCGGCCCAGCTTCGGCCTCCACTGGTTCCCCGACCCCGCCGCGGGCACGTTCGACGAGCGCCGACCCGGCCTCGACCACGTGGCCTTCGGCTGCGCCGACCGGGCCGAGATCGAATCGTGGGTGACCCGTCTCGACGAGCTCGGCATCGCCCACGGCGGCATCCTCGACGAGCCCTACGGCTCGGGCCTGTCCTTCCGCGACCCCGACGGCATCGCCCTCGAGCTGTTCGCCCCCGCCCCCCGCCGGGCCCGATGAACGGGCGCTACGGCTGGCTCCGCAGCGCGACGCGTCGCCCGATGCACGACCGCAGCCACCACGGCGCCGTACCCTTCGCCCGTGTCCCCCCGCCGCTCCGCATCGGAGGCCGCAGCCACCCGCCAACGGCTGTTGGACGTGGGCCGTGAGCTGTTCGCCGACCCCGGCTTCACCGCGGCGGGCACGGCCGACCTGGTGGCCAGGGCCGGGGTGACCCGGGGTGCGCTCTACCACCACTTCCCCGACAAGACCGCGCTCTTCGCCGCCGTGTTCGAGGCCGTCGAGATCGAGGTGGCCCACCGGGTGGATGACGCCGCCCGGGCCGGCACCGACGCCATGGGTCGCCTGCGCCTGGGCTTCGGCGCCTTCCTCGACGCCTGCCTGGAGCCCGACATCGCCCGCATCATGTTGGTCGATGCCCCCTCCGTCCTGGGCTGGGACGCCTGGTACGAAGTCGACCAGCGCTACGGCTTCGACCTGGTCGTCCGCGGCCTGCGCACGGCCATGGCCGGTGGGGCGCTCGAGCCCCAGCCCGTCGACGCCCTGGCCCACCTCCTGCTGGGGGCGGTGACCCAGGCGGGCATGGTCCTGGCCCGGGCCGAGCGCCCCGAGACCACCCGGGCCGACGTGGGTGAGGCCCTCGGCCGCCTGCTCGACGGCCTGGCCCCCCGGACCCCCTAGCCGTCGGGCCCGACGCCGTCGACGGGCTGGTCGACGCCAGCCGGCTGGTCGATGCGCAGCGTGGGCTCGACCGGCCCGGCACCGGCCCCGACGACCAGCCGCAACACGCAGGGAGCCCGGCGGGGGTCGCGGGCGACCAGCTCAGCGACCACGGCGCCAGGCACGGCGTCGACCAGGCCCTGGGCGAGGCCGAGGTGCAGGGCGCACACGGTGCCGGGGTCGGCCAGGGCCGTGGTCTGGAAGGGGCAGTGGCGCAGCACGATGTCGACCCGGTCGTCGAGCGGGACGAGGTCGGGCTCGAAGCCCTGGCGGGCCATGGAGTCGGCCACGCCGGCGATCGTGCCCGCGTCGCGACGGGGGGCGAACGAGGGCCGGCGACCAGCCCGACGACCCACCTCGATGGGCGTCTCACCCGTCCGTACGACCTCGCTGAGCAGCAGGCTCAGCCGCTCGTAGGGCCCAGCCACCCCCCAGCGGCTGTCGGCGGAAAGCTCGAGCTCGTAGACGAGGCGGGGGCGACCGGGACCGCCGGAGAGCTCCCGGCGCTCGACGACGAGGCCGGCGTCGACCAGCTTGGCCAGGTGCTGGCGGATGGCGTTGTGGTTCAGCCCGGCACCGGCGGTGAGCTCGGCGATGCCCACAGGCCGGCCTGCGTCCACCACCTGACGGAAGATGCGATGGCGGGTGGGATGGCCGAGGGCCCGGGCCTGTTCCTGCAACGTCGCCACGGGCTGGACCCCTTCGATCGTCGACACATCCGGCCTTGCGCCCGAATAGTTCTAGCGTATGGTGGAAAATACCTCGCGCACCGGAGGGGGACCGCATGTCCATCGCACCCGACACCGCCGCACCCGGGAAGAACGTGTCCGAGGAGTGGCTGCTGCAGCTGGCCCACCAGGGGGCCGATGCCGTGGTCATCGCCGGTCCCGACGGGGTCATCCGCTTCTGGAACGAGGCGGCGGCGCGCACCCTGGGCTGGTCCGCCGACCAGGCCCTCGGCCAGTCACTCGACCTGATCATCCCCGAGCGCCAGCGTCGCCCCCACTGGGACGGCTACGCCAAGGTCATGGCCAGCGGCGAGACCCGCTACGGGGACCAGTTGCTGCGGGTGCCCGCCCTGCACCCAGATGGCCAGCGGCGCTCCATCGCCTTCACCGTCACCCTGCTCAAGGACCCGGCGGGGGCGGTCAGCGCCATCGCCGCCGTGATCCGCGACGAGACAGCCCGGTGGAACGAGGAGCGCGAGCTGCGCCAACAGGTGCGCGAGCTCACCGCCGCCCTGGCCCTCGGCCGGCTCGCCACCGAGTCGGGGGCGGCACCCGCCTGAGCGGCCACCTCAGCTGGCGCAGGTCTCGGGCTGACCCGCGGACACGTCCGAGGACACGAGACAGGAGATGACCGCACCGACGGCGTCGAGCTCCTGGTAGGCGACCTCGGCGTCGTCGTAGGTGGCCCACCCCCGGGCCAGGACGGCCACGGCGTAGCGGTGACCGTCAGGACCTTCGATCAGGCCCACGCCGTGCACGTTCACCCCATCGGGAGCCTGGTAGAGCAGGCCCACCTTCGAGCCCTCGTACCAGCCTGAAGGCAGGTCGTAGCCCACGGCCACCCGCCATCCGGTGGCGAAGTCGTCGTCGGGCAGGTCGAGGTAGGTCTTGGCCAGGTCCTGGTAGGCGCTCGACAACCGACTGCCGTCGAACATGGCCACGACCAGGCCGGCCATGTCCCGGGCCGTCACCTCGGACAAGCCCCGGGTCGGGTTCTGGGCACCGGGGACCCCCCAGCTGGCACCCAGGGCCGAGAAGTCCTGGTCGGTGGCCTCCAGGTAGTCGATGAGCTCGCTGGCGGCGTCGTTGTCGCTGTACTGGATCATGGGCTCGACCAGGGCACGCTCGTAGGGGGTCAGGTCACGATCCTCGGACTGGGCCAGCTCGAGCACGCCGGCCAGGGCCAGCAGCTTGATGGTGGAGGCCGCGACCATGGGGGTGTCGGCGTTGACGCCGTAGCCGCAGCCGTCCTCGAGGTCGACCACCCACACGCCCACGTCGTCGGCGTCCACCGACACCGAGTCGACCACGGCGGCGGCGATGGCCGCCGAGGACGCCGTCCCCGTGGCGCAGGCCACCGTGATGGGCATCGATGTCGTGGGCTGCGACGTGACGGACGCGGCGGTCGTCGTCGAGGTCGTATCCGGCAGCGCCATGACGCGGCGGGAACCCCGAGGGCTCGATGACGCCGGGGACGAACTGGGGGTGGGCACCGGGGGCTCCGTTCGGAGAGGGCACGGGGGGAGGGCGTGCCCAGCCAGCGTCGGCCCCGTCCCTGGCAACCTCCGGTGGGACGGCGGGGACGTTCCTGGCGATCCTGGCCATGGGGGGAACCAGGGGGCCGGGACCGACGACTGAGTGGCTGTCCGATGGAGAGCGCCCTCGGGGCGGTGAGCAAGGTGGTGCCGGTGCTGGGATCGAAGGGACTTCGCCGAACGGTTGCGTCCGTGGTGGGAGCGGCCATCGTGCTGCTCGTGCCGGCGACGGCCTTCGCCCACGTCACGGTGAACCCGGGAGAGGCGGCTCAGGGGGGTTACGCCAAGCTCGCCTTCCGGGTGCCCAACGAGCGCGACGACGCCAGCACCACCAAGCTCGAGGTGTCGTTCCCCACGGCCACCCCCCTGGCCTCGGTCAGCGTTCGCCCCACCGACGGTTGGACCTACTCGGTGACCGAGTCGCCCCTGCCCACACCGGTGACCACCGACGACGGGGACACGATCACCCAGGCCATCACCCTCATCACGTGGACGGCGGACGACGCCGAGTCCGCCATCAAGCCCGGGGAGTTCGCCGAGTTCGAGGTGTCGGCCGGTCCCCTGCCCGACGACGTCGACTCCATCTCCTTCCCCACCCTGCAGGCGTACAGCCACGGCGAGGTCGCGCGCTGGATCGACATCCCCACCCCCGGTGGCGCCGAGCCCGACCGCCCCGCACCCACGCTGACGCTGGTCCCCTCCACCGGTGACGACCACCACGGCACCACGGACACGACCGAGGCGACCGAGGCGACCGACACCACCGGTGACGACACCACGGACGGGACCATGGTGATCAGCGGCAACCCGACCGAGCAGGCCGGCGGATCGAGCGGCGACGCCATCGACGGCACCGCCCGCACCCTGGGCATCGTCGGCATCGTCATCGGCGTCCTCGGCGCCGGTCTGGGCGTGTACGTCCTGTCCCGCCGCCGCCCACCCACGGCCTGAGCCGAGCCGCCCGCGGCCTGAGACCGACCGAACCCGGCAGGCCCGACCGCCCGGCACCGCAGTTCGACCGTGGCACTCCCCCATCCCGGCGCGTCGCTCTGGCAGCCTGGGCCCATGAGGGGCCGACCGCGGTGAGCTTCGACCTGTACGTCTTCGACCTCGACGACCTCCCCGCGGACGAGGACGCCATCGCCCGACTGCTGGAGGACGACAGCACCTGGGACCAGCCCCTGACGCCGCTGCTGGTGGCCCTGGTCGTCGATCTGGAGCAGCGCCACCCCGCTCCCGGTGGCGATGATCCCGCCGAGGCCAGCTCGCCGTGGGCGGCATGGCCGCTCACCCAGTCCCTGGTCGACGGTCGCTGCTGTGCGTTCAACATCACCTGGACCGCGGCCGAGCTGATGACCGCCGAACTGGCCGCCGAGTGCCGCCAGCGGGGCCTCGCCCTCTACGACCCCCAGGAATCCATGGTCCTGCGGCCCGGCGTCAGCCCCGGCGGTGGGCGGCGTCGCTGGTGGCGGCGCCAGGCCACCACCTAGCCCCGCGCCAGAGCGCGCCGGCGCGGAGGGGTCGAAGTCGGCCGGCGGCGGGCCGTCGCCCTCGGGCAGGTTGTAGAGGACCTCGGACACGTAGACGGAGCCGTCGTCACCCACGGCCACCCCGGTGGGGGCATCGAGACCGGTGATGGTGTCGAGCAGGTCGCCGGACTGGTCGAGCACGTACACCCGGCCCTCGCGGTGTTGGCCCCACCGTCGGCCACCAGGATGTCGCTGGTGTCACCCAGGGGAGCCGCGGCGAAGGGGTTGGACAGGGCGTCGAGGGGCTCACCCGTCTCGGGGTCGAACTGCAGCTGCCCGTCGGGGTTGTTCTCCAGCTCGTAGGCCTCGAGGTCGGCCACCGCGGTGGGATCGTCGCCGCCGATGCCGTTGAAGTCGAAGTACACCGTCGAATCGCCGGAGATGGCGGCACTGGGCGCCGCCGGTGACGGCAGCCAGGCCCGTGCGGGTGCGGGCCACGCCGGCCGGCGAGGCCAGGCCGGTGAAGAGGACGCCGGTGGCCCCCGTCTCGGGGTTGACCCGGGTCACCTGGCCGGCGTCGGACTCGGCCACGAAGATGTTCTCGAAGTAGGCGCTGAGCCCGAAGGGCCCGTTGAGCCCCTCGGCGGCTCTCAGATCGGCGCCGCCTTCACGTCCATGGTCGGTGGCGAGCTCAAGGGCATGACGAAGATGCTCATCGAGGGCCGCCAGCAGGCCATCGACCGCCTGGTGGAGGAGGCCGAGGCCAAGGGAGGCAACGCCATCGTGGCCATGCGCTTCGACACGTTCGAGTTCATGCAGGCTTCGACGGAGATCTGCGCCTACGGCACCGCGGTCCGCATCACCAAGCTGTGACGCGGACGAGCCCCGCCCGGCGGCTGCGGCCGGGCGGGGCTCGATCCACCAACTGCTGTCAGCCCCGCCCGTGGCGGAGGAGCTTGCCCGGGGTGGCCCCGGTGCAGTCACCGTCGGCGAAGGTCTCCTCGCCGTTCACGATGATGGACCGGTAGCCCTTGGCCCGCTGGATCCGGCGCCACTCGCCACCGGGCAGGTCGTGGACGATGTCGCCGATCCAGCTCGGGTCGACGTCGATCTCCTCGAGGTCGTAGACGACGACGTCGGCCGCCGCGCCCTCGCGCAGCGTGCCCCGGTCGCGGAACCCGGCCGCGTGGGCGGCCAGGGTGGACATGCGGTAGTGGGCCTCTTCCAGCGTCACCTTGCCCTCGTCCCGCACCAGCCAGCGCAGCATGTCGGTGCTCCACGAGCCCCCGGTGAAGAACTTGGTGTGGGCGCCGCCGTCGGACACGCCGGGGACGGTGTAGGGCGAGTCGTTCATGATCTCGGCCATGAAGTCGGCGTTGGAGCCCTTGTCGGGACCGAGGAACTCGGCCTGCAGGTCGGTCTCGAGCGACAGGTCGAGCATGACCTCGACGGGGTGCTTGCCCTGCTCGGCGGCCACGTCGCCCACGGAACGGCCCAGGAACTGCTGCAGTTCGGGGCGCCGGTTGACGGCGTTGATCATCAGGTTCTGGATGGCCCCGCCCACGCCGGCCTGGATGGCCTGCAGGCGCTTGTCGGCCTCCTCGGTCTCGGCGACGACGGCGGCCCGCAGTTCGGGGTCGCGCATCTTGGCCATCTTCTCCTCGAGCGTGCCCGTGGTCACGGCCCGCCACGCCGGGCTGGCGTCGTAGAGGTTCCAGTGCTCGAGGGTGAAGGCGAAGCCCGTGCGCCCCGTGCCGCACTGGGCGTACATCTCCAGGCCCTGGTTCCAGCACTTCTCGATCCAGCGCAGCGGCCGGCGGTGGATCTCGGGGTTGTTCCGCGACGGAGCGACCACGTTGTAGAGGACCGGGCGCTTGGCCACCGCGGCCAGCTTCTCCAGGAAGGCCAGGTCAGCGCGGATGTCGCCGGTGGCCTGGGTGATCTGGATGAAGCCCTCGTCCCGCTCGGCCAGCACCTCGGCCAGGCAGAGGATGTCCTCGTCGCACATGGTGTCCGTCACCATGGGGCTGCCGTCGAAGTCGGCCTGGGTCGAGTCGGGGCCCAGGCGCTGGATGCTGAAGCCGCACAGGCCGGCGTCCATGCCCTGGTGCTGCAGTCGCTGCATCTCGGCCCGCTCGGCCGGGGTGGCGGGACGGGTCTTGGCCGCATCCAGGCCCATGACGTAGATCATCAGCGAGGCCGTGGGCATGTACTGGATGACGTTCACGCCCTTGGGCGCCCGATCCAGGCTGTCGAGGTACTCGGGCATGGTCTCCCACTCCCAGGGCATCCCCTCCTTGATCGACGCGTAGGGGATGGCCTCGGTGCGGACCATGGTCATGATCGACCGCTCGCGGAAGTCGGGCTTCACCGGTGCGAAGCCGAAGCCACAGTTGCCGAGCACGACCGAGGTGACCCCGTGCCAGCCCGAGATGGTGCACCACGGATCCCAACGGATCTGGGCGTCGTAGTGGGTGTGAAGGTCCACGAAACCGGGTGCGACGATGAGGCCGTCGGCGTCGATGACCTGCTCGGCGCCACCCGGGGGGCGGCCGCCGATCTGGGCGATCTTGCCGTCCTTGATCCACACGTCACCGCGGTAGCGGGGCACCCGGGTCCCATCGACGATGGTTCCCCCGGTGATCTGGATGTCGTAATCGGCCATGTCTGCTCCCCCCTGGCTCCGTCGACCGCGGAGCGCATCCGGATCGTAACCGGTGAGGGGATGGCCCATAGCTTCGAGAGATGTGGACGGGCACCGCTGACGCGTCGTCAGCCCGACGTGGCCGATCCTCCACCGTCACGCCAGGGGGCAGGCGGCGAGGTCGGGCGACGGCGCAGGTAGACGTCGGCCAACTGGGACACGAAGCAGGCGCCGAAGGTGACGAGGGCGCCGACCCGGGACCGCAGGCTGGGCCCGCTGCTGCGGAACGTCGTGAGCTGGCGGGCGAAGTCCAGGGCGCGGATGTAGATGATCCCACTGGCCACCACGGGTGCCGCCCCGTCTTCGGCCGCTTCGACGTGGCCGTCGAGGATGCGGGTGTAGAGCGTGGTGGTGTCGGCCCACGCATCGAAGCGGGCGTCATCGAAGACGTCCTTCACCCCCACCAGGGTCAGGGCCCGACCGGTGCCGTCACGGAACCACAGGCGGTACAGCATCCACTTCCGGCCCGGTTCGACGTCGTCGTCGACGAAGAGGTTGAAGTCGCCCCGTTCGACCTCCCGGCGCCCCCCGAACACGTCACAGGCCACCCAGCCCGAGCTCGGGCCCGGCCGTCGGGGGTCGTGGCGGAAGCTGTCGATGTCGTCCACCTCGATGGTGAGGTGGAACATCAGCCGGGTGCCGCGTTCCCGGCCCAGCCGCTCCCCCCGCCCGGGGTCGGACTCCCCCACGGCGACGTGGCCCTTCATCTCCTCGGTGAAGCGCACCGAGGTGTTGGCCCTCCCGGCCGGGCTCACCGGTTCACCGGGGTAGCGGCGTCGTCGGCCTGCAGGTCACGACCGTGGGTCATCCAGAACGAGGCCCGTTCGGCCACGGCGGCGATGGTCAGCGACGGGTTGACGGCCAGAGCGGTGGGTAGGACGGACCCGTCGACCACGTACAGGCCGGGGTGGTCCCACACCTCGCCGTGTTCGTCGACCACGCTCGAGCGCCGGTCGGCCCCCATGGCGCACCCGCCCAGGGGGTGGGCGGTCAGCACCTTGCGCAACGGCCAACGCCACAGGTAGCTACGCACGAACTCGCCCCCGGCGGCCTCGCTGATCTCGGTCATGGCCTTCTCCATCTCCCGGTACAGCTGGCGGTTGCGTCGCGGGCTCCACGAGATGTCGAGGGCCCCGTCCGCCAGGCGCATGGCACCATCGCTGCTGTCGATGCCCATGCCCAGGAAGGGCAGGGCGTACGGCGTGCGCCCACCCCGGACCAGGGCGTCCACCTCGAGGCTCACCCGGGTGCGGGGCCCGCCCAGGCCCAGGGAGCGCTTCACGTAGGTGCTGGCCAGGGCGACCAGGCGTCGGGCCCGGGCGGTCGCCGGGGGCATGGCTCCCTCCAGGAACCACAACAGGGAGTCGGGCAGGCCCAGGTCCTCGATGGTCATCAGGTGCCCGTTGCGCTCGACCGTGGTGCGGGCGGTGATGGGTGGCCCCAACCCGGGATCGGCCTGGCGCTCGGTGCCCTGGGCCCGGGCCAGCAGCATCTCGCCGTTGACCGAGAAGCGGCGCCCGACCGCAGCGGGCAACCGGGGCAACGAGCGTTCGAGGTCGCGGCAACGCAGCAGCAGCTCGGTAGAGCCCAGGGCCCCCGCAGCCACGACCACCTTGGCCCCCCGCACCGTGCCCACCTCTCCGGCCACGCGGGGATCGTCGTCGAGGCGGCGGAAGCGGACCTCGTAACCACCCCCGGCCAGGGCGGAGATGGCCTCGACCACGTGCAGGGGGAAGACCTCGGCACCGTGCCGGCGCTCGGCCAGGGCCAGGTAGTTGCCATCCACCGTCTGCTTGGCCCCGATGTCACAGCCGTAGAGGCAGTTGCCGCAGTAGGTGCACGCGCTCTGGCGCTGCCCGCCCACGGGGTGGAGGCGATCCTCACCGGTGAACACGGCGATGGGCACCTGTTCGACCGCTTGGCCGGCCCGGCGGGCGGCGTCGATGAAGACCTCGGTGCGGGCCGGCAGCTCGGTACGACCGGCAGGCGGGGTCAGGACCGCGGACTCCAACATGTCCTGGGCCACGTCGTAGTACGGATCGAGGGTGGCCCGATCCAGACCCCGGGGCCAGGCGGGATCGTCGAACACCTGGGGAGCCGTGCGCACGTTGACGTTGAAGTAGTGCAGCGACCCGCCGCCCACGCCGCAACCCTGGATGACGTCCACGGTGCGGAAGGCCAGGTACTCGAGGAAACCGTGGGAGCGCCCCTCTTCCCAGAACGCCTCGGACACCTGGCCGATGGAGCGGGGGAACTCGTCAGGACGCCAGCGCTTTCCTCGCTCGAGCACGGCCACCGAGCGACCGGCTTGCGCGCTGCGACAGGCCACGGTGGCTCCCCCGAAGCCGGACCCGATGACCACGACGTCATAGCTGGCGCGCATCGCTTGGACACAGGGGTGCGCATCGGGTTCGCGCCGGCCAAGCTGTGTCGAACGCCACCCCTGAGAACTGGATGGCGGATGTCGACGAGCACGTGAGCTGGTGAGGAGGGCCGCGGTGACCGATCAGTGCGCCGTCACCTTCGTGGCCGAGGTGGAACCCGAGCGCCTGGCCGCGCTGCGAACCGTGCTCGCGACCATGGCCGAGGACCCTGCCGGCAACGCCGTGGTCCCCTTCGGTCGTCTCGACGGCGTCCACTTCGGCCGCCTGCTGGTGCTCGAGGCCACCCCGGACCTGACCGGGAAGGGGATCCCCGCTCTTCTCGTCATGATGGACGACGTGGACGGCTCGGCGGACCGACACGTACGCCAACTGGCCGAGGTCGAAGGCCTCGACCAGGTCCTGTCCGCGTGCCGCGGCTACCCGAGAGCACCGAACACCGCCGCCCGTCTGGCCTTCCTGCAGGCGGGTCTGCAGCCCTCGGCCGCCACCTACATCAACACCGTGGGCCGCTCCCTGGACCAGGTCCGGGCCGAGATCGGCTTGCGCCACGCCCTCGAGACCATGCTCGACGAGCACCGGGCCGAGTGGGCGGCCCTGCCCGCCCGCCGCATCCGTGAGCTGGTGCGCGACCGCGTCGGCGCCGACCCCGCCCTGGCCTGGGCCCTGCACCCCATGCCCGCCCAACCGCTCGGCTGGCGGGCCCGACGCCTGGCCGATCTGGTGGCCGTGCCCGCCGCCGGCGTCGTCCTGTCGCCGGTGATCGCCCTGGGGGCCCCGGTCTACGCCGCCCTGCTGCGCTGGCACGAGCGCACCGACAAAGCCCCACTTCTACGACCCGACCACGCGCACGTGGCCGAACTGGCCGCGACCGAGGACCGCTTCGCCCACAACCAGTTCAGCGCCATCGGCCTGCTCAAGGCGGGCCGCTTCCGTCGGTGGACGACCATGGGGGCGCTGTTCGTCCTCGACTGGGCGATGCGCCACTTCTTCGCCCGGGGCAGCCTGGCCAAGGTCGACACCATCCACTTCGCCCGATGGACGTTCTTCGACGACAAGCGCCGGGTCCTCTTCGCCAGCAACTACGACGGCAGCCTCGAGAGCTACATGGACGACTTCATCGACAAGGTGGCCTGGGGCCTCAACCTCGTCTTCAGCAATGGCCAGGGCTATCCCGAGACGGCGTGGCTGTTGTGTCGGGGAGCCAAGGACGAGAGGGCCTTCAAGGGGTACCTGCGCACCCGCCAGGTGCCCACCCAGGTGTGGTACTCGGCCTATCCCGAGCTGACCGCCGTCAACATCGCCAACAACGCCGCCATCCGTGCCGGCCTGTCGGGCCACCTCGACGAGGCCGGCGCCACCGCCTGGTTGGCCCGACTGTGACCCCGGCCGCGTCTCCTGGTCGCGCTGCCGCCGGGACCGGGAGCGGGAGCGAGCTCGAGCGGGCCGACATCCAGGGCCTGCTGGCCGCCGGCTACGGCCACCTGCCCCGGGCCCGTTACGTGCTGCTGGGCATCACCGCCGCGGACCGGGCCCGGCGCTGGCTGGGCACCACCGCCGAGGTCCTGACCACCGCGGCCAGCGGCCGTTCGACGTGGGCGGCCAACCTGGCGCTGACCGCGTCGGGCCTGGCTCGCCTGGGTCTGTCCGATGCCGCGCTGGGCCAGTTCCCCGACGAGTTGATCACGGGCATGACCACCCCCCACCGCAGCCGCATCCTCGGCGATGTCGACGACGCCGCCCCCGGGCACTGGCGTTGGGGCGGGCCGGCCACGGCTGCGGTGGACGCCATCGTCCTGCTCTACGGGGAGGACGACGACGCCCTCGACGAGGTGGGCCGGCGCGTGCTCGGCGATGTCGAGGCGTCGGGTCTCGACGTCGTGCACACGTTGGAGACGGCCGAGCTCAGCGACCGCGAGCACTTCGGCTTCCGCGACGGCATCTCCCAGCCCGTCGTGGACGGCCTACGCCGGGCGTCGGCCGGCCCTGTGGCCGACGACGGCAGCCCGACCGTGGCAGCCGGGGAGTTCGTGCTCGGCTACCGCAACGGGTACGGGCGGCTGACCGGTCGTCCGCTGGTGGCCGCAGCCGATGACGCCGCATCCCTGCTCCCCGCCGATGTCGAGGGGTCCGGGGGTCACGACCTGGGCCGCAACGGCAGCTACCTCGTCTTCCGCCAGCTCCACCAGGACGTCGCCGCCTTCCGTGCCTACGTGGCTGCGGCCAGCGCCGCCCCTGACGGCCGGCCCGATCCCGGAGCGGCCCGGTTGTTGGCGGCGAGGATGGTGGGTCGTTGGCCCAGCGGCGCTCCCCTGGTGCAGACGCCCGACGCCGACGACCCCCGCCTGGGCGACGTCAACGACTTCGCCTACCACGACGACGACGAGGCCGGACTGCGCTGTCCCCTGGGGGCCCACGTGCGCCGGGCCAACCCCCGCGACATGCTCGGCCCCGACGCCGGGTCGGCCACCGCCGTCGAGTTGGCCGATCGCCACCGCCTGCTGCGCCGGGGTCGGGGCTACGGCCCGCCGCTGCCCGACGACGACGCCGCCGAGGAGCCGGGCGTCGAGCGGGGGCTGCACTTCATCTGCTGCAACGCCAACATCGCCCGCCAGTTCGAGTTCGTGTCCCACACGTGGCTGGGCAACCCCCGCTTCGCCGGCCTCTACGACGATCGCGACCCCCTCGTCGGCGTGAGCACCGCCGAGGGGACGACCACGTTCACCGAGCAGGCCCGTCCCCTGCGTCGCCGCCACGTCGACGTGCCCCGGTTCGTGACCGTGCGGGGCGGGGCCTACACGTTCCTACCCGGCATCCGCGCCCTGCGCTACCTGGCCAGCCTGGGCCCCGAGGAGGCACAGCCATGAGCGAGGCCAAGGAGGAAACCCCTCCCCCCCGACCTGGGGACCTCGACGCCCTCGAGTTCACCCGCCAGGGCCGGGTCCGTTGGTTCCACCCCGCGGTGCTGGCCCGTGCCGCCCAGCGCGTGCTCGTGTCCTCGGCCTTCGGCGACTTCCTGGACAAGCGCGAACTGCAGGACTCGTCGTCGGACGCGCTCCTCACCCACGGTGCCGACGCCGACGAGTTGTGGATCGACTTCATCGCCGACACGGGGGACGGCTTCGATGCCACCTACTCGGTCGCGCTCCTGGCGTCGGAACCGGAGCTCGAACTGGCGCACGACGGTGTCGACCACACGCTGACCCGGGGGACCCTGCTGGTCCTGGGCGGTGACGAGGTCTACCCGTCCGGCTCGCCAGCCGAGTACGACGATCGCTTCCGCCTGCCGTTCACCGCGGCCCTGCCCTGGGTCGACGAGGACGAGGGACGTCTCGACCTGGTGGCCATCCCCGGCAACCACGACTGGTACGACGGCCTTACGAACTTCATGCGGGTGTTCTGCCCCCGCGGTGAGGGTTGGATCGGCGGCCGGCACACCGTCCAACCACGGAGCTACTTCGCCGTTCGCCTGGCCCACGACTGGTGGCTGTGGGGCATCGACATCCAGTTCGACGCCTTCATCGACGACCCCCAGCTCCGGTACTTCACCGCCGCCGCGGCCGAGATGGGCCCCGACGCCAACCTCATCCTGTGCACGGCCAAGCCCAGCTGGACCGACGTGGCCGCCGAGCCCGACGCCTTCCGCAACCTGGCCTACCTGGAGGACCGCATCATCCGGCCCGCCGGGATCCACCTGCGCCTGTCGCTGTCGGGCGACGCCCACCACTACGCCCGCTACCTCGGCGTCGATGGCGCCCAGAAGATCACCGCCGGCGGTGGCGGCGCCTTCCTCAGCGGCACCCACCACCTGCGCAAGGAACTGGACGTGCCCCGGGACCCGAAGAAGCGCGAGCTGGTCCGTCACACGTTGGAGGCGACCTATCCCGACCGCACCCGTTCGCGGTGGATGTCGGCCGGGGCCCTGCTCCTGCCGTGGACCAACCCCCAGTTCATGGCCGTGCCTGCGGTGATGGTGCTGCTGCTCTCGTGGGCCAGCCAGTTCGGCAACCGGGTCCTGGACCGGGGCGACGACCTGTCCTTCGAGCAGACGCTGCGGGGCTACGGGTGGACCGACCACGTGCTCGGCCTGTTCCGCAACCCCATGGCCGTGATCATCCTCGCCCTCCTGCTGGCCGTGCTCATCGGCTTCGCCAAGCCCCTGGCCCGATGGCCCCGGGGATGGCGGTCCATGACCGCGAGGGTCGCCTTCGGAGCCCTCCACCTGGCCGGCCAGATCGCCGCGGCCGCGGCGGTGGGCTGTGCCGCCGTCTACCTGGCCTCACGGATCGCCGGCCGGGGGTCCGACGTGGTCGACGCGGCCTCCTTCGTCGAGGGGTGGGGGTTCACCG
Organism: Acidimicrobiales bacterium; assembly: GCA_038255145.1. Taxonomy (GTDB): domain Bacteria; phylum Actinomycetota; class Acidimicrobiia; order Acidimicrobiales; family CAIXPF01; genus WHTX01. The sequence goes on from JBBSLP010000047.1 coordinate 21,810, forward strand.
CGGTGCTGATCGTCCTCACCCTGCTCCTGGGCGGTGTGATCGGCTCGGTGGTCATGGGCGCCTACCTGGCCTCGACGTGTGTCTTCGGCGCCCACGGCAACGAGGCCTTCTCGGCCGTCAGCTACCAGGGCCACAAGAACTTCCTGCGCCTGCACATCGGCCGTGACGGCAACCTCACCGTCTACCCGATCGGCCTCCAGAAGGTCAGCCACGACTGGCACGCCCGTCCCACCGATCCCGGCGGTGCACCCTGGCTCGCCTCCGCCGAACTGCTGTCACCTCACCTCATCGAGAAGCCCATCAAGATCCCCGCCATCCACCCGTCCGCGGCCGCTCGCTGAAGGCAGCCTGCTGCGGGCACCTGGCGAGCCCCGCGCCGATCCTCCCCGCACAGCTATCCCGGGCGCCCATCCGGCCTAGCCCCCGCGTCTTGGTGTCACACCTGACTCGTAGATTCCGGCCGGTGAAAGCGGATCCCCTGGCCAGGGCAGCAACGCTGGCGGCGCGGCAGCATGGGGTCCTGACCAGGGCCGAGCTGCTGCAATGCGGCGTGTCGGACCGCATGGTGCACGGACTTCAGGCTCGGGGCATGTTGGTGCGGCTCTCTCCCGGCGTGCACCGCGGGCAGGGGTCGGCGCCGACGTGGCGGCAGCAGGCACTGGCTGTGGTGCGGGCCGCCGGCCCCGCTGGCCTGCTGTCCCACCAGAGCGCCGCCGCTCTCCACGGCCTGGCCGGCTTCCGCCCCGGGGCGTTGCACGTCGTGGTCCCGGCGGGGACGGACCGGAGGAGCGCCCGGGCGACGGTGCACCGTTGTGAGCTCGACCCCTCGGAGCGCACGGTCCTCGACGGTATCCCCGTGGTGACCCTGCCGCTGGTCCTCGTCCAGGTGGCGGACACAGTCACGGCATCCCGGCTCGAGGACGCGTTCGATGACGTCCTGTGCCGGGGAATCCTGACCGTCGAGCCGCCGCCTGGTCGGGCTGGGCACAGTGCGGCCCGTCCTCCAACTGCCCGTGAGCGACGCCGATGGCGCGGGTTTCGCCAAGCTCGACCTGGCGTGGCCGGATCATCTGGTCGTGGTCGAGCTGGACTCGTTCCGCTGGCATGGGGCCCGCCGACGAAAGGGGGCGTCATGATCAACGGTGCCCATGTGATCCTCTACAGCGCCGATGCCGAGGCCGACCGGGACTTCATCCGTGATGTGCTCGGGTTCGCCAACGTCGATGCCGGTGGGGGCTGGCTGATCTTCGCCCTGCCTCCGACCGAGGTGGCCGTGCACCCCACCGATGGTCCCCCGCAGCACGAGCTGTTCCTCATGTGCGACGACCTCGAGGCCACCCTGGCCGAGCTGGCGGCCAAGGGAGCGGTGACGGCCAGGGGTGAGGACGAGCGCTGGGGTCGGCTGGCCTCGGTGCGCCTTCCCAGCGGCGCTGAACTCGCCCTCTACGAGCCCCTGCACCCGCGGCCGACGTCAGGCTGACCCGCTGGCGGGCCGCCATCGGCCTACGTTGACCTCCATGGGGCGCCGAACCTGGGTTGGCGCCGTGGTCGCACTGGCCATCGTCGCCGGGTGCTCGACGTCGGACCCAGAGGCGGCGCCCGTCACCACACCGGGGGCCGTCACCCTGGCTCAGGTCCAGGTCATCGGCACCCACGACAGCTACCACCAGGAGCTGACCGAGCCGGAGCAGGCCGCCTTCGACGAGCTGGCCCGGGGCGTGGACACCTACGGACGCAGCCTGGCCTACAGCCACGCCCCCCTGGCCGACCAGCTCGAGGACCAGGGGGTGCGGTCTCTCGAGCTCGACCTGTACCCCGACCCCGACGGCGGCCTCTACGCCGAGCCTGCGGTGCGCCGGGCCCTCGGGTCGGGCCCCCTCGACGACCCGGCCTGGAGCCAGCCCGGCATCAAGGTGCTGCACGTCGTCGACCTCGACCCCACCACCAGCTGCGTGCTGTTCACCACCTGCCTGGACCAGATCCGCACGTGGTCCGACGCCCATCCCGACCACCTGCCCCTGTTCGTGTTGCTCGAACCCCGCCAGAGCGACGCCCGCGCCGTGGCCGCCGGCGGGGTCGAGGCCCCGCCGTGGGACGCGGCCCGCCTCGACGACCTCGACGACGAGATCCGGGCCACCCTGGAGCCGACGGACCTGATCACCCCCGACGACGTGCGCGAGGAGGGCCGCACCCTGGAGCGGTCGGTGCTCGACGGCCGCTGGCCTCCCCTGGACGCCAGCCGGGGCGAGGTGGTGTTCCTGCTGGTGGCGGACGACGGCGGGGTGCGGGCCCGCTACGCCGCCGGCCATCCCGGCTTGGCCGGCCGGGTGCTGTTCACCGATGGTGAACCCGGACAGCCCGACACCGCTTTCGTTCGCCGTGATGATCCCCTGGCCCCGGGGGTCGCAGACGAGATCCGTCGCCTGGTGGCCGCCGGCTACCTGGTGCGCACCCGGGCCGACGAACCCCTGGTCCAGGCCCGATCGGGGGACCGGAGCCGGCTGGACGCAGCGGTGGCCAGCGGCGCCCAGATCGTGTCCACCGACTTCCCCGCACCCGGCCTGGCGACGCGCTACGGCAGCGACTACGTGGCCACCCTGCCCGGGGGGACGACCTGGCGCTGCAACCCCGTCAACGCGGCCCCGGGGTGCCGGGACGCCGACCTCGACCCCGGTCGCTGATCCCCCGAGGACACCGCGGCCACCCTCGACAGCTTTGTCGGCCGCCGCCCTGGCCAGCCAGGTGGGCCTCACCCGGCAAAAGGTCAACTACCACCTGCGCCAGCTCGAGGCCCATGGCCTGGTCGAGGTGGCCGACACCCGCACCTGGGGCGGGTTGACCGAGCGGGTGATGGTGGCCACGGCCGCGGGCTACGTCGTCTCGCCCGACGCCCTGGGCGCCGCGGCCAGCGACCCCGGTCGGGCCCGGGACCACCTGTTCGGCGGCCTACGTCATCGCCCTGGCGGCCAGGGTGGTGGGTGAGGTCGGCGGCATGGTCGCCAACGCCACCCGCCGGGGGACCCGGGTGCCCGCGTTCGGCCTGGACGCGGCCATCCGCTTCGCCTCCCCGGCCGACCGGGCCGCCTTCGCCGACGAGCTGACCGCAGCCGTCGCCCGGCTGGCTTCGAAGTACCACGACGAGCACGCTCCCGACGGTCGTTGGCAACGATTGACCGTGACCGTCAACCCGGTGCCCAGCGGGGTCGATCCCCAGGCGCCGCACGAGCCGTCGACCCCGCCGCTGGGGGTCGACCAAGCCGAGGAGGGCCAGCCATGACCGGTCTCGACGGCCACGACGCCGGGGCCCGGCCTGTTCGAGGTGGTGGCCTTCACCAGGAACGGGACCTCGGTGTGGGCCATCCTCTCTGGCCGCTTCTGCGGCCCCGACGCGGCCACCACCGCCCAGCGTGAGCAACCCGGGTGGGATGCGTGGCTGGCACGACGGTTCCCGACCCCCTCCCCGACCGCGTCCCCATCCCCGACCGCATCCCCGAACCGATCCACGACCACGGAGGTACGACGATGCTGCTGGAGCAGCGCAACGCGGTGGTCTACGGCGCCGGTGGGGCCATCGGCGGTGCCGTGGCCCGGGCCTTCGCCCGGGAAGGTGCCACCGTCCACCTGGCCGGGCGCACCCCCGGTCCCCTCGAGGAGCGGGCGGCCGAGCTCCGGGCCGGCGGCGGTCGGGCCCAGACGTGGATCGTCGACGCCCTCGACGAAGCCGCAGTGGACGCCCACGCCGACGCCGTGGTCGCTGCGGCGGGGTCGCTGGACATCTCGTTCAACCTCATCGGCGTGGGCGACATCCAGGGCACCCCCCTGGCCCAGATGGACGTGGCCGACTTCGAGGCCCCCATCCACAACGCGGCGCGCACGCAGTTCCTCACGGCGCGAGCCGCGGCCCGCCACATGATCCCCCGCCGTTGTGGGGTCATCCTCACCTTCGGCGGCTACGGCGACCCGGTGCGGGACTACAGCATCGGTGGCTTCCAGGTCGCCCTGGCCACGGTCGACGCCCTGCGCCGCCAACTGGCCGCCGGGCTCGGCCCGTTCGGCACACGCGTCGTCACCCTGCCGACCGGCGGGGTGATCGAGTCCCCACCCGCCGACTTCGAGGATCCTGACGCCCTGGTCGAAGGCATGGTGGGGCCGACCATGCTGGGCCGCACGGCATCCTTCGAGGACGTGGGCAACGTGGCCGCCTTCGCCGCCCCGGACCTGGCGGCCAGCATCACGGGCACGGCCATCAACATGACCTGCGGCGCCGTCCCCGACTGTGCGCACGACGGTGCGGCGAGCGACCGGCGAACCACCTTCTGTTAACGTTCGTTGCCGCCGCACCCAGGGGTGGCGACGAGGGGGCAGACGTGGCCAGCCATCCAGCCGGGGTGCTCCGCGGTGACGTCTTCGTCCCCACCGCGGAACTGCGCCAGCGGGCGGCCCGGGCGGCGACGGCGCTGAGCTCGCTCGGCGTGGGCCGGGGCGACACCGTGGCCCTGCTGCTGCGCAACGACCTGCCCTTCGTCGAGGCCTCCCTGGCCGTGTCCATGATCGGCGCCGCCCCCGTCCCGGTGACCTGGCACGGGCGCAGTGACGAGGTGTCCTTCATCCTCGAGGACAGCCACGCCCTCGTGCTCGTGGCCCACGCCGACCTGCTGGCCCCGGTGCGCGTCGCCATGCCCCCGGGCGTGGCCGTGCGCGTCGTGCCCACGCCCGCCGACATCGTCACCAGCTACGGCCTCGACCCGGCCACCGCCGAGCCCGACCCCACCGACCTCCTGTGGAGCCCGTGGATCGAATCCTTCGAGCCTTTCGACGGTCAGATCGCCGGAGCGGCGAACGCGCTGATCTACACCTCGGGCACCACCGGCCGACCCAAGGGGGTGCGGCGGCTGCCGGGGACCGAGCAGGCCACCCTGACCCCCGGCGTGCGCACGGCCACGGGCCTGGGGCCGGGCATGCGCACCGTGGTGACGGGGCCGATGTACCACACCGCCCCCAACTACTACGGCATGAACGCCATGGCCTCGGACGGCTTCGTGCACCTGCAGCCCCGCTTCGACCCCGAGGAGCTGCTGGCGTTGATCGACGGCCACGGCATCACCCACCTGCACATGGTGCCCACCATGTTCGTGCGCCTCCTGCGACTGGGTGACGAGGTGAAGGCCCGCTACGACCTGTCATCGCTGCAGCACGTGGTCCATGCCGCCGCCCCCTGCCCCGTCGACGTCAAACAGCAGATGATCGCCTGGTGGGGCCCCATCATCCATGAGTACTACGGCGGCACCGAGACCGGGGCGGTGACCCAGTGCGACAGCGCCGAGTGGTTGGCCCATCCGGGCACGGTGGGACGGGAGGCCGAGCACTGCAAGGTCACCGTCCTCGACGATGACGGCGTTGCCGTGCCCACCGGCGCCGTCGGCGAGATCTTCATGCGCAACCGCGCCTTCCCCGACTTCACCTACGAGGGTCGGCCCGAAGCCCGCAGCGAGGTCGAACGCCAGGGCCTGTTCACCTGCGGCGACATCGGCTACCTGGACGACGACGGCTACCTCTACCTGTGCGACCGCAAGCGGGACATGGTCATCTCCGGTGGGGTCAACATCTACCCGGCCGAGATCGAGGCCTGCCTCATCCAGCTCGCCGGCGTCCACGATTGCGCCGTGTTCGGTGCCCCCCACGACGAGTTCGGTGAGCAGCTGGTGGCGGCTGTCGAGCGCAGTGGCGACAGCGCCGGCGCCGCCCTCGACGTCGACGCCGTGCGCCAACACGTGGCCGCCCACCTGGCCTCGTTCAAGGCACCCCGCATCGTCACCTTCCACGAATCCCTGCCCCGGGAGGACTCGGGCAAGATCTTCAAGCGCCGCCTGCGCGAGCCCTATTGGGAGGCAGCTGGTCGTCGCATCTGACCGCAGGTTCCCGACGGCGGGCGTGGTCCCGACCGCAGTGCCGCCCGCCGGTGCCGTGGGCGACCGCCTGCTGGCCACCGCGGCACGGCTGTTCCGTGAGCGGGGCTTCCACGGCACCAGCATCGACGACATCGGCCGGGCCCTGAGCAGCTCGGGTCCCGCCGTCTACCGCCACGTCGAGTCCAAGGATGCGCTGCTCGCCGCCGTGGCCCGCCGCGGCGTCGACCAGGTGGCCGTGGCCTTCGCCGCCGCCGTGGCCCCCGACCACTCCCCCGGCGAACGCCTGGCCGCCGTGGTGCGGGCCGGGGCCGCCGCCACCCTCGACCACCTCGACGAGAGCGTCGTCTACCTGCGCGAGCGCCGCCACCTGCCCTCCGAGCTCCGTGGTGCCATCCGCGAGCGGGCCCACCACAACGACGCCCTGTTCATCGAAGCCGTGCAGGGGGTGCGACCCACCCTGGGGCGGGCCCAGGTCGGCTTCCTGTTGCAATCCCTCTCCGGGCTGTACCTGAGCATCGCCCACTACACCCCTCGGGTGGCCCGGGCACGCCTCGAGGACATGCTCACGGCCATGGGCACGGGCGCCCTGCTCGGGGCACCCGACCTGGCCGTCGACGCCGGCCGGGCCCGGTCCACCGCCGGCCCCACGACCGATGGCCAGGTGCCCGAACGGGCGTCGCGGCGCGAGATGTTGCTGACCGCGGCCACCGGCCTGTTCCGCGAGCACGGCTTCGCCGGGGTGGGCATCGACGAGATCGGCGCCGCCGCGGGCATCGCCGGGCCCGGCGTGTACCGCCACTTCCGCAACAAGGAGGAGCTGCTGGCCGCGGCCATGGCCCGGGCCCGCGAGCCCCTGGCTGCAGCGGTGACCCGGGCCCTGGCTGCCGCCACCCCCCGCCAGTCCCTCGACCAGCTGGTGTCGTCCTACGTCGACATCGCCGTGGACAACGAGGACACCATCGCCGTGTACCTCAACGAGAGCCGGGCCCTGGGCGACACGAGACGCCGGGCCGTGCGCCGCGACCAGCGCTCGTACCTCGAGGAATGGGTCATGGTGGTGACCAGGCTCGACCCCCACCACCCCGCCGGCCATCCCCCCGGCCATCCCCCCGACGAGGTCCGCGCCGCCGTCCACGGTGCCATCGGGCTGGTGAACGGCTACGCCGAGGGCCGGGTGCGCCCACCGCTCGACGTCGTGCGGCCCGTGCTCGTGGCCATGACCACCAGCGCCCTCGACGCCTTCATGGGGGCACCACCAGCGCGACCGTGACCCGGACCCCCGCTTGGCCATTAGGTAACGATCGTTTACAGTCGGCCCCACGCGGATGTGCCGGACGGCACTCGGCAAGGAGGCGCCATGTCCTACGAGGTCCCCATCGAACGGGGCAAGATCCGCGAGTTCGCCCGGGCCACCCAGTCCCGCAACCCGGCCTACGACGATGCCGACGCGGTGATCCCGCCCACGTTCCTGACCACGGCGCAGAACTTCTGGGCCACCGGTACCCACCCCATCATGGACCTGGGCTTCGAACTGGCCCGCCTGCTGCACGGCGAGGAGGAGTACGAGTTCTTCGGCCCCCCGCCCCACGCCGGGCAGACCCTGACCGTGTCCTCCCGCCTGGCCGACCGCTGGGAGAAGGAGGGCAAGCGCGGCGGGGTCATGCGCTTCGCCCGCATCGTCACCGAGTACCGCGACGCCGACGGTGGCCTCGTGGCCGAGCAGCGCTCGACCCTCGTCGAGACGGGGCGCGCCCCCGAGAAGGAGTCCTGACGTGGCTGACACCACCGCAGACACCAACGCCATCGACGTCGGCACCGAGGCCGAGCCCCGCACGTTCGGCCCCCTGACCAGGACCGACATCGTCCGCTACGCCGGAGCCTCGGGGGACTTCAACCCCATCCACCACGACGAGTTCTTCGCCACCGGGGCCGGCTTCCCCACCGTGTTCTCCATCGGCATGTTCCAGGCCGCCCTGCTGGCCACCTTCGCCACGGACTGGCTGGGGCCCGAGGCCATCCGCCGCTTCACCGTGCGCTTCAAAGAACAGGTGTGGCCCGGGGACGAGCTGACCTGCACCGGGGTGATCAGTGCCGTCGAGGACACCCCCGAGGGCCGCAAGGTCGAGGCCGAGCTGACCTGCACCCGCCAGACCGGCGGCGTGGCCATCAGCGGCTCGGCCTCCTTCCTCGTGCCCGCCTGACTCTCAGAGGTTGCCGGTGGGGTGAACGGTGGACACGAGGATGCCGGCCTGGTGGCGCTCGAGCCGCCCGGTGACCACACCGTCGGCCCGCACGAAGAACGCCGGCCAGCAGCTCCACGGCGCCGACGAGTTGCTGGCGCTGATGTTCACGTGGTTGGCCAGCGCCGCGGCCCGCAGGGCCGCGGGCATGGTGATCTCGGGCAGGGTCGACCCCTCATTGAGGGCCATGTGGTCGGCGCCGATGTAGGACCCATCTCGGCCAAGGCCTCGGGGGACACATCGGCGGCGTGTGGCGATGCGGAGCGCCATCTCCATCCTCCGAACCCTTCCGGGGAGATCTCGATCGACCGTAGCCATCGCCCCCTCGAGGTGACCTGGACAGGCCCGCCTCAGCCGCGTCGTTCGTCGAGCGGGGACATCACCGCCACCACATCCACACGGTCCGACTGGTACCAATGCCTGTAGTACACCTCGACCCCGCCAGTGCCTGGCACAACCACCTGCCGCCAGTCGTAGGAACCCGCGTCCATGCCCCGCTCGGACAGGTCATCAAGCGTGACGCTCGGCCAGCGCCAGGGAGTCTCGCCGGCGGCTTCGATCCATTCGAGGACCACCCGCGCCACGGAGAACCTCGGATCGTCCCGCTCCACCCACTCGGAGTAGGCCGCCATGTCCCCGAGCACGGGGAACGATGTTAGTCGGTGCGCGTGGCGGTGCGTTCGTCCAAGCGAGCAGCCTGTTCCATCAGCCAACTGATGAATTCAGGGTCCGCGGACCGGCGCTGCCAGGCGTCGCGGGTTTCTCGGTATGCGGCAACCCGCTGGATCGCTTCCTCGGGCGTCATCGACATGGGTGGCCTCCCGTCGGGGTTCCGCTCCCCTGACGGGAACGACCCTACCCCTCGCCCCCTCGGTGTAGGGGCCCGGGGAGGTGCGGACGCGTGAGATGGAGGTCGCCGACGCGAACGCAAGAAGGTGCGCACCCGGGACGCCCTGGTCGACGCCGCGGTGGCCATGTTCGCCCGCCAGGGCTTCGAGGACACCACGGTGGAGGCCATCGCCGAGGAGGTCGACGTCTCCCGGCGCACGTTCCACCGCCACTTCCCCCGCAAGGAGGACGTGCTCTTCGCCGACGCCGCGGACCGCCTGGCCCTGTTCGGCGACGCCCTGGCCGGACGCCCCGCCGAGGAGCCCGTGATCGACTCGGTGCGGGTGGCCCTGCGTGGGCTGGCCCTGGTGCTGTCGGCCCGACCCGACGTCGAGCGCACCCGCCTCCGCCTGATCGAGGCGTCGCCCACACTTCGGGCCCACCACCTGCGCTACCAGGATGAACTGGCCGCAGCCATCACCGCCTTCGCCGCCCAGCGCACGCCCGACCGCGGCGAGCCGGCATGGCCGGCCCTCCTGGGCTCCTGCAGCCTGGCCGTGGTCACCACCATGCGACGGCGATGGACGGCCGGCGAGCTCGAGGAGAGCCTGGCTGATGCCATCGACCATGGCTTCGACGTGCTGTCCCACCTGTGTGAGCCCCACCTGTGTGAGCCCCACCTGGGCGACCCCCACCTGGGCGACCCCCACCCCGATGAGGAGAACCGACCATGACCGGCGTGCTCGACGCGGCACCGAGCCGGCCCACGGTGGCCAACCCGTGGCTGGCCATGTCGGTGGTCATGGTGGGCACGGTGATGGTGGTGCTCGACTCCACCATCGTCAACGTGGCCCTGCCCCAGATCGGCGCTGACCTGAAGGCGGGTGACGGTGTCGAGTGGATCGTCAGCTCGTACCTGCTGGCCGTGGCCGTGTCCCAGCCGGCCAGCGGCTGGCTGGCCGACCGCTTCGGCCGCAAGACCGTCTTCCTGGCCTCGCTCACCAGCTTCACCGTGGCCTCGTTCCTGGCTGCCCTGGCCCCGTCGTTGACCGTGCTCATCGGCTGCCGGGTGCTGCAGGGCCTGGGCGGTGGCGCCCTGCTACCCGTGGGGATGGCCATGGCCCTCGAGCTCTTCCCCAGGGAGAAGCACGGCCGGGCCATGTCGACCTACGGCGTGGCCGCAATGGCCGCTCCCGCCATCGGTCCCACCATCGGCGGTTACCTGGTCACGGCCATGAGCTGGCACTGGTTGTTCCTCATCAACGTGCCCATCGGTGCCGTCGGCCTCGTGCTCGGCCTGCGCTGGCTGCCCCGCTTCGGTCACCAGGAACGCCGCCGCTTCGACGCTCTCGGGCTCGTCCTCGGTGGGACCGGCTTGGCGTTGACCGTGCTCGGGTTGTCCGAGGCCAACGGCTGGGGCTGGGGCTCACCGGCCACGCTGACCTGCGTCATGGGCGGCCTGGTCCTGCTCGTGCTGTTCGTGGTGCACGAACTGCGCACCGACGCCCCCCTCATCGAGGTGCGCATCTTCAAGCGCCACGCCTTCTCCCTGGCCATGGGGGCGGGCTTCTTCATCACCGCGGCCCAGTACACCCGCCTGGTCTTCATCCCCCTCCAGCTCGAAGGGGTGCGGGGGTACTCGGCCCTGGCCGTCGGCGTCCTGCTGGGGCCGGCCGCCGTCGTCTCCGCCGTGTTCATGACCATCGGCGGCCGACTGGTCGACACCATGGGCTCCCGTCGTCCCGTCATGATCGGCATCGCCACAATGGCCGTGGCCGTGTTCGCCATGGGCCACCTGTCCACGACCACCCCGCTGTGGGTCATCGGCGCCCTGCTGGCCGTGCAGGGGGCGGGCATGGGCCTGGGCATGTCGCCGCTGATGGTGGCGGGCATGAGCGACCTGCCGCCGGACCAGATCGCCCGGGGGTCGGCGGTGCGCTCGCTGAACAGCCAGATCGCCGGCGCCATCTCGGTCGCCGCCCTGGGCGCGCTGGTCAGCTCGCGCATGGGCAGCTCGCCCACCCCCGAACGGGCCGTGGCCAGCTACAACGCCGCCTTCATCGCCTGCAGCGCCTCGTTGCTGGTGGCCCTGGCCCTGGCCAGCCGCCTCCCCAGCCGCCCCCGGGGCGTGATCGACGAGGACGCCCTGCTCCTGGCCGAGTGACGCCTTACCTCCGCAGCCTCTACGTGCTACAAGTAGCACGGTGACGTCTGTGGGTGTGAGAGCTCCGGCAGCGGGCAAGCGAGCTGTTGCGACGCGTCGAAGCGGGTGAGACGGTGGAGCTCTCCGATCGAGGGCGTCCCGTTGCCCTCCTCACCCCAATGCCTGGGGGCGGTGATCCGCTGTCCGTGCTCAGGGCCCGCGGCGATGTCTCGACCCTGACCGGCGATCTGGACGACCTGCCCGAACCGCTCGACCTGCCTGAAGGTGCCGAGCGTCCGTCCAGCATCCTTGCCGCACTTCGCGCTGATGAGCGCTGACAGGATCACCTACCTCGACTCCTCGGCCATCGTGAAGCTGATCGTGCGTGAGCCGGAGTCCGATGCGTTGCGCCGGTACCTGCGACGGCGCCGGCCACTCGTCTCGAGCGCGCTCGCTCGCACGGAGGTAGCTCGGGTCCTGTTGCGCTTCGGCGAGGAGACGCAGCGGCGAGGCGACGCCGTCCTCGACGTCGACGTCGACGCAGTTCGGCCCCCGGCGGGTCAGCCGAGGGCGCTCAGAGCGCGAGGAAGCCCTCGACGACGTCGATGAAGGCGTCGACCTGCTCGATCATGGGCAGGTGGCCGGCATCGACGATGACGGTCAGCTCGGCCCCGGGCACCAGGGCGGCCAGGGCTCGGGCGTGGGCCAGGGGGATGAGGCCGTCCGACGCCCCGTGCACCACCAGGGTGGGGGCGGTGATCAGCGACAGGCGCTTGCGCAGGCCCCGATCGGGGATGGGCCACAGGAACTTGGTGGAGATGGCCAGGTTCTGGGCCCGGGTGAGCATGGCCGCCGCGGGATCGGCGGGATCCGGGGGGTCGATGTTGGGCTCGGGATCGGGGGCAGTGGCCGGGTCGTGCCACTTCGCGGCCCGCAGGGCGTCGGCGGTGAACGTGTAGGGATCGGCCGGTGGCGCCTCGTCGGTCCACAGGCCGTAGGCGTCGACGAGCACCACCTTGCGCACCAGCCATGGGCACAGCGCAGCCAGTTCGGCGGCGACCATGCCCCCGAGGTCGTGGCCGACGACGTCGACGATGCCCGCCCCCAGGGACTCGATGAGGCGCCGCTCGAAGAGGACCAGGTCCAAGATGTCGTCGATGCCCTCGAACCCGGTCGAGGCGCCGTACCCGGGCAGCTCGGGGGCGAAGACGTGGTGGTGCCGGGCCAGGCGCTGGAGGAACGGAGCATCACCGGGGTGCTGCTCCATGCCGTGCAGGTAGACGAGGGGCGGCCCCTCCCCCGCCGCCCACACCCGGATGCGGGCCTCGCCCAGCTCGTGGATCTCGATGGCCATGGCTCAGCCCCCCAGGGCGGGGGCGCCCGCCGGCAGTTGGTCCTTCGCTCCGTTGGTGGCCGCCGCGGCCGCGGCCACCCGTTGCTGGCTGGTGATCGGGGTCCAGTGGTCGGGCTGGTCGGCCCACAGGTCACGCAGGTAGGGGATGACCCCGGTACCGAACAGGTGGGTGTTCATCGCCGCCACCTCCTCGGCCAGGTCACCCATGTGCAGGCAGGCGATGAGCTGGCCCACCCGCAGCTCGGTGGCCAGGTCTGCCAGGCGCTGGCGCACCCGTTCGGGGGTGCCGGCCACGATGTAACCCAGCTCGTCGTACTCCCAGAAGCTGAGCTCGCCGCTGGCCGCCCGGCGCCGGTCCTGGGCCGAGATGCCCGCCGTGCCCCGGGCCTGCTGGGCCCGGGCCGAGGCCGTCGACGTGTAGCCGGGCGGGGTGAGGAAGCGGGTGGCCTGGGGGTTGTGCGTGTAGAAGTAGCGCACGGCGTCGGTGTAGAGCCGCTCGGCCTCGGCGTCGCTGTCGGCCACGCAGCAGATCTGGGTGAAGGCCATGCGGTGGGGGTTGAGGTCGCCGCCCCGGGCCTCGACGTGGGACCAGTAGCCGTCGACGATGGGCTTGGCCGACCGCAGCCCCGAGAAGGACAGGTGGCCGTAGCAGTAGTCCTCGTCGGTGACCAGGTCCCACGTCTCCACGCTGCCGCTGCCCGGGATCCAGATGGGCGGTCGGGCCTGCACGGGGCGGGGCCACAGGTTGACGTAGCGCAGCTTGGTCCAGCGGCCGTTGAAGGCGAAGGGCTCCGGCTCGGACCACGCCCGCAGGATGAGGTCGCGGGCCTCGTGGAAGCGATCGCGCAGCTCGACGGGAGGGATGCCGTAGGAGAACGTCGAGTCCATGGGGGTGCCGAACACGAAGCCGGCGATGAGGCGCCCGTCGGACAGGCAGTCCAGGTAGGCCAGCTCCTCGGCCACCCGGGTGGGAGGGTTGTAGAGGGCCAGGGAGTCGCCGATGACGAGGATGGCGGCGTTCTCGGTCGAGCTGGCCACCGAGGCGGCCAGCAGGTTGGGCGACGGGGTCATGGCGAACGAGGTCTGGTGGTGCTCGTTCACGGCCAGGCCGTCGAAGCCCTCACGGTCGGCCTGCTGCATGAGGCGGATGAACATCCGGTAGTGCTGGCCGACGATGCGCGGATCGGCCAACGAGGCGGGGATGTCGACCCAGCTGCTGTCGTGACGCTGGGGGAAGTCGGCGGGCAGGTCCCCGTAGGTGACCTCGGCGAACCAGTGGAACTTCACGGCACCCCCTCGCCGGCGTGACCGTCACCGCCGGGCCCCAGGGCCGGACCCTAGCCGGCGGGGTTCCGCGGCCCCGACGGTCACCCGTGGAACGTGCAGCGGCTGCCGGTCTCCAGGCGGGCCTCGAGGGCCGCGGCCACGGCGCATCGAGCTGTCGTGCCGGCCACCGGCCTGGGCGAGCTGCGCTGGCAGAAGCGGTCCTGAGGCTGGGCCCTCGGCCACCCTCCGCTGAACCGATCGGTGCATCCCTCGACGCAGGGCCGCCGATCGGCTCCAGTGCCCGCCCGAAGGTGTCGACGATCTGCTGCGTGGCAACGCTCCTGATCACCTGCACCGGTCCCCTCGGCCTCGCTGACCTGCTCGCCCTGCACCTCGAGTCCGTCGGGGCGGCCACCACCTACGTGCCCCCACCGACGACGGGACCGACGACGAGTCGGTCCAGCACCTGATGGCCACGGCCAGCCTCGAGGTGTTCGACCGGGCGGTGCACAGCATGCTGACCAGCCACCCCTCGGTGCTCATCACCTCGGTCGACCTGCAGGGCACCCTGTTCGTCACCGTCACCGCCGACTGCGCGTCCGCCAGCCGCTGAGCACGTCGGCGTCCCCTCGGGACTACGCGCCGCAGGGGGTTCGAGGCGGCACCTGCCCCTCTACGGTGCGGTCGAGCCGTTGCCGCCGCCGGTGGCGCGACCAGCAGCCTGTCCCGGAGGGCAAACCCGATGAAGGACGTCCGCATCACCCACATCGGCGGGCCGACCGTGCTCATCGAGGCGGCGGGCTGGCGGATCTTGACGATCCGACCTTCGACCCACCGGGCCCGCGGTACGAGTTCGGCTGGGGCACCTCGTCGGTGAAGCTGGCGGGCCCGGCCATCGCCGCTGCCGACCTGGGCCCCATCGACGTCGTGCTGCTGACCCACGACCACCACGGCGACAACCTCGACCCTGCCGGTCGGGCCCTGCTGCCCTCGACCGGCATGGTGGTCACCACCACCTCGGGAGCGAGGCGGCTGGGCGGCGGCGCCCGGGGACTCGAGCCCTGGCAGACCACGTCGTTGGTGGCGGAGGGCCTGCCCACGATCGACGTGACGGCCACGCCGTGCCGCCACGGGCCGCCGTTGAGCCACCCCATCGTGGGTGACGTGATCGGCTTCTCCCTGAGCTGGGAGGGCCAGGAGCACGGGGTGTTGTGGATCTCGGGCGACACCGTGCTCTACGACGGCGTGCGCCAGGTGGCCGACCGCGTGCAGGTCGACACCGCCCTGGTCCACCTGGGTGGTGTGCGCTTCCCGGTGACCGGACCCGTGCACTACACCCTGACCGGCACCGAGGCCGTCGAGCTGTGCGGGCTGATCCGCCCCCGCACCACCGTCCCCGTGCCCTACGAGGGGTGGAAGCACTTCCACCAGGGCCGCAGCGAGGTGGCCGCCGCCTTCGCCACCGCCCCCGCCGAGGTCCGGGCCGCCCTGCGCTGGGTCCCCATCGGCGTCACCGTCGACCTCGACACCTGAGCACGCTCATCGGACGGCGATCACCGGCGTGGCGGCGGTGACCGGACGCCTCAGTAGTTGATGTCGAGGGAGTAGCGCAGGGCCTGGTCGAGGTCGATGCGGGAGCTGAGACCGAGGTGACCGACGGGCTCCTCGTCGAGCATGGTCCGAGGGATGGTCAACAGGTTGTCGCAACTGATGACGCTCGGCTCCGGCAGACCCTCCTCAGGACCGACCTCGACCTCGGACCGGATCCCCCGGATGGTCCGGGTGATCGGCGCACAGGTGACCGCGGTCAGGACGGCGATGGCGGCATCCCGGGTGACCACGCAGACCGGGCGGCGGCCGGCGGGAGGCCCGAGCTCAGCCCAGACGATGTCACCCCGCGCTACCACTCCGGCGCGGTCATGCCGGCAAGGCGAGCCGCTGACGCCACGAGGGCCGGATCTTGAGGCACGCGACGATAGGCGTCCTGCAGGCGGCGATCTGCGTCGGCGAGCTCCGCGGCCTCCAGCACAGCGAGCGCACCGCGCCGCAACAGGTGCGATCGGCTGATCCCCTGTTCAGTCGCCAGCTTGTCCAGCCGGGCGACCAGGTCGTCGTCGAGTTGGACCAGGACTTCCTTGCGGGCCATGACCATATGGTATGGCATAGGGTCATGGTCCAGCGCGTCAGTGTGCCGCCAGCCAGTCGCGGGCGTCGGCCAGGGCTTCGATGGTCACCTGGTGGCGGGCGGGGTAGCCGTGCCAGGTGGCGTCTCCTCCTGCGGCCACGAGGTCGGCGACGAAGCGCTGGGAGGCGTCGGCGGGGAAGGTGCGGTCCTCGAGACCGTGGGCCACGAAAGCGGGCACACCCCGGGCCGCGGCCAGGTCCCACGGCACCCGGTGGGCGGGGTGCACGGGGGGGCTGAAGACCATGGCCCCGGCTGGCCGGGGGCGGTCCGATCCCCCGTAGGCCAGGGCGAGGGCGAGGCCCCCACCTTGGGAGAAGCCCCCGACCACGGCGGTCGAGCGGTCGAACCCGCCCTCGGCACAGGCGCGGTCCAGGGCCTCGTGCAGCGACGCCACGGCCTCGGCGAACGACGCCTCGTCGTAGGTGTGGGTGGCCCGTTCGATGCGGTAGAAGCTGGCCCCGTCAGGGACGTCGGGCGTGTCCAGCCCACCCCGGGGGCAGGTGATGGCGAAGCGGGCCCCGGGATCGACCAGGGCACCGAGCGTGGCCATCTGGAACTCGCTCCCGCCGTAGTTGTGGACGAGGAACAGCAGTCGGGTGGCCCGCCGCCGTCCCTCCGCTCGGTGCAGCCGCAGTGCCATCGAGCGGACATCCTGGCCCAACACCAGGCGCCGCGCCCGAGGAGACCAGCGGCACGTTGTATGGATCCCAACGCGCATACGATGCAGTCATGGCTGCACCGGTCGACTACGTCATGAGGGTCTCCAGCAACGGGCAGGTGTCCATCCCCGCCGCGGCGCGGGCCCGGTGGCAGGCCGCGCAGGTCGTGGTCGTCGACCTCGGGGACCGCCTCGTCATCCGGCCGGCGAACGTCGACGGCACGACCAGCCTTCGCGGCAAGTACAAGGGCCGGGGCCCGGACACCGAGACGGCCCGGGCGGCGGACCGTGATGCCGAGGGGACCGCCGACCATCGACGCCGCGGCAACCCGTGATCGTCCTCGATGCCTACGCCGTCCTGGCCCTGCTCAAGGACGAGCCAGCCGCAGCCGCGGTGCAGGACCTGCTGCACAGCGACGAGCCCTCCCGCCTGACCGCGGTCGGCGCCGCTGAGGTGCTCGACCACCTGGTGCGCATCGTGGGCGCCGACGAGGAGGAAGCCGTGCTCGACCTGGCCGAACTGGGCCTGCTGGCACCGCTGGATGTCGATGCCGTGCTGGCCATGGGCGCCGGGCTCTTGCGTGCGACCCACTACCACCGCACCCGGCGGCCGGTGAGCCTGGCCGACTGCATCGCCGCCGCGGCCGCCCGCGACGACCCGGGGCGCTTGGCCACGTCGGATCCCCACCTGCTCGACCTGTGCCACGAGGAGGGCATCGGCATCGAGGTGCTGCCCGACACCCGGGGCTCGATGTGGTCGCCGACCTGACGTCGACAACGCGGTTACGGCCAACCGAGCTCAGGGCTCGGCGATGCCGTCCATCTGGGCGAGGACACGGAGCATGACCTCGTCGGCGCCGCCGCCGATGCCGGTCAGGCGGTTGTCGCGGAAGAACCGGGCCGTCCACGTCTCTTCCATGTAGCCGATGCCGCCGTGGAACTGCAGGCACCAGTCGGCCACCTCCCGAGCCAGGCGGCCGGCCTTGAACTTGGCGATGGTGGCCTGGCGGCGGGTGTCCTCACCCCGGGCGTAGGTCTGGGCGCACACGGTGTTGTAGGTGCGCAGCAGGTCGACCTCGGCGGCCAGTTCGGCCAGGCGGAACTGCACGTACTGGTTGGCGGCCAGGGGACCGCCGAAGGCCTGGCGCTCACGCACGTAGGCCCGGGTCTTCTCCAGGGCCGACAGGCAGGCGCCGACAGCCCCGTACGTGCCCCACATGCGCTCGACGACGAACTGCGTCATCTGCTGCTGGAAGCCCCGGCCGATCTCACCGATGGTGTTGGTCACCGGCACCCGGCAGTCGGTGAAGTGCAGCAGCCCGGTGTCCGACGCCCGCATGCCCAGCTTGTCCAGCTTCTGCGCCACCTCGAAGCCGGGGGTGTCGGTGGGAACGATGATCTGGCTCATCCCCCGGTAGCCGCCCTCGTCCGACGTGCGGGCCAGCAGGCAGAGCCAGTCGGCCTGCAGGGCGTTGGTGATGTACATCTTCGCCCCGTTGATGACCCACTCGTCGCCGTCGCGCTCGGCCCGGGTGCGCAACCCGGCCACGTCGGAACCGGCGTCGGGCTCGGTCACGGCGATGCTGGCCACCATCCGGCCGGCCAGGGCCGGGGCCAGGTAGCGCTCCTTGAGGTCGGTCGTGCCGAAGCTGTGCAGCGACGGGGTGGCCATGTCCACCTGCACACCCAGGGCCATGGGCAGCGAGCCGTGGTCGGACCGGCCGAACTCCTCGGCCAGGATCAGGGTGAACAGGTGGTCCGCCCCCTGACCGCCGTAGGTCGGGTCGTACTCCAGGCCCAAGAAGCCCAGCTCGGCCATCTGGGCGAACAGGTCGTGCAGGGGCATCATGCCCTCGCGCTCCCACTGGGGGATGTGGGGGTTCACCTCCTTGGTGACGAAGCTGCGCACCAGCTGACGGAACTGGTCGTGCTCGTCGGTGAACGGCTCTGCCACGGGGGCCACCTCTCCTCACCCGGCCTGGCTCCAGACCGGCACCGGAGCCCACCCCATCGCGGCCCCGGGCGCAAGCCGTGGTCCGAGATGTCGGACCCGGGGAGCAGCCCCTGGCGGCGCTGGGCCCGGGCTCGGTGCTCTCGTCCCGGATCGTCCCACCGGTGAGACGATCGGGGACGAGACCCGGCGGCGATGGCAGCGGGGAGGTGCGGCCGTCAGGCCGAGGTCGTGACCAGGTCGGCGCCGGCGGCGTCGCGCTCGGCCGCGCCCGCACGCGACGAGGCCACGGTCATGGCCCACTGCCGGGCCAACCTGGCCCGCGTCAAGGTGCCCAGGTCGGTCGTGTTCGTGGACGAGCTGCCCCGCAACGCCACGGGCAAGGTGCTCAAGCGGGAGCTGCGGGAGGCTCACCGGTCGAGGCCAGGCGGCGGCTGATGTCGCGCACGTCGGCCAGCTGCTGGCTCAGCCACGGCAGGTCGGCGAAGCCCGAGGTGTAGGCGAACAGGTAGGAGATGGTGGCGAAGACGGTGCCCGGCTCCCGGGTGACATCGGTGGTGCGCACGAAGGCGAGCACGGCCAGGCCGATGGTGAGCAGCTCGAGCACCCCCCAGGTGGTGGCGTCGGCGTCGGACAGGGCGATCCGGCGCCGGGCCAGCAGCCGGAAGTGCGAGGCCACCGCCGCATGCTCCCCCGCCGTCACGATGTGGGCCTCGTGCTCGAGCTCGTCGTTGAGCTCGCGGTGCAGGCGTTGCGAGCGGCGGGCCAGGCGCCGGTTGAGCACGGCCACGGGCACGACGAGGACGGCGGCGGCCAGGGCGAGCACGGGGTCGTAGACGACCAGCATGACCAGGGAACCGACCACGGCGAAGGCGGCGGCGATCAGCCGGGGTACGTCGCCCTCGAGCACGGCCACCAGTTCCCGCACCAGCCCGACACGGGCCACGGCCACCGAGGGATCCAGGCCCCCGTCGGCCCGGGCGAGGACGATGTCGGTGGCCGCGTCCGTGGTCAGCCGGGTGAAGACCCTGGTGTCGTAGCGCTGGCGACCCAGGCCCACGGCGGTGTGCAGGACCCACACGGTGATGAACACGATCAGGCCCCGGCTGCGCCCGCCCACCAGGTCGTCGATGGCCAGGCCGATGGAGAACGGGTAGAGCAGGTCGAACACGTTCTCCACCGCGGTCGCGCCGTAGGTGGCCAGCAGCGGGCCCCGGTTGCGGCGGACGAGCACCTGGAGGGGACCGGCCATGGGCCGCCATCCTCGCCCGGCCCGACGGCAGCTGCCCGGTCGTCAGCCCCCCATGGCGGTGAGGATGCGGGCCGGGTCCTGCTCGACGAAGATGCCCTCGGCCCGGGTGAAGACCACACCGGCGGCCGTGCCCTCGCAGCCGACGTGCAGGCGGCGACCCTCGCGGCTGGCCAACCAGGCCCGGAACTCGAGCTCGACACCCAGGGGGGCGGCCGCGAGCAGGTCGATGGCCAACCGGCCGGTGAAGGCCATCAGCCCCAGCACGGGCATCAGAGCGCCCATGGTCTCGTCGATGAGGGCGGCCACCACCCCGCCGTGGGCCCGACCCGGGGGCCCCTCGAAGGCCAGGCCCAGGGTGACCAGGCAGCGGACCTCGTCACCACGACGCTCATAGCGGGCCCCCATGGCGAAGGGGTTGAGGTGGCCGCCGACCACGGAGCGGCGGTCGAAGTCGATGGCCGAGCCGTCGGCCACCGGCCCCGGCCAGCGACCGGTGCGCTTGAACTCGGCCAACCGGCCGCCGACGGCCATGGCCGCATGCCCGTCCCGGGGCCCGCCGGCCTCGACCTCGGCCGCCAACGCGCCGACCACGTCGGCCAACCGCAACAGCACGTCGTCGGGCACCTGGTGGCCGGCCAGGGCGTGGCCCAGGCGGCGCACGGCCGCGGCCGCCCGCTCGGCGGCCTCGTCCGACCCCTCCGCCCCCTGCTGGTGGTCGGCTGCCTGCGTCATGGCGCCATGGCTAGCACCGCGCCGGACACCGACGGGCGGCGATGGGCGGCGATGGGCGGGACGGCGGGCGACCCGATCCTCAGGCCACGAAGCCCTTGGCCCGGCCGCCGACCTCGAAGCGGTGTTCGTCACTGGTGAGTGCCAGGGACCGGGACGTACCCACGTCGTCGCCGGGCTGCACGAACCCTGGGGCCGGTCAGAGCACGGCGATGGGGTTGGCCGGTGACCCGGTGCCACCCTCGATGACCAGGGGGGCCACGGTGAACAGGAAGCTCGACTGGCCGTGGCGGGCGCACGCCGCGGCCAGGCGGTCGAGGCGCAGGTTGTCGAGCAGGTGCACCCCCATGGCCACGAGCACGCACTGGTGCACGGGCATGGGCCAACCCTCGGGGTGGGGGCCGGGGAGCACGTCGCTCACCCCGTCGCTGCCCAGCACGGACACACCGTGGTCGTGGATCCAGGGGATGCACTCGGGGTGCAGGCCGGCCAGGCCCCCGGCGAAGGGGTGCCACGGCCCCGACTCGGCCCGGCGGGCGTCGCGACCCGTCACCACCAGCAGGATGTCACCCTCGCCCACCTCCACGTCCTGGGCCCGGCACGCAGCCTCGAGGTCGTCGGGCCCGATGGCCGTGCCCGGCTCCAGGTAGTCGACGCCGTGCAGGCGGGGGATGTCGAGGAGCACGCCCCGACCGACGATGCCGTCGCGAGCGCACATGATGCTGCCGTGCAGGGCCCCGGTGCTCTTGACGTCGGTGCCGGGGAAGCCGTTGTACATGTGCTCGTCGACGAACACGTGGCACAGGGCGTCGATGTGGGAGGTGGCCATGCCGTGGAACTGCACGCCCACGAAGTCTCCGGTGGTCTGCAGGCCCAGGCCGGGGGCCAGGCAGTCGTCGCCGGCCCGGGCCATGTAGTGCAGGGCGGGGCGGGGGTTCTCGGCCGAGGGTTCGACGGGCAGCTCGCGGGAGCAGCTCACCGCCTCGCCCTGGCGCACCGCGGCCACTGCGGCCAGGCGACGCGCCGGGGTGATGAGGTTCAGCGCCCCGGCCTCGTCGTCGGCCCCCCAGCGGCCCCAGTCCCTGACCGACTCGAAGATCTCCCGCATGCGGTCCGCGCTCACCAACGGTCCGGCGTCCTGGCCCATCCTGCGCTCCTCGTGTGCGTCCCCGCCGGACCGCGGTCCGGCACTCCCCCCGGCGACCTCGACCAACCCGGTCAACTCGGTCACCTCGATGCGGGGACCGTAGCGGGGACCGGGGAGGCGAACAGGTCCAGACCCAGGCATCGGGACAGGAAGGCGGCGACGAGCTGGCCCCGGACGCTGTTCCCGGCCCCGTCCAGGCGGGGGGAGAACGTGCCCAGGCCCCCCTTGCCCGGGGACACGGTGACGATGCCGCCGCCGATCCCGCTCTTGCCGGGCAGGCCCACGTCGTACAGCCAGTCACCCGAGGTCTCGTACACCCCCGCCGTGGTCATCACCGTCAGGGCGTAGCGGCACGTCGACGCGCTGACGACCTGCTCGCCGGTGGTGGGGTTGACCCCGCTGTCGGCCAGGGTCGCTCCCATGACGGCCAGGTCCCGGGCCGTCACCGCCAGGCAGCTCTGCCGGGTGTAGAGGTCCACGGCCTTCTGGGGGTCCCCCTCCAGGCCACCCAGACTGCCCACCATCGACCGAGGGCACCGAGGAGGTCGGCGTTCACGTCCTCAGGCAGGTCAGCGGGCACGGGCGGGACGCCAGCCCCGGTTGGCGGGGCCAGATCCACCCGGATGGGGTGTGGGCCACCCCCGGCCCCGCGGCGACCATCGCGCCGACTGCGCCGCCCGGGACGTCGCCCGGGCGGGCGGATGGGAGCGACTATCGCCTTCACCAGGGCCCCGGTGATGCTGGGCAGCACCGCGCTCACCGCCACCCTGGTCGGACTGATCGTGACCAGCGTGGTCACCGACGGCCTGCGCATCTCGGGCCTCTCCACCTGGGTGGTGGCCACGGTGCTCGTGTGGGCCATCGCCCTTGCCGCCCGGCTGCTGCTCCCCCTGGTCATGTTCAAGGAGATCCTCGGACGGGGCGCGGCTCGCGGCCGGTCGGCTACAGCCTGACCCTGGACCCGGACCCGCCGGGAGCGAGGCTCTGCGCCTCGCCCCCGCGGCCGTGCACGGGCTGGCTCAGAGGCGTCGGACCCGTCGGCCGACGATGCCCGCGGCGGTGAGCAACGCCCCACCGGCCAGGATGAGGGTCACGCCGGCCATGCCCGTCGTCCTCGCCGCGGCGGGACCGGTGCGGGGGATGGTGGCACTGATGCCCGCCACCGACACACAGCTCCCAGAGGCCGCCGAGAAGCCGGGGGGGCAGGTGGTCGTCGTCGGCGCCGTCGTGGTCGTCGATGACTGGGCCGGGGATGACGTGGACACGATGATCGGCCCGATGGACGTCGTCGTCACCGGCGGCGGCTCGGTCGTCGTCGTGGTGGTGGACGGGATCGTGGTCGGCGGCGGCACCGGGGTGCCACAGGGGTTGATGCCCCCGTTCCAGGCCGAGATGAGCATGTTGAACTTGCCGTTCAGGATGCCGTAGAAGGAACCGGACGGACCGACGATGGCCAGTGACGGCCCCAGGCTGGCGTCGACCTGGTAGCAGGGGACCCCAGGGTCACCCGTCGCCGGCGCCAGGACCAGGGTGAGCTCGTGGGGTGCGGCGCAGGGGATCGCGCCGGCCTCGGGCCCGCAGTACGCGGTGCGCAGGCCGTACTGGTTGATGGTGGGGTCGAAGACGACGGCACCCGAAGACTTGATGGACAGGGCGACACCGACGTTCTCGCAGCCGGGGGCGAAGCTGTCCCAGAGCATGGTCACGGCCTGGGCCGGCGCCTGCAGGTTGAGGAACCGCAGGTCGGTGACTTCGGGACCACCGTCCACGGAGAACCGTTCGCCGACCACGGCGTCAGGACCCTGCGACGTGCAGGTGGCCGGGATGATGCCCAGTCCCAACGGGTAGTTGGCGAAGTCGGTGACCATGGGCGGTGATGGGTCGTTGCTGGTCTGGGCGGATGCCGGGATGGCCATGCCGAAGGCGACGCCGCAGATCAACGCGGCCGCCGCGAGGGCGAACAACAGGCGGTTGCGCAAGGGAGGTCTGCTCTCGTGAGATGACAAGGGTGATGGTTTCGTGGCGGTCGACACGGTGTCAGGCGACACCGTTGAGGGTGTCGACCGACGCCATGAGATCGCCGATGCTGTAGAAGTTCACGGCGATGTAGTGGGGCAGACCCCTCTCCCTCCTGCACTGCATGGCGCGATCGACGATGACATCATGGGCGTTGACCGTCGTGGCATCGACCCGCGACTGTGCTATCCGTTGCACCCAGTGGTTCATGAGGAACAGCGTCGCGTCAAGTTGCCCGCGGTTGGCCCGGCAGGAGAACCGCGACGGTTCGACCACCAGGAACGGCGTTTCCTGGATCGAGGTGAAGGCGTGGTGGTGCCAGTCCAGGGGTGGGCCCTGGTCCTCGGCGAAGACGACCAGCCGTCGGTCCTCGTCGACGAGCTCGCCGAGCGTGGGCCATGGCGCCGTCGTGGGGCCGGTGTAGACCCGGTCCTCGAGACCGGCGGCGGCGAAGGCCGCCGCAGTGTCGGCCGGGGAGATGGCGTCCTGGATGATGAGGGTCACGACCTCGACGGGGTTGGCGTCGAGAAAGGCCCCGATGTCCTCGAGGGCGGTCAGTAGCGGCATCCCGCCGAAGACACAGTGGATGTGGCACAGGAAGGTCCCCTCACGGCCTTCGGCCGACGGCTGGAGGGCGGCGACGATGCGGGCCGCCAGCTCGCTCGTCATCAGCTCACCCGCGGCCACCAGCTGTTCGGGGGAGGCCAGCGGGGGCCAGTAGTAGGTGTCGATGAGCAGGGCGCGCACAGCGGCGTCGAGCTGGGCCCGGATGTTCCCGTCGTGCTCGGGCCACACCTCGACCACATCGGGGCTCGACATCGAGTTGTGGGTGGCGGCGTACACGACCTTGTCATAGGGGCGGCTGCACAGCTCGACGAAGCCGCTGCCCGCCGGCCCTCACCGCCACCAGGGCCGTGGCTCCGAGGACGGCGGCGGCCACGGCGGCGGACCGACGGCCCACGGTGACCCGACCGGCGACCAGGGCGCCGACGGCGAGGACGCCGACGACGACACGGGCACGATCGAG
>JBBSLP010000048.1:0-46109 GCA_038255145.1 Acidimicrobiales bacterium
ACCGACAGGGTGCCCCAGGCGAACGAGCACGACAGGTAGTCGATGCCCGTCTCGGCCACGGTGCGTTCGATCTGGTCGCGCACGGTCGCCGGTGAGCCGACCAGGATGGTCAGCGCCTCCATCGACCGCTCGAGGTCCACGCGGCTGCGGTAGGTGTCGTCGCCGTTGGCCTCCCACAGCTTGATGAAGCTGCGGGCGAAGTCGGGGTAGGCCCGGCGGGCCAGGGCCCGGGCCTGCTCATCGGTGTCAGCCACCACGACCTGGCGGTTAAGCCCCACCCGGGGATGGGCGACGTGCCCGTTCAGCCGCCCGAGATCGTCGGCGTGGGCAGCCAGGGTGGTCCGGTAGAGCTCGACCAGCGGCCGCCACAGCTTGGCGGGTCCCAGGCCCATCAGGTGCATGCCGTGCCCGCCGGCCCAGCGCACGGTCTCCGGGTTGGTCGAGGCCACCGTCAGCGGCGGGTAGGGCTGCTGGTAGGGCCGCAGCTCGATGGGGGCACCGCCAAGGTCGCCGAAGGACGAACCGTCGCCACCCAGGGCGGCCACGAGCTAGTCGAGGGCGTCGAGGAACAGCTCCCGGGACCGGTTGGCGTCGACGCCGTTGTGGCCCAGCTCCCACGGCGAGACCCCCCGGCCCACGCCGAGCTCGAGGCGGCCGTGGGACAGGTGGTCGAGCATGCAGATCTCCTCGACCAGGCGCTGGGTGCGGTACAGCGGCACCAGGTACACCAGCGGGCCGAGGCGGATGCGGGTCGTCTCCCGGGCCACGGCGGCCAGGAAGACGTTGGGGCTGGGGGCCATGCCCAAGGTCGTGTTGTGGTGCTCGGCCAGGTGGTAGCCGAAGAAGCCCAGCTCATCGGCCCGACCGGCCAGATGCAGGTGGTCGTCGTAGAGCTGGTGCAACGGCCGATCAGCGTCGTCGACCCACACGAACGTCCCGAACTGCATGCCCTGGCTCCCCTCCCGCCCGGCCGGCCGACGACTCGATCAGTCCCCGACCAGGTCGCCGATGCCGGGCCAGTCCCGGCGGTTCAGGTAGCTGTGGTCGGACACCACCCGGCCCTCGTTGTCGAAGGTGTAGACGTCGCACCACGACAGCTCCCACCCCGGGCGGGCCTCGTCGATGAGGGAGGCCTCGAGGGTGATGACGTTGCCGGCGGGGATGAGCCGGTTGAAGCGGATCTTGCGGCCCGGCGCCTGCTTCTTGATGAACTTCTCGGCCCGCACGAACAGGCCGGCGTCGCGCAGGATGTTCTGGCCGTGCGTCGAGTTCCCCGTCCACGACGAGCCGTCCAGGTTCACCAGGGTGAAGTCGGGTGCGTAGGCCTCACGCACGAACTTCTCGGGGTCGTCGCCGTTGAACAGCTCCAACCAGCGGTCGAAGGCGGCCAGGTTCCGCTGCTCCTCGGCCGTGTGCTGGCGGGTGTCGGCGTAGGGCCCCCCGGCCTCGATGTCCGGGTCACCGAGATCCGGCATGCTGCACTCCCCCTGTTGGTGTTGCGTTCCCCGGGGGGCAACGTAGCGCAGCGCCAAGGCCGCTTCGCCCGCTGCCGTGCGGGCGTCCCAGCGAGCTGCCGTATGCTCCCGGGCACATCGATTGCTGGGGGGCAAGCATGCGCATCGGGGCGACGATCTTCTGCCAGAACTACGCCGACTGGGACCGGTACGAGGCGGACGAGCGGGGTGACAGCGTCCCCGCCCGGCCGGCCACCGAGGATCGGGCCATCTTCGGCGAGGAGATCGAGATCGCCAAGCTGGCCGACCGGCTCGGCTTCGACAGCGTGTGGACGGTGGAGCACCACTTCACCCCCTACACCATGGTCACCAACCCCCTGCAGCTGCTCTCCTACCTGGCCGGCGTCACCACCAGGGTCGACCTGGGCACCATGGTCATCGTCCTGCCCTGGCACAACCCCGTCCGCGTGGCCGAGGACATCGCCATGCTCGACTCCCTGCTGGGCCCGGACCGGCGGGTCCTGGCCGGCGTGGGCCGGGGCCTGGGGCGGCGGGAGTACGGCGGGCTGGGCATCGACCAGAACGATGCCCGGGGCCGCTTCGACGAGGGCCTGCACATCATCCGTGAACTGCTGGCCACGGGGCGCTGCACCTACTCGGGCCAGCACTTCGTCATCGACGACGCCCGCCTCCGCCCCCAGCCCGACCGGGACCTCTCCGACACCCTCTACGCCGCCGCCGGCTCCCCCGAGAGCATGGAGGTCATCGCCAAGGAGAACGTCCGCCCCCTCGTCATCCCCACCACCAGCCTCGAGCTCTCCCTCCAGGGCGCCCGCCACTTCATGCGCCTGCGGGACGAGGCCGGCTTCGGCCCCACCGACACCAAGCTCGCCCTGTGGATCTACTGCGCCGAGACCGAGAAGGAAGCCAGCGAAGGCTCCGAGAAGTACATGGTCGAGTACGGCGACAGCGCCCTGCGCCACTACGAGATGATGGGCACCCACTTCGACGGCATCAAGGGCTACGAGGGCTACGGCGCCCGGGCCAAGGCCCTGCGCGAAGACGCCACCCCCTTCCTCCGGGGCTTCTACGACCGCCACCCCTGGGGCACCCCCGACATGGTCGTCGACAAGCTCAGCGAGCTGGCCGAGCAGTTCGGCACGTCCGAGGTCATGTGCGTCTTCCGCTACGGCGGCATGGACCACGCCACCGCAGCGCGCAGCATGGAGCTCTTCGCCGACCAGGTCCTGCCCAAGGTCCAACAGCTCAACCCCGCCCCCATGGCCCTCAGCTCCCGCTGATCCCAGGTCCACGCCCTCGTGACCGACGGCGCCACCATCCGGCGCCGGAGAACCAGCCCCACCGGGGGGAGATCGCCAAGATGCTCGTCCACCGTCGGGCCCGGCGGCGGGGCCTGGCCGAGGCGCTGATGGCGGCCGCCGAAGCCGCCGCCGTCGACGTCGGCCGGTCGCTCCTCGTCCTCGACACGGCCAGCGGGGACGCCGAGCGCGTCTACCGGCGCCTGGGCTGGCACCCGGTGGGGACCATCCCCGGCTATGCGCTGTGGCCGGCCGGCGGCCTGGTCGACACCACGATCTTCTACAAGCAACTGGCCGCTGAGCAGCCACGTCCCACCGCGGCCCGAGATCGTGACACCCTGACCGGTATCACGTGATCGACGTCACCGCTCATCATCCATGTCGAGACGCACACGGCGCCTCGCCTTGGAAGGGGATCACCATGTCAACCGCCACCGAGACCGCCAAGGCTCCCATCGCGCCGACCGACGCGCCGGCGAGCAGCGGCCACCAGGGTGCCGTTGCCGGCGCCGAGGTCGCGGCCAACGCCACCGCGGCCACCGTCTACCAGGTCGCGGTGTACACCGGCGACGTACCCGGCGCCGGCACCGACGGCGACGTGTGGGTGTGGTTCGACGGCACCCGGGGTCGATCGGGTTGGCGTTACATCGACAACTCGAACGACAACTTCGAGCGCAACAGCACCGACTACTTCTACATGACCCTGCCCGACCTCGGGCCCCTGGTGGCGTGCTGGATCTACTTCAAGCGCGCCGGCCTCTCGGCTGACTGGTACCTGAGCACCGTCGTCGTCAATGGCAAGACCTTCTCCCGCTACAACTGGATCTCCAGCAACGGCGAGTACCGGCTCACCCCGGCGTGAACCGCCGCTGACCAGAGCCAAGCGCGGGGCGCGCTCCGCCTTCCCACGGCGGGTGGGGAGGCGGGCGGGCGCCCTCACCACTCGACGGGCCATGCTGTGCCGCCACCGCCCGGCCGAGGGCGGGGCGAGGGGGTGGACGTGGTGGTCGACGTGGGTGCGGGCATCCCCCTGGGATCGACGTCGCTGGAACCGACCGGTGGCGTCTACCGCCAGCTGTGGCAGCAGGGCTACCGCACGTTCTGGACCGGCGAGGTCGACGGACCTGACGGCTTCGCCCCCCTGATGGTCGGCGCGGCCGCCCTGCCCGAAGGCCGCTTCGGCACCGCCATCGTGTCGCCCTTCCTGCGGGGCCCGGCCCTGCTGGCCATGAGCGCGGCCAGCGTGGCCACCGCCGCCCCGGGACGCTTCGTCCTCGGCATCGGTCCGGGCTCGGCCCGCATCATCGAGGACTGGAACGGCGGCCAGCTCGTCGACCCCTTCGGCCGCGTGCGGGACACCGTGCGCTTCCTGCGGGCCGCCTTCACCGGGGCCAAGGTGGACGAGACCTACGACACCTTCGCCGTGCGGGGCTTCCGATTGTCCCTGGTGCCCGAGGTGGCGCCCCCCATCCTGGTGGCCGCCCTCCGCCCGGGCATGCTGCGCTTCGGGGCCGAGGAGGCCGACGGCGTCATCCTCAACTGGGTGTCCCCCGACGACGTGCGCACCTCCCTCGCCGCCACCGGGCCCCAGGGCGAGGTGGCCTGTCGCATCTACGTCAGCCCCGGCGTCGAACGGGCCGACGCCCTGGTCCACGCCCGACGCCTGACCGCCGTCTACCTCAACGTGCCCGCCTACGCCGCCCAGCAGCGCTGGCTCGGTCGCAGCACCCTGCTGGCCGAGGTGTGGGCACGCTGGGAGCGGGGCGACCGTCGAGGAGCCGCCGCCGCCATCCCCGACGAGGTCATCGACGAGCTCTTCGTCTTCGGCACCCCCGCCGAGTGCGACGCCCGCATCCGCCAGTACCTCGACGCCGGCGTCACCAGCCCCATCATCACCACCTTCCCCCTCGACGTCGATCCCCTCCCCGCCCTGGGCCAGCTGTCGCCGGCTACCATCGCGGGTAACGTCACCGGGTGATGCTCATGATGTCTCGGTGCTAATCCAGACGGTCACCCCATGACGGGTGTATGGCTAAAGACGCACACGTTCTGAGGCACCTCTCCCGGGAAGGGTGCTAGGAAGCAGCCACTCGCTACGGGGGGCGCCATGGAGCATCGTCGGAGTCGCCTGTCGACAGTGGTCCGCCGTCGGTGCGCCGTACTGACGTTGATGGCGGCGATGGTCGTGTTCGGCGCACCGGCTGCCGCCGCGGCCCGGGCCGCCGACGCCCCGTCCGTGGACGCGACCAGCGACGACGCCTCCACACCGGAGCTGGCGCCCGCCGCCGTCGGGCCCACCGTGGCCGCCGATGCCCAGAGGCTCGACGAGGTCACCATCAGTGGGTCCCACAACACGTACGAGAAGCGTGGCGCCCATGAGGCGAACGCGTCGAGCCGTTACCAGAACTCCCGCGACAACGTGTTCGAGTACCACTTCGACGCACTGAACGACGTGCAGATGATCGAGCTCGACGTGTTTCCGATGCCGGACTACTCACGATCGCGCACGGCCTGGTACGTCAAGCACGACTTCCCCCTTCCCGGCAGCGTCAACGACAACAACTGCCCGGAGGCGGGCCGCATCGGCAACGGGAGGGACCAGGACCTGCGCTCGTGCCTCGAGGGCCTGGCCGGCTGGCACCAACGCAACCCCGACCACCCCCTGGCCGTGATCAAGATCGAGGCCAAGACCGGCTTCTGGCTGGGCGGCTCACCGGCGGCCCTCGACGACCTCATCGCCAACCTGTCCGGGGGCGAGGGGCGCACGCGCATCGCCCGGGACCTCATCTTCACCCCCCGTGACCTGATGGGTTGCGAACGGAACCAGCCCAGCGTGTGCCGCTACCCCACCCCCGACGCCGCGGCGAAGGCCGGGGCCTGGCCCACCATGGGCCAACTGCGCGGTCGTTTCCTGTTCACCATCGTGCCCGGGGAAGCCAGCAGCAAGGGTGGTCCCGTCGCCGATGCCCTCCACGCCGCCATCGGCATACCGGTGACGGCGGCGACCCTGCGGGCCACCGACGGCGTCCGCCAGTACGCCTCGGCCCTGCGCCGGGGGGCGGCCCACCTGCTCTTCCCCACCCCCCTGCTCACCGGTGCGACCGCAGGGAGGGACCCCCGGTCGGACGTCTTCGACACCCCCGAGGACGTGCCCTACGCCGTCAGCTTCGACATGGAGCTCGGCTACCTGACCGGAGGGCAGATCCCCGCGGCGGTGGCCACGTGGCTGCAGGCCAACCACTTCCTGCGCTTCACCACGTTCGCCAAGCCGGCGCCGACCTGCACGGCGGGGACGGCCGGGGACCCCTGCCGGCGCCTGTGGACGGCCCGCCAGGCCGACCCCGCCCGGGCCTGCCGCGATGCCGCCACCCGGGCCGTGGACCTCGAAGCGGGCAGCCTGGCCGTGCGCAGCGTGGTCCGCGCCTACGGCACCAACGCGGTGACCACCGACCAGGAGCGCCAGGGCCTGTCCTTCGTCGGCCAGTACGGCGGCGGGTCCCCGCCGACCTCCCTCGGCGCCGTCGTGCTGGGCGGCGCCGGTGCCATCACCTGGGCCGGCAACCGCCACGACGTGTTCGTCCGGGGCACTGACGGCCAGTTGTGGCAGAACTTCCTCGACCCCGGTGCCTGTCGGGGCTGGTCGGGCTGGCTCCCTCTCGGCGGTGCCACCATCACGTCGGACGTCAGCGTGGTCAGCTGGGGCGCCCAGTCGCTCCACCTGTTCGCCCGGAGCCCGGCCCGCACCCTGCTGCACCGCTGGTGGGACGCCAACGGCTGGTCGGCGTGGGAGGACCTCGGGGGTTCGGTCGTCGGGTCGCCGTCGGCGGCGGCCTGGTCCCCGGGACGCCTCGACGTCGTGGCCCGCGACAACCAGGACCGGCTCACGCACCGGTGGTGGGACGGCAGCCGCTGGGCCCCGTGGGAGGTCCTCGGCCCCCAGATCACCACCGACCCCACCATCGCCAGCATGCGCCCCGGCCGCCTCGACATCTTCAGCCGCAGCACCGGTGGTCGCCTGGTGCAGGTCACCTTCGACGGCACCTGGCGGGCCCCGGTCGACCTCCTGGGGGGCCTGGCGTCGAGGCCGGCGGTGAGCGTGCCCGGTGCCGGTCGGATGGACGTCTTCGTGCTCGGCACCGACGGGCGCCTGTGGCAGCGCCGCTACGCCGAGGACACGTCCCGCAACGACGACGGCTGGTCACCGTGGACGGTGCTGGGCACGGCCACGGGGCCGGACATCTCGGCCGCCGCCTGGGGCAGCGACCGCTCCTACGTCTACTTCCGAGGCAACGACGGCGCCGTCTGGCAGATGTGGGTCCCCGCCTGAGCGGCGCGGCCACGAGGTAGGACGGGCGCGGTCCCGGCCGGTGGGGCAGGATGGCCGGGCAGCGACGACCGGGGGGGACGTGGGCCGCACGGATCAGGACGTCGACGCGCTGTTGGGGGACTTCGTCGCCGCCCGCGTCGGCAGGGGTGGCGCCGGCACGGGTGACGTCCGCATCGACGGCGTGTCCCGGGTGTCGTCGGGCCGCAGCCGGGAGAACTGGCTCTTCGACGTGGTGTGGACGGTGGAGGGCGAGCCCCGTCGAGAGCAGCGGGAGCCGCTCATCGTGCGCCGCGACCCGCTCGGTGGGCTGCTGGAGACGTCACGCGCCGTCGAGTTCGCCGTGTTGGCCGCCCTGGTCCCCACCGAGGTGCCTGCCCCCCACCCCCGCTGGCTGGACGCCACCGGCGACGAGCTGGGTCGACCGTCCCTGGTCATGCGCCGCGAGCCCGGCACCTGCGACTACTTCGTGCTCAACGGGCCCCGGCCCCTCGCCCGGCGGGTCGACCTCGCCGGGCGGCTGTGCGACCTGCTGGCCACCGTGCACGGCGTCGACTGGGCGGCCGTGGGACTGGACGAGGTGCTCGTCGACCCCGGCCCGGCGGCCGCCATCCACGAGCTCGACGCCTGGGAGGAGATCCGGCGCCGTGACCAGCTCGAGCCCCAGCCCGAACTGGTGCTGGCCGGGTGTTGGCTGCGCGACCGGGCCCCCACGGCAGCTCGCACCGTGCTCGTGCACGGCGACTTCAAGGCCGGCAACGTGCTCCTCGACGACGACCGCATCGTGGCCCTCCTGGACTGGGAGCTGGCCCACCTGGGCGACCCCATGGAGGACCTGGGCTGGATCACGCAGCCCCTGCGCACCGACGAACACCTCATCCCCGGGGCCTGGGAACGGGCCCAGCTCTTCGAGCGCTACACCGCGGCCACCGGGCACGCGGTGGACGAGGCCAGCGTGGGTTGGTGGAACGTGTTCGCCACCTACAAGACGGCCATCATGCAGCTCAGCGGCCTGCGCTCCTTCGTGGAGGGGCGCAGCGACGAGCTCTACCGCCCCACCGCCGCCGTGCTGGGCCACCTGCTCGACACCGTCGCCGGCCAGGGCTGAAGGCAGCCGACCGTGCACCCCACCGCCGAGGAGCAGCTGGCCGGCGTGCGTCGCCTGCTCGAGGCCGTGGCGGCCGACGAGGACCTGTCGACCGCCTCGGCCGCCCGCCTGACCGACGCCGGCCGCATCCTGCGCCGCCTCCAAGCCAGCTGGGCCGGTGTCGCCCCCTTCCTGGCCGCCGACAACGACGCCTCGGCCGGGCTGCTGGCCCAACTGGCCCCCCACATGCCCGTCGCCGCCGAGGAGCCCGAGCCCGAGCCCGACAGCGCCGAGGACGTCGACCAGCGCAACCGGCGGCTGCGGGGCCTGCTGGCCGAGACCATCCCCCACCTCGACGAGGACGCACGGCGCCGGGTGGCCCGCCACCTGCGCCACCGCCTCGACCGCGACCCCACCCAGCGACGAGCACCCCGGAGCGCCCCATGACCGACGGCCCCACCCCCTCCGGAGCCCGGCCCGACCGATGGCCCGACGATCCCCCCGTCGACCTGACCATCAGCGACGACCACTTCGCCGAGCAGTTCCCCCTCTCCCCCCTCGACGACTACTTCATCCACCAGACGCCCGACCCCATCCGCATCATGTGGACCGGGGACCCCCGGGCCTACGAGCGCTACTGGATGGTGTGCCACGACCCCGCCGGCGAGGTGCTGGTGGCCACGGGGGCCAGCGCCTACCCCAACCTGGACCGGGCCGAGGCCTACGCCATCGTCAACGTCGGCGGCCAGCACACCACGGTGCGGGCCTTCCGCGCCGTGGGCGCGGACAGGGCCGACCTGCGCATCGGCCCCATCGCCCCCCGCATCATCCGGGGCATGCGCTGGTGGCGCTACGTGCTCGAGCCCAACGATTGGGGCATCAGCTTCGAGCTCGACTTCCACGACACGACCCGCCAGACGTTCCGCGAGCCGCGCTCGGACTCGGCTGCGGGCATCCCCCCGGGACGCCGCAACGACGTGACCACGGGCTTCGAGAGCTTCGGCGAGGTCGAGGGCTGGGTGCAGGTCGGCGACCGGCGCATCGAGATCCCCGCCGGTTCGCCGGGCACCAGGGACCGGCACTGGGGGGTGGGCCGGGGGGTCGGTGGCCCCGCCCTGTCCCTGGGCGGGCGGCTGCACGTCGGCGTGTCGGGCAACGCCTTCGTGGCCTTCCCCAGCTGGACGCTGTGGGGGGACAAGGTGTTCCACCGCTTCGGCGACCCCCGGCCGGGGTCGGGCAGCGTGGCCCGTCCCGACCGCCGCCTGCGCTTCGAGCCCGACACCCACATCTTCGTCGAAGGCATCGTCGACTACACCCTCGACACCGGCGAGGTGAAGCAGGTGCACTACCAGCGCATCGGCCAGCAGACGGCCTACCTGCGCTGCGGCATGTACGGCGGCACCCCCGAGACCGGGGTGCACCAGGGCGGCTACGACGGCCCCGACCTGGTGGAGGGCGAGACCTACGACGTGAACCGGCCCGAGGTGCGCTCGCGCCTGGCCGGGCTCGACGAGCACCTGTGCCGGGTGACGTGCAACGGCGAGGAGGCCACCGGCCTCTACCAGCCCATCGACCCCGTGGCCTACGAGCGCTGTGCGGCCGGGCGCCCCGGGTGGGCGTTCCTGTGACCACGGCGGCCCGCTGACCATGCGTGAGGCCCTGACCGCGTGGCTTTCCGACCAGGTCGGACAGCCGGTCGTCGTGCGTGACCTGGCCCCGGTGTCCTCGGTGGGCAACGCCCGGGACCCGTGGTCCTTCACGGCAACGTGGCCCGGCCACGAGGAGCGTTGCGTCCTCATGGTCCAGGCCGTGGCGGGCCAACTCGAGTCCGAGCTGGGGCCCGAGTTCCACACCGTCGACCGCCTGGCCGGCACCGGGGTGCCCGTGCCCGGGGCCCTGTGGCTCGACGAGGCGGGCACGGCGTTGGGCCGACCGTGCTTCGTCACCCGCTGGGTGCCGGGCACGGCCGACATCCGCGGGCTGCGCAACCCCGACGGCGACCCCGCCCTGGCCGCCGTGGCCCGCCAGCTGGCTGCGGCTGCGGCTCGCCTGCACGCCGTCGACCCTGCCCCCTTCGACCACCTGGCCACCGTGGGCACCGCCGACGCCGCCCGGGCCCAGCTCGACGAGTGGGACGACCGATTCACCCGCCAGCGCCTCGAGCCCCATCCCGAGCTGGTCTACCTGCTGGCCTGGCTGCGCCGCCGCCTGCCCGTGGCCCGGCGCATCTCGGTGGTCCACGGCGACCTGCGCTTCGGCAACCTGCTCTACGAGGGTGACCAGCTCACGGGCCTGCTGGACTGGGAGATGACCCACCGGGGCGATCCCGTAGAAGACCTGGGCTGGGTGTACCGCTCGGTGTGGACGGCCGAGCGGGTCCTGCCCTTCGACGACTTCCTGGCCGCCTACGGGGCTGCGGGCGGCCACGTGCCCGATCCCGACCACCTGCGCTGGTACCAGGTGTTCAGCGAGGTCAAGCACAGCGTCATCTCCCTGACCGGGGCCCGTTCGTTCGCCACGGGCGCCACCGCCAACCTGCGCCACGCCGACCGGTCCGCCACCGTGCCCGCCTTCATGACCCGGGCGTTGGAGCTGGTGGAGGGCTCGTGCTGAACCCATCGGTGATCGACCTGTTGGCCGGGGTGGCCGACGCCCTGGCCGCGACGGTGGCCGACGAGCTGCCGTCCGGGCCCCAGCGCGATCAGGTCCGGGCCGCGGTGGCCATCATCCGCCGCGTGGCCCGGGCACTGCCGACGCTGGCACCTGCCCTGCAGGAGGACACCCAGGCCCTGGCCGCTGGGCTGCGCGACCTGGCCGCGCTTGCCGGACCCTTGACGGGGGCAGCAGTGGCGAGGACCGAGGTGGCCGATGCCCTGGCCGTGGCCGATTCCCTTCCCGACACCCCGCTGCCCAGCCTGGACCAGCTGATGGCGGCCAACCTGGTGCTGCGGGCCGAGCTGGCCGGCCTGGCCGAGCGCCCCGACCTCACCCCGACGGTCGACGCCGCGCTACGGGACCAGCTGGCCGCCCTGGCCTCCCGCGAGGCCGCCCTGCGCCTGTCACCCTGGGAGCGCTGATGCCCTGGCCCAGAACCTTCCGGCGAGAACGTCCACCGATGGGGACTGGCGCTCTGCGGAGGCTGGCGTGGCGGTCGGCATCGTTGCCGGTCCTCGGCTGGCCCCCGCCCCTGATCGCCGTGAGGTGTGCTGGTCAGCCCGGCCCGCCAGGATCGCCGCGGTCGCTGCGACCTGATGCCCGTGGGCGAGACGCCGCCTCGCCGTGTGCACCCGCCTCCACCTCGACCCCCACCGTCCGCCGGGACGCCGTGCACCGGTCGCGACCGGCGCGCTTGGACTCGTAGAGGGCCTCGTCAGCGGCCTGCACCAGGGCTCGAAGGGTGGTCGCGTTCGCCGGGTAGGTGGCGATGCCGATGCTGGCGGTCACGGGCACGGGTGACGCCGCGGCGCTGATGGCCCGCCGCACCCGGTCGGCCACGGTGGCGGAGACGACGGTGGGGCAGTCAGGTAGGAGGACGGCGAACTCCTCGCCGCCGTAGCGGGCCTCGAGGTCGACGTCGCGCACCGCGTCGCGGATGGCGGTGGCGACGGCCTGCAGCACCTCGTCGCCCACCTGGTGCCCGTGCACGTCGTTGACCTGCTTGAAGTGGTCCACGTCGATGAGGGCCAGGGTGAGGGGCCCCCTGGTGCGATCCGATCTGTCCACCTCGCGCTGCAGGTCGACCTCGAAGGCGCGACGGTTGGGCAACCCCGTCAATGCGTCCACCCGGGCCAGCTGCTCGATCTCTTCGAGCAGGGCCGCACCCCGCAGGGCGAGGGCGGCGTGGGCGGCCGACCGGGCCAGGGCGGCGTCGGCGCGGCGGGCTGCTCGCCACCGGCGCCGACGCCCGGGTTCGGCCACCAGGGTGGCCACCAACTGCCCACCGGCCACCATGGGTATGGCGACGACCTCGTCGGCCCCGTGGAGCACCGCGTCGAGCCACGGGTTGGCCCCGGCCGCCGACCGCCGGGCCACCCCGACATCCTCGGCGCCGGCCGCGGTGACCACCTCGTCGGTGACGCTGGGATCGGCCACCGCGGTCCGCTGGAAGCCGAGGACGGTGGTGGCGTGGTCGACCAGGGCCTCGACGACGGCGGTCGGCTGCTGGCTCGCGGCCAGCTCATCGGCCAGGTCGGCGAAGGCGCCGAGCTCGATGGCGTGGCGCCGCAGGGCGCCCTCGTTGACCGAGGCGAACAGGGCCGCAGCGATGGCCACCAGCAGCAGGCCACCGGCCTGGATCGCGGTGGCGTCGCTGAGCACGACCGGGGCCCGCAGCACGGCCAGAGGGGCATCGGGCCCCACCACCGCGGCGAGCTGGCCGTAGTAGGCGACGAAGAGCAGCAGCCCGTGCCACAGCGCGGCCTCGAGCCCGCTGCGGTAGGACACCAGCAGCGTCACCGCGACCACGTGCACGTACAACAGGACGGAGAAGGCCGAGCCCGCGCCGCCGTCGTAGAGCAGCGCCAGGGCCAGCCACACACCGTCGACCAGCAGCAACGTGCTGGACAGCCGCAGTCGTCGTCGTCCCGACCAGCGGCGGGCCAGTTCCGCGGTCCCGGTGGCGGCGACGTAGGCGACCGTCACCACGACCAACCGCCGCGGGCTGCCCTCGGCGAGCTGAGGACGCAGGACCGTGGCGCCGAGGACGAGCATCCCCATGGCCGTCCGTACGAGCTGGAGCGCGCCGAGGCGCGTCGACAGCGGGACCAGGGCGTTCACGCCAGGCCCACGCCACGCCTCCGCGGTCTGACCGGCGCCGACCCGAGTTTGGGGTCCCGGGCGGGGAGCCGACCCTGCACGAGCAGGAAGGCCAGCACCAGAAGGGCCAGCACCAGGGGGAACGTGAACGTCTTCACGGCCCGAGCGGCGTCGGGCAGCAGGCCCCGACGCGTTGGGCCGGCGGCGGTCGCGGTGGACGCGGCCACCGGCCCCGCCGAGTCGCCCACCGCCGGCACGACGTACAGATCGCCGACCGGATCGTCGGTGCCCGACGCCGACAGCGTCGACGCCCCACCCGTGGCCGCGCCGGTGCCGGGCGACGGCACC
Organism: Acidimicrobiales bacterium; assembly: GCA_038255145.1. Lineage (GTDB taxonomy): Bacteria > Actinomycetota > Acidimicrobiia > Acidimicrobiales > CAIXPF01 > WHTX01. The sequence goes on from JBBSLP010000048.1 coordinate 13,288, forward strand.
TGGGTGGCGACCACGCCGGGGGTCGAGGGTTCGGGGATGGGCGCAGCGATGCTCGAGGTCAGGCCCACCGGCGATGACGGCGCCGGGTCGGCCTCGTCCGTCGACCCCGGCCCGCGGTCGAGGGGGACCTCGGGGGCGGCTACGGGCGAGGGCGGTGGCGACGAGGTCGTCCCGCTCCCCGGTGTCGGCTCTGGAACGGGGACGGCGGTCGGAGGCGCGGCGTCGGGAGCGGACGAGATGGTCGGCTCGGCAGTGACCACGGCTTCGGGGCCGCCCGCCACGGGTGCCACCACAGGGGGTGCGATCGCGGGTTCGACGACGGCCTCGGGCACGGGCACGACCGCGTCGACCGCTGGTCCCACCACCGGCACGATGACATCGACGATCGGCTGGACCACGACGTCCACCAGCGGTTCCACCACGTCGACGATCGGCTCGACCACGACATCGACCACCGGTTCCACCACGTCGAGCACCGGCTCGACCACCGCGTCCACCAGCGGATCCACCACGTCGAGCACCGGCTCGACCACCTCGGTCAAGGCGGGCTCCACCAGGTCGACGACCGGCTCGACGACATCGACCGCCCTGACGAGGGCAGGTGGGACGACGGGGTCGAAGACCTCGAGCACGGCCACACCCCCGGACCCGGCGTCCTCCGGCCCCACGTCTGGAGGAGCCGGCGCGGCCTCGTCGCCGAGCGTGGGCACGGTCGTGGTCAGATCATCGACCAGATCGATGCCCACCGGCGGCAACAGGGGCGCCGCCCCGGCGGGGGCCGGGGCAAGGGCCGCCGACAGCGCCACCCCACCGGCCACCAGGACCAGGCCGGTCAGCGGGGCCGCGGCCCGCATGCCCAGCCACCGAGGCGCTCGCCGAGCTCGGTTCGACACACTGTGACGTTAATTGACCACAATCCGCGCGTAAACCGGTGGCGGCAAAGTTGGCCTCTGGGCTGGACGGATCTGTCCCTCCACCATCAGAGCGTGGTCACGACCCGGTACGCGCTGATCAGCAACCGACCCCCGTCACCGGGTCGCACGGTCAGCTCGTCGAGCTCGGTGGTCACCCGGTCCCCGATCGTGTAGCGCATGGTCAAGTTGAAGCGGCGAGGCCAGCCGTCGCCCCCGCCCACGGGCTCCACGGCCAGGACCTCGATCCCGTCCACCCCCTCCCAGAAGGCCGCGTAGTCCTCGAAGGAGCCCACCGACTCGAACTCCGGCGCGAGCAGGGCGTACGCCTCGGCGTAGGACCCAGCAGCCAGGGTGGCGTAGTAGTCACGCAGGAACGCGGCCGGATCGGTGGATGGCGGGACCTCGGTCGTGGTGGAACCGGGATCGGCCAGCGTCGTCTCCGCCGCCTCCGGTCCCGATGCCCCATCCCCGCGGCTCTGCCAGGCGGCGATGGCGAGGGCGCTGGCCAGGGCGGCACCCGAGAACACCAGGAGCACGGCGACCACAGCGGGGACTCGACGTCGCCGGGGATGACCCCGGACCGGCCGAGCGGCTGGGCCGGGACCCCGAACCTGGACCACCCTCGTCGGACCGGGGTCTCCCGTGGTCACGTCGACCGCGGCGACGGCCTGGGTGTGATCAGCCGCCGGGTCCGGGATGACCGGAGGGATGACGGGGACGGCCGGAACCGCAGACGTGGGTGTCGGCGGGGCCAGGGGTGACACGGCGGTGTCGGCACCGATCGGGAGCGCCACCGTCGGTGCGCTGTCGTCACCGCTCGCCGGCAGCAGCCGGGTGAGATCACCGTCGGGCGACGCTCTCGCCGGCGCGCTCGGCGAAGCTGGATCCCGCCCTTCGGCGACGGCGACAAGCGCATCACGCAGCGACGGCAGCGACGGGCGATCCTGCGGCCGCTCGGCCAGTGCCCGGACCAGCACCGCACCCAGGGCCACGGGCACCAGAGGAGACGTCGGGCCGTCGGCCCCGATATCGGATCGGACATCGGACCGGCCGGTCAGGGCGTGCACCACCGTCGCCGCCAGATCGTGGACATCGGTCCACGGGCCCTCGTCGGCTTCGCCCATGCCGAAGTCGGCCAGCTTCACCGCGCCCTTCGAGCCCAACAACACGTTGCCGGCCCTGACGTCGCCATGGACCATGCCCCGCTGGTGGAGCGCGGCGAGGGCCTCGACCACCGCCACACCGATCCGAGCGACCTCGGCCCCGGGCAGGGGCCCGTCGGCGGCGAGGACGTCGGCCAACGAGCCCCGGTCGAGGTACTCGGTCACCAGGAACGGACGGCCGGCGGCGGTGCGCCCGGCGTCGTACACGTTGAGGACGTGGCGGTGACCGCCCAGCCGCGCCACCACCTGGGCCTCGTGCACGAAGGCCCGCCACGCAGTGTCGTCGTCCACCCCCGTGCGGATGACCTTGACGGCCACGATCCGCCTCAGGTCGTGCTGACGGGCCAGGTACACGTCGGTCGTGCCCCCACGCCCCAGCTGGCGCAGCACGGTCAGGCCGGGCAGGTCCACCGCGCCGACGTCGTCCGGTTCGGCGGCCCCCGGTGCGGGCCCGCCGCCGTCGCCGCTCATGTCCGTCACCCACCCAGGGTCGACCACAGGGAACAGCCGACGCCAACCCATCCCCGGCCGCCAGGCGACCACCCCGGCCCCGACGGGGCCTGACCCGCAGGGGTGACCGGGCACCCGGGGGGGCAGACTCGGGGTGCCAAGATGAGCCGGCACGCTCGACATCGCCCCTGGTCCCACGCTCGCTGCCCCATCGGCCGCCCGCCGGTGGCCCCGGCTGTTCGCCACCCGGATCGAGGAGCCCCGGGCCCGGCGGGCCACCGACCTCCTCGCCCTGGTGGCCGCCGTCACCGGCCTGGCCCTGCTCAGCCTGGTGGCCTTCCCCCCCGCCGGCTTCGAGCGGGCGGCCATGACCTTCGTCGACAGCATCCCCGACGGCCTCGACGCGGTGTGGCAGCTCGCCGTGGACACCCTGGCCCCGGCCGCCACCCTGGTCGTGGCGGCGGCGTTGGTCCGTCGCCGCTTCGCCGTGCTGCGCGACCTGGTGCTGGCCGCGGTGGTGGCCGTAGCCGCCGCCTTCGTCCTGGCCCGGGGGGTGTCTGGCGACTGGCCCCGCACCGGTGACGCGTTGCGCACCCTGGGGCCCGCCGTCTACCCGTCGCTGCGCCTGGCCCTGACGGCCGCCGTGGTCGTCGCCGCCATCAGCGCGTCGGTCGTCCACCTGGCGCTGGGCTCGTGCCGGGGGCGTCCCGGCCTGGAGGACGTAGCCGCAGCGCTGGAGGGCCTGGGGGTCCGGGCCGACTCCCTGGGTGCGGCGGACCGCCAGCGCGACGGCCTGTTCCTCGTCGATGCCCGCGACGATGGCGGTCGGGCGTTGGTGGTCAAGGTCTACGAGGCGGGTTCACCCTCCTCACCCCGCTGTCCCTCGACGTCGACCTCGACACCAGCGCGGCCTCGGGCATCGTCGAGGTCCTGGCCATCGTGGTCGCCGTCGGGGTGGCCGCAGCGGTGGTGCTGCTGCTGGCCCTACCCCGGTGGCGCACGGTCATCGTGGGCTGGGTCCGGCGGCTGTCCGTGGAGGCGTTCAGCGCCGTGCGCGGTCTGCGCTCCCTGTGCCGTCTGGCCATGCTCATCGACGGCAGCGTGGCCAGCGAGGTGCTGTTCGCCCTGGCCCTGGGGGGCGTTCGCCCGGGCCCTGGGCTACCCATCGGGGTCCACGAGATCGTCCTGGTGAACGTCAGCGTGTCCCTCCTGGCCGGCCTGCTGCCCATCCCCGGGGGCATCGGGGTGGTGGAAGGCGGCCTGACGTTCGGCCTGGTGGGCGCCGGCCTGCCCGAGGACACCGCCTTCGTGGCCGTGCTCCGGTACCGCCTGTCGACCTTCTACCTCCCCCCGTCTGGGGCTTCTCCGCCCCGCGCGGGCTGGAGCGTCGCAAGTACCTCTGATGAGAGGCCCGCGGACCGCCGGTCCCGACCGTGTCACGGCGGTTGCCTACGCTGGTCCGATGCCCGAACGGTGGGTGCTGAACCGCGCCGGGATCACCAACGTCTACCAGTACGGCGACGAGACGTTGTCCTTCGCCGGAGGGCGGCTGCTGCTGCGGGGCGTGAACGGGTCGGGCAATTCCACGGCCATGAACATGCTGCTGCCCTTCCTGCTCGACGCCGATGCCCGACGCATCGACGCCGCCGGCGAGCAGTCGGGCGTCCTGCGCTCGTGGATGCTGTCGGGCCGCGACGAGCAGCAACCCGTGGGCTACCTGTGGATCGAGCTGCGCCGCGGCGGTCAGGACGATCCGGATGCCGAGCACCTCGCCTTCGGGTGCGGGATCCGGGCCAACCGCTCCACCGACCGGGTCACCACCTGGTGGTTCATCACCGACCGCCGCCCGGGGATCGATGTGGCCCTGGTCGAGGGGCGGGTGCCGCTCAGCGTGGACGCCCTGCGGGTGGCCCTCGAGCCCGGCGCCGTGTTCACCGCCGAGCAACGGGGCGGGTACCGGACCGAGCTCCGCAACCGCCTCTACGGCGGGGCCGACCTCGACCAGCACATCCGCCTCCTGCACGTGGTGCGCAGCCCCCGTGTCGGCGACCGCATCGACCTCGACCTGCCCCGCTACCTCGAGGACGCCCTGCCCCAGCTGTCCGAGGCCGCCCTCGACGACGCCGCCCAACCGCTCGAGGACCTCGAGGAGCATCGACGCAACGTCGAGGACCTGGCCCGCACCGCCACCACGCTCGACGCCCTCGAGGCGCTCTACGGCAACTACGCCCGGGGCGAACTGCGACGACGGGCCGACCTCGCCCTCGAGCGGGTCGCCGCCCGTCACGCCGCCCAACAGTACGAAGGTGCCACCCGACGGGACCTCGACGCCGCCACCGCGGCCCTGTCCGCCGCCCAGGCCGCGGTGGCCGGGTTCGAGGGCGACGAGCGTCGCCTGGCACAGGAGATCGCCGCCCTCCGCGCCACCGACGCCTACCAGCGCGGTGCCGAGCTCGAGGACCTGCGCGGCCACGTCCGCTCCCTCGACAAGGCGTTGACCGCGGCGCGGGCCCGGGTGAGGGGGCGGGCCGCGGCCCTGGCCACCGCCCGGGCCGGCTTCGACACGGCCGCGGCCGACGCCCACGCCGACCAGGTCACCCTCACCGACCAGCTGTCCGAGCTCGGTGATCTGGCCGTGGCCGCCGGACTCGCCGTGCGGCCGCCCGACGCCCCCCACGTACCCACCCGGGTGCTGGGCGGCCCCGTCGGGCGTGGCCGCCGTGGCCCCATCGCCGTCGACGACGCCGAGCTGCCCGAGGACGGCTTCGAGCTCGACACCGACCCCACTGCGCTGGCCGACGTGCGGGCAGGAGCCAAGGTCCGCCTGGGCGACGTGGCCGAGGTCCACCAGGCCCTCGACGCCACCGACCGGGCCGAGACCCGCCTGCGTGACGCCGAACAGGCCCACCAGCTGGCCGACGAGGCGGCCACCGCCGCCCTGGCCACGTTCACCGACGCCCGTCGATCCCTGGACGCCACCACCGAAGCGTGGCGGGCCGCCCTTGGCCCCTGGGTCGACAGCATCGACGACCACCGTGCCCGTCACGGCCTGGCGCGGTCGGGTCGGGGAGGCATCGACGGGCCCGACCTGGCCCGGGCCCGGGACGACATCGTGGCCGCACTGCTGGAGGGGGTCGAGGGCGCAGCCGAGCACCACCGCAGCGGACGGGCCACGCTGCGGTCGCGTCTCCAGGGCGAGCAGGCCACGTTCGACGAGCTGGCCGCCACCCTGGCCGACCTGCAGGCCCGCAGCGTGCCCGAGCCGCCGTCGCTGCCCTGGCAGCAGCCCCGGGCCACCCCGTGTGTGGCCGACCTGGTCGACTTCGCCCCCGACCTCGACGACGCGGCACGGGCCGGCCTGGAGGCGGCCATGGAGGCGGCGGGCCTGTTGGGGGCCGAGCTCGACGCCGGCGGCGGGCTGCACCTCGACGACGGGCAGCTCGTCGTCGGGGCCGGCCCCGCTGTGGCCCGACGCCTGGGCGCGCTGGTGACCGTCACCGTGCCCGACGACCTGCACGGCTCTGTCGACGCCCAGGCCCTGGCCGCCGTGCTGGCCGCCATCTCCACCGATCCCGCCGACCTGGTCGCCTCGGTGGAGGATCGCCCCACCGTGGTCACCACGGCCGGGGAGTTCCGCACCGGCGTCCTCCGGGGCCGCCACCACAAGGCCGAGGCCGAACACGTGGGCGTCACCGCCCGCCGCGCCGCCCTCGAACGGCGACGGGCCGAGGTCGCCGCCCAGCTCGACCAGGCCCGCGCCGCCGTCGAGCGCACCGACGCCGGGCTCGCCGCGGTGGAGGCCGCCCTGGACCAGGTCATCGCCCTGCGCCGGGCCCTGCCCCCACCGGCCGCCGTGACCGCGGCGGTGGCCCGGGCCGAGCACGCCGAGGACGAGCTCGGCGCGGCCCGCCAGCGACGCCAGGCCCGCCAGGCGGCGTTGGCCGCGGCCGACGCCGCCCACGGAGACGCGGTCGACGCCGCCCACCGCATGGCCGCCACCCTGGGCCTGGCCCACGACCGGGCCGGCCTGCGCCGCATCGAGGTCACCCTGGGCCGGGTCACCGGCCAGTGCGACCTGCTGCGCGGCACCCTGGTCTCCCTGGCCCGGGCGGTGGGCCGGTGGCGCCAGACGGGGCTGGCCTGGGCCGGTGCCGTGACCGACCATGCCCACAGCGTCACCGAGCTCGAGGGCGTCGAGGCCGAGCACGGACCGCTCGCCTCACGCCTGGCCACCCTGGAGGACGCCATCGGCCTGGCCTACTCCGAGGTGGTGGCGGCCCTGGCCGCGGCCGAGCGCGACCTCGACGGCGCCCGGGCCGCGCTGGCTGGCGCCCGGGACGCCCACCTCGACGCCCGCGGCGCCCGCGACGGCGCCGAGACCCGCCACCACGAGGCCAGCCGTCGACGGGAGGAGGCCGACACCAGTTGCGTGGCCGAGCTCCCCCGACTGCGCCTCGCCCTGGCCGTGCCCGGCCTGGCCGACGCCGCCGCTCACGACGCCGATGCCGAACCCGAAGCCGAAGCCGATGTCGGCTACGCCCCGCCCCGCTTCCCGGCCGTGGCCGAGACGCCGCAGGGGGTGGCCGAACTGGCCGCAGCCGTACGCGCCGCCATCCCGGTGCCGGCGGTCGAGGTCGGCGCCGACGGGGTCCGCCAGTCGCTGCGCCAGCGGCGCGATGCCCTGGGTGCGGGGTGGGACGCCGAGGACCGCCAGCCCGACGCGGCGTTGCCCCTCCACGTCGAGGTCGTCGGTCCCCTGGGGCGGATGACCCTGGCTGACGCCACCGTGCGGGTGCGGGTCCAGCTGCACCAGCTGACCAGCCTGTTGTCCGCCAAACAGGACCAGGCGCTGCGCAACCTGCTGCAGGGCCTCATCGCCCGGGAGGTGGCGGCCAAGCTGCACGCCGCCGACGAGCTGGTCGGCCTCATGAACCGCCGCCTCGACTCCATCACCACGTCCCAGGGCATCGGGGTGTCCTTGCGCTGGCGACGCCGGGACGACCTCGAGCCCGACGTGCTCGCCGCCATGGAGCTCCTCGCCCGCCCGCCCGACCTGCGCACGGCCGAGCAGGACCGTGAGCTGGCCGCGGCCCTGGCGGCACGCATCGCCGACGCCCGCCGCGTCGACCCCGACTCCCCCTACCGGGACCTGATCGGCGCCGTGCTCGATTACCGCAGCTGGCACCGGATGAGCCTGGTCCTGCACCGACCGGGCCGCAGCGACGAACAGCTCACCCGGCGCACCGCCCTGTCCGAGGGTGAGAAGAAGATGGTGTCCTACCTGCCCCTGTTCGCCGCCGTGGCCGCCTCGTGCGACGCTCTGGCCGCCACGGACGCCACTGCGCCCCGCTTCGTGCTGCTCGACGACGCCTTCGCCAAGGTGTCCGAGGACAACCACGCCAAGCTGTTCGGCCTGCTGGTCCAGCTCGACCTGGACTTCATCGCCACCAGCGAACGCCTGTGGGGCACCCATGGGACGGTGCCCGAGCTGGCCATCACCGAGGTGCTGCGTGACGCCGACCTGGGGGTCATCGTCCTCGAGCACTCCCGCTGGGACGGGCAGCGTCGCCAGCCGGCCGCCTCGGTGCACCCGTGAGCCTGCCGTGACCACATCGGACCGACCCGCCGACGGCGAGGACGCCGGGCGCCTCCTGTTCCGCTACGTGACCGGCGAGGAGTGGCGCCAGTACCGGGCCATCATGGCCGTCTTCGCCGGCACCTTCTTCTCGGAGTTCTCCCCCGAGGAGGTCACGGCCCGGTTGGTGGCCCAGGGCACCGTGCTCGACGGCGCCGTGGTCGCCGAGCGCCTGGAGAGCCTGCGCCGCTGGGGCAACCTCACGGTGTCGTCCTCGGTCGGCAGCCCCACCAGCCTCAGCGACTACTACCGACGTCGCAACCGCTACCTCATCACCCGCGCCGGCCAGGAGGTCCACGACGCCGTCGAGGGGGTGCTCAGCCGGGTCGACGAGGTGGGCGACGTGTCCACCAGCCGTCTGCGGGCCCTGCGCGACGCCCTCGTGGCCCTGGTCGCCCTCGACGTGGCCACCGCGGACCCCGCCCTGCTGGCCGACCTGGTCCGGGCCGTCTTCGACCCCCACCAGGCCTTCACCAGCGAGATCACCCAGTTCTTCGCCGCGGTGAACCAGTGGCAGAGCCGCTACGACCTCACCCCCGAGGAGTTCTCCTTCTTCGCCGACGTCCTCGTCGGCTACGTGGCGGAACGGCTCGACGAGATCGAGCGCACGTCGCGACCCATCGGCGCCCGACTGGCCGAGCTCGGCCCCGGGGTGGCCACCATCGTCGAGCGGGCCAACCGGGGCCTGGCCAGCCGGGTCGAGGACGCCGGGTTGGGGGCGGCGGTGGCGGTGACCCGGTCCCCGGGGTCCACGGTCGCCGACTGGGACCTGCTGGCGGGCTGGTTCGTGGGGGTGCCCGGCCTACCCTCGCGCATCGAGCGCCTGACCGGCGAAGCCGTGTCCGCCATCCGCACCCTGACCCTCAACCTCACGCGCTTGTCGAGGGTGGGTGTGGGGGCCTCGTCACGGCGGTCCGACTTCCTGCGCCTTGCCCGCTGGTTCGGGGCCGCCCCCGACACGGCCGCCGCGGCCCGCCTGGCCGCCGCCGCCTTCGGCCTGTACCCGGCCCGACACTGGGGGACCCTGGCCGAGGACGCCGAGGACCCCGCGGGGGCGACGACGTCGTGGTGGGACGGGCCCCGGGCGCCCGTGCCCGTCGCCCTGCGCGAGCGGGGCGACACCACCAACCGGGGCCGGGCCTCGCCCATGGCCGACCACACCCTGGCCCGACGCAAGCTCGCGTGGCAGCGCGAACGGGAGCTCGAAGCCGCTCGCCGGGTGGACGCCGAGCTGCTGGCCCTGGTCGCCGTCGACGGGTCCGACGTGTCGAACGCAGCCTTGGCCCGGCTCCAGCACCTGGTGAGCCGCACCGTGCACCGGCTGGGCGTGGGCGGACGCAGCCAGGAGTGGACCGACGGCACCGTGAGCTGCCGGGTCGAGCGATCCCCGGGCCGGGCCACCGTCGTGGGGTCCCCCGAGGGTCGTCTGACCCTGCTCGACCTGCAGGTGGCCCTGGCCCCCGCCGTCGCCGATCACCAGGGCGGGGGCGGGCTCGGTGGCTGACGACCCCCAGGGCGGCATCGAGCGCCGGGTGGCCGCCCGCCACCTGTTGCAACACCCCCTCACCTGCCTGGAGCACGACGCCGACGCCTTCCGCCTCATCCGCCGGCACGAGGCCGAGCTCGACCGCTGGTTCACCCAGCGCCTGGGCTACCGCCTCCACGTCGAGTCCGACTCGGCCCGGTTGTTCAAGTCGACGACCGTGCCCCAGACCCGGCCGCTGCGCGCCCAGAGCGACCGGGCCTTCACCCAGCTGGAGTACGTGCTGCTGGCCCTGGTCCTGGCCACCACCACCGCCGGTCCCGCCGTGATCAGCCTGCGTGACCTGATCGAGGGGGTGCGGTCGGCCGCGGCCGAAGCCGAGGTGGCCCTGGCCGGTGACGCCACCGAGCGGCGGGCGCTCGTGGCCGTGCTGCGCTGGATGATCGACGGTGGCCTGGCCGCCGAGCTGCACGCCCGGGTCGACGCCTACGCCACCGACGAAGGTGCCGACGCCGTGCTCAGGCTGCGACCTGACCGCATCGCCCTGCTACCCCAGCCCGCCATGGTCGGGGTTGACCGACCCGCGGACCTGCTGGCCGGAGCCGAGCGCCGCCCGGCCACCCGCCAGTGGCTGCGGGCCCGGCTGGTCGAGGATCCGGTGGTGTACCGCGACGACGTCGACGACGAGGAGTGGGCTGAGCTCCGCCGCCGGCTGGGCGAGGAGTCGAGGCTGCTCGACGAGATGTTCGGGCTCGTCCTCGAAGCCCGGGCCGAGGGTGTGGCCGCCATCGACCCCACCGGATCCCTGGCTGACCTGCGCTTCCCCGCCGGAGGCACCGTGGGCCACGCCGCCCTGTTGCTGATCGAGCGCCTCGGTGCCCTCCCTGGCGACCAGCCGGACACCGGCGCGGACGGCGGGCCGGACCGACCGGGGCCGGTCCCGGAGCGCAAGGTGGCCGCGATGGTGGCCGAGCTGGCCGCGCTCCACGCCCGCCGCTGGGCCAACGACCTGGTGACCGCACCCGAGCGCCTGACCCGACGGGTCCTCGACCTGCTGGTCTCCCTGCGCCTGGTCCGCATCGATCAGCGCGGCCGACAGGTCGATGGCGCCAGCGAGCCCATGGTCACCTTGCTGGCGGCGGCCAGCCGGTTCCGGGCCGTCGAACCGGCGGCGGCGGGAGCGGCCGGCGTCGATGCCGACGTGCAGGGTGAGCTGTGGTGAGCCGGTGGCCGTCGTTGACCGACGGCGCCCTCGACCAGCTGTGGGCGCGGGTGCGGGAGCGTCTCGAACGCCAGGGTGTGGCCAACCGGGGACGGGTGTCGGTGCCCGAACTGAGCAGTGGCGGGCGCCTGGCCCTGGGCACCCTGCTCGGCGGCCGGGCCCCGGGGGCCACCGTCCGCCTCGACGTGCTCGAGGCGGCGCTGGCCGCACTGGGCGTGGGCGACGACCTGCCGACGGCGCTGGCCGTGCTGGGCCACCCGGTGTCGCCCGAGCCGGCCTCGCGGCGGGCCGCCCGGATGGCCGGGCGCGACGCCCGTGACGCGGCCCGGGCCGAGGCGTCGACCTGGGCCGAGAGCTGGGCCCCGGCCTGGGCCGACCAGGTCATCCGAGCCGGCGGGCTGCGGGGCCTCGACATCGACGGGGCCGTGGACCTGGTGCGATCGGTGCGGGCCGTGCTCGACCGCCTGACCACGTCCGATGGCGACGGGCCGGTGAGCCGGACCGATCTCGCCGCCGCCGTGCTGGGCTCGGCCCACGCCCTCGACCGGGGCAGCCGCATCGAGGCCGCGGTGACCCGGGCCCTGGGCCACCAGGCCGGCGAGGCCGACGCCCAACAACTGTGGCAGCAGGCCGGTGTGCACCTCGACCTGGTGTCGGCCCCGGTCCTCACCTGGAACCTCGTCGTTCCCGGTCCCCTGGGTGAGCTGTGCCGGGCGGCCACCGACCTCGGCGTCCCCCTCCACCTGAGCCAGCTCGCCCTGCGCACCCACCCCACGGTCGCATCCGGGGTCGACGTGCTCGTGGTCGAGAACCCCCGGGTGGTCGAGGCCGCGGCCCAGACACGTTCCTCGGTGACCGTGGTGGCCACCAACGGCAACCCCTCGGGCACCGTGCAGTTGCTGGTGGCCCAGTTGGCGGCCTCGGGTGCCCGGCTGCGCTACCACGGCGACTTCGACAGCGCCGGGCTGGCCATCTGCGCCCGCATGGCCTGCGCCGGCTGCACCCCGTGGCGGATGGATGCCGATGACTACCGCGCCGCGCTGGCCGTCGCCGACAGCGAGGGCGTGATCCTGCCGGTCGATCCCCGTCCCGCCCCCGCCACCCCCTGGGACCCGGCCCTGCAGGCCGCCTTCGACCACGATCGACGCATCGTCCACGAGGAACGCCTGCTGGCAGAAGTGCTGGTGATCGGGCCTGAGCTGCGTGTCCTGGGTGCAAGAGCGGGCCCTTAGCGTCGATTCGACGTCGATTCGCCGCTACCCGGCCCGGGCGCCGATCAGCCGGTCAGGCGGCCGACACGGTTCCACCACCCTCTGCGGTCAGGGACGTACACTGGGACCGTGCCGTCCGATGACCATGGCGAACGTCGCCGGCCAGGCCTCCGACGGGGCCAGATCCACTCGGCCGACGACTTCGACGACACCCCAGCGTGGCTGGTCGAGGCGTTCGAAGGCGACTTTCACGCGCCGGCCGCCACCGATCAGCAGCCTGTCCCCGGGCCCGGCGGGGGCGGACGCCCTGGTGGAGCTTGGAGCGGTCGATGGCCAGGAACAGCAGCAGCTGGGGCCCGAAGGACATGGCGTTGATGATGAAGCACCAGCTCATGCCGGCTCCCGCGATGAGCACGCCGCCACGGCGGGGCCGACGACCTTGGCCCCCGTCATCACCGTCGAGTTCAAGCCGGTGGCGTTCTGGATCAGGTCGTCGCCCACCAGGTCGGTGACGAAGGCCCGCCGGGCCGGGCTCTCGAACGCGTTGACCGTGCCCGCCATCACGCTGAGCAGGAAGATCAGCCAGATCTGGTCGATGCCGGCCGCCACGACCACGGCGAAGGCCGTGCCCACCACGGCGCCCACGGCGTTGACGCCCAGCAACAGGTGATGGCGGTCGAGGCGGTCGGAGAGACGCCGGCCCAGGCCCCGAAGGCCAGGGTGGGCCCGAACTGGGCCGCGGCCATCAGGCCCAGGGCCACGCCCGAGTTGGTGATGCGCAGCACGAGGATGCCCGCGGCCACCATCTGCATCCACGTGCCGATCTGGGACAGGCCCTGACCGATGAAGAACTTGCGGAAGTTGACGTTGGCGAGCGACCGGAACGTGCGGGACGGGGTGCGGCTGGCGGGGGCGCTGACAGCCCCACTCACCGGTCGGTCGGCGGGGCGGCCGGGTGGGTGATCGGACGCCGACCTGGTGCAGGCTTCATGGCGACCACGCTGCCTGCCCGCCGGGTCCCTCCGGTTTCCCGCGTGTGAGCCGGCGGTTTCGCCGATCGGCACCCGCCCGATGTTGCCCTTGACCTGCGCTGTCATCGTCCGGGGTGCTGCGCTCCGCGGCCCCAGCGCGGGGCGCCGGCAACGTCTCAGGCGTCGAACAGCGTGGGCGGGCCGGCGGCGGCCGCGCCTTCGATGACCAGCATGCGCCGCTTGGTGTCGGCGCCACCGGGGGCGGAGAAGCCGCCCATGCGACCGCCGGCGGCCACAACCCGGTGGCAGGGGACGATGATGGGGCAGGGGTTGCGACCCAGCGCCCCGCCCACGGCCCGGGCCGCGCCGACATCACCGAGCCGAGCGGCCACCTTCCCGTAGGTCGAGGTCTCCCCCGGCGGGATGGCCCGGGCCAAGGCATAGACGTCGCGCTCGAAGGGCGACACACCGTCGAGGTCGAGCACCACGTCGGCCAGGTCGTCGGCACCGCCGTCGAGCAGGGCCACCATGCGGTCCACGGCATCCTGCACGGCCGGGGGTGGGATCGACTCGGGCACGCCGGGATCGGTGCGACGGAGGCGGGCCCGCAGCCGGGCCTCGGACGCCTCGGGAAGGTGCACCCCGGTGATGCCCCGCTCCCCCCACACCACCGCGCACCGGCCGATGGCCGTGTCGAACAACGACAGCCCCCGTGCGGTCACCCCCTCATGCTGGCACTGCGGCGACGAGCTCGCCGGCGCTCAGCGCTCCGTGAGCGAGGGGGGCAGGGGGGGCGGGGGTGCCTTGGTGGTGTCGGCATCACCGAACCTGTCACCGATGTCGGCACCGCCGACCCGGTTGGCCAGCGCCTTCAGCAGCTGACCGAGGTCGACCCCGGTGAGGTCGCTGGTGATCTGCATGCCCTGGGCCACGTTGGCGGACACGGTGCGGGACAGGGCCCCGGCACCGTCGGTGGACACGATGGTGAGCTTGTCGATGTTGGACATGGGCTCGGCCGCCGCCCGCACGATCTCGGGCAGCGAGGCCACCAGCAGGTCGACCACGGCGGCGTCGCCGTAGCGCGCGTAGGCGTCGGCCTTGTCCCGCATGGCCTCGGCCTCGGCCTGGCCCCGCGCCGCGATGGCGGCGGCTTCGGCCTCGCCCTCGCTCTTGACCGCCTCGGCCATGGCCTGGCGGCGGCCGCGCTCGGACTCGCCCTGCGTGCGCACCTCGATCTCGGCCGCCTTGGCCAGCTCCTCGCGACGCTGGCGCTCACCGGCGCCGACCAGGCGGCTTTCCTCGGCCTTGGCCTCGGCCGCGGCGATGGTGGACGCCTTGCGGGCCTCGGCCTCGGCGATGGCCGTCGACTTCAGACCGGCGGCCCGCTGCTCGACCGTGTAGCGCTCGGCGTCGGCCGGGCGACGCACCTCGGTGTCGAGCTCACGCTCCTTGAGCGACGCCTTGCGGGTGGCCACCAGTTCCTGGGCCGCCAGCACCTCCTGGTCGCGGGCCGCCCGGGTCAAGGGACCAGCGGCAGCGGCCTCGGCCACCGCCGCGTCGGTCTGGGCCTTGATCTCGGCTTCCTTGAGCGACAGCTGGCGCTGGGCCAGGGCGATCTCCTCTTCCGCCTTGAGGCGGGCCTGCTCGGACTCACGCCGAGCGGCGGCCTCGGCCACGGCCGCTTCCATCTCGGCCCGAGCGGCCTCGGGACGGCCCAGGTCGCGCAGGTACTCGCCCTCGGCCTGGATGTCCTGGAGCTGGAAGGTGTCGAGCACCAGGCCCTGGTTGGTGAGGCTGGACTCGGCCTCCTCGGCCACGGCGCTGGCGAAGCGGGCCCGGTCCCGGATGATCTCCTCGACGGTGAGGCGGCCGACGATGGCCCGCAGGCTGCCGGCCAGGACCTCCTTGGTGAAGGCGTCGATCTGCTGCTGCTGGCCCAGGAAGCGCTGGGCACCGGCCCGGATCAGGTCCTCGCTGCCCCCCACCTTGACCACGGCCACGCCCTCGAGCGAGCAGCGGATGCCGTTGCGGGAGATGGCCGCGGGCACGGTCACGGGGATCTGGCGGGAGGTGAGGTCGAGCACGGCCAGGCGTTGCACGAAGGGGACCACGAAGACACTGGCCCCCATGACCACCTTCTGTCCCGACAGGTCGGTGGTGATCTCGCCGGTCTGGGGGTTGGTGACGGCCTGACCCTTGCGGCCGGTGATGATGAACGCCTGGTTGGGACCGGCCACCTTGATGCGCGACAGCACCAGGCCGACGGCCAGCACGAGGGTGGCGACCAGGCCTACGAGTGCGATGAGCAGGGGGCTCAAGACGGGCTCCTCCAGAAGTCTTCCGCGGCTTCGACGACCACGGTGGTGGGTGATTCGGCTTCGATGACCACGACCTCGGAACCCACGGGCAGGTCACGGGCGGCCCGGGCCGACATCTTGAGGGACTGGCCGGCGTGGCGGACGAGGACCTCGCCGAGCTGGCCGGGGCGGATGTCGTTGACCACCCGGGCGGGCCGGCCCACCAGGTCACCCTGGCGCAGGGTGGGATCGGTGGGCATGCGCAGGACGGCCCGGGTCAGCCGACCGGTCATCCACGCCACCCCGGCACCGGCCACCGCCCCCGACACCAGGCTGACCGCGCTGGGTGCACCCAACGCGCTGACGGCGGCGGCGGCGAAACCGAAGGCGGCCACCGCCCCGGCCATGGCGGGCAGCGAGAACAGCCCGTCGCCCAGGTCGAGGTCGCCCACCAGGCCGTCGAGGGCGTCACCGAACACGAGGGCGAGGGCCAGCACGGCCAGACCGACGATGCCCAAGATCAGGAACACGGTCACCCCATACATTGTGGCGCCAGGGATGTCTCCCCCCGGCGCGATTCGCGTTGCAGAACCGACCTGAGGTGCATGCCGGACCGTGTCCCGTTGCCGCCACCGATCCCCGAGGATCAGCCGAAGCGGTCGGCGCTGCCGGCCGACTGGCCGTTGGGTAGCCCGGTGAGATCGAGCACGGACGGGGCTCCGGGCACGGCCAGGGTGGCCTCGGGCAGCTCGAGGAGGGCGCCCAGGTCCACACGGAACGCAGCCAGTACGAAGCGGCGCGACAGCCCACCCAGGGGCATGCGTCGCCGCACCACCCCGTCGGTGGGCGGCCGTCGGGTGACGGCGTCGGACACACCCCACACGCTCAGCTCGACGCTGGCAGGCGGGCCCCCCACCCGATACTCCACGTAGTCGCGGAGATCGGGCAGCGGTGACGTCTCCACGATGGACGCCAGGAAGTCGTCGGCCGTGGCCCCGTCGAGGTCGGCGATGTCGCTGGTGACCGAGCCGAGCAGCGCCTGAGCGGGCCCGTCGTCGACGGCGTCTCGCAGGGAACCGGCCAGGGCGTCGCGCACCCCGGCGGCGTGGCGCTCCTGCACCACGTCCAGGCAGAACTGCATGCGGGGCCGGTACACCTCGGGACCGTCGGCCACCGAACCCAGGGGTCGGCGCGACGGCGAGGCGTCGGCCGCGGGGTCGAGCGCACCCAGGGCCGATCCCACCGATGACCGGGCGTAGCCCCGTTGCCACGCCACCACGTGGCGGGCGAACACCCCCGAGGCCCAGCTGCGGCGGACCAGGACCCGACGCAGGCGGAGCTCCTCGCCCTGGATGGCGGGATCGTCCATGGCCGGTCCGCCACAGGCGAACGCGTGCACGCCGGTGGGTTCCGACCACGAGCCCGAGACCGCGGGCCGCCCGGCATCGCCCCAGGGCCGGTGCACGGTCATGGCGATGACGTCGGCCCAGTCGATGAGCTGCTCGTTGAGGTAGGTGAGCCGGGCCGCCTCCTCGGCCGCGTGCCGCCGACGGTCCAGGATGCGGTCGGGCAGGGACTGCAGCTGGCGCAGGCGGAACTCGAGGCGGGTCAGGCGTCGGGCCGTGGACAGGAAGGCGAAGGACGACAAGGTGGTCCCGAACACGGCGGCGGCGGTCAAGAACATGGCGAAGCGGGGTGATGATCGCAGGTAGGCAGCGACGAACCCCAGGGCCAGCACCACGGCCAGCAGGCCGGCGAGGACGACCCGACGGCGCATCTCCCGCTGCAGGTCACCGGCCTTGCCCTTCTTGCCGGCCAGCTCGGCGTGCAACCGCTCGAAGGTGGCACCGGACGCCTCGAAGTCGGACCACGCTGCGCTGATGCCGTCGGCCACCCGCTCACCCAGGCGCCACACCAGGGTGTGGCGGCGCTCACCGCGCCAGCCTTCGAAGCGCACCCGCAACTGGTCCAGGGTCACCAGCCGGGCACCGGCCGAGGCGGCCGAGATGGGGCCGGTCGGCGCCGCCTCCCCGTCGACCCCGTCGACCCCGTCGACCCCGTCGACCCCGTCGACGCCTTCGACCCCGTCGGCCGCGGGCGCCTCCGCGGTGGCGTCGACAGCCGCAGGGGGGTCGATGGCCGGCGGGGCCGCGGCGTCTCCGTAGGCACCCTCGAGCGTCGTGTCGAACAACCGGGCCGACACCACGTCGTGCCCCCGCAGCTGCACCGTTCCCCGGGACTCGACCCCCAGGGCCTCGACCTCGCCGGCGCTGAGCACGAAGCGCAGGCCGCGCCCGAGGGGGCCGGGATCGACGGCCACCAGGGACCGGTCGTCGAGGACGGCACGCTGCTGGTGCCACAGCAGCTCCCCACCGGCCATCGAACCCGTGAAGTCCCCGCCGTCGACGGCCCCGAAGGCCACCGAGCGCACGAGCGCCCACACGTCGGGCACGGCCACCGGTGCCGGGGGGTTCACCGCGGGCAACGAGCGCAGCAGGTCGAGACGGGCCGAGGCGTTGACCATCTCGTCGCCCGAGCGGGCCCGACGCGACACCCGCACCACGACCGAGCTGTCGCCGCCGAAGGTGCGCTGCTGGACGAAGTGCTCGACCCTGCGTTCGAGGCCGTCCTGGAGCTCGGTCGCGGCCTGGCCGGGCAGGCCCCGCAGGTGGCGGGCGAAGTGGCGCCAGAACAACCGGATCGACGGCCAGATGCCCAACCGGGCCGCCTTCACCTCGGGGAAGGGGTCGAGGTAGGGGACGAAGGTGAGGGACACCTCGGGCGCGGCGGTGACCGACTCGGCCAGCCGCTCCACGGCATCGGCGGGGGCGCCGTGGGGCACGCACCCCTCGGGCAGGGGCCACACGCCACCGGGGGCCATGGCCCCCCCGACCAGCCGGGCGGTGAGGTCGCCGGCGTCGAGGACCCGCTGGAAGCAGCGGGCGAAGCGCAGGAACACCCGCTCCTCGACCTGGGTCGACCGTTCGTCGTCGAGGACGCCGGCCGCCATCCACGACCACAACCCCGCCACCAGGGTCAGGGCCGAGACGGCCATGACCTCGACGTGG
The DNA here is from genome assembly GCA_038255145.1 of Acidimicrobiales bacterium. Classification (GTDB taxonomy): domain Bacteria; phylum Actinomycetota; class Acidimicrobiia; order Acidimicrobiales; family CAIXPF01; genus WHTX01. The sequence continues at coordinate 31,702 of JBBSLP010000048.1, forward strand.
GCGTCGTCGAGGTCGACGGCCAGGAAGCCCGTGGAACCGGCGCCGTCCTCGGGCACCAGCACCACGTTCGCCTTCCAGCCGCCGTGCAGCATGGCCGGGTCCACCAGGGTGCCCGCAGCCAGCACGGTGAGGCTGATGGCGTCGAGCCGCACGTTGGCCGACCGGGTGCGCCCGGCCAACCGGTCGTGCAGGTCGACCTCCAGGGCACGCTGGACGGCGGACGGCGGGGCCGACAGACGCAGGGCGACGAAGCGCACCACCTCGAGGGCACGTCCCCGGAGCAGGGCGTCGAAGCTGGCCGCCTCGTAGCGCCCACCGTCGAGCACCGCGGCCCCGCCGCCCTCGTCCACGACAACGACGGGACGCAGCAGGCCCTGGTGGGAGAGGTCGCCCAGCCGGTCGCGCACGCCGTCAGCCCCCGCGGGCAGCACCACGATGGCACTGGCCGTCATCCGAGCTCGCCGACCCCGGTGGACACGGTGGAGATGCCGGCCTCGAGGGTGTCGAGGGCCGCAGCGAAGCGGGGGTAGAGCTCGAACCCGTAGGGGATGCGGGCGAAGTTGTCGGGGTCGAGGTCGAGCACCACCTTGGCACTGGCCTCGAGCTCGTAGGGCCGGCGAAGCTGCTCGAGGGCGTCGAGCAGGCGCTCCTTGCGGTCCTCGGCCGACGCCCCCTCGAGCTGGGGGGCGACGATGGCCCCGTCGACCCTCCCCTCGGTGATCCACTGCCGCAGGGCGCTCGACCCGCCCAGCTTCCACATGCGGTCGTAGCCGTCGACGATCTCGGGGTCGCTGGCCACGAGCACGAAGCTGACGACCAGCGTCTCGAGCAGGGCGGGCAGCCACTCACGGCGGCGGGACGGATCGGTCATGTCCTCGGGCATGGGGCACAGCAGGGGCCAGGGGAAGCGGGCCCGCTTGACCCGACCGTTCTCCTCGTAGCCGATCTCGAACCCGGTGTGGGGCTCGGGGGCGGCGATGACCCCGGTCAACCGACCGACGAACCAGCCCTGGATCATGCGGTCGAGCACCGGCGGGCTGACCGGGCAGAACTCGTCGAGCAGCCGGGCCCGGCGGTTGTTCCAGAAGCCGGCCACCGAACCGCTCGACCGCACCGCCCCCCAGCCCTGGGCGATGGGAGCGGTCAGGGACGTCACCGTGGCCGGGTGCACGGCCCCAGCCAGGCGGCTCACGTAGAGGACGCCCTCGACGTCGCCGGTGCCGTCGCCGAAGTACTCCTCGATGGGGCGATTTGGGGGCAGGTACGTGCGCAGCACCTGCTCGGCGATGTCCCGGGCCGGACCCGAGGGCAGGGGCAGTTGCTCGGCGATGAGGGTGGTCATGGTGGCCCCCGACATGGCCGAGCGGGGGTGCACCCGGCGGAAGACGGCCTGGTCGATGTGGACGAGCGGGGTGGCGCTGCGCAGGGTCTTCTGCAGACCGTCCTTGAACCGGTCGAGGCGGTCGGCGAGGTCGGGGACGGGCTTGCCGTTGGCGACGCCTGACAGGTAGCCAGCCAGGCGTTGGTCGAGGAAGTCGCCGAACACGCTCCCGGGCCGGGCCAGCCACAGGCGGGCGCGCTCGGCGACGTCGTCGACGCTGAAGCGGGCCTCGAAGCGCACGGGCCCGCCCGTCCACGGCTCGGTCAGGGTCAAGGCGGCACCCACGACGTCCTTGTGGCCGTCGCGGACCGTGGTGAAGCCGCCGCCACCGACCAGGCGACGGGCCACCTCGGCCGAGTTGCCGGGACCGGGTTCCTTCCTGGTCGTCGCGGCCAGCAGCCGCTCGTGCAGACGGGGCCACTCGGTCGCCTGGACCAGGCAGAACTCCAGGGGTGGCGGGGCGAACTGGTCAGGTACGCCCTGGTCACCGGGCCAGCCACTGACCCGCTCCCTGGCCGCCTTGGTGGCCAGCTGGCCCTGGACCTGGTCGAGCATGTCCACGAGGCGGGTGAGCACGTGGTCGGAGAAGTCCTTGAGGAACGCCGCTGTGGCGTCCATGGTCCGGGCCCGGGCCTCGCGGTAGGCGCCACCGCCGGCGGAACGGACGGCGACGGTCACGGCCTGGTGGTCGGCGGTCAGCTTCATGCTGCCGGCGTCCTGGAACGCCTCCCCCATGCGCTGCAGGGCGGTCCCACCCCGGGAACGCTCCCCCGCGGCCTGGTCGCGCAGCTGCCTGATGGCACCCAGACCGTGCTGGCCCAGGTAGACGACCAGGGCCCGGGCCACGGGTACGCCGTACTGGGCCACGGTCTGGGACACCTGCTCGAGGACGCGGTCGGGCAGGGTGGCCCGGAGCTGTTCGACGCTCTGTTGGCCGCGCAGGGACACCGCGTCGCAGAAGCCCCGCTCCCGGAGCTGCACGACGCTGCTGATCTGGCGCTGCCAGTCGGCCGAGTTGCTGGCCGGCTGGGTGGCCAGCTCGCGCTGCACGGCCGTGCACCACTCGACCCAGGCGGCGTCGAGCTCGTCCTTGGGGGCGATGGCTTCGAGGACCTGGTTGTGCTCGGTGCCGGCCAGCTCGGGGTCGTCGAGCTCGCGCAGGCCGCAGCTGTCCACGAAGGACAGGCCGTGGGCGGCGACGAGGTGGGTGACGATCTGCTCGGGGGACGCCTGGGCGTCGTTGAGGAGCTCGCGGCCGTAGGCGATGTAGCCGTCGCGCAGGTACTCGACCACCGAGCGGGCCAGGCGGTGCACGGCGTACTCGCCGAAGCGGGCGGAACCCACCGAGAGCCGGGCCGAACCGAACGAGGACACGACGCCCGACTCGATGACGCCGCCGTCGAGGCGGGGAGCGTTGCCGAAGGCCCAGGGCACGGTGTTGGTCGACTGCTCGTTGACCCAGTTCGTGGCCTGGTGGGCCAGCATGCTCTCGGTCACCCGGGGGTTGAGCAGCGTGGCCGCCAGGGTCTCGGTCACGGCCCGGTAGGCGTCGGGGATGCGCTCGAGCTGGGTGCCGCTCAGGGTGGACATGCCCACCACGAAGGGGTAGTTGATGCCGGCCCGGCTGATGACCTGGGCCCGGTTCCCCACCACCCCGTCGTAGAGCGACTCCAGGCCACGGTCGGCGTCGAGGTAGCCGGCCATGATCTCGGCCAGCGCGGCCAGGGTGTTGGGCTGCACCCCGGGCACGTTGGGCAGGTCCCGGAAGACCTCGGCCGTGAACAGCACCCCGGCGATGCGGCTCTGCAGGGCCGGTTCGACCGAGCGGATCACGTCGCAGACGTCGAGGAAGATGCCGGCTCCGGTGCCCCCGGCCAGGGAGGAGACCACGACCACGAAGGCGTCATCGGCGATGGGGGCGGGATCACCGACCAGGGCGCCCAGCCGCTCGAGCTGGGAGCGGCCCCCGACCGTCTCCCCCACGGCCTCCTCGATGCGGCGGGCCACGGCGGGCAGGCCGTTGAAGGCGGCGATGCGGCCCACGGCCCGCCACTGGCCGGCGCCCTTGCTGACGGGGATGCCCAACGACGGTGACGGCCGCCAGCCGATGAACCGGTCGATGCGACGGGGCCCGGCCGCCTGCATCACCGCGTGGTCCACGTGGCGGTACACGTCCTGGCCGTTGGACACCGACACGTAGTCGGTGGCGGGCACGGGTTCGCCGTAGTCGAGGTTCACCTCCTGGCTGGAAGGGGTGTCCACGTACAGCAGCTGCCAGGCGTCGGGGATGCCCTCGTCCCAGCCCTTGCTGCGCAGCTGCACCTCGAGGGTGCGCCGCAACGAGGCGATCACCTTGCCCCCCGAGCCTCCGCAGCCGATCACGATCATCGGTGTCATCGCCATGGTTGGAAACCTCTTCCCACCGCCGGTGGCGGGGGTCGTCGAACATCGGGGCTGGTCGTCGGCTGTGCGGCCATCAGGTGTGCGGTCATCGGGGGAGGTCGTCGTCGGGGGCGGTGCGGGGCCGGGCGGGCGTGGCGCCGTCGTCCCGACGGCCGACGTGGCTGGGGAAGCGGGTCCCCGGACGCCCCGTCCCCTGGGGGGCGCCGGGCAGGTCGTCGTCGGAGCCCCAGCGTCCCGGCATGGGTCCCGGCGCACCGGGGAGCCCGTCGCCGCCGCGGCCATCGGGGCTCCCGGCGGCGGGCCCGTCGCCGACGACGGGGGTGGGCGGTGCCACGTCGAGGTGCAGGAGGGTGGAGTCGATGGCCAGGCGGGCCTGCAGGGCGATCTCGCCCCGCAGCCGTTCGACGGTTCGTCGGGCTGCGTCCGGCGGCGGCGGCACCAGCAGCAGGAGCCGACCGCGGACCTCGGGCGGGGTGGCGGTGGCGGCGCTGGTGGCGGCCCTGACCCGGACCAGCTCGTCCCGCTCGACCCGCAGAGCCCAGGCGTTGACCAGGCTGAGGCCGACGTCGCCGCGACGGCCACGACGGGTGGTGCCCTTGCGGGAGACGACCAGGTAGCTGGAGGCGTCGGCCCGCCCGACCGCCTCGCCGAAGGGCCACCACGACACCCGGGCCCGGAAGGTGACGCCGTCCACCGGCACCCGACGCTGCCGATCGGGCAGGAAGACAGGGCGCAGGTCGTCGTCGGTGAGCGCGAACGGCACCGGCGCACCGGTGGCCCCATCGACCCGCAGGAGGGTCGATCCCACCAGGGCGACATCGAGGTCGGCGACCACGCTGTGCACGGCATCGAGTCGGGCCGCCCACAGCCAGTTGAACAGGTAGAGGAGGGCAAGGGGGCCGAGGAGGGCCAGAGCCACCAGGGCGGCGGCCAGCGGCGCATCCTGGCCGATGATCACGTTGGGCTCGACCCGGGCGCCGAAGCTGTAGGTGAAGTCCTCGGACTCGGCGGGGTCGACCGTGCTGGTGGAGCGCAGGACCACGGTGCCCTCCACCAGGCCGTCCTGCACCCGCAACTGATCAGCGTCGAGCCCGACGGACAGGGTGAGCTGCCCCTGGGAGCCCGCGGGGAGGGTCAGGGCGCAACCGCCGCCGGCCTCGAGCACACGCTCCCCGTCGAGGAGTTGCAGGCGGGGTCGACCCGTCATGCCCTCGGGCAGCGAGGTGGTGCCCAGGCTTACCACGGAGATGCACCCGCCGGCCTCGGGTCCGGCGGCGTCGAGGACCAACACGCCGGTCGAGCGCAGGTGGTCCTTGTCCAGGGTGGCCAGCGAACTGGGGGGATCGACCAGGGGGTAGCCGGGCAGGGCCCGCACCTCGACGGGGCCCAGGGTGCCCTCCCACACGGGCAGCTCGAGCGCAGGCACGCCGTCGGCGACCTGGACCCGGGGCACCAGGCGGGCGGTGAAGCTCAGTGCGTCGGCGGCCAGGTCGGCGGGGACGTCGTAGCTGAAGGCGAACGAGCCGTCGGAGGCGACCGTGGGCGTGTCCAGGGCGTGGCCGGCAGGGTCGGAGACGACCAGCTCGGAGCCGGCGGGGAAGGCCAGGTCGGACTTGGGCTGGCCGGTGGCCCCCACCAGCTCGACGACGAAGCTGCTGGCCCGTCCCCGGCGCAGGGCGGGGCCGGGGCGCACCCGGGCCTCGAGCGAGCCGAACACGTAGATGGACGCCCGGTTCTGCACCTCCTGGGCGGCCGCGGCATCGGCGGTCCGGTAGCGGACCCGCCACTGGCCGGCCCAGTCGGCCCGGCCCTCGGGCAGCACGGCCGACACCTGGTGGACGGTGTCGGCGACCTCCTTGGCCGTGATGACGACGCCGTCGTCGAGCGTCGTCGTCGCGCTGGCCCCCAGCACCAGCTGCTGGCCGGTCGGGGTGATGAGGGTGGCCTCGACGGCGGGGTTGCCGGCCACGGTGAGCAGGTTGAAGGCGGTGAGGCTCTCGTCGAGGCGGAAGGGGAAGTCGAAGACCTGGAGCTCACCGACGTCCTGGCACGCCCGGCTGGCGGCGAGGCAGGTGGCGACGCCGCCGACGGCGGCGTCGGGCGTGCCCAGCAGGGCCACCCGCAGCTGCTCGCTCAGCTCGGCCATGTCCGCGGCGGCGAGGAAGGCGCCGGCTGCGGGGCGCTGGCCGCAGGCGCCACCGGCGCCGGACCCCACGGCCATGGACCGCATGAGGTCGAAGTCCTGGTCGCCGAAGGCCACGGCGGCCACGAAGGTGGCGTCGCCGCCCACCAGCGCCGTCGACCCCCGCAGCGCGTCCACGGCGCCGCCCGGTCGGCACAGCACGTCCCGGGCCCGGACCTCGGCTGGGGCCTCGGCAGCCTCGCTGTCGATCACGAGCGGGGTGCCGTCCCAGTGCAGCGTCTTGACACCGCCCTGGAAGTCGATGTCGAGCTGGCCATCGGTGAACCAGGCCAGCACCCGGCAGGTGCCCGCCGGGGCCGCGGCCAGCATCTCGACGGCGCCGATCTCGTCGGCGGGCCGGGCGGGATCGGCCCGGTCGTGCCAGGGTTCCAGGGCGGCCACGTAGTCGGTGTCCTCGGCGCTGTCACGGTCGCCGAACGTGGCGGCCAGCTGCTCGAGGGGGGTGGTGTCGGCGGGGACGGGCGACCACCGGGGCAGGTCGGGGAAGGCCCGCCGGGTGGTGGAGCCGAACTCCAGGAAGTCCACGTACAGGTGGAACGGATCGTCCGAGGAACGGGTCGAGCCCACCAGGGAACCCAGGGAGCGGATGGCCGTCTGCACCGCGCCGACCCGCTCGTCCCCGGGGTCGGTGCGCTTCAGGCTGGCCGACGTGTCCATCAGGAACAGGGCCGACAGCGACCCCTTGTCGGCCACGCAACGCTCGAGCGGTCCCAGGTCACCCTCGGCGCCCGCCGGCGAGGGGGCGACGGTGAGGGCCACGGCGATCAGACCCAGGGCGAGGGCCACCCGTCCGGCGACCGCGACCGGCGCCCCTCCCCTACGGCCAGCGAGCCTCATGCGAAGGACTTCGTCTGGGCGATGAACCCCACGTGCACGACGGCGACGAGGAAACCGGAGGCCAGGAGGCCGAACACGGCCCGGCGGGCCCAGGGCCGATCGAAGTAGACCACGTCAGGGCGCCGACTGCGGCGGCGCGCCTCCCGCCGATAGGCGATGGCCGTGGCGGTCAGGACCCAGGTGCCGAGCACGTAGCCGACCCAGTTGGCGGGTCGTCCGCCCCCGAGCAGGCACGCTGCGGCCAGGGCCACCTCGAGGGCCATGACGGCGACGAACGGCCACGGCGGGTCGACGGCGTCGGGCATGCCCGGGTGGTGCAGGCCGGGTTCGCCGAGCATCTCGTCGAAGTAGCTCGAGGTCATGCCGTCACCACCTAAGCGAATTCTCTAGATGGTTGGGCCACCACGCAGCGCGCGAGGTGACCTTATGAGGCCGCGGCGTGGCCGAACCGTCGTCGCGATCGCACCGATGTCGTTCTAACGGTGACCCTGGTTGCTCCACGGGAAGAGCGATCGGCACCAAAGCGGTCCGACTTGATGGATGATGTCCCTGGTCGCGGGTGAGGTGACGATCCGACGGCGACCGACCGTGACGAGATGATCATGCGTCGGGGAAACTTGTTCCGTGGTGCCTGGAAAGACATCACATCGGCGCACCGGGCCCGATGTCAGTCGTCCGGGGTTCCTGTGCTCCCCTTCGGGGCCGGCGCGGGCAGGAGCGGCCGGCGACGTGGCGGTACGGTGCCGCAACACCCGGGATGACGACCGTGCAGGAGGCCGACGTGGCTACGCCGGAACCAGTGCCCCGCTACGTGCAACCGGGTTGGTTCACCCGCCACGTGTTCAACCCGGTGATCGCCGTGCTCACCAGGGCAGGGATCAGCGTGTGGGGCTCCCGCCAGCTGCGGGTCCGGGGGCGGACGAGCGGCGAGTGGCGCTCGACCCCCGTCAACCTGCTCACCGTCGACGGCACCAGCTACCTGGTGGCGCCCCGGGGGGAGACCCAGTGGGTGCGCAACCTGCGGGTGGCCGGTGGGGGCGAACTGCAGGTGGGCCGGCGCACCCAGACCTTCCGGTCAACCGAGCTGGCAGATGACGACAAGGTCGAGGTCCTCCGGGCCTACCTGAAGCGCTGGAAGGCCGAGGTGGGCATCTTCTTCGACGGCGTCAGCGGCACCTCGCCCGACGCCGACCTGCAACGCATAGCCCCCAACCACCCCGTCTTCCGCCTCGAGATCAGCTGACGCTGCGGGCGGCGGCCCCGGCGTCGGGGTCGCCGACCCCGGTGGCCAGCCCGTCCAGCGCTGTCCGGGTCTGGGCCACCGCATCCCACGCCTGCGCATCGGTGAACAGGGCCACGGCCTCCTCGTGGGCCCGGCGGGCCCGCTCGTACCCGCCCCGGGCCCGCGCCGCGTGGCCCTCGGCGTTGCGGGCCGAGGCCCGCAGCAACCAGTCGTGGCGGGCCAACCCACCGTTGCGTCCACTGACGAACACCCGCCACTGCGCCGCCAGCGCGTGCTCGCCCCGTCGTTCGGCCAGCGACTCCAGCAGGGCGGCCTGGGCCGTCACCTCGCCCCGCATGCCCAACTCGTCGAGCAGGCACAGCCCTCGATCGATGTGCTGGTAGGCGCCATCGAGGTCACCCCGGGCCTCGGCCAGCACCCCCTCCATCCACTCGATGCGCCCGCCGATGAACCGGTCACCGTTCGCCTGGACCAGGGCCTTGGTCGTGCGCACGGCCGCGGCCGCCGCCACCAGGTCGCCGGCGGCCAGGGCACCGCTGGCCCCGATGGCCCCCGTCACCCCCTGGCCGAACACGTCGCCGCGGCGCCGGAACGACTCCCCCGCCTGCGCCAGCAGCACAGCGGCCTCGGTCGGATCGACGGCGGCGCCGGCCAGCGCCTGGCGGGTCATGGTCAGGGCCAACTGGCCCTGGGCCCAGGCCAGCGCGTCCTCGTCGCCCGCTGCGGTGGCCATCGACACGGCCCGACGCACCCGCCCTTGGGCCCGCGCCAGCTCATCGGCCAGGCGTGCGGGCTGGCCCTGCCAACCGAAGTCGGCCATGAGGCCGCTCCACGTCAACAGCGCACCGAGAGCCCGGCCCTCGACCTCGATCCCTCACGACCGCGACGGTGAGGCCAGGCACCCTCGATCGCGCCCCGGCGGAGCCAGCGGTGGCCGGGCGGCACCGGCGTCGGGGGTGCAAGGCTGGGGAGGTGGAGAGCGACACCGCCTCGGTGGAGGCCTACCTGGCCGAGCTGCCCGACGATCGCCGGCCCGCCATCGTGGCCGTTCGGCGTGTCGTCCTCGACCACCTGCCGGCCGGGTTCGACGAGGTCGTGCAGCACGGCATGATCAGCTGGGTGGTGCCGTTGTCGCGCTACCCCGACACGTACAACGGCCAGGCGCTGCCGGTGGCCTCGCTGGGCAACCAGAAGCGCCACATGGCCCTGCACCTGATGGGGGTGCACGGCGACGAGGGCACCGCGGCCTGGCTGCGCGAGCGGTGGGCGACGACGGGCAAGAAGCTCGACATGGGCAAGAGCTGCCTGCGCTTCAGCAAGCTCGACGACCTGGCCCTCGACGTCGTCGGCGAGGCCATCGGTCGTACCTCGGTCGACGATTTCCTGGCCGCCTACGAGCGGTCCCGCCGACCGAACTGACCCCGCGGCCCGCGGTGGGTGGCGGTCGTGGTGCCCGACGATCACCGATGGGTAGGACAGGGGCATGACACGCATCGACATCGGCGAAGCCGCTCTCACCGGGTGGCGGCGCAAGGTGGCCTCCGGCGTCTCCGGACCCGTCTCCCGCCATGCCCCCGTGCAGCAGGGCACCGTCGACCAGGTCATCGGCGGCCTGTTCTTCCTGCTGTCCGCCATCTACGTGGTCCGGGTCGTCAGCAAGCTGGCCCGGCGGCGCTGAGCCCCCTGGCCATCGACGCCGACGACGCGGCTGACATCCGCCACGAGTTCCACGACGCCGTCAACATGACGGTCAAGCAGCTCGAACGATGGTTGGACACCGACGAGTCCAGGGCCGTGGGCCAGAAGGACGGTGGCGAATCCGTCGGTCACGCCTCGGGGCGCCACGTCGTGCGCATCCTGGGCAAGGCCGCCGGCGATCTGACCGATGCCGACCTGCGCCACATGCGCAAGGTCGTCGGCTACGTCCACCGCCACCTGGCCCAGGGCCCCGAGGGCGACCCCGCCCCGAACTGAACGATCGGCGCCCGCCGGCGCGGCGATGATGTCGTCGTCGAGGGGCTGGAAGTTCAGGCGGGCGAAGTCCCAGCTGCGGGGGTTGGCGAGGCCGCCGCCAGCCGAGCGGGCGATGTCCGGCGGGATGAGCACGGGCTCGCCTCCGGCCGCCTGCACCAGCAGCTGGACCCGGGCCACGTGGTCGAAGTTCCATGAAGTGCCAGGGCCAGGCTGGCGGTGACCTCGCCCAGGTGTCCGCGCATGGTGGCTTCGGCCAGAGGGGCGTCGCCGGCGACTATGACCTCGATCAGGCGTCGGTGCTGCTCGTGGGACTCGTGCCAGGAGGGGCCGGCCGCAGCGACAGCTTGAGGGACTGGCGGGCAACCCTCACCCCCCGCTGATCTCGACCCTCGCGGGATGCTGCTAGAACAGCAGCACTGATGCTAAGATGGCTGCATGGGTGTAGCCGTGACCGTGCGTGACGTGCCTTCGGAGGTGCGCGACGAGCTCGCGGCGCGGGCGGCTCGGGCGGGACAGTCGCTGCAGGAGTACCTGCGGGCCCGGCTCATCGAGGAGGCTGCCCACCCCGACGTCGATGACGTCATAGCCCGGGCCCGCCACCGGGCCCGGGCCCTGGGCACCAGGCTCGACATCGCCACCCTGCTGGCCGACAAGGACGCCGACCGGCGGTGAAGTCGGTCGTCGTGGTCGACGCCTCGGCCCTGTTGGCGCTGCTGGTCGACGGCGGACCGCTGGGCGACTGGGTGGCGGGCGAGCTTCACGGCCATCGGGTGGCCGCGCCCCAGCTGGTGCACTACGAAGCCACCAACATCATCCGCCGGCAGGTGGCAGCCGACCAGATCAGCGACGAGGTAGCCACCTTGGCTCGGGCCGACCTGGCCGACCTCGCCATCCGGTGCTGGCCCTTCGCCGCCTTCGGTGAGCGGGCCTGGGAGCTGCGCCACAACCTGACCACCTACGACGCGTCGTATGTGGCCCTGGCCGAGTTGCTCGGCGCGTCGTTCGTCACCCTCGACGAGCGCGTCTCACGAGCCAGCGGGGTGCGCTGTCCGGTGTTGACGCCATCGGCTGGGTGACCTCCACGCCGGTCGAGAACGCGGGATCGAACCGAACCCATCCACCCGTCGTGGGGGGACGGGCTCATGCGTTCAGTTCGTCGCCCCAGCTGACGCCGATCCCCCGGCCACGGGTGGGACCACGACGAAGCGTGCCCCGGTGGCCGTGGCATCGGGGGTTCCGGCGGCGGTGCCGTCGAGGGTGATGGTGCCGCCGTGGTCGGTGACCAGGGCCCAGGTGATGGCCAGGCCCAGCCCGCTCCCGCCGGGCTCGACCAGCGCGCTCAGGCCAGACCTCATGGGCCGACAGATCCCCGAGCCACAAGCGCCGGAAGGCCATGCGCACCTGGTCATCGTCAAGGTCGGGGTGGCGATGACGGATACCGCCCTTGGCCAGCTCGGTGACGATCTCTGACAGATCTGCGACCTGCGGGGCCCGCTGAGCCGGCGAGCGCTCCGCCAGCCTCGCCATCTGCCGGTCCCACACCTCGGGAGCGGTGTCGTGGGGCCGCATCGCCCGACCGTACCGGTCCTTCGGTCCCCTTCCCTGTCCTACGTCCTCGATAGGGTCGGCGGGGCCTCCCCGCGCACCGCTCGATCCTGGCGAGACCCATGACGAACCAACCCCACCGACGCAAGCTGACCGACCACCTGCGCGACTGGGACGCCGACCAGCTCGCCGCGTTGCTGGTGCGCCGGCCCGACCTGGTCCGGCCCAAGCCGCCGGCCGACATCGCCGAACTGGCCGACCGAGCCCAGCAGCGCAACAGCGTGGCCGCCGCCATCCGGGGCATCACCCTGCCCCAGCAGCTCCTGCTGCAGGTCGTCCTCTGCTACCCGCCGGCCACCCCGCTGGTCGAGATCCATGCCGCCCTGCCCGATGGGGTGACCCCCGCCGACGTCGAGCCCGTCTTCACCGGCCTCGAGGAAGCTGCCCTCGTCTGGCGCCACGGGGACCGCGTGCACTGCCCGGGCATGGTGCGCCAGCAGTGCCCCAGCGGCCTGGGCCCGACCCTCGACGTGCTGCTCAGGGACCAGCGGGCCGAGTACCTCCAGTACGTCCTCGACCGCGTTCGCAACGAGCTGTCCACCCAGCGCGGGTTGGAGCTTCCCCCGCCCACACGACCGTTCGGACGATCGCCGCGCAAGGCCGAGTTGGTCGACGAGCTCATGGCGGTGTTGTGCACCCCCGGTGCCGTCACCACCCTCGTGAACGCGGCTCCCGAGAAGGCGGTCGAGATGGCCGTCTGGATGTCCATCTACCACCCGGTGATCGAGGTGCAGCAGGGCCTGTACTTCGCGCCGGACCGAGCTGGCCGCCACGGTGACGATCCCGCCTACTGGCTGTTCGAGCGGGGGCTGCTGTTGCCCACCAAGGAGTTCGGCGTGGCCGCCCAGCCCCGCGAGGTCACCCTCGCGCTGCGGGGCGGGCGACCCGTGGCCGACCTGGCGCTGGCATGCCCACCCCTGGTCACCGCCACCGCCGACCGCTCCCGGGCCGACGGGAACGGCGCCGCCCGGGCCCTGCTGACCATGGATCGCCTGGCCGACCTGCTCGAACGGTGGGCGGCCCAACCGGCCAAGGAGCTCAAGGCCGGCGGCCTCGGTGTGACCGTCATGAAGCAGGTGGCGGCCGAGCTCGAGACCGATGTGGAAGAGGCCGCCCGCCTCGTCGAGCTGCTGTACCTGGCCGGTCTGATCCGCTCGACCGTGGTCACCAGCGGGCGGGGGCGCAACACCACCTACGACCAGGTCGTCTCCCCCACCGACGTGGCTGCCGGGTGGTCGACCCAGCCGCCCGTCCGACGCTGGCAACAGCTGGCCACGGCCTGGCTGCGGGCCCAGGTGTGGCCCAGCGGCACGGGTCGACGAGACCCCGAGGGGCGCGCCGTGGCCGTGATCGGGGGCTTCACCGCGCCCGAGACATCAGAACGACGCCACCAGGCCCTCGACGCCCTGACCGGGTTGGCGGCCGACGAGGTCACCACCCCGCAGGCGCTGGCCGATGTCCTCATGTGGCACCAGCCGCTGCCCTGGCTGGTCACGGGCGCCGACGACGGGCCCACGGCGGTGGCCTGGATCTGGGTCGAGGCCGAGCTGCTGGGCGTGGTCGCCGACGGCGGCCTGACCACCGCGGGCCGGGCCCTGCTGGCCCGCGACCACGACGGCGCCGAAGCGGCCTTCGAGGCCGCCCTGCCCCCGCCGGTGTCCAGGTTCACCCTCCAGGCCGACCTCACCGCCACCGTGGTCGGTGCCCTGGAACGTGACGTGCTCATCGAGTTGCGCCTGGTGGCCGACCTCGAATCGTCGGGGGTGGCATCGACGTTCCGCTTCTCGGATGCCTCGGTGCGTCGGGCGCTCGACGCCGGCCACGACGCCGCGGCCATCTTGGCCTTCCTCGAGGCCCACTCGACCAAGGGCGTGCCCCGACCCCTGTCGTACCTGGTCACCGACGTGGCCAGACGCTACGGCCAGCTCCAGGTGGGCTCGGCCCTGTCCTTCGTGACCAGCGACGACCCCGCCACCCTGGCCGACGCCTGCTCGCACCGAAAGACCAAGAAGCTGGGCCTACGTCTGCTGGCGCCCACCGTGGCCGTCAGCCGGCTGGCCCCGGCCAAGGTCATGGCTGGGCTGCGCGACGCGGGCTTCCTGCCCGCCGAGGACGGGGTCGACCTCGCCACCATCGCGCTGACCGCGGCCGCCACCGCCGCCAGTGGGGCGAGCCCCGTGGTCGACCTGCCCGAGCGCTTCCCCGCCCAGGGGCCTCGGCGGGGAACGGCCGCACCGCTCCATCCCAACGAGGCCGCGGCGCTGGCGCTGACCATCATCAGCGAACGGAGGCCCAGCTCAAACCCGGCCAAGGGCGGAGGCGGACTCGGCGAGCAGCTCGAGCTCATCTCGGGTCCGGGGATGCTGCGCTACCTCGACGGTGAGGCGCGCGACGAGGACCTCGACGACGACGACGACCTCGACGACGAGGTCCTCGACGCGGTCGAAGACCTCCGTGCCCTGGAGGACCTGTTCGCCATCGCCGCGGCCCGGGGCGAGGCCCTGGCCCTGGTGGGGACCAACGAGGTCGGCGAGGAGCAGGAACCGATCCTGTTGATGGTCACCGAATGGGCCAACGGCTACGTGACCGGCATGGACCTGCGGGACGGGTCGACGACCACCATCCACGTCCTCGACATCGCAGCTGCGATGTCCCTGGGCGCGGTGTCCGGCCTCGACCTGGCGCCCCGCCGGGGCAACGGCCGACGACGGCGATGATGCCCTCCACCCTGCACCAGAGGACCCAACACCGACCGGCCCTGC
>JBBSLP010000049.1:0-46104 GCA_038255145.1 Acidimicrobiales bacterium
CACCGTCACCCTCACAACCGCCGCCTGAACCACGCGACCGCCTGAACCACACCACAGTCGGGGCTCACGCCCCGAGCGGGCTCCGCCCCGCACCCCCACCCCCACCCCGCGCGGCCCCGGTCCGGCCTCCAACGGGACATTTCCGGTCAGGACGCGGCGCCGGAAGCCGTTGATGCCCAGGGCCAGGAGCACGGCGGTGAAGCCCACGATGACCATGTAGACGACGGGCAGGTTCATGTGCGGCGTGCTGCCGGCCAGGCAGGCCCGCAGACCCTCGTTCACGTAGACGAGGGGGTTGACCAGCACCGCGACCTGCAGCCAGCGGATGGGCTCGAGGCTCTGCCACGGGTAGTAGACGCAGCCCAGGAAGGTCAGGGGGATGACCAGCAGGCGGCCGGGGCCATGGGCATCATGGCCGGCGTGTGGGCGATGCACCACGGCCGCTTCCCCAACATCGCCGGCACCACGGTTCCCGACCCCGCCATCCGCTTCGACGTCGTGCTGCACGAGCCCCGGACCATGGACATCGGGGTGTTGCAGGTCAACGCGTTCGGCTTCGGTGGCCAGGACGCCTCGGTCGTGGTCACCAAGGACTGACCGGCCATGAGCCAGCCGACCGCGAGCCACTCCCTGAACCTGAACTACACGCTGGCCGACTGCGTGGGGGCCCGGGCCGCCACCCAACCCCACCGCGTCGCCATCGAGGTCCTCGACCCCCGCACGTCGGGCACCACCCCGGTCGAGACGTGGACCTACGACCAGGTGTGGCGGCGCGTCATGGGCTTGGCCGCCGTGCTCGGTGACGTCGCTCCCGGGGCCAACGGTCCCATGGCCGCCATCCTCGCCCCCAACGGCGTCGACCACGCCCTGGCCTACCTGGCCTGTCAGGTGGCGGGGGTGGCCGCCGTGCCCGTCAACAGTCGCCTGGCTGCGGCCGAGGTCGACTTCGTGCTCTCCGACTCCGGGGCCTCGGTGCTGCTGGTCGCCGGGGAGCACCTGGCCCTGGGGACCCAGGTGGCCACGGCCCGTGGCTGTCGGGTCATCGACATGGCCGCCGTGCCCACCCCCGCCGTCGCCCCCTGGGCCGGTCCATCGGGGGTCGAGGCCGCCCGACGGGTGGCCGTGGTCGCCTACACCTCGGGCACGACGGGCTTCCCCAAGGGGACCACGTCACGCAACCAGGACTGGCTGGCCCGCACGGCGCAGTGGGGGTGGACGTTCGGTCTCGGCCCCCACCAGGTCCTGTCCACCCCGGGACCGCTGTTCCACCTGTCCTACGGGGGCTTGACCCTGGGGGCGCTGGCCATCGGGGCCAAGGTGCGGCTGATGACCGCCTTCGACCCCGCCGTGGCCCTCGAGGAGTACAGCCGCCACTCGACCTGGGTGTTCCTCGTGCCCTCCATGCTGGCCATGGTGGCCGAGGTGTGGAAGGCGTCGGGCCGGCCGCCCGCCGAGGCCCTCGACGTGCTGCTGTCCTCGGGGGCGCCGGGACCGTTGTCCCTGCTCGAAGAGGCCTTCGACATCTTCCCCCGGGCTCGCATCACCGAGGCCTACGGGTGGACCGAGGGGGGCTGGGTGACCTACGAGGTCAAGGAGCGGGGCAACGTGACCGCCCACTCGGTGGGCTGGCCGATGATCGAGTCCGAGGTGCGGGTGCTGGGCGCCGACGGCGCCGTGGCCGCGGTGGGCGAGGCCGGCGAGGTCGTGGCCCGCACGTCGGTGCCCTTCGGCGGCTACTTGAACCGGCCCGACGCCACCGCCGAGGCCCTGACCCCCGACGGCTTCACCCGCTCGGGCGACGTGGGCATCCGCCTGGCCGACGGGCGCCTCACCATCGTGGACCGGGTCAAGGACAGGATCATCACCGGGGGTGAGAACGTGTACTGCGCCGAGGTCGAGCGCGTGTTGCACGAGCACCCCGACGTGGTCGAGGCCGCGGTGGTCGGGTTGGCCGACCCCACCTGGGGCGAGCTCGTCACCGCCGTGGTCGTGGGGCGGGCGGGCGTCACCCTGGACCCGGCCGAGGTGGTGGCCTTCACCCGGGCCAACCTGGCCCACTACAAGTGTCCCCGACGTGTGCTCGTCCAGGACGCGCTACCGCGGAACCCCATGGGCAAGGTGCAGAGGTTCCGCCTGGTGGAGCAGCTGACCGCCAGCTGAGCCGTGTGGCCGGCCGGCGAGGGCCATGGTGAGGCGGGCTCAGCCCACCAGGCTGGGGCGCAGGCCGGTGAGCAGCACGTCGACGTGACGCTCGACCCACAGCTGGTTCGTCTCCAGGTCCCGGACCAGGCAGCGGTGGTAGATGGGCCCCACGAGCTGGTCGAGCACGGCCTCGAGGTCGAGGTCGGCGGGGAGCTCGTCGCGGTTGACGGCCCGCTGCAGGACGAGGCGCAGCGCTTCGTTGCGGGCCGCGGCCTGGCGCTCGACGCGGTCGCGGATCTCGGGTTCGACCCGGGCCGCGGCCAGGACCGAGGGTAGGACCAGGGCCCATTGCGAGCTCCGGCGCAGCAGGTCGGCCAGGCCGCCCAACAGGCGGGCCAGGTCGGTGCGCACGTCGCCGGTGTCGGGGAGGTCGGGAAGGTCGACGAAGGCGTCCACCATCTCGGCCACGAGGGCGTCGGGGCGGTCCCAGTAGCGATACAGGGTCGAGCGGGCCACCCCGGCTTCGCTGGCGACGCGCTCCATGGTCACGCCACCGATGCCCCGCTCGGCCAGCAGCCGCGCCACAGCGTGTACCACTCGCTTGCGGGTCCGGAGCACGCGGGGGTCGAGGTGTTGGATGACAGCTCCTGGAGTTTGTGCAACATCTTTGTCGCGCATGCGGCGGTTCCTACATGAGAGCAAGCCCGTAACTGCGGCAACTATTGCTCGGTTGTAGCCCATCTGTAAAGCCGCTCAAGATCCGATAGCTTGTCACAGAGCGTGGCGAGAAGGGCAGGTCGCAGGGGTCGTTCCTCGCCGAAGACGCTAGGTAATTCTTCCCGGTTCTCTCACGGAGTTGAGGAGCGAGTCGATGCAACCTTCTCAACCATCCTGTTCGATGCCAGACTTCTCGCTGGGTCATTTCCCTGGTGATGGGACGGCACCGAACGGGACTAGCAGTCGCTCACATCTACGTAAATATGTCCGGGCATGGAGGTCGGGATGAGCACGCCCAGCGCAGTCCCCGAGACGTCGCCGGTACGGCGACGCCGGGTCGCCACGCGTGAGGAGGCCATCGCCGCATGCGTCGCCCTGCTCGACGAGGGCGGGGCCGAGGCGCTCTCGATGCGCAACCTGGCCGCCAGGCTCCACGTGTCGCTGCCCACCGTCTACACGTTGGTCGATTCACGGGAGCACCTCATCGAAGAGGTGTTGGCCCGTCAGCTGGTGGCCCTGCTCGACAAGGCCGGCGACGAGATCGTCGGCTGGCCCGGCACCCAGGGTTGGGTGGCCGAGCGCCCGTGGGTGGTGGCCCTGTTGCGACAGGTCCCCATCGGGCCCCACGCCCGGTTGTCGGGCCGGGTGGCGGCCGACCGACCGGTTCTGGCCAAGTTGGCCCCCGGCGGCGACGCCGTGCGCCTGTTGCAGTCGTTCCTGTTCTCGCTGGAGGGCACGTGGCGTGCCCTCGACGCCGGTCTCGTGCCGGCGGCCTCGGTGGACGAGCTGCTGGGCACGGTCAGCCGCAGCGTGCTCGCCGCGGGGTCGTGACGAACGTCGAACGGTGCGGCGGGTACAGCTAGGCTGACCGGCCCACGGGGCTGTAGCTCAGTTGGCTAGAGCGTCTGGTTTGCAACCAGAAGGTCGAGGGTTCGATTCCCTTCAGCTCCACGGTCCCCGCGGATGGAACCCGGGCTGGAGACGCCGCACGTCATGCTGCGGCGTCCCGCCCAGCCGCCCATGACAGCATCCGACCCCGCGCCCACGGCCTCGTGGCAGGCTGGGCCCGGGCGGGCAAGGACGCCGCGCCCCGAAGAGGAGCGACATGGCCATCACCGCAGACCTGGCATCCCTGTTGGACAAGGCGTGGGAGGAGAAGTCCCTCGCCGAGGTGCTCGCCGCTCCGGTGAGCGCCCTGGCTGGCGTGAGCGAGGGCGACGCCGAGCAGCTCAAGGCGGCGTTCAACATCAAGACCATCGCCGACCTGGGCAAGAACAAGTACTTCAAGGCCGCCCACGCCCTGACCCAGCTCAGCGAGGCCGGGGCGAAGTAGCCGCCGACGGGCACGGGTCCGAGTGGGCTGGAGCCAGCTGGCGGGCCAACGAGGCGCCGATCCGCAGGGCGTGCGCCTTGGCCCGCTCGGCCCCCGGCCCTGCCCACCGCCGGTCGACCTGGGCGCTGAACAGGGCCAGCCATCGCTCGAAGTGCTCGGCCCGCAGCGCCTGGAGCTGGTGCACGTGGCGGTGGGTGGCCACCAGGCTGCCACCCTGGTAGCTGGGGTCGCCCAGCAGCACCCGGCACCAGTAGTCGACGAGGCGGGGGATGTGCTCGGCCCAGTCGACCTCGGCCACCTCCTCGAAGACCGGGGCCAGCAGGTCGTCCATCACGAGCTCGCGGTAGAAGCCCACCACGAGGTCGTGGACGTGGGTGCGCGAGTCGAGGTCGAGGCCGGTGGCGGTGGGGGTGGGGGTGGGGGTGGGGGTGGGGGTGGGGGTGCGCACGGTCACCGCATCAGTGGCCACGGTCGGCACCTCCCCGTGTCGTGGGCGTGGCCACGGGTACACCGGGGGCCCCGGCATCGAGCTGGCGGAGGTGGACGCGGGCCACGGTGCGGGCCAGGTCGCGGGCCCGCTCGACCTCTGGTCCTGACCAGCCCTGGTCCAGGGTGTCCTCGAACAGGGCCAACCAGCGGTC
This sequence comes from Acidimicrobiales bacterium, assembly GCA_038255145.1. Taxonomy (GTDB): domain Bacteria; phylum Actinomycetota; class Acidimicrobiia; order Acidimicrobiales; family CAIXPF01; genus WHTX01. Next base: position 4,834 of record JBBSLP010000049.1, read on the forward strand.
GAAGTGCGCCTTGGTGAAGGGCCGCTGCCGGTGGATGCGCTGGTGGGCGGCGAAGGGGTTGCCGTCGTAGCCGGACACGCCGAGCAGGGCCCGGGACCAGAACGCGGTCAACTTGGTCAGGTGTGCCGGCCAGTCGACCCGGGCCACGTCGTTGAACACGGGCCCGAGCACGTCGTCCTGGGCCACGTCGCGGTAGAAGCGCCGCACCAGGTCGGCGATCTCGTCGGCGTCGTCGAGCGCCTGCCGCCGGTCGGGTTCGGCGTCGGCTGGTGGAGACATAGTTCTAGCCTACGCTAGAAATACTCGGGTCAGGTTGGCCATCAGGCCACCCAGAACGGGTCGGTGCTGAACTCGACGTTGAGCCACAGGTCGTGGGGCAGGGCCGACAGGCGGTCGTACAGCTGGCGGCGCACCAGATCGGACCGTTCGACCAGCCAACCGGCGACGACCACGAAGTCGACCTCGATGTAGAGCTTGGGACCGACCTTGGTCACCCTGGTGAGGGCCTCGGGAAGATCGAGCGCGGCTCGCACCGCAGCCACGGCGTCGTCCACCGCGGCTCGGACCTCGGGGTCTGCCGCCCCCTCGAGCAGCTCGACCAAGGTGGTGCGGATCATGCGCACGGGGGGCAGGGCGAGGATGGCGCAGGCAGCGAGCACCAGGGTGGGCTCCACGTAGCGGGCTGCGTTGCCGGTGGCGGCGCGGTCGAGCACCAGGGCGACCGCGAAGCCCACCAGCATGCCCAGGCCGAGGACGGCGCCGGCCAGCCACTGCGTGGCCTCGGCCACCACCAGCCCGGACCGGTCGTGGTGGCCCCGCATCGTCCGCCACACCACCACGGACACTGTGGAGGAGATGGCGGCGTAGGTGATCCCCCACCCGCCGACCACGTCGCTGCCGCCGTCGAGTATGGCGGCCACGGCCCCGAAGGCGGCATAGGCGCAGGTGGCCAGCAGGGCCACCCCCTCGAGGCCGATGACCAGGGGGGCCATGGCCTCGCGGCCGAAGGGGAAGCGGGCCGTCGGGCCGGCGCCGACGGCGCGAGCCGTGCGCAGCGCCGATGGCGGCCAGGACCAGCCCGCAGCGGATGGACAGCAGCAGCGCCCCCCGTTCACCGTCGCTGGCCGGTCGTGCTCGGTCCATCCCGCCATCCTTGCCCGCGGGCGGTGGGTGCGGACCGTACGTGCGTGCTGGACCTAACGTCCCACGGTGATCGAGGTGCGGGTCCGAGCCCGGCAGGCGTGGCGGGTTGCGGCCACGTACACGGCCAAGGCCCCGGGCACCCACATCTACCTGCTCGTCCTGTTCGTCACCACGCTGACGTTGCGATCGGTCGACGCCACCCTGGCCGACCAGCTCCTGCGCCAGCTGTCCACCAACCTCTACCAGATGGGTCGGTCGGCCGGTCGGGTGCTGGTCATCAGCGCCTTCCTGCTCGACGGGGGCCGGTGGATCAACCAGCTCGTGCGCTTGAGCGCCGTGTACGTCCCCCTGGAGCGATGGGCGGGCACGTGGCGATGGCTGGCCGTCGTCGTGGCCGGCCACGTCGGGGCCACCCTGGTCACCCCCATCGGCATCTGGACCGACCTGCGCCACGACCCCGGGGGCGGGGCACTCAGCTCGACGTGAACACGCCGGCCGCTCCGGCCAACGTCGAGCCCGCCATGAGGGCGACGAGCACGGCGGCGAAGGCCAGCCACCGCCGACGGCGTGGTCAGCTCCGGCCCATGCGTCGGCGCCACCAGTGGTGGAAGTGCAGGGTGCCCCGCTCGGGCCCGGGGCCGGTGAGGTTGGGGTGGTAGGGCTCGATGTCGAGGTCGAGCTCGCGGGCGGTGACGACGCCGTCGTAGCGGCTCTCGTTGAGCACCCGGTCCTGCACCGCGGTCTCGCCGTAGGCCTCCAGGATGGTGGCCGTCAGCCCGGGGGCCAGGGTCTCCATGTCCGCCGGCACCAGGTAGTGGACCCGGTTCACGTAGCTGTCGGGACCGGTGGGCAGGATCACGGAGATGACCCTCAACCCGTTGTAGAACTCGAGCATGAGGTTGGGGTAGAGGACGGACCACACCACGGCCATGCCCGGGGTGGTCTGGCCCTTGGCCCCGTAGTAGGCGTGCAGGCCGGCCACCCACGCCGCGTAGGCCGGGGAGCGGCGGCCTGATTCGGCCGACAGCTTCACGAACTGCAGGTGCATGGCCTCGCCGAACACCCAGTCCAGGGTGGCGCAGTCGGCGAAGGAGGCCAGCCCGGCGTGGTACGGCGGCACGTGGTAGCAGTCGCCGTAGACCTCGAGGAAGGACTTCCAGTCCCCCCGGTAGGCCTCGTCCTCGTGATCGACGACGATCCAACCGTCGACGTCGAGCCACGACGACAGGTCCCGTTCGGCGAAGGCCGCCTCCATGCGTTCGAGGTCGGCGGTGAAGGCGTCGCCGTGGGCGGCCTCGCCCCCGAAGTGCACCCCGCGCCAGCTGCGCAGCGGGAACGGTCGCAGGCCCAGGCCGTCGCGCTCGCCCGGTTCGAAGCGCATGGAACGGCCGCCGATGAGGCTGCCGTCGGGCCGGTAGGACCACTGGTGGAAGGGGCAGGTGATGCAGTTGGCCGTCGAGGGCTCGGGCCCATCGACGAGGGGACGCAGGGCGTGGGTGCAGACGTTGGCGAACGCCCGCAGGTCCCCGGCGCCGTTGCGGGTCAGCAGCACCCGGTCGTCCCCGTCGGCCCGCACGTGACCGGCCGGGGGCAGCAGCAGGTCGTGACCCAGGTACAGGGGCCCGTGGGAGGGGTGGAACAACCGGCGCCGCTCCTCGTCGTAGAGGACGTCGTCGCCGTAGTCGGTCAGGGCCAGGGGCTCGACGCTGCCGGCGTCGAAGGTTGCTCGCCCGTCGAGCATCGGCGCGGCCGTGGCTCGGAGGGGACCGTCGTTCATCGCCGAGAGGCGGGGGGTGGGCTGCATGCGCTGACCTGGGCGTCCCATCACGTCGTCGAGCCACGGAGGCGGGGTCCGGGCTGGGGGTCGGGGCCGCGACCAGCGGGGATCGTCGGGGCCCGCCCCGAGATGCTAGCGGCCGACCCCCCAGCGGGACGCGGACGGAGGTGGCGGGCGGCTGGGGTGGCGGCCCCCGGCCTGGGAAGCTCTCGGGCGTGCTGCGACGTGCCCGGCCCGACGACCTCGAACTGCTGCTGGGCCTGGTGGCCGAGTTCTACGTCGTGGACCACCACCCCTACGACGAGGGCACCCTGCGCGCCGCCTTCCCTGCCCTGCTCGATGGGGACGAGCGCGGGGTGGTGTGGCTCATCTGTGCCGGCGGGAAGGCCGCAGGCGACGGCGCCGAGGGCGAGGTGATGGGCTACGCCGTGATCACCTGGGGCTACAGCCTGGAGAGTGGTGGGGTCGAAGGCCTGGTGGACGAGGTGTTCAGCCGCCGACGCAGCCAGGGCATCGGGGGCGCCGCCCTGGCCGAGGTGCTGGAGGACTGCCGTCGCCGGGGGGTCAAGCGCATGTTCCTCGAGACCGAGTCGGCCAACGGCGCCGCCCGTCGCTTCTACGCCCGTCACGGCTTCGAGGCCGACGACTCCATCTGGATGAGCCTGACCCTGTGAGGCCGACCCTCTGAGGCCGGCTCGCGAGCGGGAGGCGGTCGACGGGGTCGGGGGCTACGTTGGCCGACGTGGCCATCCGGCTGCAGCTCGTGCCCAGGCTCGAGCCGCCCGACCTGCTCGATCTGCCCTGGTCGGAGCCGCTCGCGCGCTGGGACCACCCTCGCCTGGTGCGCATGGCCCGGGGGACGAGCCGCCACGTCGTGCGCTTCGTCGCCGAGCGGGACCGTGTCTTCGCCCTCAAGGAGATGGCCCCGGCCATCGCCCAGGCCGAGTACGACATGCTCCGCCTGCTGGCGTCGGCGCGCCTGCCCGCGGTGCAGGCCGCCGGGGTCATCACCGGTCGCGTCGACGTCGAGGGCCGTCCGCTCGACGCCGTGCTCGTCACCCGCTTCCTCGACTTCTCTCTGCCCTTCCGCTACCTGGTGGCCGTGGAAGGCGCACCGGGGCTGGACCTGAAGCTGGTCGACGCCGGCGTGGTGCTGCTGGCCCGCCTGCACCTCGATGGCTTCTTCTGGGGCGACTGCTCGCTCAACAACCTCCTGTTCCGCCGCGATGCCGGGGCCCTGATGGCCTACCTGGTCGACGCCGAGACCACCGAGCGCCATGCCCCCCTACCCCTGGGTGACGCCCGCCGCCTCTACGACCTGGAGCTGGCCCGGGAGAACATCTTCGGTGGCCTGCTCGACCTGCAGGCTGCGGGCCGCCTGGGTGCCGACGTCGACGCGGCGATGTGGGTGGATCGCCTGCAGGAGCGCTACCTGCGCCTGTGGGACGAGCTCACGGGCATGGAGGAGCTGCCCGGCGACGAGGCCTACCGCATCGAGGGGCGCATGCGTCGCCTCAACGACCTGGGCTTCGATGTCGAGGAGTTGGTCGTCGAGCGTGACGACGACAGCGGCGCCAGCGCGGGGACCCGGCTGCGGGTCAGCCCCGCCGTGGTCGAGGAGGGACACCACCACCGCGAGCTGCGTCGACTGACCGGGCTCGAGGTGCAGGAGAACCAGGCCCGCCGCCTGCTCAACGACATCGCCGCCCTGGGGGGCCGCCTCGCCCGCGAGGGTCGCACCCTGCCTGCGGCCATGGTCGCGGCCCGGTGGCTGGGCGAGTGCTACGAGCCTGTCGTCACCCGCCTGCCCTACGAGCTGCGTGACCGCCTCGAAGAGGCCGAGGTGTTCCACGAGTTCCTCGAGCACCGCTGGTACCTGTCCCAGGGTGCCGGCCGCCAGGTCGACGACGACACCGCCGTGGCTTCCTACCTGGACTCGGTGCTGCGCCACCGGGCCCGCGAGCGCCAGCTGCTCGATCCCAGCCTGGAGATGGACCTGGAGATGGACCTCGGGGGCGGCCTCGATGGTGGCCCCCGGCGCAGCTGAGGCCGCCGACCCGGATCTCAGCGGGGGAGGGAGGACTGCAGTTCGGTGCGCAGGGCCGGGGTCAGGGCGTCACCCACCCGGCTGACCACGAGCCCCATCTCGTAGCCCACGAAGCCCAGGTCGGCGTCGCTCGACGCGGTGACGCACAACGTCGAGCCATCGCTGATGGCCATGGCGAAGAGGAACTCGCCTTCGAGCTCGAGGATCATCTGGCGCACGGCCCGGTCGCCCAGGCAGCGACAGGCGCCCTGGGCCAGCGATGCCAGTCCCGACACGATGGCCGAGAGCTGGTCGCCCTGGGTGCGCTCCACGCCATCGGACATGGCGATCAGCAGGCCGTCTGCGCTCACCACCAGGGCCCGGGTCACGCCACCCACGCGCGTGGCGAACGTCGACACCAGCCAGTTGAGGTTCTGCGCCCCTGCGCTCAATCGGTCCACGTACCCTCCGGTGATCGGTCGTCGGTTCGTCGGTGCGTGCCTCGGTCCGTGCCTCGGTGGGCTCGTCGTCCGCCACTGCGGGTCGTGGTCACCGAGGTTCGTCCGTGGCGTCGTCGTCCCCGCTCCGCGCCCGGCGCACCCCGGTCTGGAAGCTCGACAGCCGGCGGGCGTCGGGGGGCAGCGGCGGTGCTGCGGGGGTCGCGTCACCCCGCTCGATGAGATCCAGGCTGGCCATGGGCACGCGCCGGACCAACGGTGGCCGCCCGGCCTGGCCGTTGCCGGACACCGGCGTGGCCGGCGGGTACCCGGTGGGTGCCATCGGCGCCGCGGGTGTCGTCGCCGCGGGTGTCGTCGCCGCGCGTGTGGGCGCCGGGGGGGCGGCGGCCGGTCGGGGGGCGGCCGGTCGTCGGGTCGGGACGGGGTCCCCGCCCAGGTCCCAGGCTGTCTGGGGGGCGGGGGTCCGGCGGGGGGAACCGGCGCCGTAGGCCAGCCGGGGCAGTCCCAGTCCGGTGCCCGCCCGGGGGTTGGAGGCCACGATGGCCAGGTGGGGGATGGTGGCCGGGCGTGGGTCGAGGGTGGCTACGGCCGGCCGGCTCGTCCGGGTGTCGCTCGGGGCGCCGACCACGGCGGCCAACCGGGGGACGGTGACGACCGCGGGTGCGGGCCGGGCCGGCACCGACCCGTCGGAGGTGAGCGCAGGGGGGATGGTGACCGTGGCCGTCATCCCGCCCAGGGAGTTGCGTTCCAGGTGCACGGCCACACCCAGCCGCAGGGCCAGGCGACCCACCACGTGCAGGCCGAGCATGCGCACCAGCTCCACGTCGACCTCGGTCGGCGCCGCCAGCCGCTCGTTGGCCGCGGCCAGGTCGGCGTCGGACATGCCGATGCCGCTGTCGACCACGGCCACCTCGCAGCCCCGCTCCCGCAGGCTGCGGCCGACGACCGACACCCGGCTCGTGGTGGGGCTGAACAGGCTGGCGTTCTCGATGAGCTCGGCCAGCAGGTGGGCCAGGTTGGCCACGGCCCGACCGGCGAGCAGGGGATCGGCCTGCACGGCCACGTCGACGCGATCCTGGTCCTCGATCTCACCGACCGCGGCCCGCAACACCTCGGACAGGGGCTGGGCGTCGTTGAGCCGGGGTGCGGTCTCGGCCCCCGACAGCACGATCAGGCTCTCGGCGTTGCGGCGCATGCGAGTGGCGAAGTGGTCGAGGCGCAGCAGGTTGGACCGCACCCGGTCGTCGGGCTCCTCCTGCTCGAGGGTGCCGATGAGGCGGAGCTGGCGTTCGATCAGGTTCTGGTTGCGGCGGGCCAGGGTCACGAGCAGGTCCGAGAACGTGCGGTGGCCGGCATCGCGTGAGCTGGCGTGTTCCTGTTGGGTGGCCAGCTCGGCGGCGTAGGCCGTGGTGAGCGCCTGCTCGCGCTCCGAGGAGCGCCAGAAGAGCACGGTGCCCCCGCCGGCCATGGCCACCGCCGCCCCGTTGACGGCGGCCCACGTCCACGGGCGGTGGGCGGCGTCGGTGTGGTCGAAGAGCAGGTCGGCCCCCATCCACCGGCCCAGGCCGTCGCCGAGCACGGTGAACGCGACGGTGTAGAGGAAGGGGATCCAGTCCTGGTAGAGGACGATGAAGGGGATGATGATGAAGAGGTGGACGTGCGCTTCGACGCTGCCACCGGTGATGTGGATGAGCACGAGCGAGCACCACGTCAGCCCGGCCGTGCACAGCACCGCCGCGGCGCGCCGGTTGGACACCACCCCGGACAGCACCCAGGCCACGAGGGCGGGGGACAGCTCCACGGCGGCGTGACCCAGGGGGATGTCGAGGGCCCAGGCCCAGACGAGCAGCACCGGTACGTGGGCCAGCAGCAACCAGCGCAGGAACCGGTGGCGCGTGCGGAACGCCACGTCGGACAGGGTGTTGCCGTGGGGCAACCACAGCCGGGCCCTCACGAGGGCGTTTGACGACATAGCTCCGCCTCCGTTCGCCGGGGACCGCGATCCCCGCCCCCGCCGCGGTCCGCCGACCCCGCGAGAGGACCGCCTCCCATCGGCGGTGGCCGCGCCGATGTGAGGGGATGACCGCTGTCCGCGGGCCGATGGTGGGCCGACCGTCCGGGTCGGCGCCGATCGACCGGAGGCCGTGGCCCGCGGCAGGGTCCCACCCGTGGGAGCGTGGGGGCGGAGGAGGGACGATGACGACCGGTGCACCCCCCAGGTCCGACGACGAGACGGTGGTGGTGCCACCCCCGGCCCCAGGAGGATCATCCCTGGTCACGGCCTTGTTGGTGCTGGCCGTGGGCATGGCGTTCGCCGACTCGTCCGTCGTCGTGCTCGCCCTTCCCGACCTCTACGGTGAGTTCGACACATCCATCGTGGCCGTGTCCTGGGTCATCACCGCCTACAACGTGGTGCTGGCCACGGCGGGCTTCGGTCTGGTGCCGATGGCCCGACGGTTGCCGACCCGAGGCCTGGCCGCCGTCGGGTTGGCGGTGTTCGCTGCGGCGTCCGCCGTGTGCGGGGCGGCGTCGTCCTTCGCCATGCTCGTCACCGCCCGCTGCGTGCAGGGCCTGGGTGCAGCCCTGCTGTTGACCGCGGCGCTGACCGTCCTCGGTGCCCGCACCGGCAGCCGGCGCCGGGGCATCGTGCTGTGGGGCTTGGCCGCCACCGTCGGTGCCGCCCTCGGTCCCGCCCTGGGCGGGGTGCTGACCGAGCTGTTGAGCTGGCGCAGCATCTTCCTCGTCCAGGCCCCCCTGGCCGCCGTGGCCCTGGCCGCTGTGGCCCGTCCCCGCACCGAACCCCCGGCGGAGGCGGCCACCGCGGTGGCGGCGGCCCGGGCCGGCACCCGGCGCCTGGTGGCCAACCTGGGCTTCGTCACCGTGTTCGGCGCCCTGGTGGGGGCCCTGTTCCTGTCCGTGCTCCTGGTCGTGGTGGCCTGGCGCTACTCACCCATCGCCGGGGCCCTGCTGGTCAGTGCCCTGCCCTTGGGCACCCTGGTGGCGGGCTGGCTCGAGGGTCGCCTCGGCGGCTGGGTGGCCGCGGCCGGTGGCGCCGCGCTGCTGGCTGCGGGCCTGGTGGCCCTGGCCTTCCTGCCCGGCGAGTCCCCCGCCGTGGCCGGCGGGGCCCTGGCCGCCTGTGGGCTGGGCCTGGGCGTGGTGGCCGGCCTGCTGGGACCGGCGTCGCTGGCCGATGCCGCCTCGCCCACGACGGCGGCGGCCGCCACGGTGGGGGCACGCCACCTGGGGTTCGTCCTCGGCCTCGTGCTCATCGCCCCGGTGTTCGCCGGCAACCTCGAGCGGGCCACGGCCGACGCCGAGAAGGCCGCCGCGGCCACCGTGCTCGACGCCGACATCCCCATCCAGCAGAAGCTGTCGCTCACCGGCGACCTGCGCGATGTGATGGAGGCCACCCCCCGGGGGCGGGTGCCCGATCTCGACGCCGCCTTCGCCGACCACGACGGGGAGCGCATGGCCGTGGTCCGCCACGACCTGGGTGACGCCATCGGTGACATCGTGACCCGGGCCTTCCGCAGCTCGTTCCTGCTGGCCGCAGCTCTGGGCGCCCTGGCCGCGGTGCCGGCCCTGGTCGTCGTGTCCCTCGGTGGTGCCACATCGTCGGCCGCCGCGCCGGCGACGGCGCGCCGTCGTGTCGGCTGGCCCGAGGCCGCCCTGGTGGCCGGCCTGGCCGTGGCCGTGGGGTTGGTCGGTGTCGAGCTGGCTTCGGGAGCCACCACGTTGGGGGACCGGGCCGAGGTGTCGCCGTGCGACTCCCCCGACGACCCCTTCCCCCAGGGCAAGGGCATCGACGGCGTCCTGCAGCGCATCACCCTGTCCGGCCTCGACGGCGCCGCCTGCGAGCTGGGGACGGGGCGCGAGGTGCTGGTGCTCTCGCTCTCGGCCAACAGCCGCTTCGCCGACGAGGTCCACTGGGACCAGGACCAGCTCGAACGGGCCCTCAAGGCCGGCTTCGTGCGGGCGGTGGACGACGCCGACGCGAGAGGGACGCTGCCCGGGTGGGCAGCGTCCCTCATCAAACCGATGCTCGATCGCCTACCGCTGGACTGGCTGCTGGGCAAGGTCGACCTGGGCGGCCTGGGCGGCCTGGGCGGTTGACGCTCAGTTGATCAGCGCGCCGTGAGCGGCGCGCCGTGATCAGAGGGCGTGGGTCAGCGCCCGGCCGAGGCGGGGCGACGGGGGCGGTGGCTGGCCCGGTTGGGGGCGCCGGCGCTGCCGGGCTGGGGCCGTCGGCTGCGGGGCGGGCGGTTCCGCTGCTGGTCGTTGACGGGCTCGGCGGCCCGGGAGGCCCGACGCACCGGGGTGGGCCGGGGCGGAGCCTGCTCGAGGGAACGCACCGCCGGAGGGGTGACGTTGACCCGACGGCCCACCTTGCGCTGCACGTCGGAGACGCCGCGGCGGGCATCGCGGGACACCAGGCTGACGACCAGGCCGGTGGCCCCGGCCCGCCCGGTGCGACCCGAGCGGTGGACGTAGTCCTTGTGGTCGTCGGGAGCGTCGAAGTGCAGCACGCAGGCCACGGCGTCGACGTGGATGCCGCGGGCGGCCACGTCGGTGGCCACGATGGCCTCGAAGAAGCCGTCGCGGAAGTCGTCGAGGGCCCGTTCCCGCTGGTTCTGGGACCGGCCGCCGTGGATGGCCACGGCCTTGGTGCCGGCCATCTCCAGCTGGCGGGCCACCCGGTCGGCTCCCCGCTTGGTGCGGCAGAACACGATGGTGGGCCCGACCCGGGACACGAGCTCGGCCACGATGCCGATGCGCTCGCTCTGCTCGGCCGCCCAGAACAGGTGCTCGACGTTGAGGGCGTCCTCGACGGGGGGACGGAAGTCGTGGCGCACCGGGTTGCGCTGGTAGCGGCGCACGAGCACGTCGACGTCACCGTCGAGCGTGGCCGAGAACAGCAGGGTCTGGCGGTCGGTGCGGCACATGTCGAGCAGGCGCTTGACCTCGGGCAGGAAGCCCATGTCGGCCATGCGGTCGGCCTCGTCGAGCACGACGATGCGGACCTCGCTCAGCTGCACGTCACCCTGGCGGATGAGGTCGGCCAACCGGCCGGGGCAGGCCACGGCCACGTCGACGCCCTGGCGCAGGGCGCGGCGCTGGCGGTCGAAGCCGACCCCGCCGTAGAAGGCCTCGACACGGACGTTGCCCCGGCCCAGGGTGCGCAGCTCGTCGGCGATCTGCGCCGCCAGCTCGCGGGTGGGGGCCAGGACCAGGCCGCGGGGGCGGTGGGGGCCGGCCTTGCCCACGCCGGCCACCATGGGCAGGCCGAAGGCGATGGTCTTGCCCGAGCCCGTGGGGGCACAACCGGACACGTCCCGGCCGGCGAGGGCGTCGGGGAGGGTGGCGGCCTGGATGGGCAGGGGGGAGGTGAAGCCGCGGCCGGCGAGCGGCGCAGCCAGCTGGGCGGGGACGCCCAGGGATTCGAAGGTGACAGGGGTGCCGGCCTCGTGCAGAGGCGTGGCGGGTACTTCGGGCACGTAGTGGCTCCGTGGAGGGGTTCTCGCGGTGATCGTTCGATCACGACCGGCCGCGGCGCGCCGTTGCGGCACGCGTTGGTGTGGAGAGGGCCGGCGGGCGAGAGGCAACGGCGCCGGTGGTTGAGCTGGTCGGATGCTGGGATCCGGTAGGTGGGGAACCCCACCCCGGGCAGCCTCTACGAACGTGGCCCGACCAGTTGGACCTGCCCACTGTAGCGGCTGGGTCCCCCGAGAGCGCGCCTCGGGGGTCAGATGCCGAGGTCAGGGGATGTGGGGGGAGGGTCCGAGGGCGCAGGGCGGCGGTCAGCGCCGCCGCTGGCTGGCTGCGCACTGGTAGCGTCGATGACGGCTCTCACCGGGCACCCACGTGTCCGGACAGCTGCACTTGCTCAAATTCTCAACTTCGAGAAGGGTTGCGGCTCCATCAACCGAGACGACTTCGGCGACAGATCGCCCACGCCACCCACGACGCCACCAGCGGCTCCCGCTGGCGTCGCGCGGATCAGCGTGGCGGTCTCGGAACCGAGATGGGCCGCAGGGACGTTCACGCCCTCCGGGTCCGGGTCGTCGGCTCCCCAGGGTCGATCACCTCATCAGGTGTCGACCGCCGGGAGGGTAAGGGTCCAGCAACCCATCGGAGACGGCGGAAGGCCGGACGCGGCGCTCGGCCGCTGGCTGTCGCCGCAAGGCGACCGGAGGTGACATGGCGACACGACGCCCAACCCACGGCAAGCGCGAGCGAGATCGCGCCAAGAAGGCCAAGCAGCAGGTCAAGCGCGAGCGCCGCCTGGAAGGACCCGAGGTCGAGGTGGACGAGGACGGCAACCCCGTCGTCATCGTCGAGGTCGAGGTGGACGAGGGCCAGGTCATCGCCCGTCTCGAAGAGCTCCACCGTCGCTACGACGCCGAAGAGATCGAGTTCGAGGAGTTCGAGGAGTCTCGCGCCGCACTGCTGGCCCGCCTCGCCTCGGGCTGAGGGCCGGGCCTCGGCCCCGTCGCGACCTCAGGCTTCGGGCGCCCGCATCCGGGGGTGGGTGCCCACCACCATCTGCGGGGCCGGCGCCGGCCCCAGGCCCAGCTCGTCGAGGATCTGCTGGCTGTAGGCCACCCGTCCGGTCAGCACCTGGGGACCGGCGGCCACGAGCTCGAGGGCGGCGGCGGCCATGACCGCCTCCGCCTCGACCAGGGGCTCCCACGCCGGGGTGATGAGGCGGTGGTGGACGACCCCGGGGGTGGCCACGATGGAGGTGGGTGACAGGGCGTTCACCGAGATGCCGGCGTCGAACACCTCGGCGGCCAGCCCGGTGGTGAAGCGTTCGAGGGCGGCCTTGACCATGCCGTACACGGTTCCCCCGGCGATGACGGACCCATAGGGCGGTCCCTCGGGGTGGAGCCCGGCCTTGGACGAGATGTTGAGGATGGAGCCGCCGCCCCGCTCGATCATGGCCGGCAGCACGAGCTGGGCCAGCTCGAAGGGGGCGCGGACCTGGACCTCGAACATGAGCCGCCAGTGCTTCTCCTCGAAGCTGGCCACCGGTTCGAAGTAGGTCACGGCGGCGTTGTTGACGAGGATGTCCACCGGACCGAGCTCGTTGACCACCTCGGTCACCAGTCGGGCGCGGTCCTCGGGGCGGGCCAGGTTGGCGGCGAAGGCCAGCGCCGTGCCCCCGGCGGCCACGATGTCGCCGACCGTTTCGGTGATCGTCCCCTCGAAGGCGCTCTGGCCGGTCTCCACGGTGCGGGCCGTCACGGCCACGTGGGCCCCCTCGGCCGCGAACCGTCGGGCGATCTCGGCCCCGATGCCCCTGCTTGCCCCGGTGACCAGGGCGACCTTCCCGTCCAGGCGTCCCATGCACCGCACCGTAGCGCCGGGCCCGCCCGGGGTGCCGCGGCATCACGTCGAGCTGGTCACGCTGGCGGTGGCTGCCGGCTTCACCGCTGCTGATGAAAGGGCCTCCGTACGGTCGTGCGGCCGCGGTAGCCGTGTGCGGTCGCGGCCGATCGCCACTGCTCTGGGAGCTGGGTGGAGCGGTCGAGGTTGGTACCGGGCGGGCGCATGCCGTGACCTGGGGTGGGCGAGACCGCGCGCCGGCCTGCTCTGGGGACGGATCGTCCCGGGTCCCAGCTGTTGCGAGGTGGACGCCTACCGCCAACCGAACGCACCCACCGACGGCAGCGGTACGCGCATGCGTCCGGTTCGTGCACGGCCTGCACCTGGCGGCCGGCGGCTGGCTGGGCGAGGCGACGCTGTCGATCCTCCTGCTGAAGCGTCCGGTCGAGCTCGAGCACATGGCGGTCAACCGGTCGGCCGCGGAAGCGCAGCTCGGCCGGCCATCACGGGCCTGAGCGGCCGCGTTCACGGCGTCGCGGGCCGCACCTCGAACACGTGGTGGGTCCAGGGGGCGACGTCGAGGTACAGCCCACCGGCGCGCAGGTCGGCGGGGTCGCGGCGGTACACGGCGTCGCCCATGAGGTCGTGCAGGTCGACGGCGTCGTTCCCCACGCCGTCGAGGGGCAGGCGGACGTAGCACTGGGCCGGGGTGGGGCCGTAGTTGACCGCCACGACCAGGGGGGCCAGCTCCGGCGCCTGCCAGGTGGCGACGATGAACTGGCCCGCGGTGGGGTTGCCCGACCACGCCTCGGTGCAATCCAGCAGGCGCCATGCGCCCCGGCGCACCACGTCGCGGTCGAGAGCGGCCAGCAGCTGGCGGTAGAAGGCGACGAGGGCAGGGTCGGCCGGTTCGTCGGGTCGCCGGGACAGGTGCATGGACACGTGGACCCGTCGGCCCTCGAACTGGCCCTCGTGGAACAGGTGCAGCCCGGGGCTGAAGAAGGTGATGACGGCGGCGGCCCGGTGCACGGCGAGGGGGAAGACCATGGCCGCCCGTTCCTCGTCGTGGTTCTCCAGGAAGCGGAGCATCCGACGCTGGTAGGCCCGGTCGGCCTGGAGGTGGCCCCGCACGGCGCCGGCGTCCTGGGAGCGCAGGCGGTCGTAGAGGCGCTTGTCGTAGGCCCAGTCGAAGCCCTCGTCGAGCAGCCGCTGTTCCAGGTCCCAGTACACCTCGGCCGCGAACCGGAAGCTGTCGTCCGTGCCGGCGGGTCGGTGAGCGGTACGGGCCGCAGCGATGGCGTCGGGCCACCACGGGTCGTCGACGGGGGCGCTGCCGTCGGCGGGCAGGGCCTGCTCCCCCCAGGTCCGGGCGATGACATCGGGCAACAGGAGCATGGCCATGTCGCAGCGCACGGCGTCGGCTCGGGTGGCGATGTCGGCGAGGACGGCCTGCTGAGCGGCCCGCAGCCCGGCGTGGCGATGGTTCAGCTGCACGGTGTCGGGCCATCCGTCGAAGTAGGGGTCGCGCCCGTGGGCCAGGACGGCCGGCCCGGCGGCCGTGTCCACCCGCAGGTGGCTCTGGGGGGCGGCGGCCAGGTCGGCCTCGGTGCCGTGTACGTAGCGCTCGGGGTGCTGGTTGACCCAGGGGTGGTCGATGGCGGTGTGGTTGGGCACGAAGTCGACCAACAGGGACAGGCCCCGCTGACCCAGCCGGGTCCGTAGCCGGGCCAGGGCGTCGTCACCGCCGAAGTCGTCGGCCACCGAACACGCGGTGATGGCGAAGGGGGATCCGCAGATGTCGGCCTCGGTCACGTCGGGCAGGTCCAGCGGGTAGCCGGCCACCCAGTCGGGCTGGGTGCGTGACACCGTCCGCCCCTCCTCCCCGGTCTGCCACAGGCCCAGGAACCACACCCACTCGAAGCCCCAGCTGGCGATGCGGTCGAGGAAGGCGTCGTCGACGTCGTCGAGGGTGGCGGGCCGACCCAGGGTGCGGGCCCGCTCGCCCAGCCAGACACGGGTGTTGACCTGGTAGAGGCTGGGGTTCTCGCTCATCGTGGGCCAGGGTGCCAGGCTGTCGCCGTGGGCGCCAGCAGGAGGACGCAGAGTGGCTGATCGATCGGTGTCCGACGAAGAGCTGCGGCTACAGGCCACCCGGGCCGGGGTGCCGTGGCGCCGGTTCGGCCCCTACCTGAGCGACCGACAGTGGGGCACGGTGCGCGAGGACTACAGCGACGACGGCAACGCCTGGGGCTACTTCAGCCACGACCAGGCCCGGTCGCGGGCCTACCGCTGGGGCGAGGACGGGATCGCCGGCATCAGTGACGACCAACAGCAGCTGTGCTTCGCCATCTCACTGTGGAACGGTGCCGACCCCATCGTGAAGGAGCGGCTGTTCGGGCTGACCAACACCGAGGGCAACCACGGCGAGGATGTGAAGGAGTACTACTTCCACCTCGACTGCACCCCCACCCACTCGTACATGAAGTACCTGTACAAGTACCCCCAGGCTGCGTATCCGTACGACGACCTGGTGGCCACCAACCGGGCCCGCACCCGCCTGCAGTACGAGTACGAGCTGCTGGACACGGGCATCTTCGACGAGCAGCGCTACTTCGACGTCTTCGTCGAGTACGCCAAGGCCACGCCCGAGGACATCCTCGTGCTCGTCACCGTGGCCAACCGGGGGCCCGAGGAGGCGCCCCTGCACGTGCTGCCCACGCTGTGGTTCCGCAACACGTGGTCGTGGCCGCCCGACACCAGCCGCCCCGAGCTCGACGGCGACACCGACGCCGGCACCATCCGGGCCCGCCACGACACCCTGGGCGATTTCGAGCTCCACTACGACGGCGTCGACGGTCACGACGGTGCCGGGCACCCACCGCGGCTGCTGTTCTGCGAGAACGAGACCAACGCCCGGCTTCTGTGGCAAGCCGACAACCCCACGCCCTACGTCAAGGACGGCATCACCGACCACCTGACCGCCGGGCTGCCGACGGTGAACCCCGACCTCGTGGGCACCAAGGCCTCGGTCGACTACGACGTGGTCGTGCCCGCCGGGGGTGAGGTGCGCCTACGTCTCCGCCTGCACCGCCGGGCCGGGGGGACGACGCCGGGCCTGGCTCCGCTGCCCGCCACCGCCCCCTTCGAGGACTTCGACGACATCGTCGACCAGCGACGCTCCGACGCCGACGAGTTCTACGCGGGCATCACCCCCGCCGGGGTCGACGCCGAAAGGGCCATGGTGCTGCGCCAGGCCCTGTCGGGCATGTTGTGGTCCAAGCAGTACTACTACTTCGACCTCGACGTCTGGCTGCGTGAGCACGGCGCCCACCCCTTCGCCGTGCCCAGGCGCAAGGGGGTGCGCAACGAGCAGTGGTACCACATGTTCAACAGCGACGTGATCTCCATGCCCGACAAGTGGGAGTACCCGTGGTACGCGGCTTGGGACCTGGCCTTCCACACCTTGGCCCTCGATCTGGTGGATCCCGACTTCTCCCGCAGCCAGCTCGAGCTGATGCTCAGCGAGGTGTACCTGCACCCCAGTGGTCAGATCCCCGCCTATGAGTGGAACTTCGGTGACGTGAACCCCCCGGTGCACGCCTGGGCCACCCTGGTGTCTGCGGGCATCGCCCGCTCGGAGCACGGCGACGACATGCTGCCGTGGTTGCGCGAAGCGTTCAACAAGCTGCTGTTGAACTTCACCTGGTGGGTGAACCGCAAGGACCCCAACGGCAACAACGTGTTCCAGGGTGGCTTCCTCGGCCTCGACAACATCGGCATCTTCGACCGCAGTGCCCCCTTGCCCACCGGCGGCCAGCTCGAGCAGGCCGACGCCACGGCGTGGATGGCCTTCTTCTGCCAGAACATGGTCGAGCTCGCCCTCGAGCTGGCCCAGCAGGACCCCGCCTACGAGGACATCGTCATCAAGTTCGTCGACCACTTCGTGTGGATCGCCGCGGCCATGGACCCGGGATCACGCCCCGACGACATGTGGGACGAGGAGGACGGCTTCTTCTACGACCTGGTGCGCATGCCCGACGGCTCCGGCCAACGGCTGAAGGTCCGCTCCCTGGTCGGTCTGCTGCCGCTGTGCGCCAGCACGGTCATCCCCGCCTCCGTGCTCGACCGCTTCCCCGAGCTGACGGCACGGGTGAGGACGCACCTCGAGCGCAACCAGGAGCTGCTGGGCAACATGGCCGACCCCTTCAAGCCCGGTGTGGGGGGACGGCGCCTGCTGGCCATCGTGAACGAGGACAAGCTGCGCCGCATCCTCAACCGCATGCTCGACGAGGAGCGGTTCCTCTCGCCCCACGGCATCCGCTCGATCTCCCGCAGCCACCTCGAGGATCCCTACGTCTTCGAGGTCCACGGCGAGCGCTACGAGGTGGCCTACGAAGCCGCAGAGTCGACCACATCGATGTTCGGGGGCAACTCCAACTGGCGGGGCCCGGTGTGGTTCCCCATCAACCTGCTGCTCGTGCGGTCGCTGCTGCAGCTGTACATGTACTACGGCGACGACTTCACCGTGGAGTGCCCGACGGGCTCGGGCAACCAGTGCACCCTCTTCGAGGTGGCCAAGGAGATCGCCGACCGGTTGATCTCCATCTTCACCCCTGACGCCGAGGGCAAGCGGCCCGTCTTCGGGGGGTCGGCCATGTTCCAGGAGGATCCCCACTGGCATGACAACCTGTTGTTCTACGAGTACTTCCACGGCGACAACGGCGCCGGCCTGGGGGCATCGCACCAGACGGGGTGGACCGGGGTGGTGGCCGTGCTCATCAACCTGTTCGGCCATCTCGAGCCCCAGGACCTGCTGGACGACAGCACCCCGCCCTTCGCCCGTGTCGTCCGCCCCCGGGTGGCGGCGCCCAACGCCGGACGCGGCGACCCCGACGTGCCCGAAGCCGACCCTTCACTCTGGTGATCGTGGCGACGTGGCCCGCGGTCAGGCCACGGACACGTCGGCCCACCGGTCTCGGCGGGCAGGTGGACGACGGGGCGGCTGCGGTCCATGGAGCGCACCAGGCTGACGACGATCACGCCGAGCACGGCCGAGAGGGACCCGGCCAGGAAGGCCACGTGGTAGGACGCCACCAGGTCGAGACCGTGGGCGAAGGCCGTCTCCTGGGTGGTCTGCATGAGCTGGATGCCCACGGCCGTGCCGATCTGCAGCATCATCGCCGCCGTGGCCCCGGCCACCCCCAGGTCCTTGTCCTCGACGGCGGTGGTGATGGTGGCGTTGAGCGGCGGCACCAGGCCGCCCAGGCCGGCGCCGGCCAGGGCCACGAAGGCGAAGATGACGATGCCCGGGGTGTCCACCCCCACCAGGGCCAGCAGCAGGGTGGACAGGGTGACGAGCACGGCGCCCACCACCGCCGTGCGGCGCTCGCCGACGCGCACCGCGGCGCGCCCGGAGATGGGCCCGGCGATGGCGTAGGCCAGGGGCCTACCGAGCACGATGAGGGCGATGTGGCCCGACCCGTAGCCCATGACCTCGGACAGCATCAGCGGCACCACGACGAAGCCGCCCTGGTAGGAGATGTTGACCAGGAACTGGGCCACCATGGGGGCGGCGAAGTTGCGCCGCTTGAAGTACTCGATGGGGATGAGGGGGAAGCGGGCCCGCTTCTCCTGGAAGACGAAGGCCACCGCGGCCAGGGGTGAGGACAGCAGGGCGGCCACCACCACCGGTGAGCTCCAGCCCCACGCCGGGCCCCGGTTGACGGCGAAGACGAACCCGCCGGCGGCGATGGCCAGCAGCACGGTGCCGGGCACGTCGAAGTGGGCGGCGCCGCCGAGCTTGGCCCGGGGCAGGATGTAGAAGCACACGGCCAGGCCCACGGCCACCAGGGGCACCTGCACGATGAACAGCCAGCGCCAGCCGAACTGCTCGGCCACCGGCGCTCCCACCACCATGCCCAGCACCGGCCCCCCGGCCAGGACCAGGCCCCAGTAGCCCAGGGCCTTCACCCGGCGCTCCCTGGGGAAGAAGGTGGCGATGATGGCCATGGCCGCAGGCGCCGCGGCCGAGCCGAACCCGGCCGACAGGGTGCGGAAGCCGATCATGGCCAGGGGGGTGGTGGCCGTGGCCGTGAAGGCGGCGAAGATGCCGCAACCGGCCAGCCCGACGAGGAACACCCGACGTCGGCCGTAGAGGTCCCCGAGCTTGCCCGCGGTGGGCCCGAGCACGGCGATGGCCAGCATGGGACCGGCCACGGCCCAGGACATGGTGCTGTTCGAGCTGTGCAGCTCCCGCACGAGCTGGGGGAGCACCACGCCGAGCACGCTCACGTTGAAGTTCGTCGTGAACAGCCCGAACAGAGCGGCGATCAGCAGGATCTTGGGGTAGTCGGCCCGTTCGGGGAGCGCGGCACGCCGCGCCTGGAGCCGGGGGAGGAGCACGGCGGACCAGGGTAGGTGACCGCAGCGTCAACTCGCCCCGTGCACCACCGTGACCCGTGGCACTGCTGGGCGCGGCTCAGTTGTCGAGGGGGACGTTCTCCAGCACGAGGACGTCGCCGGCCCGCGAGTCGTCCTCGACGAGGGCGATCACCGCGGCGGCGACCTCGCTGGGATCGAGGGTGTCGAGACCTTCGACGTAGGGCATGGCCCACGGCGGGGGATCGGCCTCCTGGCCCGGACGGCCCAGCATGGCCGTGCGGGTCACCCCGGGGCACACGGCGTTGACCCTGATGCCCAGCTCGTCGGCCAGGGGGGCGCACGAGCGGGTGAAGGACACCACCGCGGCCTTGGTCGCCGCGTACACCGGGTCCTCGGGCAGGGGCTCGAAGGCGAGCATGGAGGCCACGTTGATGATGGTGCCGCCCCGGCCCCGCATCTGCTCGAGGGCCAGGCGGGTGCCCACCACCACGCCGCCGAAGTTGATGGCGATCACCTGCAGCAGGCGGGCCAGCGAGGTGAAGGGCCACTCGGGGTTGCCCGAGACCACACCGGCGTTGTTGAGCACGATGTCGGGCGGACCCAACCGGTGGGCGGCGTCGCTGTAGAGGCGGGCCAGGCTGGCGGCGTCGCTGATGTCCACGTTGACGGCCATGGGCGAGGCCCCGGCCAGCTCGACGAGGCGGGCGGTCTCGGCGTTGCCGGCAGGGTCGAGGTCGGCGAGGACGACCGCTTCTGCGCCCCGGGCGGCGAGGGCCAGGGCGGCGGCGCGACCGATGCCCGACGCTGAGCCGGTGACGAGCGCCAGCTTGCCCTGGATGTCCATGCGCCGTATTTAGCAGCTGCTTCCAGTGAAGCCTTGAGCACTAGGTGAGTTCACCTGGGGAGCATTGTTCCTATCGTCACCGGGCGGATCGCTCGTAGGACCACGCTCCGTCACCCATTGACAACCGGTGGCGCGCGCCGAGGTCATGGAAGCGGGAAGTATCGTCATAGGCCACGTCGCCCTCGTACAGGCTGTGCAGCGTGCCGTCGACGGTGGCCGGGTGGGGGTGGAACTCGAGGTACGGATAGGTCCGGATCTGGTCGAGGGCGTCGGCGAGGTGGGCACACGTCGACAGGCGCAGCAGGCTGACGAAGGTGGGCGGCGGCAGCTCGATCTCCCCGGCGTCACGGGCGGCCAGGGCTTCGGTCGGGGTGAACCAGCGGTGGTCGTCGATCTCGGTCCCGTCGGTGGCCACGTCGCCGGTGGGGGCGGGGGCCAGGAAGAACCACGTGGCGAAGCGGCGGGGGCGGCCCGGAGGCGTCGTCCAGTGGGCGAAGGGCACCAGGGTGGTGGGGGTGACGACCAGACCCGCCTCCTCCTGGGACTCGCGGATGGCTGCGACCACGGCGGCGGCGTCGTGGTCCTCGAGGTCACCGGTGGAGTAGTCGCCGGGGTCCATGCGCCCACCGGGGAACACCCACGAGCCCCCGTGGAAGACCAGGTTCGAGTTGCGCCGCACCAGGAGCGCCTCGAGGCCGGCCTCGCCGTCTCGGACCAGGATGACGGTGGCGGCTCGGTGGACGGGGACCGGCTCGGTCTCGGCGTGACCCATGGCCGGCAACGTAGCCGGTACAGTCCGCGCGGTTCGCCGGGCCACCCTTGCCGCAGGTCTTGTTGCAGGTGGCCCGGACGCCGCGGCACCCCACCGGGGGGGCGACGGGGGCGACAGCTCGGGGAGGCACCGTGACCACATGGATCGAAGGGACCGCCAAGAGGTCCGAGGGGACCGTCGAGCGACCCGGCGGGGTGGTGCTGGCCTACGAGGACAGCGGCGAGCCCGAGGCCGGGGGTGACCCCACCCACACCATCGTCCTGACCCACGGCTTCACCCTCACCCTGCGCAGCTGGGACCCCACGGTGGCCGCCCTGGTGGCCGACGGTTGGCGGGTCGTCACCTGGGACGTGCGCGGCCACGGCCGCAGCACCGCCCCCCTCGACCCCGCGCTCTACACGCTGGACCACGTCGTGGAGGACCTGGTGGCCCTGCTCGACCACCTGGGCCTGGAGCGGGTGGTGCTCGGCGGCCTGTCCTTCGGGGGCTTCCTGGCCCTGGCCACCTGGGTGGCCGCCCCCCAGCGCATCCGGGCCCTGGTCCTGGCCGACACCGGTCCCGGCTTCCGCAACCCCGAAGCCCGCGAGGCGTGGAACCGCACGGCCGAGGACCGCGCCGCGGCGATCGAGGCCGGTGGCGAGGCCGCCGTGCTCGACGGCGGGGCCTCCGGTGGCCCCGAGGTGGCCGGCCAGCTCGGCCTGGACCGCCACGCCAGCTACGCCTCCCTGGGCCTGGCCGTCCGGGGCTTCCTCACCCAGCAGGACGCCCGGGCCATGGAGGCCCTGCCCAGCGTCGAGGTCCCCACCCTGGTGCTGGTGGGCAGCGAGGACGAGCCCTTCCTGCGGGCCAGCGACGTCATGGCCGCCCGCATCCCCGACGCCACCCTGGTCGTCATCACCGGGGCCGGGCACCTGGCCAACCTCGACGAGCCCGAGGCCTTCCAGTCGGCCCTGCTGGCCTTCCTGTCCCGGCTGTAGCGGGCGGGTGCCCTCGGGCGCCGGGACCGGGCTCGCCCGGGACCGGGCCGCCGACCAGACTGGGGGGGTGACCCAGGTGCAGTCGGAGGTGCTTACCGAGCTGGTGGCGGGCATGGCCGTGCTCTACGGCGGCAACCGCGTCACCCGGGTGGGCGACGAGCTGGCCGCGGCGTTCCGGCCCGGGGACCGCATCGTGGTCGCCCCCGAGGACGGGTCGTTGCTCCACGTCGACGCCGCCAGCCACGAGCTGGTCACCGCGGCCGTGGACGACGCCACCGCCGCCTTCGCCGCCCTGCAGGCCGTGGCGGACGACCAGGTCAGCGACTTCTACCACCGCTTCGCCGATGCCCTGGCCGACGACGCCACCTTCGCCGCCGTGGCCGCGGCCAACACCGCCGACGTGGCCGCGGCCCGGGCCCGGGGCCGTTCCACCACCCGGCTCGAGCTGTCCGCGGCCATGCGGGCCGACATGGTGGCCGGCCTGCGGGGCTGGGCCGCCACCCCCGGCGGCCGTGACACCACCACCGAGGTCGTGCACCACCCGGGCTGGCGGGTCGAGCTGCGCCGGTCCGGTCTCGGCGTGGTCGGTTTCGTCTTCGAGGGCCGCCCCAACGTGTTCGCCGACGCGACCGGGGTGCTGCGGGCCGGTAACACCGTGGTCTTCCGCATCGGGAGCGACGCCCTGGGCACGGCCCGGGCCATCGTGGAGAACGCCCTGGCCCCCGCCCTCGCCGGTGCCGGGCTGCCCCCGGGCACGGTGCGCCTCCTGGACTCGCCGTCGCGGGCCACGGGGTGGGCGCTCTTCGCCGACGCCCGCCTGTCGCTGGCCGTGGCCCGGGGATCGGGCCAGGCCGTCGCCCAGCTCGGCGCCGTGGCCCGGGGGGCGGGCATCCCCGTCAGCCTGCACGGCACCGGGGGAGCGTGGTTGGTGGCCGGCCAGGAGGCCGACGCCGGCGCCTTCGGCCTGGCCGTCGAGGCCTCCCTCGACCGCAAGGTGTGCAACACCCTCAACGTGTGCTGCATCCCCCGCCACCGGGCCGACGAGCTGGTACCCGCCTTCCTGGCTGCGGCCGACGCCGCCGGGGCCCGGCGCTCGACATCCACCCGGGTGCACGTGGCCAGGGGCAGCGAGGGCCACGTGCCCACCGAGCGCTTCGAGCGCGACGTGGTGGTGGGCCGGGCCGAGGGCGAGGTGACCGAGCCCCAGGCCACCGTCATCGACGTCGAGGACCTGGGCCACGAGTGGGAGTGGGAGACCAGTCCCGAGGTCAGCCTGGTGGTGGTGGACGACGTCGGCGCCGCCGTGGAGCTGTTCAACCGGCGCAGCCCCCGCCTGGTGGCCTGCCTTATCTCCGACGACGACGACGAGCACCAGGCTTTCTGGCGGGGGGTCGATGCCCCCTTCGTGGGTAACGGCTTCACCCGCTGGGTCGACGGCCAGTTCGCCCTTTCCCGCCCCGAGCTGGGCCTGTCCAACTGGGAGCACGGCCGCCTGTTCGCCCGCGGCGGGGTCCTGGCGGGGGACTCGGTGTTCACCATCCGCACCCTGGCGTGGCAGGACGATCCTGCCCTGCGCCGCTGAGCCCACCGCACCACCGACCGGCGCGACACGCTGCATCACCCCGCTTCCCGAGACCCTGTGAGGGATCCATGCCCGATGTGCTCTACGACGTGGACGGCGCTGTCGCCACCATCACCCTGAACCGGCCCGACCGGCTCAACGCCATGGGGGGCCAGCTCATCCCCGAGGCCCTCGACGCCATCGAGCGGGCCGCGGGCGACGACGCCGTGCGGGTGGTGGTCCTGACGGGGGCCGGCCGGGGCTTCTGCGCCGGTGGCGACCTGACCGGGGGAGCCGGGGGTGGGCTCGAAGGTCCCATGCCCGTGGAGACCAAGATCCGCCACCTGCGCGAGTACATGCGCAGCTCGCAGTTGCTCTACGAGATGCCCAAGATCACCATCGCCGCGGTGAACGGGGCGTGCGCCGGTGCCGGGCTGTCGTGGGCCTGCGCCTGCGACCTGCGCTACGCCGCGGACTCGGCCAAGTTCACCACCGCGTTCATCAACGCCGGCCTCAGCGGTGACTTCGGCGGCACCTGGCTCCTGCCCCGCATCCTGGGTCCGGCCAAGGCCCGCGAGCTGTACCTGTTGGGTGACCGCTTCGACGCCCGGGAGGCCCTGGACCTGGGCTTCGTGTCCGCCATCGTCCCCGCCGAGCAGCTGTTGGACCACGTGCGGGAGGTGGCCGACAAGCTGCTGGCCAAGGCCCCCGTGGCCCTGGGCCGCATCAAGGCCAACCTCAACGACGCCGAGCACGTCAGCTTCACCGAGGCCCTCGACCGGGAGGCCGACCGCCACGTGCGCACCAGCCAGACCAGCGATGCGGCCGAGGCTGCCCGGGCCTTCGTGGAGAAGCGCCCGCCCACCTTCACCGGTCGCTGACCGGGCGGGACCGACGACGGCCGGCGAGCGGGGAGCGGGGTGGGGCCGATGACGTGGGCCACCGACGGGACGAGACCGGCCGCCACCATCCTGTTCCGCGAGCGGCTGGGCATGCCCCGCCGCGCCTGGCTCCTGCTCGGACTGGCCCTCCTCGTGGGGGTGGTGGCCATCCACCCCTTCAGCGCCGTGCTCATCGTGCTGTCGTGGCTGTACTCGGTGCTGCGCTTCCGGCGCACCGAGGTGCTGATCGACGGTGACAGCATCCGGGTGGGCAAGCGGGTGGCCCGCCTGGTGTGGCTCGATCCCGCCACCGTGGGCCGGGCCCGCAACCCGTGGCCGTGGCGGCCCTTCACCCGCACCTACCTGGGGGCCAACCCCATCTGGACGTCCGATTCGGTGCGGGTGCTGGGCCGGGACCCCCGGGGTCGCCGGGTGGTGGTGGCCGTGGGCACCCAGCACCGCAACGAACTGGTCACCACCCTCGAGGCCGCCATCCGCAACGCCCACCAGCCCACGGCCCTGCACCCCGCCGGGGTCTTCACCGTCACGGCCACGGCCGGGCCCGGTTGGTACGACGACCCCTGGGCCCCGGGGGCGGCGTGGCGCTGGTGGGACGGCTGGCGGTGGACGGCCCACGCCGCGCCGACCTACGGGGTGCGGCGGTGATGGCACCGGTGCGCAGCCGATGATCCCGCTGGCCGACGAGAACCCGGTGCGCCACGTGCCGTGGATGACCCTGGTGCTGCTGGTGGTGTGCACGGCGGTGTACTTCGGCGTCCAGCCCCAGAGCAGCGACCTGGGGGCCGAGCGGGTCACCCCCGGCCAGCTCGAGTTCACCCTGGACTGGGCGGCGGTGCCCTGCGAGGTGGTCAACGGTCGCCCCCTGACCGAGGCCGAGGTGCGCGACACCTTCCTGGGCGACGACTACAGCGCCTGTCGGGGCGACGATGCCCGCGGCCCGCGGCACTCGCCGGACAAGAACGTCTACCTGGCCGTGCTCGTGTCCATGCTCCTGCACGGCAACCTGTCCCACCTGCTGGGCAACCTGTTGTTCCTGTGGGTCTTCGGCAACAACGTCGAGGACCGCAAGGGCCCGTGGCGCTTCCTGGCCCTGTACCTGGCCGCGGGGCTGGCCGCCGAGGTGGCCCACGTGGCCATCGACCCGTCCTCGACCCTGCCCGCCCTGGGGGCATCGGGGGCCATAGCGGGGGTCATGGGGGCCTACGTGGTCTGGTACCCCCGGGCCCGGGTCAAGGTCCTCGTGCCCCTGGTGCCCTTCATGCTGTTCCGCAAGGTGGCCGCGGGCTGGGTGCTGGGCCTGTGGCTGGCCTACCAGTTCCTGCTCATCGGGGGGACCTCGGGCATCGCCTGGGCCGCCCACGTGGGCGGGTTCGTCTTCGGCGCCCTGGTCGGCCTGGTGTGGCGCCGGGGTCGGGTGGGGCCGCCCGGCGCCGCTCCGCTCGTGGGGGTGACCCGACCGGTCTGAGCTTCACCGGCGCGGTTGGCCGGCCCGGTCGGGCATCATCAGGGCCATGGCCACGCCCCCGGACCTCCCCCGCCGGCTGCAGGTGCAGTCGAGCGACGACCCCTGGGACGTGATCCCGTCCATGGCCGCCGCCCCCTTCCTGTCCGGAGCCCTGCCCGCGGCCCGCATGATCACCCTGCCCGAGGCCATCTCGGCCCGGGCCGTGGCCCCCGACGGCGTCGTCGAGCGCGAGGTCATCTCGGACCGCTGGGGAGAGCGGCTGCTGGTGCGGTGCGAGGAGGGCCTGGCCATGGTCGAGCACCGCCCCACCGAGGGGGCCATGATGTGGATCCTGGCTGCGGACGCCGAGGCTGCGGGCCGCATGGTCGACGCCGTGCGCGACCGGGCCGGGGCCGAGGACGACGAGCCCGGGGCCGTACCCATCGAGTTCTGGTACGCCACCCCTCGGGGGCCCCGGTCGGTGTCGCGCTCCATCGAGGCCCCGGACTGGGTCGACATCAGTCGCAACTACGCCGCTGGTGTGGGGGACGTCCTCGGCGGGCTCATGTCCCTGCGCTCCCCGACGGGCGGTGGCCGCCTGGTGCTGTGGCACGGCGATCCGGGCACGGGCAAGACCACGGCCATCCGGGCCCTGGCGCGGTCGTGGCGGTCGTGGTGCCGGACCCTGTTCGTCGTCGACCCCGAGGCCTTCTTCGGCCAGGCCGACTACCTGCTCGACGTGCTCCTGGACCGGGCTCCCGGCGTGGACCGCACCGTCGAGCGGGCCGCCCAATGGCGCCTGCTGGTCATCGAGGACGTCGACGAGCTGTTGCGGGCCGACGCCCGCCAGCTGTCGGGCCAGGCCCTGTCCCGGTTGTTGAACCTGACCGACGGCCTCATCGGCCAAGGGCTGAACGTGGCCCTGCTGCTGACCACCAACGAACCGGTGGCCGCCCTGCACCCCGCCGTCGTCCGCCCCGGACGCTGCCTGGCCGAGGTCACCTTCACCCCGTTGTCGGTGGCCGAGTCGGCGGTGTGGCTGGGTGAGGGCCACCCCCGACCCACCCGCCCCCTGGCCCTGGCCGACCTCTACGCCCTCACCGGCGACCAGGCCGACCGGGTCGACCTCACCCCCGAGCCCAGCGGCCCCTACCTGTGAGGTGATGGCCCGGTGCTCGGGCCGCAGCCAGCAGCCACCGGACCTGCGCCCGACCGCCGCCGCCCGCTCTCGGCTCAGCGATCTGCGCCCACGCCCTAAGGTCGCCACGGTCCGGGGGAAGTCGAGGGGGAGGCACGCCGTGCGCCTGCACACGTCCATCTGTGAGCTGTTCGACATCGAGTTCCCGGTGCTGCTGGCCGGCATGGGGGGAGCCTCGGGACCCGACCTGGCCGCAGCGGTGTCCAACGCCGGTGGGCTGGGCATCCTCGGGGCCGCCGCCTGCTCGCCCGACCAGCTCGATCGCTGGATCACCCGCACCCGTGAGCTGACCGACCGACCCTTCGGCGTGGACACCCTGCTGCCGTCCTCCGTGCCCCAACGCCTCGATCCCGCTCCTGCTGCCGGCGGCCCGAGCGGTTCCAGCGGCGGTTCCAGCGGCGAGCGCCGTGACCCCATCCCTCCCGGGGTGCGCGAGGCCCGCAACCGGTTCATGGCCGAGCACGGCCTGGAGAAGCCGGCCGCGGCCACCCGGGCCCCCGGTGACGAGCGCCGCCCCCGCATGAGCTTCGTGGGCGACTTCTTCGACGCCCAGCTCGAGGTCATCCTCGACCACGGTGTGCCCCTCTACGTGGCCGGCCTGGGGGTGCCGTCACGGGACTTCATGGCCAAGGGCCGCCAGAAGGGCATGAGGTTCATGGGCGTGGCCGGCCAGTCCCGCCACGTGGCCAAGCTGCGTGACGCCGGCGTCGACGCCGTGGTGGCCCAGGGCCACGACGGGGGTGGGCACAACTCGCCCATCGGCACGTTGGCCCTCATCCCCCAGGCGGTGGACACCGCCGGTGACCTGCCCGTCATCGCCGCCGGAGGCATCGCCGACGGGCGGGGCATCGCCGCCGCGTTCATGTTGGGTGCCGTGGGGGTCTGGGTGGGCACCCGCTTCCTGGCCACCGAGGAGTCCGAGATCCCCGACTTCCAGAAGCAGGCCATCGTGGCCGCCTCGGACCGCGACACCATGGTGTCGCGGTCCATGTCGGGCAAGCCCGCCCGCATGCTGCGGGGCAGCTGGGCCGAGATGTACGAGCGGGGCGAGGTCGAGGCCCTGCCCATGCCCCTGCAGGGCATGGTGTCGGCTCCGGTGAGCATGGCGGCCATGGCCCAGGGCCGGGTCGACGTGTGGCCCGGGTTCGCCGGCCAGGGCGCGGGCCTGGTGCACGACATCCGCCCCGCCACCGAGGTCTTCGCCGACCTGGTGGCCGAGGCCGTCGAGCGTCTCGACGGCGTGCGCTCCCTGCCCGGGGTCACCGTCAGCGCCTGATCGGCGCCGGTGCGCCCGGGGCCGCACCGTGGCGTCCCCGGGCACCCTCCAGCAAGCGTCGTCGCTAGGCCGAGACGGCGGCGTTGTCGAGGAACTCGGCGAACTTCTCCCTGGCCAGGGCGGTGCGGGTGGGCACGTGCTCGCTGGGCACCTCGGCGGGCCGGTAGCCCTTGAGCAGGTGGCGGGAGACGGTCACCTTGTGGACCTCGTCGGGGCCGTCGTAGATGCGGGCGGCCCGGGCGGCCCGGTACATGCCCTCGAGGGGCAGGTCGGTGGTGTAGCCGAGGGAGCCGTGGACCTGGATGGCCCGGTCGATCACGTTGTAGAGCACCTTGGCCCCCCAGAACTTGATCGACGCGATCTCCACCCGGGCCGCCTGGGCGCCGACCTGGTCCATGCGCCACGCCGCGTGCAGGGTCATGAGCCGGGCCGCCTGCATCTCGGCGTAGGACTCGGCGATCCAGTCCTGGACCATCTGCTTGTCCGACAGGTACGAACCGGCGGTGTAGCGGGAGAGGGAGCGCTCGCAGAGCATGTCGAAGGCCCGCTTGGACTGGCCCAACCAGCGCATGCAGTGGTGGATGCGGCCGGGGCCCAGGCGCTTCTGGGCCAGCAGGAAGCCGTCGCCGGGGTTGCCGACCAGGTTCTCGCGGGGCACGCGGACGTTCTCGTAGAGGATCTCGGCGTGGCCGCCGGGCTCGCCGGTCTCGTGCTCGGGATCGGCCATGGTGGGCACGTCACGCAGGATGTTCACCCCGGGGGCGCCGGTGGGGACGATGATCATTGAGTAGCGCTTGTGGGGGGCGTTGTCGGGGTTCGTCTGGGCCATGACGATGAGGAAGTCGGCCACCGAGGCGTTGGACGAGAACCACTTGTGGCCGTTGATGACGTACTCGTCACCGTCGAGCTCGGCCGTGGTCTTCAGCAGGGTGGGATCGGCGCCGGCACCGGGCTCGGTCATGGAGAAGCACGACTTCATCTCGCCGGCCAGCAGGGGTTCCATCCACTGCTTCTTCTGGGCCTCGCTGCCGCCCAGGGCCAGGAGCTCGGCGTTGCCCGAGTCGGGGGCGTTGTTGCCGAAGATGGCCGGCGCGTAGGCGCACTGGCCGAGGATCTCGTGCATGAGGCCCAGGCGGACCTGGCCCCAGCCGCCACCGCCGAGCTCGGGGGGCAGGTGGGCCGCCCACAGGCCCTGGTCCTTGACCTGGTCCTTCAGCGACTCCGTGGCCCGGCGGAACAGGTCGGGGTTCTGCTTCCAGTGGGAGGCCAGACCTTCGAGGGGGATGATCTCCTCCCTGACGAAGTGGCGGGTCCACTCCAGCTTGGCCTCGAACTCGGGTTCGGTGCTGAAATCCCAGGCCATCGGCGCAGTGCCTCCTGCAGTCGGTACGGCTGAGCCCGGAACCCTACTGCCGCCCACCCCCCGGAGTCGACGCCCTCGTCAAGTGTCACTCCGTCAGCGCGTGTCGCGGTCTTCGCCGAGAACCATGATCGGCGGCTCAGCTCTGGCCGTAGGCGGCGATGATGCGGCGGAAGCGGTTCTCCACGAAGCGCTGGCTCTCCTCGTGGGTCACGATGTAGAGCGAGTTGTTGCGCACGGCGTCCACCACCTGCTGGGCCACGTCATCGACGTCGAGCACCCGGCCGGCCTGGTTGGGGTTGTCCTCGGTCTGGGCCTCGACCAGGCTCGACGCCTCGGGACCGCCGAGCTCGGCCGGCCGGTTGCGCTCGGAGTGGCCGATGTTGGTGGCCACCCGCATCGGGCACAGCACGGACACGCCGATGTCCTGGTCCCGCAACTCCTTCTGCAGCACCTCGGCCAGGGCCACGACCCCGTACTTGGTGACGCAGTAGGCGCCCAGGCCCACGTTGGGGACCAGGCCGGCGAAGGAGGCAGTGAAGAGGATGTGGCCACCCTCGCCCTGGGCCAGCATGCGGGGCAGGAAGGCCTCGACGCCGTGGATGGGACCCCACAGGTTGACGCCCAGGGACCACTCCCAGTCGGCGTGGCTCATCTCGGCCACGGGGCCGCCCACGGCGATGCCGGCGTTGTTGAACACCAGGTGGACCGAGCCGAAGCGGTCGAAGGCCCGGTTGGCCAGGTCGTCGACGTCTTCCTTGCGGCTGACGTCCCCGGTCACCCCGATGATCTGGGTGCCCAGGTCGGCCAGGTCGGACACGGCCTCGGCCAGGGGGCCGGGCTCGATGTCGGCCAGGACCAGGTTCATGCCCTCGAGGGCGAGGATCCTGGCCGTGGCCAGCCCGATGCCCGACGCCCCCCCGGTGATCACGGCGGTGCGACCGGAGAGGTCCTGCATCAGGAGCCGCTGATGGGGGCGAACTGGGGCTTGCGCTTCTCGAGGAAGCTGGCCACGCCCTCCTTGAAGTCAGCCGCCTTGAGCGAAGCGGCCATGACCTGCTCGGCCAGCTCGTTCGAGGTGGCCAGGTCGGTCTGCACGCCGGTCCACACCTGGCGCTTCATGACGGCGATGGAGGTGGGGGACACGTTCTCGACGATGTCGGTGACGTAGGCCCGCACGGTGGCGATGAGCTGGTCGGGCTCGGTCACCTGGTTGACCAGGCCCATCTCCCGGGCCTCTTCGGCCAGGATCACCCGGCCCGACAGCAACAGGTCCAGGGCTCGGGACGGGCCCACCAGCTTGGGCAGGACCCAGCCCAGGCCGTGTTCGGCGATGAGGCCGCGACGGGCGAAGGCGGTGGTGAACTTGGCGTTGGACGCTGCGAAGCGCACGTCGGCCATGGTCGCCTGCACGAGACCGAGACCGGCGCAGGCCCCGTTGATGGCGGCCACGACCAGCTTGGGCACCGACAGCGTGTAGGTCTGGTGCTCGTTGCGGGCCGGCTTGTCGTCACGGCGACCAGCGCCGATGCCCTGGAGCATGTCCATGTCGGCGCCGGAGCAGAAGCCCCGCCCGGCTCCGGTGACGATGATGGCCCGGACCTCGGGATCGTCCTTGGCCTGGTCTAGGTAGGTCCAATACAGGTTGCCCATCGCACCGGTCCAGGCGTTGAGGCGCTCCGGTCGGTTGAGGGTGACGGTGGCGATCCGGTCACTGACCTCGTAGGTCACGACGTCGGATGTGGTGTCCTCGGACATGGCAGCTCCCCCTGGAAGGTGATCCAGGGGGAGCGTAATCGTCTCGGCGGTGGCCCCGCCCACGCCCTGGTCAGTCCTGTCCGCGCCCTCGGCTCGGTCAGCCCAGGCGGTCCAGGGCGTCGACCAGCCGGCGGTACCGGTCGGCTCGTTCGCCGTCTTCCAGCGCCTCGGCCGCGTGGGCCGCGAAGACCAGGGCGTCCTTGTTGTCCGGTTCGTGCAGCAGCAGCCACTGCGCATGGCCCAGTGCACGGTCGGCGAGCCCGCCGTTCAGCAACAGGGCGATCAGGTGGAAGTGCAACGCCCGGTTCTCCGGAGCCGCTTCCACCGCTTCCTCCAGACCAGCCAACAGCTCGGGATCGAGCACCCTTCGCACCTCCTCAGGAGGCTTCCCATGGTGCAAGCCCGGCGTCCCCGGGGCAGTGGGCAACATGTCCCTGCCCGACCCCGATCGCTGATCGCCGGGCCAATCGTCCCAGGTCACGCTCCGTGGCCCTGTCGCACGGGGAGCAGCTGGGCCCGGGGGACCTGCCCCCGGGCCCAGCTCGCCTGCACGTCGATCAGGCCACTCTCCCCTACGCGACCTGGGTGGTGATGCGCTCGAGCACCAGGCGCGCCGCGCTCTCCAGGCGGGTGGCCTCGTGGAGCAGGGTGCGCCGGCCCTCGTCGGTCAACCGGAAGTAGCGACGGACGCGACCGTCGACGACCTCCTCACCGTTGGCCGCGATGAGACCGGCCTCGGCCAGCCTCTCCAGGGCGCCATAGAGGGTTCCCGGGGGCAGCACCACGCCACCACCGGTCAGCCGCCTGGCCTGCTTGATGATCCCGTACCCGTGTTGCGGACCGTCGAGCAGAGCAGCCAACACGTAGTAGCTCTGCTCACGGAGCGCTTGGATTGCCATGTTTCCGCCGTCCCCTCAACCATTTCGATCGGTCTGCGAGGTCCGCCCGGCTTGCTGCCAGGATACGTGCGGAACCCGTCCGATCCCACCCCGAGTGGTGGAGCGTCGGGGGTGGCTGCCCCCGCACCCGCTGCGGCCGGGGCGGTCACCGCTCGGCACCGGCGGCGCCATTACCCGGCTGCCGGGTCGCGACCTCCTGAACAGGCCGTGAATTGCCGCTCCCACCGGAGCCTAGGTACCTGGTCCGTAGTAGCGTTCTCGATCCGTTGCCCATCGAGCGGACAGCTCCGCCTTGGCCGCCCCCAGCAGGCGGTGAGCAGAGAGAGAGGGTGGTAATTGGACGAGATCGAGGTCGGTGTTGGTCGACACGTCATCTGCGAGTTCTGGGGGGCCAGCAACCTCCAGGAAGCCGAGCACACCGAGCACGCGTTGCAGCATGCGGTCGACGCCGGTGGCGCCACCCTCATCAAGACGGTCGTGCACCAGTTCTCACCCCACGGCGTGACCGCCGTGGCCGTCCTCGCCGAGAGCCACCTGTCGATCCACACGTGGCCCGAGATGGGATACGCAGCTGTTGACTACTTCACCTGCGGCAGCCACGTCGACACCGACGCCATGCTGGCCTCCCTCAGATCCAGCTACCTGCCCGAACGTGTCGAGACCCGTGAACTGGCCCGAGGCGTGAAGCCCGAATCCGCCTCCCTGGACCAGTTCGTCGAGTTCGAACCCCAGGCCATGTTCCGGGCCGGTTATGACATCGCCGAGGTCCTCGAACGGCGCCGAACGCGCTTCCAGGACCTCCTCCTCTTCCGCCACCCCCGCGCTGGCAAGGTCCTGACCCTCGACGGCATCGTGCAGATGACCGACGTGGACACCTACGTGTACCACGAGGTGCTGACCCACCCGGCCCTGGTGGCCCACCCCAACCCCCGCCGCATCGCCGTGGTGGGCGGGGGGGACGCCTTCATCGTCGCCGAGGCCCTGAAGCACGACACCGTCGAGAAGGTGTACCTGCTCGAGCTGGACGACGACGTGATCGAGGTGTCCCGCAAGCACTACCCCGAGGCCGCCGCCGCCCTGGCCGACCCCCGGGTCGAGGTGCGGGTGGCCGACGCCTTCGAGTCCATCGCCTCCATGGAGGACGAGCTCGACGTCATCCTCGTGGACCTGACCGATCCCATCGGTCAGGCGGCCCGGCTGTTCGCCGATCCCTTCTACGAGCGCTGCGAACGGGCTCTGCGGGCCGACGGGTTCCTGGTGGCGCAGACCGAGTCGGTCCACTTCCACCGCGACACCGTGCGCCAGTGCTACAGCACCCTGGCCGGGCGCTTCCCCCGGGTGGAGCTGTTGTGGGGGGCCATGGCCACCTACCCCGGCGCCTTCTGGACCATGGCCTTCGCCACCAAGGGCCTCGACCCCACCGTGGCCCGCCGCCACCCCGAGCTCGACACCAGGCTCTACGACGTCGACGCCCACGGTTGGTTCTTCATGCCCGAGCCCGTGCGCCGCAAGGTGCTGGCCGGCTGAACCCGCGCTGACGAGCACCGGTGCCGCCCCCAACAGGGGAGCGGCGCCGGTGTCGCGTCCGGGTCCAGCTGTGTTCGGGTTCAGTCGTGGCGGTGGTCGGAGACGACGACGCCGTGGCGGACGGCCAAGGACGGTCGGGACAGCACGGTGATGTCCTGGACGGGGTGGCGGGTGAAGAAGACCACGTCGGCGGGCTCGCCGATGCGGAAGCCGTGGGCCACGCCCAGGTAGTCGTAGGCCGCGGTGGTCACCGCGGCGACGGCGGCGGCGGGGTCGAGCCCGTACTCGACGAGCTTGGCCGCCTCGACGGCCACCTCGCCGTGGGCCAGGCGCAGGTCGGTGCCGGCCATCACCGTCACCCCGGCCCCGGGGGCCGAGGCCAACAGGGCGCGGACGTTCTCCAGGCCCTCGGCGAACAGGCGCCCGCCCGAGGACGTCGGCCCGAGCATGTCCCTCAGCCCCTCCATGGCCACCACGGTGGGCACCCAGCAGCCGCCCCGGGCGCCCAGCACGGCGATGTCGTCAGCGGTGAGGAACAGGCCGTGCTCGATGGAGTCGATGCCGGCGGCCACGGCCAGGGTCGACGTGACCGGGGCGCAGGCGTGGATGGCCATGCGGCACCCGCCGGCGTGGGCCGTGGCCGCGGCCCGGGCCAGGGCGTCGCCGGAGAAGTTGGGCACGGCCCCCACCCCCTTGCGGGGCCAGTCGCCGATGAGCTTGACCCAGGTGGCCCCGGGTGCGGCGGCCTCCGACTCGACGGCGGCGTCGAGCCCGTCCTCGTCGACCTCGAGGCCGAAGCCCCCGTAGTAACCGCCGGCGCTGGTGATGACGCGCCCGGCCACGGCCAGGTGGGGCCGTTCGGCGGCAGGGTCGTGGAGCACCTCCAGGCTGAGGTGGTTCTTGCCCCCCTTGTCCATCATCACGAACACACCGCCGGCCAGCTGGGCCCGGGCGTGGGCCCTTGCGTCGGCCAGGCTGACCCCGCCCTCGTGGCCGTTCATGTGGTCGAGGTCGCTGCCGCCCAGGTGGGCGTGGCCGTCGGCCAGGCCGGTCACGGCCCACCACGACGAGCCGTCCACGGTGCCGATGGGGGAGGAACCCGCCGGGTCGCGCCAGCGGCCGTCGTCGCCCACGACCAGCTCGACCCGGTGACCGTCGAGGTCGCGGATGCGGTACAGCGTCGAGCCGCCCCTCACCGCCACGGCTCCACCAGCACCTTGGCCTGGGCCTCGGGGTCGCGCAGCTCGGCGAAGGCCGCGGCCACGCCGTCGAGGCCGACCTGGTTGGTGACCAGGGGGCCGGCGGCCAGCTCGCCGGCGCCCAGGGCGCGGAGGGTGTCGGCGAACTCGGCCCGGGAGTAGCCCAGCACGAACTGCACGTTCAGCTCCTTCTCGACGGCCACCATGGGCTCGATGCGGTCGGGCTCCATGCACACACCGGCCACCACCACCCGGGTGCCTCGCATGGCCCCGGCGAAGATGGCGCCGAGCACGCCGGGCACGCCCACGCACTCGAAGACGACCCCGGGACGGCGCCCGCGTCGGCTGGCGGCGACCAGGTCGACGCCCTCGGCCGGGGTCACCGGGGTGCGGGCCACGTCGCGCCAGCGGGCGTAGGGCGAGGTCAGGGCGGGGTCGATGACCTCGTCCGCGCCCAGGGCCTCGGCCAGGGCCCGACGGGCGGGGGAGAAGTCGGCGGCCAGCACGGGGCCGATGCCCCGGTGCACGAGGGCGGCGATCACGGCGAGCCCGATGGGCCCACACCCGATGACCAGGGGCAGGTCACCGGGCTGCAGGTCGGCCTTCTCCACGGCGTGACGCCCCACGGCCAGGGGCTCGGTCAGCGCGGCGACCTCGGTGGGCAGCTCGTCGGGCACGGGGAGCAGCAGGCGCTCCGACAGCAGCATGAGCTCGCCGAAGCCCCCCGGGTGGGTGTGGGAGTAGCCCACCGCGGCCCCGCTGGCGGTGACGGGGAACGAGCACACCCTGGTCCCCACGCCCAAGGTGCCCAGGCAGTCGGGGCCGTGGGCCACGACCTCGGCGCAGAACTCATGGCCCATGATCAGGTCCCGGGCCGGGTCGAGGCCGTCGCCCAGGATCGGGGTCCGGCCCCCTGCGGCCACCATCCGGTCGAGGTTGGCCAGGACATGCAGGTCGGACCCGCAGATCCCACATGCCAGGGTCCGGACCAGCACCTCGCCCGACGTGGGCACCGGATCCGGCACCTCGTCGACGACCAGCCGGCCCTGTCGCATCACGGAAGCTCGCATGGGCGGACACTAGCTACCTGCTCCGGAAATTGCCGCTGAGCTGGTCCTATGGGTCACCCGTCGTGCGGGGCGGGTGGGTTACCCGGGTAGATTACGTGGCCTCCGTGTCATCGGGTGAGCTGGCCGAGTTTGCAAAGGACGGCTCGGCAAGCCCGCCGAGTTCGGCTACGAGGCGCAAGTGGTCGACAGCGCCGTGATGGGTTGGTACTGGATCACAGCGTGCACATCGGGCACCCGACCGGCACCAGCGGAACGGTCACGATGACTTCGCGGGACGCGGACGGTCGAGCGCTGACGCGGCCACCGTGCCGCTGATGACATCGTCGGCGAGCTCGGCCAGCCGGAGATTGTGGTTGCGAGCGTGGTTGCGCAGCATCGAGAACGACCGTTCCAGGTCGAGGCCTTCGCGCTCGGCGATCATCCCTTTGGCCTGCTCGATGACGATGCGACTGTTGAGCGCGTGGTTGAGCTGCTCGTTCACGACTTGGCCCTCGCGCGCGGCGCGGTGCTGCAGGATGGCGATGGTGGCGATGTCGGCAAACGCCTGGGCAACATCGACGTCGGCCTGTTTCATCGCGCTCGTGTCGGTGAGGAACAGGTTGAGCGCGCCGATGACCGTGCCGCGTAGCCGTAGCGGCAACGCCTGCACCGACTGGAACCCCGCCTCGAGCGCTTCGGCCGCGAACCGCGGCCAGCGAGTGGCCGCGGTGTTGAGGTCTTGGTTGAGGACCGGTTGGCCGGTGCGATAGCAGTCCAGGCAAGGGCCTTCCTGCGATTGCACTTCGATCACCTCCAGAACGCGCATCGCCTCGCTCGAGGAGGCCATGACCCGTAGGGCTTCGTCGGGTCCGGCGAGCATGATCCCGGCGGCGGCGACGGCGAGCGCGTCGACGCATCGATCCGCGAGGAGGGTGAGCAGGTCCACGACGTCGAACTCGTCGACCAGCGTGTCGGCCAGCTCCACCAGTGTGCGGGCAAGCAACGTCTCTCTGGACATCGGATCTCCAGTTGTGTCTCGGGTTCGACCAGGGGCACGTCCCAGGACCAAGCCTTTAACTCATCGTATGCCGGCTCCGCATCACACCGACCGCCGAGGCCTCGTGCGGGCGGCGTTCACGGCTGTGGGTCCTTCTCGCCGCTGGCGGCGTCGAAGCGCAGCTTCCGGGCTACCACGTCCTTGGCGACCTCGGTGAGGAGTCGGTCGTTGCCGAAGGCATGGGCCCGGAGCCGGATGAGGGCCTGGCCGACGCTGACCTCGAGCTGCGCCGCGACCATCCCCGACGCCTGGTGCACCTCGTACTGGAAGTCACTTCCGGCCTCCAGCTCGGCCGCAAGCTTGCCCGGCGGCGCCTTGGCCTGCATCACCAGCAGCGCCTGCGCGGCGACGTCGGCCATGACCAGGGCGTCGCTGTGTTGTTCGTCGCTGAGCGCCCCCGGCTGACTGCAGTACAAGTTGAGCGCACCGAGGCGGACCGCTCCGACCTGGAGCGGAAAGCCGAAGATGGCCCGTGCGCCGGCCTCCACGGCCGGGCCGGTGAAGGCCATCCAGCGGGGCGTCGCCGAGTCAGCGAGGTCGGGTTCGAGCACTGGCTGATCCTGCCGGAAGGCGTCCACGCAGGGTCCTTCCCCGAGGCTGAACTGCAGGTCCTCGATCGCCGCGCTCACCTCGTCGCTGCTGCACGCCGCCCCTCGGGGAACATCGCCCGACATCAGCATGATGCCGGCGCCGCTCATCCTGGTGGCGTCCGCGCACACCTCGCACAGCCGTTTGGTGTCCAGCTCGGGAGCCCCGTTCCCGACGAGCTGGGCGAGGATGCGCAGGCGCCGCTCGCCGCCCATGCTCACCGTCCCCGACCACCAGCGAGGGCCGTGGTGCCCTGGCCTGCTTGTTCGCTGTCTGCCGGTTTGGCTGTCGTCGCCGCCACCGGGGTGGACCCGTCAGCGTGGTCGTCGGCCCGGTTCATGACCGGGACCGCCACCCAGGTGCCGAGTGCACCAGCGACCTCGGATGCCGGCGGGTCGGGCTCGATGAGCTCGGCCAGGCCGCACATGTCCAGAACTCGGCGGGCGCACTTCGCCGGAGATCGCAGTGACAACGACCGTGAACGCGGCGCGAGGAGGTTCGAGGCTCTGACGATGACGCCGATCGTGGAGGCATCCATGAACTGCACCTCGCTCAGGTCGACCACAAGATCAGCGTCGTGGCTGGCGATCACCCCGGCGAAGGTGTCTGACAGCTCGTCGCTGGTCGCGATGTCGTGTTCGCCGCGAACCCAGACGACGGTCCGGGTGCCGTCACGGCCGGCGAGCGCGGAACCCCGAGCATTGGGAGGTACAGACAGAGGCTCCATTGAAGCCATGACTTCTCCTGGCATCAGGCGCACGAACATTTGCGCTACCAGGGTCCGGAGCATCGCTCCCGAGCCAACCGAAGCTGGGCCCGACACGTACGGGAACTTGTCGTGTCACCTCGCACGGTACACCCATGGCTCGCACCTGGGCATCGACGCGTCGGGTGGACACGCCCTCCACCTACGCCGGCGAGCACGCTGGCCAGGTCGACCCCGGCGGGGAACCCGCCCCGCCGGGCCGGGCCGGGCAGTGGCGCCGGTGGGGCAGGCGCGCTAAGCCAGGGCCCGTTCGGGTTGGTCGAGGGAGGGTGTTGTCGTGGACGAACTGGTGCTGGTGGAGCGACCTGTCGACGGCGTGGCCGTGGTGACGCTCAACCGACCGAAGGCGCGCAACGCCCTGTCGGTGGCCCTGCGCGAGCAGGCGTCGGACGCCGTCAAGGCCCTGGGGGCCGACGACACGGTGTCGGCCATCGTGCTCACGGGCAGCGGCGTGGCCTTCTCGGCCGGCGTCGACCTCAAGGAGCTCAGCGACCCCAACGGTCGGCCCCGGGCGTCGTCCAAGGGGGCCGATGACCTGGTGGGGGCCATCGCCGCCTGCCCGGTACCCGTCATCGCCGCCGTCAACGGCGTGGCCATCACCGGCGGCTTCGAGGTCGTCATCGCCTGTGACGTCATCGTCGCCTCCACCGAGGCCCGCTTCGCCGACACCCACGCCCGGGTCGGCATCATGCCGGCGTGGGGCATGAGCCAGCGCCTGCCCCGGCTCATCGGCATGGCCCGGGCCCGTGAGCTGTCCTTCACCGGCAACTTCCTCGATGCGGCCACGGCCGAGCGCTGGGGCCTGGTCAACCGGGTGGTCGAGCCCGACGCCCTGCTGGACACCGCCATCGGCCTGGGCACCGACATCGCCGGCTGCGACCGCCGGGCCGTGCGCAACCTCAAGCGCCTCTACGAGGACGGCACCCTGGTCACCATGGCCGAGGGACTTGCCCTGGAGCTGACCCGCAGCGCCGAGCACATGGCCGAGGTCAGCCCGGCCGACATCGCCGCCCGTCGCGAGTCGGTCCAGGCCCGGGGACGAGCCCAGAAGTCGTGATCTGACGCAGTCGGCGATGGGGGACCCGGGATCCGGGGCCCCCACCGCCAGCTCGGACGACTGCGGTCAGACGACGGGATCGAGCAGGCGCAGCAGGTCGTACTCGAGCTCCACCGCCCGGCGACCCGAACCGGCCATGGCGATGTTGCGGTACGTGCCCTGGATGTGCTGCACGGACTGCTTGGACAGGCCCACCCCCCAGCGCAGGGTGCCCATGACCTTCCACCAGTGGTACGAGTGGGGGTCGAAGTGGCCGCCACCCTCCTCGTAGGCCTCGACCATCTGGCGGCGGGGCGAGAAGCCGCCGACCTCGAGCTCGTCGTTGCCGAACCGCCAGGTGCGCAGGGCCACCCAACCCAGGTCCTCGTGGGGGTCCCCGGTGTGGCAGCCCTCCCAGTCCAACATGGCCTCGAGACCCCGCTCGCTGACGAGGATGTTGCCGTTGCGCACGTCGCCGTGGACCATGGTGTGCCGAGCCGGGGCATCGGGCTGGTTGCGCTCCAACCAGCGCAGGCCCAGCTCGAACACGGGGGCGGGCTGGAGCAGCTCGTCCATGCTCTCGCGGATGCGGGACAGGGACTGGACCGAGGGGGCCACGTCGAGCGGGTAGCGCATCGACTCGGGGCACTGGTCGGCGGGCACCGAGTGGATGGCGGCGAAGCCCGCCCCCACCTGGCGGCCCATGCGCTCGCCCAGGCCCTCGTGCGCCGCCACCAGGCGGAGGATGTCCTTGGGCAGGGACACCCCGGGCATCCGCTGGGAGATGAAGAAGGGCTCGCCGAACCACGAGGTGTCCTCGCACACCTCGAAGACGTGGGCCACGGGGGCGCCGGCCGCCTCGGCGAGGCGTAGGGCCCCCGTCTCGGCCTCGACGCCGAAGATGACCACGTCGGCGGGCGGGTAGACCGTCACCACCAGGTCGTGGGTGCCCTCGTCGTCGGTGGCCTGGAACAGCACGT
This sequence comes from Acidimicrobiales bacterium, assembly GCA_038255145.1. GTDB lineage: Bacteria > Actinomycetota > Acidimicrobiia > Acidimicrobiales > CAIXPF01 > WHTX01. Next base: position 45,138 of record JBBSLP010000049.1, read on the forward strand.
TGCCGCGCCGGGCCCCCACCGAGGTCTCGATGAGGTCGTGGCAGCGCACGGTCCGGCCCCACGCCGAGGTCAGATAGGTCGACAGGGCCTTGCCCATGTCATCGAGGTCGCGCAGGTGGGTCACGGGGTCTCGACCTCCACGGCCATGTCGTAGCTGTCGTAGCCGGGCTTGTTGATGGCCAGCTTGGCCAGGGTCGTGCCCAACAGCACATCGAGGGCGGCCCGTTCGAAGCCCTCGTCGCCCTGGCCGGCGCGCAGCTGGTCGGCCAGCTGCGCGTTGAGCACGGCCACCTGGGTGCTGGCCTCGACCTCGGGGGCCACGGCCAGCAGGTCGCAAAGCTGGGCCCGTTCGGCCACCAGGGCGGCGGGGTACTGTTCGGCCTCCCGAGCCAGGATGCGCACCATGTTCGACGCCACCAGGGTGTGGTAGCGCAACGTCCCGGTGACGTTGGGGAGCACCTCCGCCCGGAAGTACTCCTCGATGGTGGCCAGCAGCTCGGCGGCGCTGGGACGGTCCTGCATGGTGATCCTCCTGGAGGCGGGCGACACCGTACCCCCACCGACCTCGACGGGTCACCTCTGGGGTCACCCCTGGGGCGGTCGGGGCGCCTACCATGGGGCGGTTCCCCCGCCCGTCGCCTCCCAGGAGATCCGGTTGCAGGAGAAGATCCGCTCGTACCTGAGCGAAGAGCAGCCGGGTACCCCGCTGCTGGTCATCGATCTCGACGTCGTCGCCGCCCGCTACGACCGCCTCCAGGCCGTCCTGCCCGACGCCGAGGTCTTCTACGCGGTGAAGGCCAACCCGGCGCCCGAGATCGTCCGCCTACTGGCGGCCCGCGGCGCCCGCTTCGACGTCGCCTCCACCGGCGAGATCGACCTCTGCCTGGAGTGCGGCGCCGATCCGGCCACGTTCTCCTACGGCAACACCATCAAGAAGCGGGCCGACATCGCCTACGCCTTCGAGCGC
>JBBSLP010000050.1:0-45744 GCA_038255145.1 Acidimicrobiales bacterium
GGGCCCGAGGCCCGCGTCTACTTCTTCTTGTATCTGATCATCGACGTGTACTCGCGCAAGATCGTCGGCTGGACCATCGACACAACCGAGTCCGACAAGGTCGCCCGCCGGCTCATCGACGCTGCGGCCAAGCGGGAGGGCATCAACGCCGACACCCTGGTCTTGCATTCGGACCGTGGGGCGCAGATGACGTCGCTGACCGTGGCCGACCTCCTCGAGAAGCTCGGTGTCACCCGCAGCCTGTCCCGGCCGCGGGTGAGCAACGACAACCCGTTCTCAGAGGCTGCGTTCAAGACCGTGAAGTATCGGCCTGACTACCCGAAGCGCTTCGCGAACATCGCTGCCGCGCGGGCCTGGATGCGGACATTTGCGGCTTGGTACAACGCCGATCACTACCACTCCGGCATTGGCTACCACCACCCCTCCGAGGTCCACGACGGCACCGCCACCTCGACCGTGACCAAGCGCCATACCGTCCTCGACGCCGCCTATCACGCCCACCCCGACCGCTTCCGCAACAAGCCCCCAGCCGCTCCGGCGCTTCCCGCCGAGGCCTGGATCAACAAGCCGACCATACAGACAACATGAAGACCAACCCCGGCACCCCCGACTTGACAGGTTCCGGCCGGCACGGCCCGCTCGATGAACGTGTCACGGCCCACCGCGTACAAGTGGTGGAACCGCTACCGCACCGAGGGCCCCGCCGGCCTGATGGACCGCTCGAGCCGGCCCTTGTCGTGTCCCCACCAGACGCCACGGCGGGTCGAGCGGCGCATCCTGAGTCTCCGCAAGCGCGACAAGCTCGGACCCGCTCGCCTCGCCGGCATCACCGGGGTGCCCTCCTCCACCGTGCACCGGGTCTTGGTCCGCCACGGGGTGAACCGGCTGTCGTGGATGGACCGGCCCACCGCCGAGCCGGTACCGCGCATCGTGACCACCAGGTGCGGTGAGCTGGTCCACATCGACGTCAAGAAGCTGGTCCGCATTCCTGATGGGGGGCGGACACCGCATGTTGGGACAGGAGGCCCGCACCGGCTCCGTCGCCCCAAGGGCCTCGGCTACACCCACATCCACACCGCCATCGACGCCTACTCGCGCCTCGCGTACTCCGAGTTCGCCGGCACCGAGAACACCGAGAACTGCGTCGCCTTCTTGGACCGGGCCATCGCCTGGTTCGCCCTGCGCGGCATCCGCATCGAACGCTTCAACCGCACCCTCAGCGAGGAATGGGCCTACACCCGGCTCTACCCCAACGAGACCGCCCGGGCCGACGCGCTTGCCCCCTGGCTGCACAAGTACAACCATCACCGACACCACACCGCCGTCGGAGGACCACCCGCCTCACGCGTCAACAACCTCTCGGTCCACTACAAGTGCTACGCGCCCACGACCACCTTGACGAAGGAGGAGATCTACTCCTTCGTCGCCACCGGCCAGCGGTTCAGTTGCCGAAACGACTGAGCAGGTTGTCGGCCGTGGAGAGGTCTGGGGAGTCCTGCATGTACCCACGCACGGGCCGTCCGCCCCGCACGTGCGGGGAGACCGCGTGGTACCCAGGAACCGTGATGAGGCCGAGGTTCACGATGCGGGCGAGCTCGGATGTAGTGAACCAGCGTTCATTCGTCAGCTGCAGTTCAACGAGGCGGTTCGCATGACTCGAGAAGGTGCCGGCGTCGAGGTCTGCGCTGATCGGGTTCACGAACGCCTGCGCGAAGACAGCGATGGAGCCGCCGGCGATCCGGCTTCGCTCGGGTGTCGTTGCCGCCCGCAGCACCCCCACGCTTCCGAGGCTCGACAAGGCCCGGGCGAGAACCGACATGCCGTTGGTGAGGTCGTCGCTGATGCTGCCGCGCACCTGCGCTGGGGCGGCGTCGATGTCGGCGAGGATGTCACTGAGCTCCTGCTCGATGACAGCCTTGACGATCGTTGCTCCGAGGTACCGGGTGAGTCCGAAGGTGAGGAAGCCGACGGGGCCAGTGAAGAAGAACAAGACGTCCGTCCACCAGGGCACGTCGACATTGACGTCGATGCCGCTGGCGTCGACACGGAACACCGTCGAGCCGCGCAACAGCTCCGCCTCGATCGGCCCGGAGAAGCTGATCGTGGCGTTGTCTTTGACGGCCTTTCCGGTGACGCGGAGCTCGGTTTCGCCCATCTCCATCACGAACTCCGTGATCTCGGCGCCGTTGATTTGTTCTCCTTTTGGGCTCGCCGTCTCGAACCTCGTGTCGAGGAACGCCTTCGAGTAGACGATGCCGAACTCCGTGAGGCGAGGCAGGTGGCTGGTCGCCTCGGTGAGGCTCGCATCGCCGCCCGGCAGATCGACGAAGATGCCGAGGGCGTCGACGGTTGCGAGCGCGCCCGCGCCCGGCATCAGGGTCACGGCGGTGGCCCAGAGTCCCGCGGCAGGGGGTGGATTGGCGACATCTGGGAAGAACACGGTTCCGGCGGCATCGATCAAGCCGTCGAGGAGGGGAAGGGTCAGGTTGGCGAGCATCAGCGCCGCTGGGCCGGAGGTGAATAGATCGTCGACCATTGCGCCGCTGAGGGGCGGCGCCGGCGGGATGGCGACGCCGTCGTAGCGGAAGCCGAGCACCGCCGCGCCGGTCAACGGGTTGACGCCTGGGCGCAGTTCTGGCGTGACTCGGACCCGTGTGTCCAGCGGCAGCACGAGTGTAGACCCCTCCGGTTCGACGGTGCCGCTGAGGCGCAGCTGCGTGACCGGAGCGGCCCCCGATGTCACCATCTCGACGTCGAGGGAGATGAGTGTGACGGTTGCAGCACCTCCCCCTCCTCCACCACCGCTGCTCGCAGGGAACACCCGCGGGATCACGCCGATGCGGTGCAACCCCCTCAACCATTCAGCTATGAGCTCCACGGAGAGCAGGGTTCCGAGTTTCGCATTGGCGAGGTCCATGGTGTGTTCCGATGCCGGTTTTGTCGATCGATGCTGGAGTTATCGGTCCGTTCGCTTGAAGAATTCGGCGGGATCGTACGCGACGCTCACCAGGCACTTCCACGAGGTGGGTCGAACGATGAGCACGACGCTGAAGCAGTTGCCGTTGCGAAGGCAGCAGTGCAGGTGCGGATACTGGGTGCGACAGGTTGTATTGGCCTCGGTTTGGAACTGGGCCTGAAGCTTCGATTCTTGGAAGGCCGCTATGCATTCCTGAACCGTGTCGAAGAGGTGGTCGTCGTCGTGCCGTGAGGCGGCAGGCAGGACGACTTCCGCCAGGAGCTTGCCTGTTGCGACATCTGTGTGCCGGATGGCCATCCCATCTTGGGTGCGCAGCAGCTCGCTCTTCGACGTTTGGACGCCGCCCTCCGCGCTTCTCACCGTGCTGTAGTTGAGCACGAGGCTCGGGGTGTCCTCGGCCAGCGCGAGGATGTCGCCCACCGCTGGGTTGATCAACGACGCTCGCGTGTGGTCTCTCTCTTCGCTGAAGGAGAAGAGGAATCCGGCGGTGTACGAGTCGCTGATCGACCTGCTGAGTTCTGCCCTGATATTCGACAGCTCGGTCATGAGAACGCTTCTTCCCGCTGCGGGCGGTCGCAGCAACTGTGTTTGTCAAACTAGCACCGCCAGATGGCCCGGGTTGCCGTGTTTCGATATTTAGTTAGAGCACCGGGTGCGGGAGAACCTCGACACCGAAGGTGATCCGCCCAGTGTCGATCAGGTGGCCGGCGATGGTGTCGGTCGTGCCGCTCGCTCGTGTTGCGTCGACGCGCACCCAGACTTGGGACGGGGCGCGACAGGCAGCGGGTGGTGCTTGGCCCAGCTCGGACCGTTGGGAGCCTCGCTATACTACACGGCGGCGCGTGCGGATCCAGGGTGGTCAAGAGTCGGCTGATCTCAGCCGGGTGGTGACCAGAAGGCGATCGTGCCGCAACGCCTGAGGGATCGGCCGTTCCGTACGTCTGAGCGGTCTCGGCGTCGGACCACCTCATACACGTGTGTCCATGGCGTCGGTCTGCTCGATCTCGGCGGGGCATCTTGCTAGTTCAGTATTGGAACTATCCGAACGCAGGGGGCCGTGGTTTGGTGGGCGGTGGCGATGCAGGCAGGCGCCACGCTGTGGCGCAGCGTTTCTGTCCGTCACCACTCCCAGAGGAGCAAGCATGAGCGACATAATCGAAACCATTTCGAGCGCGACGAGAGGCCGAGTGGTCACGTCCATTGACGATGACTACGACGAGGCGCGGTCCGTGTACAACGCGATGCACGATCGAAAGCCCCAAGCCGTGGTCCAGTGCGTCGATTCAGCGGATGTGATGGCGACGATCGCCGCGTCGGTCGACAGCGGGTTGGACCTGGCGGTGCGCGGCGGCGGGCACAGCGTTCCCGGATTCGGCACGGTCGACGACGGCCTCGTGATCGACCTGTCGGCCATGCGTGGCGTGAACGTGGATCCGGTCGGACGCACGGCCCGTGTCGGTGGCGGGGCCACCTGGGGTGACGTCGACCACGCCACGTACCCGTTCGGTCTTGCGGCGCCCGGTGGGATCATCTCGACGACCGGCGTCGGGGGCCTGACCCTCGGCGGTGGAATCGGCTACCTGACCCGAGGGCTCGGGTTGTCGATCGACAACCTCCTCTCGGTCGATGTCGTGCTCGCTGACGGTCGCCAGGTCACCGCCAGCGACCATCAGCATCAGGACCTCTTCTGGGCGTTGCGGGGCGGGGGCGGCAACTTCGGGGTTGCGACCAGCTTCGAGTTCCGTCTCCACGAGGTTGGCGACATCGTCGGCGGCCCGATGTTCTACGAGGTCCAAGATGCCGCGACGGTGATGAAGTTCTACCGCGACTTCATTCAGACGGCACCCGAGCAACTCGGCTGCTTCTTCGCCTGGCAGATCGCACCGCCCCTCCCGTTCGTTCCCGAAGACCGAGTGGGCGACCTCTTCTGCGCGCTGGTCACGTGTTGGAACGGTCCCCACGATGAGGCCGATGCCGTACTACGCCCGTTCCGCGAGGTCGCCGAAATCAAAGCCTCCCACGTCGGGCCAGCGCCGTTCCCGGCGCTCAACAGCGCCTTCGACGGTCTCGTCCCGAAGGGTCTTCAGCACTACTGGAAGGCGGACTTCGTTTCGGACTTGACCGACGAGGCGATCAGCGAGCACGTCGAACACGGCAAGTTGACCCCCTGCGTCAACTCGACGATGCACCTGTACTCGATGAACGGGGCTGCCCAGCGTGTCGGGGCGAACGACACGGCGTTCGGCCATCGGGACAAGACGTTCGCTCCCGTCGTCGCCGGGATGTGGCCCGACCCAGCCGACAACGCGGCCAACATCAAATGGGTGAAGGACTACTACGCCGGGATCCACCCGCACGCCGGAAGCGACGGTGGCTACATCAACTTCATGTCCGAAGATGACGACGACCGCGTGCCAGCGAATTACGGGGTCAACTACCAGCGTCTCGCCGAGGTCAAGGCCGTCTACGACCCCGAGAACGTCTTCCACATCAACCAGAACATCGAACCAGCCCGATCGGCCACGGCGCCCGGGGTCACCCGCTGACGGTGCTGGAGTCGGGCGACACCATTCCGCAGACGCCGCTCTCGGTCTGCACGATGTGCTGCGGCAGTCGAACACGACGCAACAGCTCGTCGACGTCGACTGGGGCCGGTTCGACCAGCTCGTAGACGGCCTCACGCCCGCGCTTGTGGCGTGTCGCCAGTCCAGCCGCCCCCAGGGGACACAACTATCGGGACCGGGCGAGTCGCTGGCCGCCGAGCGAGTCATCACCCAGGCGCCATTCGCCCATGCCGGCATGCCGCGCACGCAGCACCACGCGGGGGGGACCATGCCCGAGGCCAGCTCCCCTCCCGAGTCCCGCGTCCCGCCCGGTCCCCCCGCGCGTCCGTGGCCGGCGGCGTGCGTGCCCATCGCCAACGTGCGGTGCGAGACGCTACTGAGCCCCCGCCGTGAGGCGGGGGCTCGTCGAGCAGATCGTGTATTCCGCCCGGCGATCAACTCGGGCGGGGAGGCGCCTCATCGCCACCACGCTCCCTGCATGGCAAGTGAACCCTGGTAGCTCGAGCGACTCCAACGGTGGGCATACCGGGCCGTTGAGCATGAGGTCGGCGGCTTGGGTGGCCGCGCTCAGGTTGGGGAGTTCGGAACGTGCCTGCGGCTGACGCCGTCGAGGTAGTAGTCGACCAGAAGGCGCTCCTCGTCGGTGGGTGCTCGATCGTGGCAGTCGCCTCCGCGCTCGGGCACGACAACCCCAACGTCACCTTGAAGGTCTACGGGCACCTCATGGCCTCCGACGAGGACCGCATCCGCCAAGCGTTGCAGGACGACGTGGCCAGCTTGGCCGCCACTCCCCTGGGCCCCCGTGTCATCTCCGTGTCATGGAAGGCTGGATGGCGACGATCTGGCCTCGCATCGGATCCCAAGAACTCGCGTCTGAGCAGGTGATTTACTACTGACCCATGAAGATCTTCCACTGGTCGAGGGTCTTGAAGCGGAACACGTAGTTCGACTCCCGCACGTCGCCCATGGGGGCATTGGGCTCGGGCGCGTACAGGTGGCCGGGGAACAGCACGGTGTCGTCGGGCACCTTGGCCAGGGTGGTGTTGATCGAGTGGTAGAGCGCCTCGGCGTCACCACCGGGCAGGTCGACCCGGCCACAGCCCTCGAGGAAGAGGGTGTCCCCGGCTACCAGGTGTCCGTCGAGCAGGAAGCACTGGCTGCCCGGGGTGTGACCCGGCGTGTGGATGAGCTCGATGGGGATCTGGCCCACGGTCACGATGTCCCCCGACGCGTGGCGCACCAGGTCGTCGTCGGACACCCCCGTCACCTTGATGACCCCGTCGCCCTCGACGGCCTGCACGTGCACGGGCACCGACACCTCGTCGAGCAGTTGCGCCAACCCGCTGATGGTGATGCCCGAGAACGACCCGCCCACGTGGTCCTGGTGGTAGTGGGTGGCCATGGCCCCCACCAGGTGCATCCCGTCGGCGGCCACCACCTGGAGCAGGCCGGGGATGTCGTAGGCGGCGTCGACGACGACGGCCTCACCCGTCTCCCTGTCACCGATCAGGTAGACGAAGTTGACCATCTGCTGAGCGACCTGGTTGCCCAGGGCGATGTCCCGCCCCACGAGCAGCTGACGGAAGTAGAGCCTCGGATCCATGGCCCGAGTCTCGCGCGACCACGGGCATCGGCTGGCTGACGACTCGTAAGCTCCGAGCGAGGGGAACCAACGAAATCAGGGGGAAGCCATGGAACTCGGCATGTTCGCGATGCCGTCGCACCCGCCGGAGCGCTCGGTGGTCGATGCGCTCGAGTGGGACCTGCAGATGCTGCGCTGGGGCGACGAGTACGGCTACACCGAGGCATGGATCGGTGAGCACTTCACCTCTCCGTGGGAGCCGTTCCCCGCCCCCGACCTGATGATCGCCCAGGCCGCCCTGCAGACCGAGCGCATCAAGCTGGCGCCCGGGGCCCACCTGCTGCCCTTCCACCACCCCGCCGAGCTGGCCCACCGCGTGGCCCAGCTCGACCACATGCTCCAGGGTCGTCTCATGCTCGGCGTGGGCTCGGCCGGCCTGCCCAGCGACTGGGAGCTCTTCCAGGTCGACGGGTTCGGCGGCGAGAACCGGCGCATGACCGCCGAGGCCCTCGACCTCATCCTCAAGATCTGGACGTCCGAGGAGCCCTTCGAGCACAAGGGCGAGTTCTGGAACGTCACCTTCAACCCCGAGATCCAGTTCGGGCAGCTGCGCCAATGGCTCAAGCCCTATCAGAAGCCCCATCCCCCCATCGGCGTGGCCGGCCTGTCATCGCCGTCGCCGACCCTGGAGATGGCCGGCGAGCGGGGTTTCTTCCCCATGAGCCTCAACCTGAACCCGTCCTACGTGGCCACCCACTGGGACTCGGTGGTGACCGGCGCCAACCGCACCGGGCGCATCGCCGATCGCAAGGACTGGCGCATCGTGCGTGAGGTCTTCATCGCCGACACCGATGCCGAGGCCATGCGCTGGTCGGTCGGCAGCCACATGGGCCGCATGATGGACGAGTACCTGCTGCCCCTGTTGTGCCAGTTCGGCTTCGGCGAGCACCTCAAGCACGACAAGTCGCTGCCCGACAGCGTGGTCAACGCCAAGTACATGGCCGAGACGGCGTGGCTGGTGGGCTCGCCCGAGACGGTGGCCGAGAAGCTCGAGGAGCAGTACGAGCTGCTCGGCGGCTTCGGCACCATGTTGGTGCTGTGCTTCGACTACTCGACCGATCCCGAGCCCTGGCGCCAGTCCATGGAGCGCCTGGCCAAGGAGGTCATGCCCAAGGTCGCCCACCTGCAGACCAAGGCACCCGATCTGGTCACCGGCTGACCCTGGCGGGCTCGCCATGGCGCTGACGGTCGACGGCCGACCCCCCGGGGTCGGCCGTCGGTCGCGCCGATCAGCCGATGCAGTGGCTGGTGTGGCTGATCACCGCGTCGACGATCAGCGGCCACAGGGGCTGGGGCAGGTCGTGGCCCATGTCGTTGAGCACGAGCAGGTTGGCGCCCGGCACGAGCTCGGCGGTGCGGTTGCCACCGGAGACGTCGATGAGGCGGTCGGCCCGACCGTGGATGACCAGGGTGGGCACGGCCAGGTCGCTCAGGCCCTTGACCCGGTCCCCCGACACCCGGACGGCGGCCAGCTGGCGCATGGCGCCCTCGGGGTAGAAGGCCCGGTCATAGGCCGCCCCCAGGCGCTGGGCGGCCAGCTCGGTGTCGTAGTAGCGGGGGCTCGAGTAGAGCTTGCCCCGCTGCACGGCGAAGTCGATGAAGGCCTGCTTCTCGGGCGGCGGCGGCGTGAGTAGGGCCTCCATGGCCTCGGGCGAGGCCTGGCCCACGTCGGGCTCACCCGTCGTCGACATGACCGACGTCATGGACAGCACCCGCTCGGGGTGCTCGATGGCCATGGTCTGCACGATCATCCCGCCCATCGACGCCCCGAGGATGTGGGCCTGCTCGATGCCCAGCTCGTCGAGCAGGCCGAAGGCGTCGTCGGCGAAGGTGGACAGGTCGTAGGGCACGGGCGGGTACTCACCCTCGCCCTCGGCCGCCAGGAACAGGGCGGCCACGTCGATCTCGACGCCGTCGAGGTGGGTCGACAGCCCGCAGTCGCGGTTGTCGAAGCGGATGACGAAGCGGCCGCGGTCGGCCAGGGCCTGGACGAAGCGCTCGTCCCACGCCGTCATCTGGGCGGTGAACCCCATGACCAGGAGCAGCGCCGGGTCCTCGGGGTTGCCGAAGGTCTCGTAGGTCAGCGTGATCCCGTTGCTGGAAGCGGTCGGCATCGCCGGACTCTACGACGACAGCTTCACCCGATGACGGACGGCTCCGCGGGCGAGGCTGGTTGGACGACACCCAGGGTCTGGAGCACGAAGGCCAACACGAAGGCCTCGTCCCGCCAGGCGTCATACCGACCCGAGGGACCCATGTGGCCGGCGCCGAGCTCGGTCTTCATCAGCAGGGTGTTGCTGTCCGTCTTCGTCTCCCGGAGGCGGGCCACCCACTTGGCCGGCTCCCAGTAGCTGACCCGGGGATCGTTCAAGCCCGCGGTGACGAGCATGGCCGGGTAGTCGACGGCCTCGACGTTCTCGTAGGGGGCGTAGGAACGGATGTAGTCGAAGTACTCCTTCGACTCGACCGGGTTGCCCCACTCTTCCCACTCCAGCACCGTCAGCGGCAACGTCGGGTCGAGGATGGTGTTGAGGCAATCCACGAAGGGCACCTCGGCCACCACGGCGCCGAAGTCCTGCGGCGCCTCGTTCACCACCGCACCCATGAGCAGACCACCGGCCGAGCCGCCGCGGATGGCCAGACGGGCGGGCGACGTCCACCCCTCGGCCACCAGGTGACGACCACAGGCGATGAAGTCGGTGAAGGTGTTCTTCTTGTGCAGGTACTTGCCGTCCAGGTACCAGTGGCGGCCGAGCTCACCGCCGCCACGGATGTGGGCGATGGCGAACACGAAACCCCGGTCCAACAACGAGAGCCGCACCGACGAGAAGTAGGGGTCCATGGACGACTCGTAGCTGCCGTAGCCGTAGAGCAGGGCGGGGGCGCTGCCGTCTCGTTCGAGGCCGACCTTGTAGACGATGGACATGGGCACCTCGACGCCGTCGGGGGCGGTGGCCCACAGGCGCTCGGTGGCGTACTCGGAGGCGTCGTAGCCGCCCAACACCGGCTGCTGCTTGAGCAGGGTTCGCTCGTGGGTGTCGAGGTCGTAGTCGAACACCGAGGACGGCGTGACCATGGACTGGTAGCCGTAGCGCATGACGGTGGCGTCGAACTCGGGGTTCGAGGCGGCGGTGGCCGTACCCACCGCTTCGGGCTGGTCGATGGTGTGCTCGGCCCCATCAGCCAGGCGACGGACACGGATGCGGCGCTGGGCGTCGGCCCGCTCGAAGAGCACCAGGTGGCCGGTGAACACGTCGATGCCCGACAGCTTCACCTCGGGGCGATGGCCGATGACCTCGGTCCAGTTGGCCCGGCCGGGAGCGGTGTCGGGGGCTTCGACGAGCTTGAAGTTCTCGGCCCCGTCGGCGTTGGTGACGATGAGGAAGCGGTCACCGTGGTGCTCGAGGCTGTACTCGAGGTCCTGGGTGCGGGGCTCGACGATGCGGAAGGTGCCGGCGGGGTCGTTCGCCTCGAGGATCCACGCCTCGTCGGTGACCTTGGAGCCCAGGTGGAGGATGAGGAACTGCTCGTCCTTGGTCATGCCCACGCCCAGGTAGAAGCGCTCGTCGTCCTCCTGGTGGACGAGGACGTCGCCGTCGTTGGGCGTGCCCAGGGTGTGGCGCCACAGCTGGTTGGGGCGCATGGCATCGTCGGGGCGGACGTAGAAGAACGTTGAGTCGTCGGCCGCCCACGCCGAGCCGTAGTACACGTCCTCTATGCGGTCCTCGAGGTGCTCGCCGGTGCGCAGGTCCTTGAAGCGCAGGTCGTAGCGCTCGCCGCCGGTGGTGTCGGTGCCGTAGGCCAGGATGTGGTGGTCGAGGCTGACGTCGAACACGCCCACGGAGAAGAAGTCGTGGCCCTCGGCCTCGACGTTCTGGTCGAGGAGGATGACCTCCTCGGCGGTCTCGTCGTACGGGGCCCAACCGTCACCGTGGTCGCTGACCGCGCCCTGCAGCGACCTCGCGGCCCGGCGGCAGTGGATGGGGTACTGGGAGCCCTCTTCGGTGCGGGTGAAGTACCACCACGGGCCCTTGCGGACGGGCACGGAGAGGTCGGTCTCCTGGATGCGGGCGCGGATCTCCTCGAAGAGCTGGTCCCGCAGGGCGGCCGTGGGGGCCATCTCCTGCTCGGTCCAGGCGTTCTCGGCCTCGAGGTAGGCGAGGGTGTCGGGGTCCTCGCGGTCGCGCAGCCAGTTGTAGGGGTCAGGCGTGACCTCGCCATGCACGTTCCGCTCGTAGGGAACCTGCTTGGCCACCGGGGGGGTCTTCTGTTCGGTCACGGCGAACAAGGTAGTGGGGGGCAGGTTGCTCCAACCCCGGGTGCCCTCCGGGGCGGGCAGCCGGTCATGGGCTCAGGTGGCGCGCAGCCAGACGTGGAGCAGCTCCTGGTAGGCGGCGTACCACGAGCCGAAGCGGGCACGGAGGACCGCTCCCGGCCAATCGACGGGGACGAGCTCGTCGGGAAGCTGGGCATCGGCCTGCAGGTGGCGCAGCACGGCCGCAGCCAGCACGAAGCCCCCGGCCAGCTGGTTCGACGAGCCGTCGGAGGCCAGGGCGCCTGTGGCCTCGTCGAGGGCGCCGACCAGGGCACGCGCCCGCTGGGCCCACGAACCCAGGTCCCACAGCCGCATCACCAGGGCCCCGGGGTCGGCCACCCTGGCCCCGTCGAAGCGCAGGCACTGGGTGTCGAGCACGGCGCGCTCGGCGGCCAGGCGACCGGGATCGAGGTTGGCGGGCCGGCCCCACACCCCCTCACGCACCTCGGCCAGGTGCAGGGCCGCCGCTGCGGCCCGCAGCTCGGCCCGCTCCGCTGCCGGGCGCCGTTCGGCCGCCACCACCCACAGCTCCCACGTCCCGTCCCAGGTCAGCCGGGCCCCGGCCCGGCCCTCGTCCAGGCGCTGCTGACGCTCGAGCAGGCGGCCCGACAGTCGGTAGCGACCATCCTCCAGCACCAGCTCACCCGAGGTGGCCATGCGGGACAGGGCCGTGCGGATGGTGCCCTCGGCGATGCCGAACACGGCCCCCGCCCGCACCAGGCGGCTGGGCGACAGCCGGGGCGGACGGGTGCCCAGGAGCGTCGAGGCGATGACCGACCGGGCCGACAGCGGGCGCTCGTCGGCCACCACGCCGGCGCCGCCGCCATTACGACTCTGGTTCACGTGTCGATGATCGTGTAACGTACAGTCATGGTCACGACCATGGTGCCACCCGCCGAGCTGCTGCCTGACGTGCTGCCCACGGATCGGCTCGGCCTCACGGCCAAGCCCAAGCCCCCGCTGCGCGACGAGCTGCGGGCCATCCCCACGGCTCGGGCCGCCTTCGCCGTGGTCAGCCTGCTGACCATGACCATCGGCATCCTCGTGGCTGCCGCCTGGCTGGCCAACCCCTTCGGCTACATCGCCGCCTTCGTGCTCGAGGGCGCCATGATCGTGCGCTTCAACATCCTCGGCCACGAGGCCGTGCACCGGACCCTGTTCCGCAACCAGCGCCTCAACGACTGGGTCGGCCGTTGGGTGCTCTCGTATCCGGCCTTCGTGGCCTTCGGGCTCTACAAGCGCTCGCACATGACGCACCACCGCGACGAGCTCGGCCCCGAAGAGCCCGACATGGCGCTCTACGCCAACTACCCCATCACCCGTGATTCGCTACGTCGCAAGCTGGTGCGAGACGCCGTGGGCATCTCGGGTTGGAAGATCTTCAAGGGCCTGCTGCGGGGCACCCGCAACCCGAAGACCCGCAAGGTGGCGTGGTCCATCGTCGGCGTGCAGCTGGGCATCCTCGCGGTCATGACCGCCGTCGGCCGTCCCGAGCTCTACCTGCTGTGGTTCGGGCCGTGGATGACCCAGTGGCGGGTGACCAACCGCCTGCGGGCCATCGCCGAGCACGCCGGCATGCACGCCTCCAGGGACCGGCGTGAGACCACCCACCACGTGCGCCAGGGCGTCCTGGCCCGGGTGTTCATGGTCCCCTACAACGTCGGCTACCACATGGCCCACCACGTCGACATGGGAGTGCCGTGCTGGAACCTGAAGCGCCTGCACCACGAGCTCACCGCCTCGGGCTGGCTCATGCCGGACATCACGTACCCGAACTACCGCTCCCTGTGGCGCAAGCTCTCCAGCCGGGAAGCCGCCCCCGCCAACGTGGCCCCGAGCTGACCAGTCATCTGTCCGATCAGCTGCCGGTTCCAGCCGAAGGCAGAGCCGACAACAGCTGGGGCAGGTCAACGGCGATGGTGGTCCACAAGACGTCGAGGTCGATGTCGAAGTAGTGGTGCACCAACCGATCACGCATGCGAGCCGCCGCTGACCACGGGACATCTGGATGGTCGGCCCGGGTCGTCGGCGACACCTGCTTGGCTGCCTCCCCGACGATCTCCACGAGCTTCGTCAGCGCCAGCCGCAACATGTAGTCGCTTTCGAGGTCGGCGGGTTCACGACCCTCTACGAAGCGGATCGCTGTCTCAGCCGCCTCGACCAGATGGCGCAGGCGTACGTCGTCGTCAGGCGGCATAGAGCTGCTTTGCGGCTCGACGCACGTCGTCCCTGAAGAAGCGGCTGAGATCACCGTACGTGCGGAGCTCGACCTCTCGGCCCAGCATCTCGCCGAGCTCCAGTTCCATGGCGGCGAGGGTCAAGAGGCCCGGGGCCCGCCCAGGCTGGAACTCCACCAGCAGGTCGATGTCGCTGTTCGGGCCGAAGTCGGTGCGCAACACCGAGCCGAACGCCGCCAGTCGCCGGATCCCGTGGCGTTGGACGAAGGCGGCCAGAGCGGCGTCGTCGAGCGCTACGCCCGGGCGAATCTCCATGGACCCATGATCGCACCTTCAACATCCATGGCCAGCCATCGCCAGCAGCGGGTCAGTGGCCCGCGCCCTTGCGCCACGCGGCCTCGGCCCGGGCCACCACCTCACGTAGGGGCAGGCCCAGGGCCCGGGCCGCGGCGGCGGCGTCGTCGTGCTCGACCTTGGCCCGACCACCCTCCCCCACCTTGACCCGCACCGACCGGCCATCGACGTGGACGTGGTCGATGTGGCGGTCCGACGCCCAGCGGTCGACCGGCCAGCTGCGCACCCCCAGGGTGGCCGTCTCGGCCACCAGCAGCGTCCGTAGCGGTTCGACCGACGCCGGGTCGGCCAGCACGGTGACGACGTGGCCGGGCCGGCCCTTCTTCATGGTCACCGGGCTGATCCAGGCGTCGCGGGCCCCCGACTCCAGCAGCCGGGCCACCACCCAGCCCAGGGTCTCGCCGCTGACGTCGTCGACCGTGGTCTCCAGCACCACCAGCTGCTCCGACGCCGAGGGCACGGCACCGGGCCGCGCCGCCGCCGCCTCACCGATCACGACCTGGACCAGGTTGGCCCGGTGGGGCAGGTCCCTCCCTCCGGCGCCGAACCCGGTGGCCCGCACCGCGCTCATGGCCGGCAACGGACCGAAACGGCGACCCAACGCCACCAGCAACGCCGCCCCGGTGGGCGTGGTCAGCTCCATGGGCTCGTCGAGGCCGTAGGCGGGCAGCCCGCCCTCGGCCAACAGGGCCACCACCGCCGGCGGCGGGTTGGGCAGGATCCCGTGGGCGGCCCGGATGGTGCCCGTGCCCTGGGCCACGGCGCTGGCCGCCACCTCGTCGATGTCGAGGTCCTCCAACGCCAGGCACACCCCCACGGTGTCGACGATGGAGTCCACCGCCCCCACCTCGTGGAAGTGGACGTGCTCGGGATCGACCCCGTGCAGCCGCCCCTCCACCCTGGCCAAGGCGGCGAAGGCGTCCAGCGCCCGCTGGCGCGCCCGTTCGGGCAGGTCAGCGTCCTCGAGCATGGTGCGGATGTCGGACCAGTGGCGATGGGGCTGGTCGGCCTCGGTCAGCGTCACCAGGGCCCGGGTGCCGGCCAGGCCGTGGCGCAGCACGGGCTGCACGTCGAGCGTCCACCCCGTCACCGGTAGGGCCCGCAGGCCGGCCTCGACGACGGCCACGTCGGCCCCGGCGTCGAACAGCGCACCCAGGGCCATGTCCCCGGCGATGCCCGAGAAGCAGTTGAACCACGCCAGCCGACCGGTGGAGGTCATCGCCCCTCCCCCACCGTGACCGGCACCGCGGCTGACGCCACGGCGCGATCCAGGCGGCCCAGCAGCCGCAGCACGGCGCAGGCCGCCCCGTAGCCGTTGTCGATGCCCACCACGGTCACCCCCGCCGCGCACGACGACAGCATGGACAGCAGGGCGGTGACCCCCTCGAAGGAGGACCCGTAGCCCACCGAGGTGGGCACGGCGACCACCGGAGCGGCCACGATCCCTCCCAGCAGCGAGGCCAGCGCCCCCTCCATGCCTGCGGCCACCACCACGGCGTCGACGTCCTCGAAGCGGTCGAGGGCGGCCAGCAGGCGGTGCAACCCGGCCACCCCCACGTCGGTCACCCGGTCGACGACCACCCCGTGGGCGGCGAGCACGACGGCGCACTCGGTGGCCACGGCCAGATCGGCCGTGCCCGCGGTGGCCACCACGACGCGACCCCGGCGGGGGCCGGCCGGCCGCCACACCACGGTGTGCCCGGTGGCCGCGCCCGTGGGGTGGGCGGCCAACACGGCGGCGATCTGGTCGGGCGACGATCGGGTCAGGAGCACGGGGCCGTCGCCCCCCGCCAGCAGCTCACCAACGATGGCCACACACTGCTCCACCGTCTTGCCCGGGCCGTACACGGCCTCGGGCAGGCCCTGGCGCAGGGCCCGGTGGTGGTCGACCCGGGCCATGCCCAGGTCGGCGAAGGGCAGCTGGCGCAGCCGGGCGACGGCGGCATCGACAGGCACCCGCCCCGCAGCCACGGCCTCGAGGAACTCGCTGAGAGCTCGTTCATCCACCTCACTATCCTGGCCCGGTGCAAGCACCCGCCCCACAGCAGCCCGCTGACGCCGCCCTCCGCATCGGCTACCTGGGACCGCGGGGCACCTTCCACGACGCCGCCCTGCGCACCCAGGCCGACCTGGTATCAGCCGTCCACGTGCCCTTCCCCCGCATCGCCGACGTGCTCGCTGCGGTGGCCGGTGGCGAGCTCGACCTGGGTTTCGTGGCCATCGAGAACGCCATCGAGGGCACGGTGGGGGTCACCGCCGACTCCCTGGCCTTCGACGTCGACCTGCTCATCCAGCGCGAGGTGATCCTCGACATCCACCTGGCCCTCATGGCCGTGCCCGGCACCGAGCTGGGCGACATCCACACCGTGGTGTCGTTCCCCCACGCCCTGGGCCAGTGCCGCACCTTCCTGCGCACCAAGATGGCCCACGTCGAGACCCAGGGCGCGCCGTCCACGGCCGAGGCGGCCCGGGTGGTGGGCGAGGAGCGCACCCCCGGCGTGGCCGCCCTGGCCCCGGTCCCCGCCGCCGAGCTGTACGGCCTCGAGATCCTCGTCCCCGCGGCCGAGGACCACCCCGAGAACCGCACCCGGTTCTACCTGGTGGCCCGGGCCGGCATCCCTGCGGCCTCGGGCCACGACAAGACCAGCCTGGTCATCTACCAGAAGGCCGACGTCCCCGGTTCGTTGGCCAACATCCTCCAGGAGTTCTCGGCCCGCAGCATCAACCTGACCCGCCTGGAGTCGCGCCCGACGCGGCGCGGCCTGGGTGACTACTGCTTCGTGATCGACGCCGAGGGTCACATCTCCGACGAGGTCATCGCCGATGCCCTGCGCAACCTGAAGATGAAGCAGGCCGACGTCAAGTTCCTCGGTTCCTACCCCGCAGCCGGGGACGAGGCCGCCGACCGCCGCACCCAGGCCCTCGACGCCTGGCAGGACGCCCAGGCGTGGATGGACACCCTGCGGGCGCAGGTCCGCGGGTAGCCGGTGCGCGGACCTAGCCGGTGGGCGGCTAGGTCTCAGCTCCCCGTCAGGGTGACCTGGAAGGGGAAGGTGGCGATGGCCGTCTGGCCGGCTGCGTCCTGCACGGTGAGGGACAGCTCGCACGAACCAGTGGCGAACCACTGCGCCGTGTAGCTGCCGCCCGGCACCCAGGCCGGGTTGGCCGGCGTCGTGCACGTCTCGGCCCACGTACCCGAGGTGGCGCTGGCCGAGGCGTCGACCGTCCACGTCGCGCTGGCGCCGATCCTGACCGTGGCCGGCCCGCTGATGGCCACGGTCGGCGGTGGGTTCACGACCGTGAACGACGTCGACGCCGTGGCCGACACGCCGGCGGCGTTGTAGACGGTGAGCGACAGCACGCAGGGGCCGGTGGTCCACGTGCCCTGGTAGCTCTGGCCCGGGGCCCACTCGGTCGGGTTCGGGGGCGAGCAGTCCTGGGCCCACGTGCCCCTCGTGGCGTTCTGGGCGCTGACCGAGATGGTCGCCTGGACCCCGACGGTGACGCTGACCGGCCCGCTGAGCTGCACCGTCGGCGGCGGGGCCGTCGTCGGCGTGGCCGCCGCGGTGGTGGGGGGTGCGACGGTCGTGCCCGGCTGCGTCGGCGGCGGCTGGGGGGCGGGGGCGACCCCTGCGGCCGGTGGGGGCGGCGACGTCGTCGGGGTCGGGGTCGCGGCCTGGCCGCCGCTCCCGCGGCCGCTGGAACCGCCCGTGGTGGTCGGCGCGGCCGCGGCGCTGGCGGGCGGCGCCGCTGCTCTCGTGCTCGGGGTGGTGGTGACGGTGGTCGGTGCGAGGGCCGCCGCCCGGCTGGGGGCGGACGAGGTGGTGGTGTTCCTGGCCGCCTTGAACTCGGTGGTCGGTGTGGTGCTGCGGGGACCGGGCGACGCCTGCGGTGCCGGCTCCACGTTGTCGACCAACTCGAGCTCGGCGTCGTCCGAGGAGTCGCGGCTGAGGGCGAAGGCGCCGATCAGGGCCACGCAGACCAGGGGGATGCCCACCCACATCGCCAGCCGCCCGCCCGGCCACGTCCGGGCTCGCCCCGCCGAGAGCGAGACGACGGTCGGCGGCGGGGCGATGTTCGAGACCGGCGGAGCGGGTGGCCCGGGCGGAGCGGGTGCCGCGGCCCGTGCGGCGGGCACCGGGGGCGCAGCCGGCACCGAGGGCGCGGCCGGCACCGAGCCCACCGGGGCACGCATGTCGTCGGGAGGGTGAGGAGGTTGGTAGGGCATGGCTGCTCCAGGACGGGCCCGATCGATCTTCGCTCACGATGCCCCACGAGCATCGACGAGTCGAGGGCGACCATGTGACGAGTGTCCCCAGGCGGCCGCTGATACGCGTTGGCCGTGCCCGAGACGGGCGTGTGACCCCAGCTCGCTCACCGCCACCCGCTCGTCGTGACGTGCGGGAAACGCTGCGGCAACATCGACCCTCCATGCTGGACGGTGATGACCGCGGCGCTGCACGGCTGGCTGGTGGGGGTGACGGCGGACCGCCGCGCCGCCGAGCAGTGCCGCCTGCTCGAGCGCCAGGGCGCCCGGGTGCTGCATGCCCCCATGCTCCGGGTCGTGCCCCACGGTGGCGACGACGAGCTGGCCGCCACCCTCGATGCCCTCATCGAGCACCCACCCCAGGTCGTCGTCCTCACCACCGGTGTGGGTGCCCGCACCTGGTTCGACGCCGCCGACGCCGCCGGTCGGGGCGAGGCCCTGCGCCACGCCCTGGCCGGGGCCGAGGTCCTGGTCCGGGGGCCCAAGGCCGCGGCGGCCGCCTTCACCGAGGGCCTGGCGGCATCGTGGCAGGCACCAGGGGCGACGTCGGCCGAGCTGGTGGCGCGGCTGGTGACCATGGGGGTGGCCGGGCAGCGGGTGGCGGTGCAGCTGGATGGCCGCACCGATCCCGTGCTCGGCGACGCCGTGCGGGCCCTGGGGGCCGAGGTGGTCGACGTGGCCCTGTACCGGTGGACCGCCCCCGAGGACGGCGCCGCCGCCCAGCGCCTCATCGAGGCCGTGGCCGGGCGTCGGGTCGACGCCGTCACCTTCACCAGCGCCCCCGCCCTGTCCAGCCTGCTCGAACTGGCCGACGCCCAGGGCCTGGCCGGCCCCGTCGGACGCCACCTGGGCGCCGATGTGGCCGTGGTCAGCGTGGGTCCGGTGTGCAGCGCCGCCGCCCGTGACGCCGGCATCGAGCCCACCGTCGAGCCCGAGCGCCACCGCCTCGGCCCCATGATCTCGGCCCTGGCCGCGTGGGGGGAAGCGGCCGATGCCGACGCCGCCGTCACCGTGACCGGGCGCCGGATCGTGCTGCGGGCCACCGCCGTGGTCATCGACGACGAGGTGGTCGAGCTACCGGGCCGGGAGTGGGGCGTGCTGGCCACCCTGCTCGAACGGGCCGGCGGCGTCGTCGGCCGCGACGCCCTGCTCCGCCTCAGCGGCTTCGACGCCGACGCCACCGGCCATACCGTCGAGGTGGCCGTGGGCCGCCTGCGCCGGCGTCTCGACGGCCTGCTCGACGTGGTCGCCGTGCCCCGCCGCGGCTACCGCCTCGCCGTACCCGCCATCACCCGCGACCGCTCCCCTCACACCCCCGGTGGGAGGGCGTGAGCGGACGGTGACCAGTACGCAACAGGCCGTTCACGACCCGGACACGGGGCCGGTGGAGGCTGGTCCCCATGGCAGCACCGAACATCCCCGCGGCCAAGCGGGCCGGCCTCGTCGTCGACCTCGAGCGGCTCGGTCGTGAGGGCGACGACTGGCTGGCCCCCGAGGACCGCTACGCCCTCAAGACCTACGGCGTGTGCACCCAGGAGCAGGACCACGTGTTCATGGTCCGCATCCGCATCCCCGGCGGCGCCCTCCCCACCCGCCAGGCCCGGGGCCTGGCCCGCATCGCCCGGGAGTTCGGCGAGGACTGGCTGCACATCACCACCCGCCAGAACATCGAGCTGCACTGGGTGGCCGACCGCGACGTGCCCCGGGTGCTGGAGCGCATCGAGGAGCTGGGGCTCTCGACCCGGTCGTCGTGCGGGCACACCCTGCGCAACGTCATGGCGTCGGAGGAGGCCGGGGTGAACCTCGACGAGCCCTTCGACTGCCTGCCCGATGCCCGGGCGGCGTCGGACGCCATCGTGGCCCGCTCGGCCGAGCTCAACACCCAGCTCCCCAGCCGGGTCAACCTGTCCTTCGGCGGCTCGCCCCGCTGCCGCCACGACGCCCTCATCAACGACGGCGGTTTCGTGTCCATCGTCCGTGATGGTGTCCCCGGCTACGAGCTGTGGGCCGGGGGCAGCCTGGGCAAGGCCCCGGCCCTGTCGATCAAGCTGGCCGACTTCGTGCCCCGCACCGACGCCCTGGCCGCCTCCGAAGCCCTCATCGACGTGTTCGTGGCCCACGGCGACCTGGAGAACCCGGCCAAGGGGCGGCTCAAGTTCGTGGTCGCCGCCCTGGGCGAGGACGGCTTCCGCGCCGCCTGGGAGGAGGCCTTCGCCGCTGCCCGCCTGCGCCCCCACCCCGACCCCGCCCCCATCGAGGTGCTCGACCCCGTGGACCGGGCCGCCGTGTTGCGGGTCGTACCCATGGGGGGCTGGACGGTGGGGGTGCGCCCCCAGCGTGAGGTGGGCACGGCCTACGTCACCGTCGATGCCCCCATGGGTGACCTGTGCGGCGTCGACATCGAGATGCTGGCCGACCTGGCCGACCAGTGGTGCGACGGCGCCCTCAACCTCAGCCGGGACCAGGACGTGATCCTGCGGGGCGTGCCCGTGGGTGCCGTCAGCCACCTCCGTGACACCCTGGCCGCCCGCCGCCTGTACCTGGCCGGCGAGTCCCAGACCGCCACCCTGCGGGCCTGCACCGGTTCGGCCGTGTGCGCGCTGGGCATCGTCACCGCCCCCAAGGCGGGCATGGCCCTCGTGGGCAACGCCAGCCTGGCCCGCAACTCCTCCCTGCGGGTGCACATCTCGGGCTGCCCCAACTCGTGCGCCCAGCACCAGGCCGGCGACATCGGCCTGGCCGGCACCAAGGTGCGCCTGGGGGGCAGGACCCGCGACGGGTACCAGGTCTACCTGGGGGCCGACCTCGACCAGCACCGCATCGGCGAGGTCGTGGGCCGCATCGCGGCCGAGGACGTCCCTGCCGCGGTGGACGCCATCGTCGGCACCTGGGAGGCGTTGCGCCACGGGTCCGAGAGCCTGGGGCGGACGGTGTTCCGCATCGGTGCCGACGGCTTCGCCGCCCACATCGAAGCCCTCATGGCCGAGCGCTGGGCCACTGGCCCCGAGCCCGAGGGCGACGTCGTGGTGGCCGCTCCCCGCGTCTCTCCCCGGACGGCGGTCTCGGGCGGCTGACCCGCCGCGCCCTGCCCACCGACCCACCCCTTCGCTGGGCACGCGTTCAGGCGAATCGACGTCGATTCGCCTGAACGGTGCCCGGCACCAACCCCCCGAACCCCCGCCGACCCACCGGAGGACCACCGTGCCCGTCCCCATCACCGAGGCCCTCGACGACGCCGCCGAGCTGTCCCGCACCAAGGCCCGCCAGTCCCGTGACCTGCCCCGCTACCTGGGCCTGTCCGCCCTGGCCGGGGCCTACGTGGGCATCGCCGTCGTCCTGCTCGTCAGCGTGGGCGGACCCCTCGTCGCCGCCGGCAACCCTGCGGCCAAGCTCGTGCAGGGCGCCGTGTTCGGCATCGCCCTGACCCTGGTCGTCTTCGCCGGGGCCGAGCTCTTCACCGGCAACGTCATGGTCATGATCCAGGGCCTGGCCGCCCGGGCCGTCACCGTTCCCCAGCTGGCCACGGTGTGGGTCGGCTCCCTGGTCGGCAACCTGGTGGGCTCCCTGGGCCTGGCCGCCCTGGTGCACGAGGCCGGATCCCTCGACCTGGGCGCCCAGGCGGGCAAGCCCGGAGCCGCCCAGGCCCTGGTCAACTCCCTGGTGGCCACCAAGCGGGCGGCCAGCGGTAGCCAGCTGTTCTGGCGGGCCGTGCTGTGCAACCTGCTCGTGTGCCTGGCCCTGTGGATGGCCAGCCGCACCCGCAGCGACGGGGCCAAGCTCGTGGTGGTGTGGTGGGCCCTGCTGGCCTTCATCGCCGCCGGCTTCGAGCACTCGGTGGCCAACATGACCCTCTTCGCCCTGGCCGCCATGGAGGGCACCGCCCCCTGGCACGCCCTGTTGCGCAACCTGGCCTGGACCGTGCCCGGCAACATCCTCGGTGGCGGTGTCCTCGTGGGTCTGGCCTACTCGTGGCTGGGCGGTCGCACCGGCGCCCCGTCGACGCCAGCCACGGTGGCGCCCTCGCCCGTAGCAGCCACCCAGCCGGCGCCCCTGGCCATGCCCGAGCCCGCCGGGGCCGGCCGGGCCTGAGCCCGCAGCAACAGGACACTGTCCAGCGCAGCCGCCAGCACCACCAGCAGCACGATGCCAGAGGACCACGGTTCGCCGAGGTCTTCTTCGCCGGGGCCACGACCGACGCCGACCTGGTGGTGGGCCCCGTCAACGGCGCGTGGAACGTGGTCATGGGCACGGTGGGCACCGAGCGCATCACCACCATGCTCCGCTACCTGGCCTCCTTCGACCGCGAGCTGAGCAGCGTGGTCGACGCCGCCGGGACCACCGGAGCCACGGCCGACCCCGTGGTGCGCCAGCGCCTGGCCCTTCCCCGCGAGCCCCACTTATCAGGGAGCCCCGGTGATCAGGCTGGCGGCAGGGCGTCGCCGGCCACCACGGTCCACTCCCGGATCCGCCACGACGTGACCAGGCCGGCCTTGACGTAGGGGTCGTTGGCCACGAAGTCCTCGGCCACCGACGGATCGTCGCCCCGGAACACGATCACCGCCCCGTCGACGGGGTCGGCCAGGGCCCCGGCCAGCACGATGTGGCCGGCGTCCTGGGTGGCCCGCAACAGATCGAAGTGGTCACCGCGCAGCGGAGCGCGGCGCTCCACGTAGTCATCGACGACGTCGTAGAAGAGCAGCCAGTACATGGCGGCATCATGCCCCGCCCGACTGCCCCCTCACCGCGGATCGGGCGAGCAGGCGGCCAGCAGCGGCGCCACCGAGGGCAGGTCCTCGAGGTGGGCCACCAGGTCGAGCAGGTGCCCGGCCCGCTCGCTCCCGAGCACCGGTTCGGCCAGACCGCGGAACTTGGCGGCCAGGCGGTCCCACTGCCGTCCCAGGTCATCGATCGAGGCGGGCAGGCCGACGTCGACGCAAGCCCCGAGGTCGGCACCGGACCGTCGCCGGGCCGACACCGGGGTGGCCATCAGGTTGTCGAGGGACCCGTCGGTGACGACCTCGACCCGGTCGAGCACGGCCCGCACGGCGGGGTCGGCCACCACCCGCTCGTCGAAGGCGGCCTCCGCAGCCGAGCCCGTCACCAGGGCCACCGCCGCGGCGTAGCGCAGGCTGAACTTGGCCTCGAGCGACGTCGCGGGCTCGCTGATGTCGCACGTGTCGCGATGGGTGGGGGTGGCCCGGATGGCCAGGGCCTCGACGTCGTCGGCCACCAGGCCGCCCCGACGCAGGGACAGCACCCCCTCGACCGTGGAGTGCACCAGGTAGCAGGCGGCGTGGTACTTGAACAGCACCTCGCGGATCTCGAAGTCGTCGTCGCCCACGCCGTCGAGCGCGGTCAGGTCGACCCCGGGGCTGGTGGCCAGGGCGAAGCCCAGGTGGCCGTGGAAGGCGTCGGGGTCCCCGACCATGCCCCGCCGGGCCAGCGATGCGGCCAGCAGGCCGTTGGCCGCGGCCTTGCCGGCGTGGAAGGGCTTGCCCATGGTGCCGAAGGAGGCCTTGACGCCCGAGGCCTGGGTGGCGGCCAGGCCGAAGGCGTGCCCCCACCGGTCGGCATCGAGGTCGAAGAGGTGGGCGCATGCCGCGGCGGCGCCCAGGGTGCCCAGGGTGCCCGTGGTGTGCCAGCCCCGGTCGTAGTGGCCGGGCACGACGGTCCGGCCCAACAGGGACTCGGCCTCGAAGCCGGCCACCAGGCCGGCGACCACGGCCCGCCCCGACAACCCGTCGCGCTCGGCCACGGCCAGGACCGCGGGCAGGACCGGGGCCGTGGGGTGGCCCAGGAACGTGCTGGCCACGTCGTCGTAATCGAGGGCGTGCCCGGCCGTCCCGTTGACCAGGGCGGCCTGCACCGCCGCCACCCGTTGGCCCGTGCCCACCAGCGTGGCCTGGGGTCGGCCGCCCTGCTCGAGCACCTCGTCGCGCAGGATGGCGCTCACGGGCTCGGCGCTGCCGGCCAGGGTCACGGCCAGCCAGTCGAGCGTGCATTGGCGGGCGAGCACGACCACGTCGGGCGGCAGGTCCTCGAAGGTGCGGGCCCGCACCCGGTCGATGACCCACCGGCTGAGGCCGACACCCGCCAGCTCGTCGCCCGACCGGACCTGAGCACCCGTCAACATGGCCAGCCCCCCTGTCTCCTGTCGGAGCCTACGCACCCGTGGGCGGCCGCACCCGGCCCGCGCTCAGCCGGTGCCTCCGGTCACCTCAACGGCGCTCACCAGGCCGTGGGGTCCGCATGCATGGCGTTGGGGCGCACGCTGAGGGCGTCGGCAGTGGTCGGCACGGTGGCGCTCGGGCTCGTCGACGTCCGCCCCGTCGTGCGACTCCTGTCGACCGCGGGCCTCGGTGACCTGGTCATCGACGCCCGGGTCACCCCCCACCCACCCCGCGCCGAGGGCTACTGGACGGCCTTCGTCATC
The DNA here is from genome assembly GCA_038255145.1 of Acidimicrobiales bacterium. GTDB lineage: Bacteria > Actinomycetota > Acidimicrobiia > Acidimicrobiales > CAIXPF01 > WHTX01. The sequence goes on from JBBSLP010000050.1 coordinate 24,730, forward strand.
CCTCCGGGACGCCATGGGCAGCCGGCGACCATCGAGGTGGCCGTCGACGTCACCGGGCCGGACGAGGCCCTCGGACACCTGTACGGCATCTGCGTCGTCCTCGAGGTGCTGACGTACGGGCCCGAGGGTGAACGCCAGCAGGTCCGCAGCGTCGTGCTCGCGCCCGGCGACGCCGACCTCGACCCCACCGAGATCGTCCGTCGCCACGCCCTGCCCCACGCCCGACCCGGCGACATCATCACCCTGGGCGAGACGCCGCTGGCCGTCATGCCACGCCGCTTCTACGAGCCGACGCAGTTGCGACCGTCGTGGATCAGCACCCGCATGGCCCAGTTCATGTCCGGCGTCGGCGCCCTGGGTACCCTGGTGGCGCTGGTCGCCGGCCGCTTCCTGCTCCCCTCGTCCAAGAACCCCACCCCCCGCAAGCTCGACCCCCTCGGCGCGGTGCGGTCGATCCTCGCCCTGGTCGTCCTGTTGTGGGGTGTCATCGAGGCCCCGAGCAAGGGTTGGGGCAACGGCGAGGTCATCGCCTCGTTCGTGTTCGGTGTGCTCCTGCTGGCCAGCTTCATCATCTGGGAGCTGCGCTGTGACCACCCCATGCTGAACATCAGGTTCTTCCAGAACCGCCGCTTCTCGGCGGCCAACGCCGGCATCACCATGGTCTTCTTCGCCATGTTCGGCGCCATGTTCCTCATCAGCCAGTACCTGCAGACGGTGCTGGGCTTCTCGGCACTGGAAGCCGGTCTGCGCATGCTGCCCATGGCCTGCGTCATGCTCGTGGTCGCCCCCATGGCCCCTCGCATCGTCGAGCGGGTGGGCACCAAGGTGGTGATGGGCAGTGGTCTGTCGTTGGCGGCCATCGGCCTGTTCTGGGCGTCGAGGGTGCCGGAGACGGGCGGCTACCCCCACCTGTTCGTGGCCATGGCCATCCTGTCCGCGGGCATGGGCCTGACCATGGCCCCGGCCACGGAGTCGATCATGGGTTCGCTGCCCCCGTCCCAGGCCGGTGTGGGTTCGGCCATGAACGACACGACCCGCCAGATGGGTGGCGCCCTGGGCGTGGCCATCCTCGGCTCGGTGCTGGCCACCTCGTACCGACCCGGCATCGGCGCCAAGCTGACCGACCTGGGCGTACCCGGCCACCTCATCGCCACGGCCAAGGACTCGGTGGGCGGCGCCCTGCAGGCGGCCACCGATGGTCGTCTGACCCCGTCCGTGCGCGAGGCCATGGAGACGGCGGCCCGGTCCGAGTTCGTCAACGCCTTCGGCGGTGCCCTCGTGGTGGGGGCGCTTGCGGTGGCGGCGGGTGCGGCCATCGTGCTCATCTTCCTGCCCGCCCGGGCCCATGACGCCCGCGAGTCGGGGGAGGGCCCACTCGACGGCCTGGCCTCGCTGACCTTCGCCGAAGCCGAGGGGGTGCTCGAAGCCGACGCCGCCGGCCTGCTGGCCGACGGCGTCCGCGAGCGCCCGTAGCCGTGGCGGGCTAGTTCGTCGCCGCCAGCGCGTCGTCCAACGCCCGTTGCAGGTCGCGGCGGATGCCGCTGGCGTGGATCTTCTCGCCGATCCTGGTGGTGAGGAACGAGCCCTTGGGTCGGCCCCGCACCACGATGCTCGTCCCACCCCCGTCGCCCCGGACCTGGCCCATCATGTGCTCGCCCCAACTCGTGGACGAGATGCCCGTGCTGAAGCGGGCGGTGTGGGTCGACTCGTTGGAGTCGCGCAGGTCCATGGTGGCCAGGGCCCGCTTGAAGGCCGGCCAGACCACCTCGGGGCTGCGAGACCACCGCCGCCCCGCCGACGTTCGCGCACGTGGTCTTCGCCGAGGAGGCCGCCGTGCCCGGCGAGGCCCTCTACGCCGTGGCCGGCACCATCCGGGCCGGGCGCAGCGACGAGGTGTACTGCGCCACCACCACGCCACCACCCCGGTGACCACGGCCTGAAGGCCGGGAACCCGGCCCTCTCGATCCCGCCCCGTCAGCGGCCCGCCGGCCCCGGCGGGTGCTCGGCGAACCAGTCGACGATGCCACCCATCTCGGGCTCGAACGCCCCCGGGTGGCTCACGTTCAACATGCCGGCCCGAGCGGAGCTGCGGTTCTCGAAGTCGTGGGTGACCCCGCCGGGCACGAGCACGAAGGAACCCCGGGGGGCATCGACCCAGGTGTCGTCCACCAGCACGGACATGGTGCCCTCGAGCACGTAGAACACATCGTCCTCGGGGTGGTGGTGGGGCCCGGGGCCCGAGGTGTCGGGCTCCAGCCACCACTCCGAGATCGAGTACCCATCGGCCGTCTCGTTCCCGTCGGCCTTGAAGGTGGCCTGGATGCGGCCCATGTCGTAGGGCCGCCCCTCGCCGGGGGCGAGGACGACGGGGACCCGTCCGGGTTGCTGCTCAGCCATCTTCCGACCTCCGAGGGTGACCGGGACCGACCCGGTCCAAGCCTCACCACCCACGGTACGACCGTGCCCCCGGTGTCGTCTTGGACGAACGTGACCGTGTCAGCTCAGGGAGCGGAGCAGCTCACCCACGGGCTCGAGGCGGGACCGCAGCTTGGACACCGGGGGCGAGGGGATGACCACACGGGACACGCCCCGGTCCTCGAGCTGGCGCAGCAGGTCGGCCGTGGGTCGGTAGGCACCGGACGTGATCTCGACCTGGGCGGGGTCGCGGTCGAGCGTGGCCGCCCACCACGATGGGCACGCCGCCGGACTGGGCCGGGCGGGGGTTGGAGATCATCTCGTCCCAGTGGTGGAAGCGCCCGTCCACCGAGGAGGGCTCGTCCCCCCACAGCGAGCGGATGGCGAGGATGGACTCGTCGGTGCGGGGTGCCCGCTCGGAGAAGGGGATGCCCAGGGCCTCCATCTCCTCGCGCAGCCAGCCGATGCCCACACCGAGGATGGCCCGCCCGCCCGACAGCCGGTCGAGGGTGGCCCACTCCTTGGCCACGTAGGCCGGGTGGCGCTGGGGCAGGATCAAGATGCCGGTGGCCAGCTTCAACGTGCGGGAGATGCCGGCCACGAAGCTGAGCCACACCACGGGGTCGCACAGCACGGCGTCACCGATGCCGGCGATCTGGCCGTCCTCGGTGTAGGGGTAGGGGGTGGTGACCTCCTTGGGCACGAAGACGTGCTCGACGGCCCACAGCGACTCCAGACCCACCTCTTCGGCCACCTCGACGACGGCGGCGCACTCCTCCGCCGTGGTGTAGGCGCTGCTGGCGAACATGAGGCCGATCTTCACGGCGCTGCTCCCTCTCCGAGGTCCGGTGGGCCGGGAGGGTCCCCCGGTGACCGTAGCCACGGCAGGGCGACGTGGTCACCGGGGAGTCAGACGTCGGAGACATCCATGACCTGGACCGTGGCCTACGCTCGCGATCATGACGCCGCTCCCCTGGATGACGGACGTCCCCTCCGCTGGCCGTTCCCCGGCACCGGTGCCGGCGTGACCACGCCCGAGGGCCTCGACTTCGAGGCCCTCCTCGCCCGGTGTGAAGCCGAGCCCATCCACGCCCCCGGTGCCATCCAACCCCACGGGGCCCTGCTGGCCATCGACGACGACGGCACCATCGTCGCCGCGTCGGCCAACACCGGCGGCGTCTTCGGCGTCGACGCCGCCCTGCTGCTGGGGGCGACCCTGCCCCAGATCCTGGGATCGGCCCAGGCCGGGGCCGTGCTGGCCGAGGACCGCTTCGAGGTGGTCACGATCGAGGCCCGGGGCGTGACCCTCGACGTGGTCACGCACGAGTCGGCCCAGCCGCTCCTCATCGAGCTGGAGCCGTCCTCGGAGGTGGAGCTGGGCGACCACTGGCGGCTGTACCGGGCGCTGCGTGGCTTCCACGGGTCCGCCACCGTGGCCCAGGTGCTGGCCGGCGCCGTGCGCACGGTGCGGGAGCTGACCGGGTTCGATCGGGTGATGCTCTACGACTTCGACGACGAGTGGAACGGCGAGGTCGTAGCCGAGGACGCCGCCGTGGGTATGGACCGGTTCCTGGGCCTGCGCTACCCGGCCAGCGACATCCCCCCACAGGCTCGGGCCCTGTACCTGCGCAACCTGCTCCGCCTCATCCCCGACGCCACCGCTCAGCCCGTCCCCCTGCTGACGGCAGCCACCGATCCCGCCGAGCTCGACCTGTCCGACGTGGCTCTGCGGGCCGTGTCCCCGGTACATCTGGCCTATCTGGCCAACATGGGGGTGCGGGCGTCGATGTCGGTGGCCATCGTCATCGACGACCAGCTCTGGGGACTGATCGCCTGCCACCACCTGACGGGACCCCTCCGCCCCTCCCTGCGGGTGCGCAACGCCGTCGAACTGGTGGCCCAGACCACGTCCACCGTCCTCGCCGCCCTGCTGGCGTCGCAGGGGGCGGGGGCCCGGGTCCAGCTGCTGCGGGACGTGGACGACCTGCGCCAGCAGCTCCAGCACGGCGACCACACCGACCTGGCGGCCGCCGCCGCCGACCTGGGCCCGGGGCTGACCGGCCTGCTCGATGGCGACGGGGCCGCCGTCGTCAGCGGTTCGGGCACCCGTCTGGTGGGCGCGTGTCCCTCCCGGGCCCTCATCGCCGGGTTCGTGGAGCACGCCCGCTCCGTTGGCGGGCCCGTGGTGGCGTCGGACTTCCTCGGCCAGATCGACGGGGCCTGGGCGGCCGAGGCCGACGTCGCCGCCGGCGCCCTAGCCGCCCGGGTGGGTGACGGTGGCGACCTGTGGCTGCTGTGGTTCCGGCCCGAGACCGCCCGCACCGTGCGCTGGGGTGGTGACCCCAACAGCAAGGAGATCGGGGTGGACGACGCCGGTCGGGCCCGCCTCGGTCCCCGGTCGTCGTTCCAGGAGTGGGTGGAGCAGGTGCGGGGCCGCAGCGCGGCGTGGACCGACGAGCAGCTCGAGGCGGCCCAGCTGTTGGCCCGGGCCCTGGCCGACACCTACGCGGCCCGGGCCCGGCGCGACAGCGAGGTGGCCGCCACCCTGCAGCGCACCCTGATGGTGGAGCGCTTCCCCCCCATCCCCGACGTGGACGGTGCCGCCCGCTACCGACCCAGCTCCCGCCAGCCCATCGGTGGCGACTGGTACGACGTCTACTTCCGCCCCGACGGGCGGCCCATCGTGGCCCTGGGCGACGTCGCCGGCCACGGCATCGAAGCCGCGGCCACCATGGCTGAGCTGCGCCACACCCTGCGGGCCTACCTGCTGCGGGAGCGGACGCCGGCGGCGGCGATGTCGCGCCTCAACGACCTGATGATCACGTTGATGCCCCAGGAGATGGCCACCGCGGTGCTCGTCGAACTGGATCCCCGGGCCCACACGGCCACCATCATCAACGCCGGGCACCTGCCCCCGGTGCTCGTCGACCAGGACGGCGCCCGGCTGGTGGACGAACACCACGACGTGGCCCTCGGCGTCCGGGCCACCAGCTACACGACCACCCACCTCGAGCTGTCCCCCGGCTCCAGCCTGGTGCTGTACTCCGACGGCCTCATCGAACGACGTGACCGCAGCATCGACGACAGCTTCGCGCTGCTGTTGGGCGAGGCCGCGGGACAGGCGGGGACCACGGCCGACCAGCTCTGCGACCACCTCGTGGGGCGCATGGCCGTGGGGTCCGACTCCGAGGACGACATCACCGTCGTCGCCCTGCACCTCCCCCTCGCCGCCCTGCCCGTCGCCGAACGGGGTTGAGGCCGGTAGGCCCCGGGTAGGCCAACCGACCCACTTCAGTGCAGACCACACCGGCGCACGCTGACAGGTCCACGACCTGACCCGGAACGGACGACATCCCGATGCTGCACGAAGCCTCCCCATTCGACCGGGCCACGGTGTACGACGTGGCCGAGTGCGCCATCCAGGACCTGCGCCTGGCCAACCCCGGGGCCTGGCCGACGTCGACCGAGGCTGCCTCGGACCTCGTCGTGCACCTGGTGGCGGTGATGGCCGAGCTGGTGGGCGAGGATCGCCACCACGAGGCCGACCTGGCCATCGCCTTCGCCGAGAGGCTCCACCTCGACGTGCGCATGCTCTACGGGCGCGAGCTGGCCTGACGCTGGCCCCGAGCTCGAGCCTGGGGACATGCCCTGCCTTGACGATCCGTCACCAGCGGGTTCAAGAGCAGACCGGGAAACGCCGATCCAAGGGTTTCACCCGCAAGGGTCTGTTCCGGGAGGTTCAACGCCATGACCATGCTCGCCGACGCCGCCCTCGAGGCCGGCACGATCACCGAGCTCGACGCTGTCCTGCGCGGTGGCCTGGTTCGCAGCGTCTACCAGCCCGTCGTCGACCTGGGCACCGGTGACCTGGTGGGGGTGGAAGCGCTGGCCCGGGGGCCGGTGGCCTCGTCGCTGCACCACCCCGACGCCCTGTTCGCCGCCGGCCGCCTGGCCGGGCGCACCGAAGAGCTCGACACCCTGTGCCGTCGCGCCGCCCTGGCCGGCGCGGCACCCCTGGCCCCCGGCCTACCGGTGTTCGTGAACATCGAACCCGCCACCCTGCACAGCGCCCAGGTCGCCGCCGAGCTGCGCGAGGCCACCCGGACCCGACCCGTCGTGCTCGAGATCACCGAGCGGGCGCTGTACCGCCAGCCCGCCGAGCTGCTGCGGGTCGTGCGCCTGGCCCGCGACCACGGTTGGTGGATCGCCCTCGACGACGTCGGCGTCGACCCCCACTCCCTGGCCCTGCTGCCCGTCATCGCCCCCGAGGTGGTCAAGCTGGACATGTCCCTGGTGCGCGACCGCCCCGACCGCGAGTTCGGCCGCACCATGGCCGCGGTCATGGCCTACGCCGAACGCACCGACGCCATCGTGGTGGCCGAGGGCATCGAGACCGCAGCCCACGTCGACCGGGCCACCTCCCTGGGCGCCCAATGGGGCCAGGGCTGGCACTTCGGGCACCCCGGCACCATCGACGCCGTGGCCGACCGCCCCCACCGGACCGTCCGGCTCAGCTCGGCCCGGGCCCGGCCCGTGGCCCGCTCCCCCTACGACGCCGTCGTCGCCCAGGGCCGCCCCACCCGGGTGGCCACCAAGGCCGTGCTGCTGCAGATCTCCCACCAGCTCGAAGAGCAGGCCCTGTGGGACCCGGGCACCCCCATGCTGCTGGCCGCCTTCCAGGAGGCCGAGCGCTTCACCCCCGACACCCTGGCCCGCTACCGGCGCCTGAGCCGACGCTGCACCCTGGTCGCCGCCCTGGGCCACGGCCTCCCCGAGTGCCCCGTGGAAGGGGTGCGGGGGGCGAACATCGACGCCGACGACCCCCTGCGCGGTGAGTGGTCCGTGGTCGTCACCGGCTCGCACTACGCCGGCGCCCTGTTGGCCAAGGACCTCGGCGACCACGGCCCCGACAGCGAACGCCGCTTCAGCTACCTCGTCACCCACGACCGTGCCCTGGTCGAACTGGCCGCCGACTCCCTGCTCCGCCGGGTGGCGGCCACCGCGTGAGCTCCGCTCCATCGCACCGAAGGGGACCATCGACCCACACGTCCCGATGACTGGATCTCGCCAGCGCGGGTAACAGTTCGCACATGCGCACTGCAGTTGTCCTCGGCGGTGGCGGGGTGCTCGGGGTGGCTTACCACGCCGGCGTGCTCGCCGCCCTGCAACACGATCTCGGCTGGGACGCCCGCGACGCCGACGTGATCGTGGGCACCTCGGCCGGCTCCCTGGTCGGTGCTCTGGTGCGCCTGGGCGCGGCCCCGACCGACCTGGCCGCCATCGCGGTCGGTGGTGAGCCCTGGGACACACCGGCCGCCCTCGTCGAGCAGCTCCGGCGTCGTCCGGCGTCCCCGCCCCTGGCCGCGCCCGCCCCTACCCCCGGCGCGGCGGCCCGATGGCCGGGACGGTTGCCCCACCCCGCCCTGCTGCGGCGCTGGATGTTGCAGCCGTGGACCTTCGACCTGGTGGACGCCATGGTGAACATGACGGCTGACGGCCAGATCAACCTGGTCAGAGAGCTGGAGCTCACCGATGGGCCCCTCGACGTGGCCTGGCCCCACGCCCAGCTGCTGGTGTGCGCAGCCCGTCGCGACGACTGCACCCGGGTGGTGTTCGACGATGCCCATGGCGCACCGCTGGGCCTGGCCCTGGCCGCCTCGTGTGCCATACCCGGCCACTTCGCCCCCGTGGACATCGACGGCACCAGCTACATCGACGGCGGCGTGCGGTCGACCACCAACGCCGACGTGCTGTGCGGCCGCGGCATCGACCTGGCCATCATCGTGGCCCCCATGGCGGGCTGGGCACCGGTGTCCGGCGCCGAGTCCACCGTGCGCCGCTACGCCCGCCTGAAGGTGGAGAGCGAGCTGCTGGCCCTGGCCCGCGCCGGCATCCGCTCGATCGTCATCCAGCCCGGCGTCGAGGTCACCCGGCGCATGGGCCTGGCCTTCATGGACGAGGACCGGGCCATGGACGTCACCCGGGAGGCCTTCCTCGACGCCGGCCACCAGCTCACCGCCGATCGCGCCGCCCGGTTGCTCGGGCCGCTGGCCGTCGCCCGCTACGCCCGGTCGGCCTGACCCCGACCGGTACCGTCGCCACCATGGCCGTCCGTGTCCGCAGCGATGCCGTGATGGCTGCGGTGACCAGGGTCCTGAGCACCACCATGCGGCGCTACGTGCACGACCCCGTCGTCCTCGAGGACCTGTGCCACGAGGGCCTGGCCCGGGTGCTGGCCGCCGCTGACCACCTCGATGACGACGTGCTGCCCGCCTACGCCACCGTGGTGGCCCAGAACCTGGTCCGCAGCCACGCCCGGACCGAGCGCAACCGCCAGGCCAAGCACGACCGGGCCGCGGCCACGGCGGCGGCGACGGTGCCCCCGCCCGACGAGGCGTGGAGCCGCACCGACCCCACGGAAGCGGCGGCCATGCGGACGGCCCTGGCCCAGCTCCTGGCCTCGGACCGCGACCTGCTCACCGCCATCGACGTGGGCGAGCAGTCCGTCGGCGACATCGCCGACCGCCACGGTGCCCGCGAGGGCACGGTGCGCGTGCGGGTGTTGCGGGCCCGGGCCCGGTTGCGCACCCGCTACCTGGTGGCCCTGCGGCGGGTGGACCTGCCCACTGACCGCTGCCTGGTCGTCCTCGATGCCCTGTCCGCCGGCGACCGGACCCGCCAACGCGACCTCCACGTCGACGAACACCTCGACGATTGCGAGACCTGCGCGTCGCTGGCCGAGTCCCTGGTGAGCCGACGCCGGCCGGCCCTGCTGGTGATCTTCGCCCCGGTCATCGCCTGGTGGCGCTGGCTGCACCGCAGTCCTGGCCCCGCCGCCGCCAGCACGGCGGTGGTGGCCGCCGGGCTGGGCCTCGTCGCCGTCCTCGTCGTCTCCGGGGCCTCGACCCCGCCACCCCCATCGGCGCTGGCCACCACGACCACGGCGACGACCACCGCGACCACCGCGACCACCGCGACCACGTCGGTGACCAGCGCCGGCGCCGCGGCCACGCCGACACCGGCGGGGCTGCGAACCCCCACGCAGGTCCTGCTGCCCGTGCCCGCCGGGCTGGCGGCGTCGGTCGGCGAGCCCATCACGGCCACCTCGGTGCCCGTGCTCGAGGTCGTGGGGGACGAGTCGTTCTGGGTCGGCACCTCGGACACCGATCGTCTGCTGGTGACCCTGGTCGGGGGCACCGAGTCGGCGCCCACCATCGGGGCAGGCCAGACCGTGTCCTTCACCGGCACCCTGACCGCCGTCGATGCGGCACTGGTGGCCCAGTTGGGCATCGACGAGAGCGAGGGTGCCGGGCTCCTGCTGGCCCAGGGGGTGGCCATCGCCGTGGCCGAGGACACCGTCACCTCCGCGGGTTGAGACCCGCCGCCAGCCGTGTCCGGGTGGATCGAGGTCGATCCACCCGAGCACGACCGACGGGGCCCATCGTCTAGCGCGAGGTCGTGCTGCTGCTACCGGGCCGGCCGTCACGCTGGGGCTCGGCCATGGCCGCCTTGGCCTGGGCCTTGCGCGCTTCCACGCGGGCCTGGATGCGGTCCCCCGCACCCTGGCCCTCCTCGGCGATGCGCCCCTTCTCCTCGTCATAGCGGGCCAGGGTGGCCTCCCAACGACGACGCATCGGGGCGATGCCACCGCCGCCGATGGCGATGATGGCCGAACCGGCCACGATGGCCAGCAGGGCGTAGAACAGGCCCGACACGATGCGCGGGGCGATCTGCAGCTGGTCCAGGGCACCGAACACCCCGACGACGAGGATGGCTGTCGACGCCCCGAAGGCCAGGGCCTTGCCGTAGCTGAGCCCGCCCAGGGCGGCGTCGACGATCTCCTTGACCGCAGCGGCGATGGCCGCAGCGACCACGACGATGAGGATGGCGGCCAGCACCTTGGGCAGGTAGGCGATGACCCCTTCGATGAGGTCGGACACCGGGTTGGGTCCGAAGACGCCGAACGCCATCTGCAGCACGATCAGCATCAGGGCGTAGAAGACGATCTTGCCGACGATGTCCGACGCGTCGTACTTCGTCTGGGCCATGGCCCGACCGATCCCGCCGCGCTCGACGGCACGGTCGAAGCCGACCCGTTCGAGGACCTTGTCGGCCGCCTTGGCGATGGCCTTGGCCACCAGGTAACCGATCAGCAGGACGAGCAGGAACGCCACGAGCTTGGGGACGAACTCCGCCACCCGACTCCACGCGTCTTCGATCCCTCTGCTCCAGGCAACAGCTACGAGCATGTCATCTCCTCATGGGTTCAAATGCAGCCCCAGCCCTACCCGTACACAGATGTCTCCGAAACGGACCGCTGGCGTTGAGTCTTCATCGATGTGGCCGCCCACCTGCAATTATCCCCCGACCTGTGATGCTCAACACCGGAGGACGAGTCGCGTTACACGGCGAGATATCTGCACATTTGTGGGTATGAGTCTCTCCACGATGGGGCAGACAAGCGACAACACCCACTCCGTACGAAGGACCTCAGCACCATGACAACCACGGATCAGGCTGACAACATCGCGGCGTGGCGCGGCCATGACCTCGTCGATGGCACCGGCGCCAAGATCGGGTCGATCAGCGACATCTACGCCGACGAGGACACGGGCCAGCCCGAGTGGATCGCCGTGTCCACCGGACTGTTCGGCACGAAGGTCAGCTTCGTGCCCCTGGCCGGCGCCACCCCCCAGGGCAACGAGATGGTCAGCCGGTGGACCAGGGACCAGGTGAAGGACGCCCCCCGGGCCGAGGCCGACGGTCGCCTGTCCCAGGAGGAGGAGGCCGCCCTCTACCAGCACTACGGCATGGCCTACGGCGAGAGCCGCTCCGGGTCGGGCCTGCCCGAGGGCACCGTCGGGCACGACACCAGCGGGCCGACCACGGACTCGGCCATGACCCGATCCGAGGAGGAGCTGCGCGTGGGCACCACCCGCCAGGAGGCGGGCCGGGTGCGTCTGCGCAAGTGGGTGGAGACCGAGCACGTCTCGACCTCGGTGCCCGTCACCAGGGAGGAGATCCGGGTCGGGCGCGAGCCCATCACCGACGCCAACATCGACCGGGCCACCGCCGGGCCGGACATCTCCGGGGAGGAGCACGAGGTCACGCTGTACGAGGAACGGGCGGTGGCCGAGAAGGTCACCGTGCCCAAGGAGCGCATCCGCCTCGACAAGACCGTGGTCACCGACGAGGAGCGGGTCGAGGGCGAGATCCGCAAGGAGCGGGTCGAGGTCGACGGCGACGTCGACCCCACCATCGCTGGTGCCTGACACCAGCTCGACCCCCGATGGGCAGCCCGACGAGCTCATCCGCTCGGATGAGGAGCTGCGCGTCGGGTTGGTCGAGCACGAGGTGGGGCGGGTGCGGGCTCGCAAGCGGGTCGACACCGAACGGGTCACCGAGACGGTCCCCCGCACCGTCGAGCACGCCGAGGTCGAACGGGTGGCGGTGGGTCCCGATGACTCCGGCGAGGTGGAGACCCTGGCCGACGGATCCCTCTCCATCCCCCTGCTCGAGGAGCGGCTCGTCATCGAGAAGCGTCTCGTCGTGCGGGAGCGTGTCATCATCCGCAAGCAGGCCACGGTGGCGCCCCAGGTGGTCGAGGCCGACCTCCGCCGCGAACGCATCGAGCTCGAGGTGCACCCCCCGGGCTGACCGCCGCCGGCCATGGGGTGGACGTGCTGGGAGACGGCCGGGCACCTCAGCGACGACCTGTTCGCCTACGCCCTGCAGCTGGGCCCCCGGGTGCCCCCGCTCGACGGCAACGTCCCCGTGGTGTGGGTGAGCCTCCCGGGAGGTCCGAGCTGGCCGGCCGCCCCCGCCTCACGTCCTGGTGCTGGGACAGCACCCTGGCAACGCCGCCGGAGACGTCGTGTGATCATGTGACGTGATCAGGTCACGCGAAGCGTCACCGACCTCTCGCCCACGTCGACCGTCCCCGCGCGGCGGCCGAAGGAGCCCGGGCATGCTGATCGTCCACGCCGGCAACCGCATCGATGCCCCCGGGCGGGCCACGAAGCGGTTCCCGGCCGAACACGAGGCCGACGTGCGCACCCGGGTGGGGCGCCTGCTGACCGCTCTGGCCCCCGACGGTGTGGTCTCGGCCCCCGCCGCGGGGGCGGACGTCATCGTCCTGCAGGAAGCGGACAGCCGCGGCATCCCCATCCACGTGGTGGTGCCCCTCGACGTGGACGCCTTCGAGGCGGCGTCGGTAGCCGACCAGGGCCCGCGGTGGGTGGACGCCTACCGGCGCGTCATCGCCCGGGCCCGGACGGCCCCCAACACCCTCGTCGAGCACCACATGACCGCCGAGAGCGAGTGGTACAAGCCTGCCAACGCCGTCATCCTCGGGCGCGCCGCCGCCGTGGCCGGCAGCCTCGGTGCCCTGGTGGCCGCTCTGGTCGTGCGCCCCCCCAGCGCCGAGGGGACGGGCAGCGTCACCGACGACTTCGTCACCCGAGCCCGCGTGGACGGCACCCCGGTCATCGGCATCGACCCCTCACGAGGCCTCCACGAGCTGCCTCGGGTCCTGGTGGTCCTGGCCTCGGGCACCGAGCTCGACCCCACGACGGGCCTGCCCATCGACGGTGACAGCATCGTCCACAAGCTCGTCATCCCCGCCCTCGAGAACGCCGACCTCGACTGGGAACGGTCCGGACCGCACGCCGACGGTGGCCCGATTCCGACCGACGCGGCCGACGCGGCCGACGAGTTGTCCCATGCCGACCTGGTCATCACCGACCTCGACGGGTTCCGACAGCTCGGCCCGGGCCACACCGCAGCTGACAAGGCCACCATCCTCATGGCCCGGGCCGACGGCTCCCCGCCCCCCGCCATCGCGCCTGTCGGGTACGTCGCCTACGAGATGGCCGCCTGCACCCTCAGCGACCACGAGGCCGTGGCCGGCTGGGCCACCCTCGGCCGGGTCATCGCCTCCGTCCAGGCCAGCCGGCCCCGCCCATCCTGAGCCGGGCCCTGACCGGGCCACCGCACCCCCTCACCTCGCGACGGGGTTTCAGGCCGAGCGCGGGGCGAAGACGTGATCGAGGAGGTCGGCGGCGGAGTCGTGGCGTCGGGCGGCGGCGGTGAACGTACGTGCCGCGGCGCCGTCGGGGCCCTCGAGTTGGCCGTCGTTGCGCCCGCTCGAGGTGGGACACCGGCTTCATGGGCGAGGACATGGCGCTCCGGTTGGTGCCGGGCCTGTCGGCCTCAGGAACTCGACGTACCCCGGCGTGGTCGATCCCAGCCCCACGCCGGTGCATCTGCTCCCCCGACCCACCACCGGCCCGGGCATCGCTGCGCCGGAGGGGCCCCGCGATCGTCACCGGCCGTGGGGGACGACGAGACTGGCCCCATGGATCCGTTCTCACCCCGGGTCGTGGGCAGTGCGTACGACGCCGTGGCTCACGACTACGCCCGGGCCTTCGGTGACGAGCTGGAGGACCTGCCCCTCGATCGGGAGGTGCTCGACCTCGGCTTCGGCTTGGCCATGACCGCGACGGCCGCGGGCCGGGCGCCCGGGGACAGCTGGGTGCTGGAGGCCGGCTGTGGGCCAGCACCCGCGGCCGGCCACCTCGCCGGTCGAGCCTCCAGGGTCCTGGGCCTCGACCTGTCCGCCACCATGCTCGCCGTGGCCGGAGCCAGGAACCCCACCCTGCGCCGGGCCCAGGGTGACCTGCGGGACCTGCCCCTGCGGGACGGTTCGTGCTCGCTCGTGGTGGCCTACTACCTGGTGCAGCACGTGCCCCGGGGTGAGCTCGGTGCCGTGCTGACCGAACTGGGCCGCGTCCTGGACCCGCAGGGGGTGCTGGCGCTGGCCGCCCACCTGGGCGAGGGCGACGTGTACGTCGACGAGTTGCTCGGCCATCGGGTCGAGACGTTCGGAGGCACCCTGTACCGGCGTGACGAGCTGCTCGAGGGGCTCGGCGTCGCCGGCTTCGACATCGAGCTCGAACGGCAGCGCCCGCCGCTGGCCCACGAGTTCGACAGCCAGCGCCTCTACGTGGTGGCCCGGCGGTCGTCGTCGATCATCAACCGGACCGTGAACCCCGGCCCACCCCGGGCGTAGCTCACATCGACGAGCTGGTGGGACAGCCACAGGCCCACGCCCCCCTCGTCGTCGAGGGCCAGGGATCGGGGCACGAGGCCGACGTAGGGATCCTCGGGCCCGTCCCCTTCGTCGCTCACGGCCACCACGAGCGTGCCCCTCGTGGCCCACGCCCGCATCGTCACCTGTCCCCGGCCGTGCATGAGAGCGTTGGTGATGGCTTCGCTGGTGGCCAGGACCATGCCTTCGAGGGCGTCACCAGCGACGTCGTTCTTCCGGGCCAGGTCCCGAACGACACGCCGCCCCGTCGCCGGGGCAGGTCGGGTCAGCTCGACGTTGGGCGGCAGGGCCTCCATGGGATCGGGCGGGGGCGGCGGGCGGGATCTGAGGAAGGCGATGGGTTCCTCGAAGCGGGGGTTGCGCAGGTGACGACCGTCCCCGGTGGACAGGTAGGGGTGGGTGCGCTCGACATCGTCGAGCACCTGGGCGGACGTGCAGCGCCGGTCGTAGACGCACAGGCCCCACACCGGTAGGTCGGCCAGCAGGTCGTTCACCGCGGCCTCGTAGCGGCACCACCCCTCCCAGCGGGAACCCGACCCGGGATGGGGGACGCTGTTCACGGCCCGGACCTGCCCGGCGCCCTGGTCGACGAGCTGAGCGACCCACGCCCGCAGGCTCTTGATGGCCACTGGCGGACGGGCCCTCGACGACGGTGCGGGGAGGAACGTCACCCTGGTGGGGTGGGCCAGGGCGGCACGGACGAGCGCGGCCTCGTGGTCGGGCAGGGCGATGAACGTCGGTTCCCCTGCGGCCACCCCGGCATCGACGTGGGGCACCACCAGGCGGACCAGCTCCTCGTCGGAGGCATAGATCGCCGCCTCGTGGTGGTAGCCGTCATGCCCGGCCGCAGCGCCCGCTCTCACCCACCCCGCCTACCCAGGTGGAGCCGGCTTCACCCCACGGGATGCGACGAGGCGGCCGCGGCGAGCCCGGGGACGGCCCCGATGGACCGCGACATCATCAGCTCAGGTGGGCGACGTGTCCGTCCAGCGTGCGCAGGACCTGGTCGGTCTCGACCACGGGCAGGGCGAGGACGGCACGGTCCACACCGGCCTCCCGCAGCGCCTCGAGGTTGGCGGCGTCGGGGCGGGCGCCGAACACGGTGACCTGCAGAGCGGTGGGCTCGCGGCCGGCGTCGGCCCAGACCCGACGCAGGGCGGCCAGCTCGGCCACCACCTCGTTGCGTCCCTGGATGGGGCCCCAGCCATCGGCGTGGTCGACCACGGTCCGGCGCAGCTCGGGCCCGGCCGCCCCCGCCACCAGGATGGGGGGGTGGGGACGCTGGGTGGGCTTGGGCCACACCTGCGACGGCCCGAAGGAGGTCCAGCGGCCGTCGAAGCTGGCCACCTCGTCGGCCCACAGCACCTTCATGGCCTCGAGGTGCTCGCGGGTGCGCGCCCGCCGGTCGGCGTACACGACCCCGTGGTCGCCGAGCTCGGGGCGGTTCCAGCCGAAGCCGATGCCGAAGATGAACCGGCCCCCCGACAGGTGGTCGACGGTGGCCACCTGCTTGGCCAGCCAGATGGCGTCGTGCTGGGGCACCAGGCAGATGCCGCTGCCCAGGCGGATGCGGGTGGTGACCGCGGCGGCCGCGCCCAGGGCGGTGAACAGGTCCAGGGTGTGGGCGTAGTGCTCGGGCACCACGGGGCCGCCCGGCCACGGTCCGCTGTCGAGGGGCAGGTGGCTGTGCTCCGGGAAGAAGACGGACTCGAAGCCCCGCTCCTCCGCGGCGATGGCCACCTCGGTGGGCCCGATGGTCAGGTCACACGGGAACGCGAGCACGCCGATGTCCACGGCGCGCACGTTACCCCTGGCCACGGCACCGGGGCCTGAACCTCAGGACGCCCGCGTGAAGGTGCCCAGGCCCCGGTCGTCGTAGAACTCGAGGCGCACGCTGGTGGCCGTGCCGTCCCCACCCACGGTGAAGATGGCCCCGGAGATGCCGGTGGCGTTCTCCCCGATGCTCTCGAAGGTGAAGGTGTCACCGTCGTAGTGACCCAGCGGGAACGTGGTCGGCTTGTCCTCGGGGCCCATGGTCATGGCCAGGGCGCCACCGTCGTCGGTGACCACCAGGGGGCCGTGGTAGCTGTTGTCGTAGGTGCCCACGTAGACCTCGAGGGGCTGGGCGGGGACGACCTCGGCCGGCGGGGTCAGGTACTTCTCGCCGGGTAGCGGGCCACCGAAGGCGTTGCGGAACACGGCCTCGTAGTACGGGAGCCAGTCGACGGTGGGGCTGCCGTTCTGGGCGGCGTCGAAGAAGGCGTTGTTGATGGCCTCGGGCACACCCAGGGGGGAGCCGTTGGTCAGGGTGACGATGCCCAGGTGCTCACCGGGGATCAGGGCCACGTTGGTACCGGTGCCCAGGGCGAAGGCGCCCGAGTGGTCGACCCGGACCCGGCCGAGGTCGTCGGTGCCGCTGTTCCAGCCCAGGCCGTAGAAGGCGGTGCGGGCCGCGGGGTCGGCCGGGCTGTTGCGGGCGGCGTGGGGCACGTGGGTGACCTGCAGGGCGGCGGGGTCGACGACGGGCTCGCCGTCGAAGGTGCCCCCGGCCAGCTGCAGGCGCAGGAACTTGGCCATGTCGTTCACCGACGAGCTGGCCCCACCGGCGGGGGCCTCGGCGTCGGCATCGCGGTCGTACTTCGCCTCCCACACCCCACTACCGGGCGGACCGACCTCGACGTGGATGTGGGCCCGGTCCGGGTTGGCCAGGTAGTCGGCGTGGCGGTAGCTGGAGCTGTCCATGCCCAGGGGGTCGAACAGGTCCTGGTCGGCCAGGTCCTCCCAGCTCATGCCAGCAGCCACAGCGGCGGCCTCGCCGCCCTCGGTGACCCCGAAGTTGCTGTAGTTGTAGCTGGCCCGGAACGCGTCGAGCGGCTGCTGGTCGAGCTTGCCCAGGATGTGGTCGCGGTCCCAGCCCAGGTCCTCGAGCAGGTCGCCGGCTCCCGTGTAGAGGCCGGTGCGGTGCGAGAACAGGTCGGCGAAGCTGGCGTGCTCCGTCACGTAGGGGTCCTTCAGGGCGAAGGCGGGGTTGTAGCCGACCACGGGGTCGTCCCAGCTGCCGATGGTCCCCTTGCCCACCTCGGCGGCCACGATGGTGGAGGCCAGGGGTTTGGACACCGAAGCGACCTGGAACACGGTGTCGGCATCGACGGGCCCGGGCTGGCCCACCTCACGCACACCGAAGCCCTCGGCGTAGAGGACCTCGTCCTGGTAGACGACGGCCACGGCGATGCCGGGCACACCGGTCTGTTCCATGGCCTGGCTGACGAAGCCGGGGATCTGGGCCACGGCCCGGTCGACGGCGGCCCGGTCGAGCCGCGGTGGCACCGGGGCGATGGGGGCGGCCAGCAGGGTGCCAGCAGCCGTGGTGGTGGTCACCTCGCCCGCAGTGGGCTCGGAGGATGCGCCGGCCGAGGCCACGGCGACCGAGGCCCCGCACGCCGCCACCAGGAGGAGGGCGGTACCCGTCCGCCACGGCAGTGCCCGTCGGGGCCGCTGGCCCCGTCCAGGTGCCGCCGGTCCGTGTTCTTCGATCATCGATGCCTCTCCCCGCTCCCGCGCTGTGCGACTCGCCGCCGGACCTTAGCGGCCAGCCATCGTCGCCAGGTCGAACTCAGGAACGGTGTTCGGGAAGCGGCGAGGGTGCCGGCTACCCGACGCCGAGGTGACCGACGAGGCCGAGGATCTCCAGGGGGACGAGCACGGCCCGACGCGGGTTGCGCACCTCGAGGACGGGCACCCGGGCCCGCAGGCCGAGGAGGGCGTGGATGCCTGAGCTGTCGATGAACTCGAGTTCGCGCACGTCGAGGACCACGAGGTCGAACGCCCCGTCCACGGTGGCCGCCAACTCGTCGAGCGACGCCGCCGAGCTCATGTCGAGCTCGCCGGCCAGGTGGATGGTCAACGCCGGCCCGAGGGGCTCGAGGTGCATCCTGAGCAGCGGGCGGGCGGTTGGATCGGCTCGGGACTCGAGGTCGTTGGACATCTCGCCCAAACTGTACCTCTAGTTCAAATTCTGAGCGCAATCCTCACCTTGCCGCGCAGATACCAGGAGCATCCGATCGGCCGTTGACATGCACCCATCGGGCTGCCTATCTTCGACAGGCAGCCGGACGGCTGCCTCTCGGACCCTCTCGAGCAAGGGGCCGCGACCATGGACGACGTCTTCAAGGCCCTGGCCGACGCCAACCGGCGCCGGCTGCTCGACCGCCTCAACGAACGCAACGGCCAGACCCTGGGCCAGCTCTGCGAGGGGCTGGCCATGGCCCGCCAGTCGGTCAGCAAGCACCTCGCCGTGCTCGAAGGCGCCAACCTCATCAGCACGCGGAAGCAGGGTCGGGAGAAGTTGCACTTCCTCAACCCCGTGCCCATCAACGCCATCGCCGACCGGTGGATGCACCGGTACGACCAGGCCAGAACCGACGCCCTCGCCGACCTCAAGCACGCCCTGGAGCAGCCCGCCATGGACCCGTCCTCCCCCGCCACGACCGCCTTCGTCTACACCACCTACATCAGCGCCACTCCGGAACGGGTGTGGGAGGCGCTCACCGAGCCCGCCTTCACGAAGCGGTACTGGGGGGTGTCGCTCATCTCGGACTGGGGCGTCGGCTCCACCGTGACCTGGGAGCTCGACGGCGTCACCATCGCCGACGACGCCCAGGTCGTGCTGGTGTCGGACCCGCCCCGCCAGCTCAGCTACACCTGGCACACGGTCACCCCCGAGTTCCTGGCCGTCTACGGCGACGACAGCGACTTCGGCGTGAAGGCCGCGGCCGAGAGCCGCTCCACGGTCACCTTCGACATCGAGCCCGCCGGGGAGCTGGTCAAGCTCACCGTGACCCATGACGACTTCGATCCCGACAGCGTGATACTCGAAGGGGTGTCCGAAGGCTGGCCGAGCATCCTCGCCAGCCTCAAGACCCTGCTGGAGACGGGCGAGCCGCTGGTGTTCGCATGAGGCGGCTGGTGGTGTCGGAGTTCATCACCCTCGACGGGGTCGTCGAGGCCCCCGGAGGTGAGGCCGGCCACCCCCACACCGGCTGGGTGTTCCCCTTCCACGGGCCCGAGCTCGAGGCCTACAAGCTGGCCGAGATGCGGCAGGCGTCCTCGATGCTGTTCGGTCGCACCACCTACGAGAGCTTCGCCGAGGTGTGGCCGACCTTGGAGGGCGAGCTGGCCGACTGCATGAACGGCACGCCGCGCCACGTGGTCTCCTCCACCCTCACCGGCCCCCTGGCCTGGGCGGGCTCGACCCTGCTGGGCGACGACCTGGTGGGGGCGGTGACCGAGCTGAAGCAGGGCGACGGCGGGCCCATCCTCGTCCACGGCAGCGCCACCCTGGTCCGGGGCCTGCTCGAGGCCGACCTCGTCGATGACCTCCGCCTCATGTACTTCCCCATCATGGTCGGCGGCGGCCGGGGGATCTTCCCCGGGGGCTTCCACCGGGGCCGGTTCACGCTGGCGTCGAGCGAGACCGTGGTCCCGGACGTCATCGCCCTGACGTACACCCGCACCGACTGACGGCGCGACCCTGCGGCCGTCCCCGCAGCCCCGAGGCCAGCGGGACGAGGGCCCGCTACGTTCGGCGACGTGCCGGAACCGGGGTCAGGACCACCGCCCACCGGCGCCGTCGGCACGGGCCTGTCCGAGGGGGCGGTCGAGGCGGACGCCGGGCGGCGGAGGCGGCGACCCATCGTCCAGCTCGACGAGGTCGACACCCGCCTCATCGAGCTGCTGGTGGTGGACGTCGGGCCACCAACCGGTCCCTGGCCGTCGAGGTCGGCCTCACCGAGGCCACCGTGGCCGCCCGGGTCCGCGCCCTGCAGGACCGGCGCATCCTGGGGGTGACCGCCCAGCGCCTGGTGGACACGGCCATCGAGGCCTTCGGCGACCTGCACGGCCTGGTCAACAACGCCGGCATCCTGCGGGACAAGACCGTCTTCAACATGGGCGACGACGACTGGGACACCTCCCTGCGGGTCAACGCCCGGGGCACGTTCATGCCCACGCGCGCCGCGGCCCGCTGGTGGCGCGACCGCAGCAAGTCGGGCGCCGCCGTGCAGGCGGCCGTGGTCAACACCTCGAGCGAGTCGGGCGTGTTCACCAACGCCGGGCAGAGCAACTACGCCGCGCCTACCTGCTGACCGAGGGCTGCCCCCTCGGGCGAGGTCTTCCTGGTCGCCGGGGCCGTGGTCCAGCGGGCCGCCCCCTGGCGCCTCGACCCGGCCTGGCGCCTGGCCGGCGAGGGCCGCTGGGACGAGAGCTCGCTGGCCGAGGCCGTGGCCACCAAGGGCGTCCCCACCGATCCCGACCGCAACACCGGGGCCATCCGGCCGCCCAAGGCCCGCTGACCCCGTCGGCAGGACGACACCAGATCCAACCCCCCAGCCCCTCCCCATCGGGCACGATGGGGGCAGCACGATGGGGTCCGACGAGCAGGATGGGCCCCGATGAGCACGACAGCACGGAGCGTCCCGGCATGACCGATACCA
>JBBSLP010000051.1:0-45022 GCA_038255145.1 Acidimicrobiales bacterium
CAGCGCATCCCGACCGTCACCGGCCACCACCGGGGCGGTGATCTGCTCCCTGAGGTCGTCGTCGAGGTACGGCCCCAGCGCATCGGTGATGGCGGCCAGCACGGCGTCGGGATCGAAGGAGGCGGTATCGAAGGAGGCGGTGTGCTGAAGGGCTTGGCCGCCCTCGTCGTCGCCATGGTGGTGGCCATGGCCAAGTGGTACCTCAGCTACTGAGGGGTGCTGGTCCTCCTGCCCGACAGTAGACACTAGGGCTACCATAGGGCTGTGGCTCGAACCCAGACCATGGTGCAGCTCACCGACGACCTGTTGACCGCGCTTGATCGCGAGGCCCAGCGTTCGGGCCAATCGCGATCGGCCTTGATACGTACCGCCATCGCCTCCTTCCTCTCTCAACAAGGCCGGGACGAACAAGAGCGGCGACACGTCGAGGGGTACCGACTCCACCCGCCCTCGGTGCCGGATGTCTGGGGTGACCCCGAGGGCCAAGCGGACACCCAAGGCCACGACCTCGCGCTGCGGCTCGACGCCGAGGAACGGGCTGCGGGTCTGTCGTGGTAGCGCGCGGAGAGATCTGGTGGCACGAAGCTCCGGACGAGGAACGCCGTCCCTACCTCGTTCTCAGCCGGGACCCGGTGATCTCTTTGTTGAACCAGGTGATCGCCATCCCGGCCACCCGGACCATCCGAGGCATCCCCACCGAGGTACGCCTCGACGCCGCCGACGGCATGCCTGCGGAGTGCGTCCTCACTCTCGACAACATCCGGGTCGTACGCAAGAGCATGCTCACCAGCCGAATCACAACCCTGGGCGAGATGCGGCTACGAGCCGTGTGCGATGCACTTGCCTTCGCCACCGCCTGCGGCTGACCGAGATCAGCCGCTCGGTGACCGGTCAGTCGATGACGGCGGTGGCTTCGATCTCGATGAGCCACTCGGGGGCGGCCAGGGCGCTGACGCCGACGAGGGTGCTGGCCGGGGGGTTGTCGGCCGACAGGTAGCGGCCCCGCACCGAGGCGATGGTGGCCCGGAGCTCGGGCCGGTAGTCGACGACGAACGTGGTGATCTTGGTGACGTCGGCGAAGGTGGCCCCGACGGCCTCGAGGGCGATCTGCAGGTTGCGCATGACCTGCTCGGTCTGCGCGGCCAGGTCACCAACGCCCACGACGTTGCCGTTGGCATCCACGGCGACCTGCCCGGAGATGAAGACCACCTCGCCACGAGCCGCCACCACGTGGGTGTAGGCCGGGTTGTTGTGCAGGCCTTCGGGCTTCAGGTGTCGGACCGACCGGCTCACAGGGCCTCCTCGACTCGGTGTCGGGCGGGAGCGTAGCGGCCGCTGCCCTCCCCCGGTTCGGTCGACCCGGCCCCCACGACATCCTCAGCGCCGACGGCTCGTCCCGTGTCCGGTGGCCGGATCACGCCGCCTCCTCGCTCGGGCCGCCGCCGGGCGCGTCGGCGCGCCAGGAGACGATGGTGAACACGCTGCCGTCGGGTCGGTGGACCTGTGGTCGTCGGCCGTTGAACTCGATGGTCCATCTCTCCTCGTGGAGGAAGGTGTGGTGCATTCGACACAAGAGGGCGCCGTTGTCGATCTTGGTCTCGCCGCCGTGTTCCCAGGGTCGGCAGTGGTGGATGTCGCAATGGCCCGGTGGTCGATCGCAACCGGGGAAGATGCACCCTTGGTCGCGGATGGTGACGGCCCGCCGGATGCCGCGGGGCCATCGTGGGGTGTCGCGCCCGACGTCGAGGTCTTCGCCGTCGGCGTTGAGCACGACCCGGAACATGGTGGCGTCGCAGGTGGCCATGGGCGCCTCGCCGGCTGCGTCGTGGTGGACGGTCACGGCGACGCGGTACCGGTCGGGTGCTGAGCGCTCGGACGGTTCGCGTCGCATGGATCGGGCCACGAGGTTGACGAGGGCCATGGCCCGCAGGGCGGAGGCGGGTTTGCCGGCCAGCGCGGGGTCGCCGTCGCGGGCGGCGCGGAGGAGCCGGTCGAACCCGGCCTGGATGCCGGCGGCGAGGGTGGCGTTGTCGTCGGGGGCGAAGGTCCCCTGCAGCTCGCCGCGATCATCGGCCGCGGTGGAATGGACGAGCTCGGACTGGAGCTCAGGAGCTGATCCGCGCAGTTCAGAGGCATCGTCGGCCTGTTCGATCCACCGGCGGGTGGCGATGGCGTAGGCCGGCGCGTCGAGCTCGAGCGCCTGGCCAACCAGCGCCACCTCCGCCTCGACGGCCAGCTCCGGGTGCTTGGCCACGCACGCCGAGGCCGACCGCACGTGCTCGGCGGAGAGCGTCCCCGCCCGGGCGGGTGCGGCCAGCGACGGCAGCAGGCGCAGTGCCCGCCCGTCTCGGGCCCGGCCCCGATGCACTCGAGGGGCGCTGCCCGTGCGAGCGGCCAGCCACTGGGCCGTCGACGTCGCCCCGCCCGCAGCCCATTCGTCGCTGCGGTTTACCACGTCGCTGGTGAGCGCGGCGAAGGCGGACGCCGCGTTCACCAGCCGGGCGGCG
Organism: Acidimicrobiales bacterium; assembly: GCA_038255145.1. Classification (GTDB taxonomy): domain Bacteria; phylum Actinomycetota; class Acidimicrobiia; order Acidimicrobiales; family CAIXPF01; genus WHTX01. Next base: position 2,508 of record JBBSLP010000051.1, read on the forward strand.
TCCAAGGCCAGTTGGCGCACGCCGAGGCGGAGGATCTCCTCCTCGTCGACCGCGGCCGACGCCATGATCCACGCCTCGATGTCGAGGTCCTCGCCTGCCGCCATGGGAACAATGTAGCAGGGTTATGAGGTACTAGCGAACAGATGTTCGACATCTCTCCATGAGGAAATGACCACTGCCAGTAGCACTCCTCAGATTGAGCATCAGCTGCCCAGCACCGCCACGAGCACGATGGCCAGAGCGGCCAACGCCACGACCAGGGCCACGACCCCGAGGAACACACCGACGGGCACGGTTCGGGGCGCAGCTCCGACGGGAGGGGCCACCAGCGCGGGGCGTGGCGGCAGTGGACGGGCACCCAGGCGAGGGTCCACGGGCACCGACCGCATCCCGTTGCTCACCCCGGCGACGACGGGCCCGCCCTGCAGGCGAGGCGACAGGGGCTCGTCGTCGACCGTCGCAGGCACGATCCGAAGGGGTGCCTGGGCCGGCCGGATACCGCGCTCGCGCTCAGCCCCCGGCAGCTCGGGCTGGAGAGACCTGGTGGCGGCAGGCCCGTCCTCAGGCGGAGCCGTCAGGTGGGACGGCGCCGGCGCCACTGGCACCGCCGGCGGCGCCACGGCCGACAACGGCGACGGCGACGGCGGCGAGGACACGGACTCCAACGTCACCGGCACCGGCGTCACGGACTCCGACCTCACAGGCACCGGCGGGGGTGCCGGCGTCGGTGCTGCCACCGGTGCCGGCTCGATCGAGGGCACCTCGGCCCGGGCGGCTACAGCCGGGGGGCGCGTCGACGGCGCGTCGGCTGGCTCGGGAGGAGCGGCGACGACGGGCGTCGTGGGGGCCACGGCAAGGCGGCGAGGTGAGCGCAGGCCGGGGCCCGCCCCCCGCATGTCGGCCGCGGCGGGCTCCACCGTTGCTCCCCACCGCCCCGGGGCCTCGCTGGCTCGAGGGGCCCCGGGCCGGTCCAGCCGTCGCCCGCCGCCCGTGCCGGCAGATCCGGCGGTGCCGGCCGCCACCTGGGCCCGCCCCCACGTGGCCGCACCCATGGCCACGGCGTGCTTGGAGTGGGCGTCGATGGCCACCGGTCGTTCCAGGGCTTCGGAGATGGAGTGGGCGATGCAGGGGATGCGAGACGAGCCCCCCACCAGCAGCACGGCCCGCAGCGTCTTCGGGGCCACCCGGGCGTTGCTCAGCGTCAGCTGCAGGGCCTCGATCGTGCGCTCGACGGCGGGCTCGATGAGCTGCTCGAACTCGGTGCGGGTGATGCGCACCTCGGTGTCCACACCCCCGAGCACGACGGGCAGCACGGTCGACGTGGCCGTGGACAGGTCCATCTTGGCCCCCACGCAGGCCTGGAACAGGGTTGCCCCCTGCCGGGCGATGACGGCGTCGCCGGCACCCGCTCCCGGGTCGAGACCGACCAGGCGCAGCACGTGGTCGAACAGCAGGTGATCGAAGTCGGTGCCCCCCAACCGGTCGATGCCCAGGGGCTCCCCCATCAGCCGGTACCGGGTCCCCCGGTTCTCCAGGATCGCCGCGTCGAAGGTCCCCCCGCCCAGGTCGTAGACGCAGATGAGGTCACCGGGTTCGAGTCGGGCCTTGGTGGCGTAGTCGATGGCGGCGGCCTCGGGCTCGGCCAGCACGGCCACGGGGGTGGTGATGCCGGCGAGCTGGACGACCTCGTGGAGGCGGCTGATGCGCCAGTCCCGCCATGTCGCCGGATGGGTCACGACCACGTGGTCGGGGGCCGCCCCCTCGAGCTCGACCACCCGGGCCACGATGTGGCGCAACAGGGCCCCGCTCAGGTCTTCGGCCGAGTACGGCCGACCCCCGATGATGAAGGGGTTCGAGTCCCCGAGGCGGCGCTTGAACTCGCTCACGAAGCGGGAGAGGTCGCTCCACGCCCGCCGGCTGGCCGCCTCGCCGACGATGAGCTCGCCCGAGGGTTCCACGAACACGGTCGAGGGCACCACGTTGGTGGTGTGACCGAGGGCGACCGGTGTCGCCCCCCGCTCTCCGGCCCGGCTCACCGCTGCGGCCGAGAAGGTGGTGCCCAGGTCGACCCCGAGGACGTAGCTCATGGGTGCTCCCCCGCCTCGTAGGTCCGGCGCCAGATCTCGTAGTCGGACAGGGACACGGATCCGTCGCCGTTGAAGTCGGACCTGCTGGCATTGGTGCCCGCGTCGAAGTCCGACCTCCAGATGTCGTTGTCGGCCGTGGTCACATGGCCGTTGCAGTCGGCGTCCCCCACCGACTTCAGCGAACACGCGGCCACCACGGTGACGGTGTGCTGGCGGACGGTGCAGACCAGGCGGCACCCGGTCAGGGTCACGACGTGGTCACCGGGTGCGGTGAACGTGAACGTCGCGTTGGTCGCCCCGCTCGTGCTGCCGTCCGGGAACCGCCATTCGACCGAACAGGCGCAGGCGCCCGGGTTGGCGATGGGGAAGGAGGCGTTCCCGGTGAACTGCACGACCTGGCCCACCTCGGGCTGGTCGGGCGACCAGGTGAACTCGACCTCGGGTGGGGGCTCGGGCGCCAGGGCCACGGTGATGGTCTTGTTGTAGTCACGGCAGTCGCCCGCCCCCACGGTGGGGTTGATCCGGTTCCAGCACACCGTGAGGCGCACCGCGTAGTCGCCCGCCGCAGGGTAGGTGAACGTTGCGTCGGGACCGTTCTGCGTGGTGCTGTCGTGGAAGTGGAACGTCTGGCTCACCGGCGCCGGATCGACAACGGCGGTGAAGGTCACCGGCTGGCCGGCGGTGGGGTTGGCCGACCAGGAGAAGTCGGCGGTGTTGTCGTCCGGTCCCGTCCCCCCGGGCGGCTGGTCACTCACCTCGACCTGTTGTGACGCCTCACTGCACTCGCTGGCCCAACAGGCCCGCAGCGTCACCGTCTTGGTCCCTGGCGTGGTGAACGTGAAGGAAGGGTTCTGCAGCGTCGAGGTCCCTCCGCTGTCGAACGTCCACGTCCAGTTGGTCGGCGTGGCCGTCGACTTGTCGTAGAAGTTCATGGGGCTGCCCAGCTGACCGGGGACCGGGCTGTACCCGAACGCGGCCTTGGGGGGACCGGACTGGATCATCTGGACCGTCTTCGTCGTGCTCGCGCAGGTGCCGTCCGACGAGCGGCACACCTCGAGGGAGAAGGTGTAGGGGCGGAAGTCGAGCATGTAGTAGGCCTCGTTCTGCTTGACGCCGAACTGGCCGCCAGGCACCGTGCTCCACTTCCACGAATCGGCCCCACCCGTTGACCGGTCCACCAGGTCGAGCAGCTGCAGGTGCACGGCGGGATCGGGGTTGAAGGCGAAGTCGGCCACGAGCTGCGAGACGGGCGACGCCGGAGGTGGCTCGTCCACGCGCACCGTGCCGGTGGCGTCGTCGGAACCGTTGGCGTTGCTGGCCGTCAACCTGACCGACCTGCTCCCTGCGCTGGTGAAGGTGTGCGCGACGGTGCCCCCGTTGTAGTTGGTGCCGTCGATGACCCACTGCAGGTCGGTGGGGCTACCCGACGACGTGCTCGTGAAGGTGGCCACCTTGCCGACCTCGACGGTGGTGGGCCCGGTGTAGCTGGCCACCGGCCGGTCGGCGACGGCAGTGACCACCACGGTGCGGCTCGTGCGCTCCTCGGCATCGGCTCGGCGCACCACGAGCTCGACGGTGTAGGTGGCCGGGGTGGCGAAGGCGTGGCTGGGGTGGGCCACCTGGGCCGTGGCGCCGTCCCCGAAGTCCCAGGCGAAGCTGGTGGGGCCACCCGGTGAGGTGTTGGTGAACGTCACCGACTGGCCGGCCTTGGGGTTCGGGGGCGAGAAGCTGAAGGCGGCCCCCAGCGCCTCCACCTCGGGTTCGACGACGACGTTCCTGGTCGTTTCCCCGGTACCGAGCTCGTTGCGGGCCGTCAGCCGCACGGTGTAGGTGGCACTGGTGGCGTAGCGGTGCGTGCGGCTGGCTCCCGGGTCCATGCGCTCGGGTCCGGTGCCATCGCCCCAGTCCACGGTGACCTCGGTGGGCTGGCCGAACGAGGTGTCGGTGACGGTCACCGCGGCGTTGGGGGTGACCCGACTGGCGGACAGGAACATCTGCGCCGTGGGCTTCACGGGACCGTCGGTGACCTCGACCACCTGGGGTTGGGACACGCTGGTAGCCCCGCCGGGATCGGTGACGGTGAGGCGCACCACGTAGCGCCCGGCCACGGTCCAGCGCTTGCGGGGGTTCTGATCCGAGCTGGTGCCGTCGCCGAAGTTCCACGACCACGTGCTGGGACCACCCTCGGAACGGTCGGTGAAGCGGGCTTCGTCACCGACGCGGATCGAGGTCTTGTCCACGGCGAACGCCGCCCGCAGCGGCACCGCCTGATCAGGGCCGAGCACCGAGACCAGCAAGGTGGTGGTGTCGGTGAGGCCGCGGCTGTCGGTGACCTGCAGGGTGACGGCACAGTCACCGGCGCTGGTGAAGCTCACCACCGGGCTGACCTGTTCCGATGGAGGGAGGGCGCAGCCGAACTGCCAGCTACGACGATCGATGGAGCCTTCGGCCACCGCGGACAGGTCCTGGAAGCGGACCGGGGTGCCCACGCGCACCACCCCGGGCTCCCAGCGGAAGCGGGCCTCGGGGGGCACATCGGTGCCTTCGGGAGCCACGGTGAGCGCCCTGGTGGCCGACAGGGTGCCGCCATCAGCCCCCTGGGCCTGCAGACCGACAGTGAACAGGCCCGCCGTCGTGGGTGACCACGACCAACTTGCCCCCTCGCCCGCGGGCACACCGTTCACCGTCCACCGCCACACGCCCACACCACCCTGGGCGGTGAAGCGCACCTGGTCCCCGACGCGGGGGAAGGAGGGCTCGACGTTGAAGGGCAGCTCACTGGCCTGGGGAACCGAGCCCGGGCCGGCCTCGGCTTCCACCGGCTCGGCCTCGTCGTCGGCGGCCTGGGGGTCGGCGGGATCGGCCGGGCCCGGCGCCGGCGTCGGCGGCTGGACCAGGCGCTCGTCGACCGACGCCAACCGGTCGGGGTTGCGCACCACCGAGGAGCTGCCCCCTTCGGCCAGCTCGCCGCCGACCCGGTAGCCGTCCTCACCCTTGGTGAACTTCTCCACCTCGACGAGCTGGCCGTCCTCGACCAGGGCGGCATCGGGGCCGTCGAGGTCGTTGAGCCACACGTGACCGCCCTGCTCGATCAGCTCGACCCGGTGCTCGGCGCCGATGGTGTCAGCGGGCAGGGCCAGCGAGGTCGGCGCCTGGCCCGGGGCCGCCCGGTCCAGGACCTGGGAGGAGGCGTCGGCCACGTAGGCCGTGTCCGCGGTGAGCAGGGGCCGGCCCGGCGCGGCGACGGTCGCCCCCGATGCGGGATCGCCCACCGGGCTGGGCTGGCAGGTGCCGTCGTCCACGTCGACCCACACCAGCCGGCGCACGCTGGGCACGGTGACCAGGGTGGCCCGCTCGTCGGCCAGGGCCCCCCGATCGGCGCTGAGCACGGGATCGGTCTTGGACCAGGGCACGACGCCGGCGCAGAACGGCTTGCCCACCTCGAGCGAGGGGCTGACGGGAACGACGCCGTCGCTGGTCAGCACCACCGGGGTGTCACCAGCCAGGGCCAGGGCCAGGGGTTCGGCCCCGGCCAGGGCCTCGGCCACGACAACCTCGCCGTCGAGGGCGCCATCGCGGACCCGGTGCAGCCGCCCGTTGTCGGCGTCGAGCACCCACAGCGTGGCCCGGGACGCGTCCTCGGCCACGAACAGGCGACGGCCCACGGGCAGCAGCTCGGCGCCGAGCTGGAGCGTCCCGGGGTCGACCTGGCGGACCAGGCCCCGCTGGACCGACACCACCAGGGCCTGGCCCTCCCCGGCCAGGTAGAGGTCGAGATCGGCGGCACCGTCGCCCACGTCGACCACGGCCGTCTGGCGGAGGGTGGCCTCGTCGATGCGGATCAGTCGACTGCCGGCGGGGTCGACGACGACCACGCCACCGTCCACGGCCCGGGTGCGGGGCTGGCCCCCCGGTTCGGGTGCCGGTAGCTCGACCCAGCCCGAGGCCCGGGCGTTGGACCCGCTGACCTGCACGACGAGGGGCACCCCCGAGGTGGCCAGCCAGGCCACCTCGCGCTGGAGCTCGACCCGGGTCGAGTGGAAGCCGTCCGACACCACGGCCACGGCCACGGTGGCCGCCACCAGGGCCAGGAGCACGGCCCGGGCCGGCCAGACGTACCCCTTCACCGCTGTCCCACCGTCACCGCGTTCGCTCCCCCACCCGGCCTGTCAGCTTCGTTTCCGCCGGCTCCGGTCCCGTCAGATCCAGCACCTTCAGATCCCGCACGGCCGGATCCAGCACCGCCGGATCCAGTACCGTCAGATCCAGTACCGTCAGATCCAGTACCGCCCGATCCCGGAGCACCGACCAGCTCGCTGCGCCGGGGGCGGGGCCGCCAACGGGGCAGCAGCGCGGCCGACAGACGGCCGACCGGGCTGCGATGCCGCCGAACCCGGCGGGCCAGGTCGTCGACCGCGGCCCAGGCCTCGGCCGCCTGCTCACCGGTCGCCCCCCGGGTGTCGTAGGTGGCCACCGACACCAACGGAGCCAGGCGGGCCAGGGGTTCGAGGTCGGCGAGGGCCGCGTCGTCGCTGGCGGCGGACGGGGCGCCGGCGCCTCGGGCGGGGACCCGGTTCGTCGTCAGTCGGTCCAGGACCTCGGCCGGGGTCAGGGCCGGGGGCACGGCGGCGTCGTCGGTGGCCAGGACGTCGCGGGCCTGGGCCCACGCCCCGAGGATCTGCTGTTCGGCGGGGCCCCGGTGGCGCCGGGCCCGGACCCAGCGGCGGGAGCCGAAGAGGACACCCAGGTACAGCGTGACCAGGGCCAGGAACCCGAGCACCAGCCAGAGGAAGGCGGGCGGACCCGAGGCGTGGGGCGGTGGGGTCGGCGGTGGCGCCTCCGGCGGCGCCTCGTCGGCCGTGGCCTGCTCGGCGGCGGGCTCGCGCTCCACCACCGAGGTGGTGGGGGCGGCCATCTCGGCCGGAGGCAGTTGCTCGGGCAGCAGGGGCGTGGGCTCGAAGGGCGCCCAGCCGAGGCCGGCGAAGTGGATCTCGGGCCAGGCGTGCAGCTCGGTCGACAGGGCCGTGAACGACGTACCCCCACCGTCGACGGGGATCCGGTAGCCCACCACCACCCGGCTGGGCAGGTTGAGGTCGCGGGCCCCCAGGGCGAACAGGGTGGCGAACTGCTCGGCCGAACCCGCGGTCTCGCCGGCGGCGAAGCGGCCCAGGTTGCCCAGCGAGTGCCCCGGCGGCGCCAGGTCCGGGTTGTAGACGAGCGAATCCATGCGGCTGACCAGGGCTTGGGCTTGGACGTAGGGCGAGGCCCGGCGGTCGAGGGGCTCGACCAGGGAGCGGACGACGTCCGACACCTCGGCGGGAACACCCAGGTCCTCGGCTGACGATCCGGCATCGACCTGGGCGTCGGCCAGTGCCTCGGGCGACGTGTCCGGGAACGAGGCCCTCAGGGCATAGCCCGCGCCGTCCACCGTCGGGCGCCCCAGGGCCAGGTTGCCCGTGGCCGCGTCGAAGTTGAGCCGATCGGAGCCGTCGGCCAGGTCGACGGCCCGGGGCACGCCCACCGTGGGCAGCCAGGGCCCGGCCAGGCCGGCGACGTCGAAGCGCACCGTGGCCGTGGTCCCGTCGGACGCACCCGCCGAGGCGGGCAGCTGCCGGCTGGCCCGACTGAACAGCCCGGGCGCCTCCCAGGCCACACCGTCGTAGTGATCGAGGGCCACCACCCTGACCAGCAGCTGACCGCCCCCGGCCGCAGCGGGCAGGACTCCGTCGGTGGTCATGTCGAACATGGGCCGCTCCGGGGACCGGCGGGCATCGGCCAGCCCGTCGAGGGGGTGCAGGACCGTGGTCACGTCGATGGGTGGCGTCCAGCGCGCCCGCGGGTCGTAGGGCGTGGCCTGGTCGCCTCGGACCAGGCGCGGTCCCACCAGGGCGGCACCGGCCACGACGAGCACGACGATGGCCGCCGCCGTCAGCCCCAGGCGCGTGGCCGCACCCCCGGGCCCACCCGCGCCGCTCCCGGCGATGGCAGCCGGGGTGGTGGCGGCGGTGGCGCCCGCGTGCAGGCCTCGCCGGCCGCGTTGGCCCCGCACGAACATGCCCACGAGCAGGACGACGGTGAAGAGCACCGCCGAGCCCAGGCCCCGCTGGCCGTCGGCGGCGACGAGGTTGGCCAGCACGAGCAGCAGCACCGCGGGAAGTCCGGGGATGAAGGCGTGGCCGCCCCGCAGGCTCAGCTCGGCCGTGGCCCCGCTGGCCAGCCACACGGCCACGACCAGGAAGCCCACGATGGACGGCTCGGCCGGTGCCGGCAGGCCCGAGCTGAGCAGTTCCCGCCACCCCTCACCGGCTCCGGCCAAGGCCTCGACCACGGAACCCGGCGACGGCGCCGTCCACCAGCCCGTCCCCCCGCTGCCGAAGAGGGCCAAGGCCAGGGCCAGGCCCACGGCGCTGATCACCGCGGCCGAGCTGGGCGGTTGACGGCGCCGCCACGTCCACCACGACAGCACCGGGGGCAGCACCACGGCGACGACGACGGGGACCACGAAGGTGGGACCGCTGAACAGGCCCACCAACCGCATCCCGGCCACGGCCACGCCCAGCGCTCCCACAGCCAGCCACGACAGCGGGCGCACCGGAGGCCCGACCATCATCGACGCACCCGGGCTTCCCAACCGGCCACGAACTCGTCCGGGGTACGGCAGCCGATGACCAGGCCATCACCCCAGGTCGTGTGGGGATCCTCGGGGTCGGCCCCCACCAGCACCAGGTTCATGAGGCGGTGGCGCCCTCCCGAGAGCAGGGCCTCGGCCCCCTCCCCGGCGTGGGCCCGCCCGGTGATGACGGCGAGGGAGACGCCGTGGCGGTCGAAGCGCCGCGAGCTCACGACGTCGACCAGGTCACCCTGGTGGCTCAGCTCCAGTTCGGCCAGCACGTCGAGGGCATCCTGGCCGCTGGCGCCGGGCGCCACGCTGACCGAACGGCCGCAGGTCGTGTGGAACTGCACGGCCACGTGGTGGCGGACCGAGGCGGCCACCACCGAGGCGGCCAGGCTGACGGCCAGCTCGAACTCGTCGTCCTCGTAGGCGTCAGCCCGGGTGTCGAGGAGCACGGCGGTGCGGGGGGACACGGTGTCCACGTTGTGGCGCACGAGCAGTGTCCCGGCCTTGGCCGAGGCCCGCCAGTGGACCAGGCGCAGGTCATCGCCGCGCACGTACTCCCGCAGGCTGTGGAAGGCGATGCCCCCGGAGGGGGCCTGGCCCGTCGACGATCCCTCGAGATCGCGCGACCGGCCCGACGGGAGGGGTTCGATCTGGTGCACCCGGGGGTGGACGATGAGGGTGGCCAGCTCCCCCCGGGTGGCGGTGGCCTGGATGAGCCCGAACACGTCGGTGGCCCCCACGGTCAGCGGTCCCACGGTGAACCGGCCCCGACGGGTGGTGGGCAGAGCGTAGGACGTGGTCGCCGTCTGGCCGGAGTTCAGAGGCAGCAGGGCCACCTCGACCAGCCGGGTGCCGAACTGCTCGCGGGCGATCAGGGGAGCCGAACGCCGGCGGGCCAGGTTGCGGTAGGTCAGCCAGGCCACGGCGTCCTCACCGGTGGTGACGCGATCGGGCTCCACCACCCGGCTGACCTCGAGGCGGGCGCGGGACAGGAGCCACAGGGCGGCCACAGCCAGGCACAACAGCAGGGCGGCACCGACCACCGACAGCTCGACGTAGGAGAGCGCCCAGCCCGCCACCACCAGGCCGAGGCCTGTGGCCAGGGTCCACCACGCCGCCGGGGTCAGCACGCGTGCACGTCCAGGATCACAGCGCTACCGGGCCATGCGGTTCTCGGGCACGGGCACGATGGCCAGCAGCTCGGCCAGCATCTGGCTCGTGTCCCGGCCGCGGACGCGGGCGTCGGGGCGGGTGAGCATGCGGTGCTCGAGCACGGCAGGGGCCAGTTCCTTGACGTCATCGGCGGTCACGAAGTCACGACCCTGGGACGCGGCCCGCACCTGGCTGGCCAGGGCCAACGAGATGGAACCGCGGGGGCTGACGCCGAGGCGCAGCTCGGGCATGCGTCGGGTGGCGGCCACCAGGCTGACGATGTAGCGCTTGACGGCGTCGGCCACCCCCACCCCGGCGGCCACGCCGATGAGCCGGCTGACGTCGTCGATGGACAGGCACGTCTCCACCTGGTCGGCGGTGCGACCTTCGAGACGGCCGGTGACGATGTCCACCTCGGTCTCCGCCGAGGGGTAGCCCATGGAGATGCGCATCATGAAGCGGTCCAACTGGGCCTCGGGCAACGGGTAGGTGCCGTCGAGCTCGATGGGGTTCTGCGTGGCCACGACCATGAAGGGCCGAGGTACCTGGTAACGCTTCGTCTCGATGCTGACCTGGTGCTCCTCCATCACCTCGAGGAGGGCGGACTGGGTCTTCGGCGAGGCCCGGTTGATCTCGTCACCGACGACGACGTTGGCGAAGATGGGGCCGGGATGGAAGTCGAACTCGTGCTTGCCGGCGTTGTACACCTGCACACCGGTGACGTCGGAGGGCAGCAGGTCGGGTGTGAACTGGATGCGCTGGAGCGAGCCGTCGATGGACAGCGCCAGTGCTTTGGCCAGGGACGTCTTTCCCACGCCGGGGACGTCCTCGATGAGCAGGTGCCCCTCGGCGAACAGGCAGATGAGCGCCTGTTCCACGGAAGCCGTCTTACCCCGGATCACCGATTCGACGTTGCGTCGCAGCCGCTCGAAACACGACGTGAACCATTCGAGCGTGCCGTAGTCGCGGTCATCCGCCACTCGCGATCCTCCCCACCTCATCAGTCGGTGTGGGGATCGTAGCCAGCATCGGCCGACGACGACAGGGGTGCTTTGCGCATTGCACTAACGACGTTCCACGTGCATAGGTGAGCTGGCGCACAATTGATGAGAGCCAACCCGGGTCGCCGAGGTCGCACGGGAGCGGGCGATGGATGGGCCCAGCCCGGGCGCTCACCCCGCCCGGGCCCGCCTACCCGCCCGGTGGCGTCAGATGGACATGCCGCCGTCGATGGCGAAGTCGGCGCCGGTGGCGAAGCTCGACGCCGCCGAGGCCAGGAACAGCACGGCCTCGGCGATCTCCTCGGGCTCACCCATGCGGCGCATGGGGGTCGTCTTGACCAGGACCTCGTTCATCTTCGGCGGGTTGTCGTCGTTGATGGGGGTGTCGATCACCCCGGGGAAGATGCAGTTGACCCTGATGTTGAAGCGGGCCAGCTCCAGCGCGGCCGACTTGGTCATGCCCCGGACGGCCCACTTCGTCGACGTGTAGGCGAACAGCGAGTTGGTGCCCTTCAGCCCGGCCACCGACGAGATGTTGATGATCGACCCCGCACCCACGGCCCGCATGGGCTCGATGACCGCCCGCATGCCCAGGTACACGCCCAGCTGGTTGACCCGGTACACCTCGTCGAACAGCTCGGGCTCGGTGTCGATCAGCTTCAACGGTCGGGAGATGGCGGCGTTGTTCACCAGCACGTCGACCCGCCCGAAGGACCGCTTCGTCTCGGCGACGACCTCCTGCCAGCCCTCGGCCGAGGACACGTCATGGGTGATGAAGAGCGCATCGGCGCCGATGTCGGCAGCTACGGCCTTGCCCTGCTCAGCGAGCACGTCGGTGAGCACGACCTTGGCCCCGTTGGCCACCAGCAGGCGGGCCTCGGCCTCGCCCTGGCCCCGGGCGGCACCGGTCACGATGGCCACCAGACCGTCTAGAGATCCCATGTCTCCTCCTCCAGATGATCTGCTGCACGATCGATCTGGTCGTTGATCAGGTCATTGATCAGGTCATCGATCAGGCATCGCGGGGGAAGCCGAACAGCTGACGGGCCACGACGACGCGTTGCACCTGCTGGGTGCCTTCGCCGATGTCGAGGATCTTCACGTCGCGGTAGAGCTTCTCCAGCATGCGGTCGTTGCGCACTCCGGCTTCGCCGAGGATGTCGAGAGCGGCGACGACGGCTTCGAGGATCACCGGCGGCGAGTAGAGCTTGGCGTAGCTGGCCTCCAGCGCGTTGCTGTGCCCGTTCTTGGCCAGCCACACGGCGTCGAGGTACATCAACCGGGCCGTGTGCAGGCCCCGGCGGATGCGGGCCAATCGCTCCAAGGCCTTCTGCCGCCGCCGACCCTGGGCCGGGTAGTCGCTGCGCACGAAGTCGAGGGCGAAGTCGTGGGCGGCCCGGCCCATGCCCACGCCGTGGGCGGTGTGCAGGGGGCGAGTCATGTTGAAGGTGGCCATCGACGCCTTGAAGCCCTTGCGGGACTGGTAGAAGGCCTCGCCGCCGAGCAGGTTGTCGGCGGGCAGGTGGACGTCGTCGAGGGCGAAGCTGGCCGTCTCGTAGCCCCGCGAACCCATCTTGTGCTCGACCTTGATGATCTCGAAGCCGGGGGTGCCCCGCTCGACGACGAAGGCCCGGTGCCCATCACGACCCAGGGCAGGGTCGACGGTGGCCCACACCACCACCCAGTCGGCCCGGGCCGAGTTCGAGCAGAACATCTTGCGCCCGTTCAGCACCCACGCGTCGCCGATCTTGGTGGCCCGGGTGGCGATGCGGGCCACGTCGCTGCCCGCCTCGGGCTCGGTCATGGCCATCGCCCCCCACCGGGCCACCGAGTGGTCCTCGAAGGTGGCCAGGAAGCGTTGGCGCTGCTCGGGGGTGGCCGTGCTGCGCAGGGCGGGGCCACCCAGACCGGGACCGGGCAGGGACAGGGCCACCCCCCGATCCCAGTACGCCGTCTCCTCGCCCAACAGGAAGTTCCGCACCGGCTTCCAGTCGAGGGCCGTGGGCCCTTCCTCAGCGCCGATCATGCGGCTGACCAGGCCTCCCTTACGGGTGCAGATCAGGTAGAAGGGGTGGTCGACCGGGGGTGGGGTGGCCGTGCGGTCGGCTTCGAGGCCCATGGGGCGGATGTGGGTCCGGCCCAGGGCCCGGACCTCCTCGAGCATCTCCCGGGTGCGACTGTCGAGCTCGATCATGGCTGCTCCATCCACGCCAGGAGGGCATCGGGGACATCGAGGACGTTGTTGGCCACATCCAGCTCCGCGCCGTCACGGGCGCCCACGGCCATGGCCAACATGCGGGCCTCACGGAAGCGCTTCTCGGCCAGGTGGTCGACGATGAAGCCGTGTCCGCCCAGCAGCTGGATGCCCACGTTGGTGACGGTGAACGCCGCCTCCATGGTCTCGATCCACGCCTGGGTGGCCCAGAAGCCGGCATCGGGTTCGTCGCGGTCGAAGGCGGCCGCCGCGTCGCGCACCACCAGCCGAGCGGCGTGGACCCGGGCGGCGGCATGGGCCAGGTCGAAGGCGTTGCCCTGGTGGTGGGCCACGGGCTTGCCGAACACGATGCGCTCGGTGGTGTACTCGATCGTCTCTTCCAGGGCGGCCTGGGCGATGCCCACGGCCACCGCTGCCCCCCACAGCCGGGCCCGACCCCGCACGGCCAGGCTCGCCCTCGGCGTCAGCTCCCAGCTGCCCCGTACCGTGGTCTCGGCGAAGGGGACGGTCACCCCGCCCGAGGCCTGGAATGCCAACACGATCAGGGGCTCCGGGGTGCCGGTGACCTCGTGGAGGCGCAGGGTGTCACCCTCGCTGACCCACACCCAGCGCAGGTCGGGCCAGCCCGGGGCCCAGTCGACGCCCGCGCCACCGAGCTCAGCGTCGACCACGGTGAGCGCGCTCTGGGCGGTGGCGCCACTGGCCACCACCTCGGCCACCAGGTCGCGGTCGGGGCAGGCCAGCACGGCGCCAGCGCAGGGGCCGGGCCGGTCAGCGGCGGCCAGGCCCCCGGCGTCGTAGGTGGCCAGGGCCTCGAGGATCACCACCTTGGCCAGGCAGCCGGCATCGACGCCGCCCAGGCCTTCGGGCAGGTCGAGGCCGCCGAGGGGGAAGCCGTCGAGCACGGCCAGGACGCGGTCGGGCCAGCGGCCGGCCGCCTCGTTGGCCCGAACGTCGGGAGCGAGCTGGTCACGGCCGAGGCGCTCGGCCGCGTCGCGGAGCTCCTCGAGCTCGGGAGCGAGGGCGAAGTCGCGCATGGGCCGCACCCTACAGACGACGGGCGACACACATCGGCGTCGTTGCCGGCAGAACCGAAAGCTGATTAGATGCGCCTCCAGCCGGGGGGTGCGCAGGTGAGCGGTTGCGCACGTATGTCCGAGGTCCGCCTCGACGAGGCCATGATCGAGTCCATGCGGGCCCGCATCAGGGTGTCGCTGCGCATCGACCACTGCCGCAACAACGAGGACGCCACCCGCTTCGCCATCCTCCGCTTCGCCGAGGGCATCGGCGACGTGAACCCGCTGTGGACCGACCCCGACCACGCGGCGTCGTCGCCCTACGGCGGCATCGTCGCTCCACCGACCTGGCCCTACTGCTGCTTCTCGGGCGTGCAGTTCGGCTGGCCCGGCCTGGGCGCGTTCCACGCCACCTCCGACCTGGTCTTCCACCGCCCCGTGCGCCTGGGTGACCGGCTGACCCCGGCGTGCGTCTACGAGGGCTTCGACGGGCCCAAGCCCAGCAGCTTCGCCGGCCGCTCGGTCACCGATCACTTCCGCCAGCCCTACGTGAACCAGCACGACGAGCTGGTCATGGAGTTGCACAAGACGGTCATCCACTACGAGCGGGGCGAGGCCAAGGCCCGGGCCGGCAAGCGCGTGGTCGAGGAGCACCGCTGGACCGACGACGAGCTGGCCGCCGTCGAGGCCGACGTGCTCGCCGAGGCGCCGAGGGGAGCCGATCCCCGGTGGTGGGACGACGTGGCCGAGGGCGACGAGATCGACGTCATCACCAAGGGTCCGGTGGGGCTGACCGACGAGGTCTCCTTCATCGCCTCGGGCGCCGCCCCCATCCCCCGGGTCGCCGCCCACGCCGCGTCGTTGCGCCAGTACCGCCAGCACGCCAACTGGGCCTTCCGCGACCCCGACACCCAGGCCCTCGAGCCCATCTACGCCGTGCACTACAACACCAACGCGGCCCGGGCCATGGGGGTGGGGCGGGCCTACGACGTGGGGGTGCAGCGCACGTGCTGGCAGGTCCACAGCCTGACCAGCTGGATGGGGGATGACGCCTGGCTGAAGCGCTCGTCCACCTCGTACCGGGGCTTCGTCTACCTGGGCGACGTGGTGCGCCTGGGTGGTCGCATCACGGCCAAGCGGGTCGACGACGACGGCGACCACATCGTCGAGATCGAGACCCGGGCCACCAACCAACGGGACCAGAACGTCATGCCCGGCTCGGCCGTCATCGCCCTGCCCACCCGGGCCGGCGACCGCCCGGTGACCCGACGCCTGGGGGCCTGATGACGACCCCGGCGGCCGTACCCGCCCAGCTCATCGGCGGCCCCATCATCCAGATGTGCTGGGTGGTGGATGACATCGCCAGCGCCGTGGACCGCTGGGTCGACGCTGTCGGCGCGGGGCCGTTCTTCCTGGCTGCCCACATCCAGTTCGGCGACCTCACCTACCGGGGCCAGCCGGCCGAGCTCGACCAGTCCTCGGCCCTGGGCCAGTGGGGCCCGGTGCAGGTCGAGCTGTTGGAGCAGCACTGCACCAACCCCTCGGGGGTGACCGAGATGCTGACCACGGGCCACATCGGTCCCCAGCACGTGACCTGGTACGCCCCCGACCTCGACGCCGAGGGGGCCCGCTTGGCCGCGTCGGGCTTCGACGAGGTGATGACGGCGTCGCTGCCGGTCATGGGTGACATGCGCATCGCCTGGTACGACACGAGGGCGCTGCTGGGATCGATGGTCGAGGTCTACGAGGACTCCCCGCTGATGCGGCGCTTCTACAAGAAGGTGGCCGACGCCGCTGTGGGCTGGGACGGTTCCCGACGACTGCGGCCGCTGTGAGCGGGCCGTCGCGCCACAGGCCCAAGTTCGGCATCTTCCTGCCCGCCCACGATGTCGCCGCCGCCGTGGCCACCGCGAAACGGGCCGAGGAGCTGGGCTTCTGGTCGGTGTCGCTGAACGACCACTTCGTGGCCCAGACCGGCCCGGTGGGCACCCCTCAGGTCGAGTGCCTGGTCACCCTGTCGGTGGTCGCCGCGCTGACCAGCACCATCCGCCTGGCCCCCTCGGTCCTGGCCGCGGCGTACCGCTCCCCTGCCCTGCTGGCCAAGATGACGGCGACGCTCGACCAGGCCAGCGGCGGCCGCTTCGTCCTCGGCCTCGGTGCCGGCTGGCACCGCGACGAGTACGCCGCCCACGGCTACCCCTTCCCGTCCACGGCCGAGCGCTTCGAGCACCTGGAAGAGACCATCTCGGTGGTCAAGGCCATGTGGACCCAGGACGACCCCTGCTTCACCGGGCGCCACGTGGCCATCGCCCACGCCGCCAGCCAGCCCCGCCCGGTGCAGCGGCCCCATCCCCCGCTCATGCTCGGCGGTTCGAGCGACGGCCTGTTGGCCATCGGCGCCCACCACGCCGACATCGTGAACCTCATCCCGCCCACGGCCAACGGCAAGGACTTCATCAAGGACCGGGCGGCCACGGCGCGCTTCACCCCGGCCCGCCTGCGGCAGCGCATCGACGTGCTGCGCCGCCTGACCGAGGAGGCGGGGCGGGACCCCGACGACGTCGAGCTCGGCGGGCTGGTGCTGGTCAACGTGTCCGACGATGTCGACGACCCGGCGTTCGCCCGGTTGGCCCGGCGCATGGGCTTCGCCAGCGTCGACGAGGCCCGCACCTCACCGGTGGCGCTCTTGGGCACACCGGCCCAGGTCATGGACGAGCTGGCCCGACGCGCCGAGGACGGGGTGACCTACTCCATCCTCGTGCCCACCTCACCCGACGCCATGGAGCGCTTCGCCGCCGAGGTCCTGCCCGCCTTCCCGGCCTGATCGACGGTCGCTCCGCCCGGCGGGCGGCGCTCAGGTGTCCTTGACGCCGACGAAGAGGCTGCGGGCGTTGGTGGCGATGTAGGGGTCGTCGACCTGGTGGGCCAGGAAGTCGTACTGCTCGTAGAGCGACGTGAAGCCGGCGTCACTGATGGCCTGCAGCAGGTGGTCCTTGGCCAGCCAGAACGAGCGCTGGTTGCCCACCGAGGCCCATGGGCTCTGCTCGTCCTCGGGGGTGCCCACGTCGAACTCGGCGAACCACCGGCCCTGACGACCTTCGTTGGTGGTCAGGGGTGAGAGCGAGAAGGGGATGTCGACGCCGTCGGGCGGCGCGTAGTGGGTGTGGAGGAGGAGCAGCCGGCGGGTGACCTGACCCAGCTGGTGGAGGAAGGCCGCCGGTTGGTCGAGGTGGTAGAGCAGGCCGCAACAGAAGATGGCGTCGAAGGGTCCGTGGGCGTCGATGTTCCGCACGTCGTCGTGGATGAAGTGCAGGTTGGACAACTGCAGCCGGTGATCGACGTAACGACAGCGCTGGTAGTTGCTGTCACGGCCTTCGATGCCCACGGCGTCGTAGCCGGCTCGGGCCAGTTCGACCGTGTAGCCACCCTCGAGGCAGCCCAGGTCGGCGACACGGATGCGCCTCGACGGGGTGTCACCGAAGGCGAGCTTCAACGTCCTCAGCATGGCCGCCACCAGCGGTTGGTCATGCAACAGCGGCTGGCCGGCGATGGTCTCGTCACCGGGGGCGAGCTCGATGTTGTGGGCGGTGAACGGGGGCATGATGGCCTTCGGCCCTCGAGGGGTGCGGAGGATGTCATGACGGATGGTGGCCTTGGTCCGCCTCAGCGCCTTGCGGGCGACGTCCATGTCGACACTCCTCACCGGCTGGCTACCACCGGATGCTAGATCCCGATAGAACAGCGGCACAGCGACGAGCCGGGGGGCGCCATGGGGACAGCAGAGGCACTGGTGCTGGACGAGCCGCGACGGCTCAGCCACCGCACCTTCGATCTGCCCGAGGTGGGGGACGACGACGGGATCCTGCGCATCGAGGCCTGCGGGCTCTGCGGGACCGACCACGAGCAGTGGTCCGGCCACATCACCGCCGGCTACCCCTACATCCCCGGCCACGAGATCGTCGGCGTGATCGAGCAGGTCGGGCCCAGCGCCGCCGCCCGCTGGGGGGTGCAGGCCGGCGATCGCGTCGCCGTCGAGGTGTTCCTGTCCTGCCGCCAGTGCCCGGCCTGCCTGCGGGGCGAGTACCGGCGCTGCGAACGCCACGGCGTGCGCCACTTCTACGGCTTCATCTCCTCCGAGGAGCGGCCGGGCCTGTGGGGTGGCTACGCCACCCACCTCTACCTGCACCCCGATGCCCTCGTCCTGCCCATCCCCGCCGGGCTCGACCCCGTGGTGGCCACGGCCTTCAACCCCCTGGGCGCCGGCATCCGCTGGGGGGTCACCGTGCCCGACCTGCAGCCCGGTGAGGTCGTGGCCGTGCTCGGCCCCGGCATCCGGGGCCTGTCGGTCGCCGCCGCGGCCAAGGCCGCTGGTGCTGCCTTCGTGCTCATGACCGGTGTCGGGCCCCGTGACACCCCCCGGTTGGAGCTGGGATCGGCCTTCGGCGTCGACCTCGCCGTCGATGTCAGCACCACCGACCCCGTGCGGGCTCTGCGCGCCGCCGGTTTCCGCGGCGCCGACGTGGTCGTCGACGTGACGGCCAAGGCTCCCGCCGCCTTCGCCCAGGCCGTCAAGCTGGCCACCACCGGGGGCCGGATCGTGGTGGCGGGCATGCGAGGCCGGGGCGTCGAGGCCCCCGGCTTCCAACCCGACCACGTCGTGTCCAAGGAGCTGACCATCCACGGCACCCTGGGCGTCGACTACCCCGCCTACCAGGAGGCACTGAAGCTGCTGGCCTCGGGCCGGTTCCCCTTCGCCGACCTGCCCCGGGAGACCGTGGGCCTGGGCGCGGCGCCCGAGCTCATCGCCCGCTTCGCCGGCGAAGCTCCCGGCGACGTACCCGTGCACGGCGTGGTCGCCCCCGGCCGCTGAGCCCTACCCACCATCGTCGCTCCCGGCCTCGGCCCGTCGGGTCAGACGCCACGAGGAGTGACCATGTGCACCCGGATCCTGTGGAACGACAACGACATCGCCGTCGTGGTCAGCCGCACCATGGACTGGCCCCAGAGCACCGAACCCCTGCTCACCGCGCTTCCCCGGGGCATGGCCCGCGACGGGGGGCTCCTGGGGCGGGAGCGGGTGATCGCTGACAACGCCCTGCAGTGGACGTCGCGCTACGGCAGCGTGGTGACGACGATGTACGGGCTGGGCACCACTGACGGGCTGAACGAGCGGGGGCTCGGGGCCCACATGCTGTTCCTCAACGCCTGCGACTTCGGGCCCCGCGATCCGGCCCGGCCCGGGGTGCACACCGGGCTGTGGGTCCAGTACGTGCTCGACCAGGCGGCCACGGTCACCGAGGCCCTGGAGCTGATCTCCGAGGTCCAGTTCGTCATGATCGAAGCCCACGGCACCAAGGCCACCGTGCACGTGGCCCTCGAGGACGCCGGTGGCGACTCGGCCATCGTCGAGTTCATCGCCGGCCAGGCCGTCGTGCACCACGGATCCGAGTTCCGGGTCATGACCAACGACCCCAGCTACGACGAACAACTGGCCCTGCTGGCGGGACAGGACTTCTCCAACCCCAGCAGCGACATGGCCCTCCCCGGCAACGTCAACCCCCGGGACCGCTTCCAACGGGCGTCGTACTACTCGGGCCTGCTGCCGGCGCCGAGCGACGAGCGCCAGGCCGTGGCCGGGATCCTGGCCATCGCCCGCAACGTGTCCGTCCCCTTCGGGGCGCCGTACCGGAACTTCGGCGTCTACGACACCGAGTACCGCACGGTCTGCGACCTGACCAACCAGCGCTACTTCTTCGAGCTCACCACCAGCCCCAACGTCGTCTGGATCACCCTGGCCAACGTGGACCTGTCGGCTGGTGCCCCCGTCCTCGTCCTCGACCCCGACGACATTGACCTGTCCGGCGAGGTCTCCCCCCTCTTCCGCCACGCCGCCCGGTCCCCCTACTGAGCCGAACGCGTGGGGCCGGTCGTCGCTAACCTGCCCCGCTCATGGCCGACCGACCGACCTTCGACCGCTTCGACGAGGCCTGGGCCCAGCGCAACCTGGGCGCCCGCACCAGCAAGGGCATCAACGGCTACCTGGGCATCGTGTCCACCGAGTTCACCCCGGGGCGACTGGTGGCCGGCTTCGACGTGACCGACGAGCTCATCACCATGATCGGCAACATGCACGGCGGCTGCATCAGCGCGCTCGTCGACCACGTGTTGGGCGTGGTCATGTACCCGGTCATGCCCGAGGGCTCGTGGGCGGCCACCACCGAGTTCAAGATCAACCTCATGGCCCCCGTCAGCGGCGGCCGGGTCGAGGCCACGGCCGAGATCATCTCCATGACCCGCCGCCTGGCCGTGGTCCGGGTCGACGTAGAGAACGTGGTCAGCGACGAGGCCAAGGGCCAGCGCCGTCGCCTCGTGGCCGTGGCTCAGGGGACCTCCACCATCGTCGCCCCCAAGGCGGGCTGAGCACACCCGACGGCCGACGCGAGGGCCACTCGGTACCGTGGGCGGGTGCCCCGGTGGTCCCGCGACCAGGTCCTCGCACTGGCGCCCGACGCTCGCTCGGTGGCCGCGGCGCGCCGGTTGGCCCGGCCGGGCACGTGGTCGGGCCTGGGCTCGACCGACTCCCTGGTGTGGGGCCGGTGCCAAGGTTCGGGCAAGGACCCCTACCAGGTGACCGTCGACCTGTCCGAGCCCGCCTTCCGTTGCTCGTGCCCCAGCCGCAAGCAGCCCTGCAAGCACGGGCTCGCCCTGTTGCTCCTGTGGTTCGAAGGTGACGGTTCGCTGGACGGGGTGGCCGACGCTCCGGGCTGGGCGGCGCCGCCGATACCCCGACCCGAGCGCGGCGCTCGCCGGGCGGCAGACGGGGCCGCGGTGGCCGACCCCGAGGCCCAGGCCCGACGCCGGGCCGAGCGGCTCGAGCTCATGGACCGGGGCCTCGACGACCTCGAACGGTGGCTGTTCGACCTGGTCCGTGGCGGTCTCGCCGCGGCCCGGGCCCAGCCCTACGCCTTTTGGGACACGGCCGCCGCCCGCCTCGTCGATGCCCAGCTCCCCGGACTGGCCGAACGGGTCCGGGCCGCGGCCACCCTGGTGGCGGGCCCGGCCGGAGTGGCGACGGGCGGAGCCGCGTGGGCCCACGACCTGCTCGACGAGCTCGGCCTGTGGTGGCTGGCCGTGCGGGGGTGGCGTCGTCGCGACGACCTCGACGAGGCCACGGCCGCGAACCTGCGGGTGGTGTTGGGCTGGCCCCGCGCCTCGGAGGAGGTCCTGGCCGGGCCCCACGTGGCCGACCGCTGGCACATCGTCGGCCTGCGCGAGGACGGTGACGATCGCCTGCGCTCCCAGCGCACCTGGCTGTGGGGGGAGGCCACTGGCGGGCTGCACGTGCTCCTCGACTTCGCCGCCGCCGGTCAGGCGCTGCGCCTGGCCCACGTCCTGGGCTCGGTCATCGACGCCGACCTGGCCCTGTACCCGGGCAGCCATCCCCGCCGGGCCATGGTCGTGGGCGTGCCCCGCACCATCGAGGCCGGCGGCCACCTGCCCCCGGGCACCCCGGTCGAGGGCGCCTTGGAGACGCTGGCCGATGCCGTGGCCACCAACCCCTTCTGCCCCCGCGTACCCGTCTCCTTGGCCGGGGTGCGGGTCACCGGGGCGGCCAGGGGATCGGTCGTCGTCGATGACGGGGGCTGCGCCCTGCCCCTGCGCCAGACCGAGGACCGCTGGCGACTCCTGGCCTTGACCGCAGGCCGTCCCGTCGACCTGTTCGGTGAGTGGGACGGCCGCCACCTCCACCTGTGCACCGTGGCCAGCGAAAACGGACTGGTCGGCCTGTGAGCGACCCGAGCAGCCCGGGCCGGACCTCACGGTGAGCGCGAACGGACCGGTGGCTGGCGCGGCGACCTCGGCCGAGGACGAGCTGGTGGCCGCAGCCCTGCTCGGCGTCGGGCGGCGGCCCTACGACGCCACCCACCTGGCCTCCGTGGCCGGCCTGGGCCTGGCCCGGCCCGAGGCCCGCATCCTGGCCGCCGCGGCCGTGCTCGGGGCCGGCCGGCGGGTGGGACGGCGGGCCGACCGCTTCGAGGGCGCCATCGACGAGGCCCCACCCGAGGACCTGGCTGCCGCCCCCGAGGCCGCCGTGCAGCTGCTGGAACTGCTGGTCGGCGGCCAGGTCCCCCTGTCGGGGGTCATGGGCGGCGGGGGTGAGGGCGATCTCGTCGGCCACTGGTTGACCGCCTGCGCCGCTGCTGGTCGACGCCTGCCCCCGCCCCTGCTCTTGCCCATCCTCGACGCCGCCACCCGTCGAACCGTCCTGCGGCCTCCCACCCTGCGTGCCCTCGGCCGCCGCGGCGCCTGGCTGGCCGCCATGAACCCCACCTGGGCGTGGGCGGCCACCGATGCCGACGCTGACACCGATGGACAGCACGGCGACGACGTCGAAGCGCGCTGGGCCACGGCGCCGCGGCCGGTCCGCCTGGCCCTGCTGGCCTCGCTACGGGCTCAGGCCCCCGACCAGGCCCGGACGCTGCTGGCCACCACGTGGCCGAGGGAGACGGCCGCCGATCGAGCCGCCCTGGTCGAGGCCCTGCGCACGGGGTTGAGCGACGACGACGAGCCCTTCCTCGAGGCCGCTCTCGACGACCGGGCCGCAGCCGTGCGCACCGCAGCCGCCGGGTTGCTCGACAGCCTGCCCCGGTCGCGCCGGGGCGCTCGCATGGCGGTCCGGCTGGCCCCCCTCGTGCACCTCGACCGCCGACGCCTGCGGGATGACCACCTCGACGTCGACCTGCCCGGCGGGCCCGACGCCGCCGCCCGCCGCGACGGCCTGGCCGCCGGGGCCAAAGGCGTCGTCCGCCTCGAGCAGCTGGTGGGGGCGACCCCTCTGACCTGGTGGGAGCAGGAGTTCGACCAGTCCCCCGCCGAAGCCCTGCGCCTGGCCGGGGCCAGCACGGTGGCCAACGCCCTGAACCGCGGCTTCCTCGCCGCCTTGCGGGCCCAACACGACCCCCGGTGGGCTGCGGCCCACGTGGCCGAGCACGGCAACCCCATGGCCCTGGCCGTGCTCGATGCGCCCACCGCGGCCCGCCTGGCCCTACCCCTGCTCCAGGCCCGGGCCACCCCCGGCCCCGGCGGTCTGGGCTCGGGGGTGGGGGTCAACCGGGCCGCGCTCCAACACCTGCTGGGAGCGGTGGCCGGCCCCTGGAACGACCTGTTCGCCACCGCCGTCATCGACGTGCTGCGCCGCATCGCCGGTGTCGACCCCACCGTCGTCGTGCCCCTCGGCCCCGTGCTCGCCGCCCGGCTCCCCCCCTCGACCGCAGCCCACGTCGAAGGGTGGGCCGCAGCCATCACCACGCTGGGCCCGGCCGGGGACACCGTGCGCTCCATCCACCACACCCTCACCCTGCGACGAGCCATCGACGAGGCCTTCCATGACCAGCCCTGACGGCGCCACCACCGCCGCCGCCGCCCTCGCCGCGCTGTCCGACAACAACGCACCGTCCGAGAACGCAGGCGCCGGGGAGCACATCCTGCGGGCCCACGCCGAGGACGAGTTCCGCCTCGAGCTCGAAGCCCTGGCCGCGGCGGACGACCGCCCCCGGCCGCCCAACTGGCGCTTGTCGCCGTGGTCGGTGGTCACCTACGTGTTGGGCGGCACCCTGGCCGACGGCACCGGGATCACGGCCAAGTACGTGGGCCAGCGCCGCCTGGTCGAGGTGGCCGTGGCCACCCTGGCCACCGACCGGGCCCTGCTGCTGCTGGGCCTGCCGGGCACGGCCAAGACGTGGCTCAGCGAGCACCTGGCTGCGGCCATCTCGGGCACGTCGACCCTGCTCGTCCAGGGCACGGCCGGCACCCCCGAAGAGGCCATCCGCTACGGCTGGAACTACGCCCGCCTGTTGGCCGAAGGTCCCAGCCGTGCCGCTCTGGTGCCCAGCCCCATCCTGCGGGCCATGGAGAGCGGCCGGGTGGCCCGCATCGAGGAGCTGACCCGCATCCCCGCCGACGTGCAGGACGCCCTCATCACCATCCTGTCCGAGAAGGTGCTGCCCATCCCCGAGCTCGACAGCGAGGTCCAGGCCCGGCGCGGCTTCAACGTCATCGCCACGGCCAACGACCGCGACAAGGGGGTCAACGAGCTGTCGGCCGCCCTCAAACGACGCTTCAACGTGGTCGTCCTGCCCGTGCCCGACGACGCCGAGCAGGAGATCGCCATCGTGCGGGCCCGGGTCGTCGCCCTCGGTGCCACCCTGGGCCTGCCCGTCGAGCTCGACGCCCTCGACGAGGTGCGCCGAGTGGTGACCGTGTTCCGCGAGCTGCGCAGCGGGGTCAGCGAGGACGGGCGCACGGCCATCAAGTCGCCGTCGGGCACGCTGTCGGTGGCCGAGGCCATCTCGGTGGTGACCAGCGGCCTGGCCCTGGCCGCCCACTTCGGCGACGGCGTCCTGCGGGCCGACGACGTGGCCGCGGGCATCCTCGGCGCCGTGGTCAAGGACCCCGTGCAGGACCGCCTGGTGTGGCAGGAGTACCTGGAGACCGTGGTCAAGGAGCGTCGGTCGTGGTCCGACCTCTACCGGGCCTGCCGGGCCCTGGGCTGACGGTGACGTTCACCGACGGTGCCGTAGCCGCAGCCGCACCCGAGGCCGCGACCAGGACAGATGCCCGAGCTGAGCCCACCGTGCACGTGCTCGGGGTGCGCCACCACGGGCCGGGATCGGCGCGGGCGGTGGCCGAGGCCCTGGACCAGGTCGCCCCCGACGCCGTGGTCATCGAGGGCCCGCCCGAGCTCGACGCCGTGGCCCCCCTGGTCGCGTCGCCGGCCATGGTCCCCCCCGTCGCCGCCCTGGTCTACCGGCCCGACCGACCCTCGGCCGCGGCCTTCTACCCCTTCGCTGCCTTCTCCCCCGAGTGGGTGGCCCTGCGCTGGGCCCTGGCCCACGAGGTCCCCGTCCGCTTCGCCGACCTGGCCGCCACCCACGTCCTGGCCGACGAGGCCGAGGACGACGAGGGGTCCGACCTGCGCCGGGGCCCAGGGCGCGACCCGCTCGGCGCCCTGGCCGAGGCGGCGGGCTACGACGACGCCGAGCGCTGGTGGGACGACGTCGTCGAACACGGCCGCCAGGGACCGGGGGTCGACCGCCTCGAGGCCTTCGCCGCCATCACCGAGGCCATGGCCGAGCTGCGCCGGGCCGAAGGCGACGCCGGCATCGTCGACACCGGCAACGAACGGCGGGAAGCGGCCATGCGCCGGGTGCTGCGGGCCGTGGTCAAGGACGGCGCCACCCGGGTCGTGGTGGTGTGTGGGGCCTGGCACGCCCCGGCCCTGCAGCTGGCCACCTGGCCGTCGGTGGCCGCGGACAACAAGCTGCTCAAGGGCCTGCCCAAGGCCAAGGTGGCCGCCACCTGGGTGCCGTGGACGTCGTCGCGGCTGTCCCGGAGCTCGGGTTACGGCGCCGGGGTGACGGCCCCGGGCTGGTACGGCCACCTGTTGGCCACCGAGGGTGATCCTCTGGCCCCGTGGCTGGTGCGCACGGCCCGGCTGCTGCGCGACGAGCAGCTCGACACGTCGTCGGCCTCGGTCATCGAAGCGGTGCGCCTGGCCGAGGCCCTGGCCGGGCTGCGGGGCCGTCCCCTGGCCGGGCTGAGCGAGACGCTCGACGCCACCCGTTCGGTCATGCTCGGCGGGCGCGACGACGCCCTGGCCCTGGTCAGCCGGCGCCTGCTGGTGGGCGACGACATCGGCGCCGTGCCACTCGAGACCCCCATGGTGCCCCTGGCCCGCGACCTGGCCGACCAGCAACGACGCCTGCGCCTGACCCCCAAGCCCCTGCCGACGACGGTGGACCTCGACCTGCGCACGACCTCGCACCTGGCCCGCAGCCGGCTGCTGTGGCGGTTGCGCCTCCTGCGCATCTTCTGGGGTGAGCCCATCGACGCCGGGCGCACCCTGGGCACGTTCCGCGAGCGCTGGCTCCTGGAGTGGGCGCCCGAACTGACCGTGCGCGTCATCGAGGCGGCCGGGGCCGGCACCACGGTGGAGGCCGCGGCCAGCGCTACCGCCCGGGCCCGGGCCGAGAGCGCCCCCCACCTGGGTGAGCTGACGCAGCTGGTGGGCGACTGCCTGTTGGCCGACCTGCCCGAGGCCGTGGCCGCGACCATGGCCGCGGTGGCCGAACGCACGGCGCTCACGCATGACACCGCGGCGTTGATGGACGCGGTGGAGCCCCTGGCCCGGGTCCAGCGCTACGGCGACGTGCGCCGGGCCGACACCGAACTGGTGGGCCGGGTGCTGTCCGGCATCGTCACCCGGGTGGCCATCGGCCTGCCCGCCGCCGCCGCCAGCCTGGACGACGACGCCGCCGTCGCCCTGGCCCACCGGGTGGGTGCGGTCAACCGGGGCGTGGCCCTGCTCGACGACGACGGGCTGCGGGGGGCGTGGCTGGGCTCGTTGGCCGCGCTGGCCGACCGCCAGGGCCTCCACGGCCTGCTGGGCGGTCGGGCCAACCGCCTGCTGCTCGACGGCGGCCGCCGCTCCGCCCCCGAGGTGCGCGTCCAGCTGTCCCTGGCCCTGTCACGGGGGGCCGAGCACACCCGGGCCGCGGCCTGGCTGGAGGGGTTCCTCGAGGGCGACGCCCTGCTGCTGGTACACGACCACGACCTGCTGGCCGTGATCGACGAGTGGCTGGCCGGGGTGCCCACCACCGCCTTCGACGACCTCCTCCCCCTGGTCAGACGGGCCTTCGCCCGCTACGCCAAGCCCGAGCGGCGACTCATCGGCCAACACGTCCGGGCCCTCGAACCTGGTGCCCTCCGCTCGGTCGCGGCCGTTGACGCGGCTTCGGCAGGTGGGCGGGACGAGGAGCGGGCCGCCCGGGTCCTGCCCCGTCTGCTCGAGCTCATCGGCCGGGAGGGCTGACGTGCCCGACCTCGAGAGCATCGACGCCGATGGGACCGAGGGCGACGGCGCGACCGGGGCGGCGGCCGACCGCCTGCGCCGGTGGCGACTGGTGCTGGGGGGTGAGGAAGCCGACGGGGTGGGGATGGGCCTCGACGGTGAGGACGCCGGGCGTGACGGGGCCCTCGGCGCCCTCTACGACGGCGAACGCCGGGGTGGCCTGGGAGGTTCGGCCCCCCGGGTGGCCCGCTGGCTGGGCGACATCCGCACCTACTTCCCGTCCTCGGTGGTCCAGGTGCTCCAGCGAGACGCCATGGAGCGACTCGGCCTGCGCCAGCTGCTGCTCGAACCCGAACTGCTGGGGGCGCTCGAGCCCGACGTGCACCTGGTGGCGACGCTGGTGGGGCTGAAGGGGGTGATCCCCGACCGGTCGCGGGAGACGGCCCGCCAGGTGGTGCGCATGGTGACCGACGAGCTCGAGCGCCGCCTGGCCGCGGCCACCCGCCAGGCCGTGCAGGGGGCGTTGGACCGGGCGTCGCGGACGAGACGGCCCCGCCACCACGACATCGACTGGCCCCGCACCATCGCCGCCAACCTGCGCCACTACCAGCCCGAACACCGCACGGTGATCCCCGAGCGCCTGGTGGGCTACGGGCGACGCAACACCCAGTTGCAGCGTGAGGTGGTGCTGTGCCTGGACCAGTCGGGGTCCATGGCCACCTCCGTGGTCTACGCCTCGGTGTTCGCCGCCGTGCTGGGCTCGCTGCGGGCCCTGCGCACCCGGGTGATCGCCTTCGACACCACCGTGGTCGACCTGACCGACCTGGCCGAGGACCCCGTGGATCTGCTCTTCGGGGTGCAGCTGGGCGGGGGCACGGACATCGCCGGCGCCCTGGGCTACTGCCAGACGCTCATCGAACGCCCCACGGACACCGTCCTGGTGCTTATCAGCGACCTGTACGAGGGTGGGGTCCAGGACGACCTGGTACGCCGGGTGAGCCAGTTGGTGGCCTCGGGCGTGCAGGTGGTGGCGCTCCTGGCCCTGTCCGACGAGGGCCGCCCCGCCTACGACGCCGACAACGCCGCCGCCCTGGCCGCCCTGGGCGTGCCCGCCTTCGCCTGCACCCCCGACCTGTTCCCCGAGCTCATGGCCGCCGCCATCGAACGCCGCGACCTGTCCGCCTGGGCCGCCAGTCAAGATCTCACCATCGCCCACCCCACCGCGCCCTGACGGCCGGCGGGTCGTGCTCTCAGCAGCTCAACGCATACCGGATCGCGAGACCGACCTGAACGAGGGTGGCGGGTGGCAGCGTGCAGATCAGGCTGTCGAACAGGGTGCGTTCGACGGTATGGAGGTTGTCGAAGTTGGCCACACAGGATCTCGGCATGCCCTCGTCAGGCCCGAGCGGAACCTCCGAGCGCAAGCCGCGAACGGTGGTGGTGCACAGCGCGACGACCGGAGCTCTGATGCGGTCGGCCACCGGGTCACGGGTGAGGACCACCGCGGGACGACGGCCGACGCGTCCGGGGAAGTCGACCCACCACACCTCGCCGCGCGTCACCTGTCGTCGCTAGAGCTGGCCACCGCAGTCGACGACCAGTCGTCGGTCTCGTCCCATGGCGGGATGGTGGAAAGGACTCCCGCCGTCCGGCCCGGCGAGAGCTCGTGATCGGTGAAGGGCATGGCGTCGTAGATGTCAGCGTCGCGCTCAGCCTCGAGCCGGCGCAGGTGGGCGGTGAGCGCCTCGCGAATGAGCTCGGCCCGCGAGGAGTGGCTGGCCTCCACCCAGCGATCGAGCTCGCCGACCAGGGCATTGGGCATCCGCACGGCAACTTGGACGTCCTGCACCGCCTTCGTCATACCAGGAGCATACCCGGCCGGTTTACCGCCTGATGGTGGTCGGGGTAGGCGGCTGCGGGGCAAGCCCCTCCCCCAGCTGTCGTTGCGTTCGCGGCTACGCATGTCCCGCTTCCACCAGGCCGCTCTCGTAGGCGAACACGACGGCCTCCATGCGGCCACGCAGACCGAGCTCGGTCAGCACGTGGGAGACGTGCGTCTTGATGGTGCCCTCGCCCATGGCGCGACCTACGACGATCAGGACGGGAACGCGGCCACCGCCAGCCGGCATCGAACCGCGGTCCCGGTCGACGACGACATCCTCGACCGCTACGTGGGCACCTACGACGTGGCCGGCACCGAGGCCATGATCGTCCGCACCGCGAAGGGCCTCTCGGCCCGGCTCCCGGGCCAGGGTGACGAACCACTGGTGGCCGAGTCCGACGACACGTTCTTCTTCACCGACCTCGAAGGCGAGGTCCACTTCGAGGTCGACCCCACCGGCCGCGTCCCCGGCGGCGTCCTCTACCAGGACGGCCAGGTCCTCGACGCCGTCAAGACGAGCTGAGCCGGTCCGGGTCGGGCCCGCCGGCGATGCCCGTCCCGGCGGGTGCGGCCGCCCACGCCGATGAGTCCGAGTTCTGAGCGAGGTCTGGATCACATGCCGACGATGGGGAGCTGCCGATGACCGCTGCGCTGTCGACCGAGGGCCTGGCCCGCCTGCACGACGTCATGGCCGGCCACGTCGACGCCGGCCGTGTGCCGGCCATCTTCCGCATCGCGTCGATGACCAAGCCCATCACCGCGGCGGCCACCATGGCCCTGGTCGAGGAGGGGGTGCTGAGCCTCGACCAGTCGATCGACGACCTGCTGCCCGAGCTGGCCGACCGCCGGGTCCTGCGGGCCATCGACGCCGAGCTCGTCGACACCGTCCCCGCTCGGCGGTCGATCACCGTCGAGGACCTGCTCAGCTTCCGGATGGGCTTCGGGACGGTCATGGCCATGCCCGGCACCTACCCCATCCAGCGGGCCGAGGCCGACCTCGGTCTGCAGAGCATCGGCGGTCCTCCGTGGCCGCCCGGGGCCCTCGACGTGGACGGGTGGATGGCGGCCCTGGGCTCCCTGCCGCTCATGTACCAGCCCGGCGAGCAGTGGATGTACAACACGTCGGCCCAGGTCCTGGGCGTGCTCCTGGCCCGGGCGACCGGAAGGGACGTCGCCACCGATCGACTCGACCGGCTGACCACCTTCTACGTGGCCGACCCCGGCACCGACGACCTGGTCGTGCTCGACGACCCCGCCCACAGCTGGTGGGCCGCGCCCGCGCCGTTCCCCGATGCCTGCGGCTGGTTGGTGTCCACCATCGACGACTACTGGGCCTTCGTGTCCATGCTCCTGGCCGGCGGGACCGGGACCGGGACCGGGACCGGGGGCCGGCCAGCGGATCCTGTCCCCGGAGTCGGTGGCCCTGATGACCACCGATCGCCTCACCCCGGCTCAGCGGTGACCGGGATCCTGCTGACCCAGCGCCAGGCCACCTCGCCGGCGCCGCCGCCGTGGATGGATGACTTCTGGGCGGGGGTCAACGCGGCGACGGTTGGCTGAGGCCGAGGGTCAGCGCCACTCGCCGACGACGGCCCGGAACGGCTCCTCGCCGACGTTGGTGAGCGCCAGGTGGGCCGGGCCCGCTAGCCACACCACGTCGGCGGGGGCGTGGACCGTGGTGCGCTCGAACCCGCTGCTGTCGCGGACGAGCACGGTGGCGATGGTGAGGAAGACGGTGAGGCTGGAGAAGCCGTACTCGATGTCCCCGGTCGACTGGCCCGGTTCGAGGGCCAGCTCGTAGAGCCGCAGCGCATCGCGCTCCAGGGTGAGGGTGTGGCCGGGGGCGTCGAGGGGGTCGGCCGAGGTGAACGGGGGCGAGGCCTTGATCTCGGCGCCGATCAGGCGCATCTCCGTCGTGCCCGCGTTGTGTACCTGGTGGGTGAGGGGCCGGCTCAGGTGAGGTCGGCACATGGCCGATCCGGCCAGGGCCGTCCCCGTACGGGCCTTGTCCTCACCCCAGGTCTGGTCCCGCACCGTGGCCTCGTTGACGGCCACGTACATGGTGTCCCGGGTGTGGCGGTGGTAGAGCGTCGTGTCCCCCGGTGGGATGAGCACGTCGTAGACCCGCACGTGCTCGTCCTCGAACCGGCGACGATGCCGGGGCTCGTCTCGGACCTCGACCCACTCCTCAGCCATGCGACCACTCCCCAACCCTGCGTTCGACACCCGGGCGGCACCGAAGAGCTCCCGCTGTTGTAGCCGGCCCGCCGCCCAGCTGCGCCGCTGGCGGTCGCGGCGGCTGGGGCGCAGGCTGCGGCTGCTCGCCGGTCGCCGATCACCAGATGCGGACGCGGTCCTCGGGGTCGAGCCACAGGGCGTCACCGGGGGCGGTGCCGAAGGCGTCGTGGAACTCGTCGAGGTTGCGGACGATGTTGGCCCGCAGCTCGGGCGGCGAGTGGGGGTCGACCGACAGCAGTTGCAGCTCGAGCTCGTGGCGGCGCTTGGAGCGCCAGATCAGGGCCCAGTTGTAGAGCACCCGCTGGCGACCGGTGAGGCCGGACACCACCGGGGCCTCGTCGCCGCCGAGGCTGAGCTCGTAAGCCAACAGCCCGATGGTCAGACCGCCCAGGTCCCCGATGTTCTCGCCCACGGTGAGGGCGCCGTTGACGTGGTGGCCGGGCAGGCCCCGGGGCTCGAGGCCGTCGTACTGGGCGATCAGCTTCTGGGCCCGCTCGTCGAAGCGGGCCCGATCGTCGTCGGTCCACCAGTTGACCAGGTTGCCCTCGCCGTCGTACTCCGAGCCCTGGTCGTCGAAGCCGTGGCCCACCTCGTGGCCGATCACCGCACCGATGCCCCCGTAGTTGAGGGCGGGATCGGCGCCGGCCTGGAAGAACGGCGGCCGCAGGATGGCGGCGGGGAAGCAGATCTCGTTGGTGCCGGGGTTGTAGTAGGCGTTGACGGTCTGGGGCGTCATGTGCCACTCGTCGCGGTCGACGGGACTACCGATCTTGGCCAGCTGGCGGTCGGTCTCGAAGGCCGAGGACCGGCGCACGTTGCCCACCAGGTCGTCGCGGGCGATGTCGAGCGCCCCGTAGTCGCGCCACACCTGAGGGTGACCGATCTTGGGCCGGAAGCTGCCCAGCTTCTCGAGCGCCTTCTCCCTGGTCCCGGGGCTCATCCACTCGAGCCGGCCGATGCTCACCCGGTAGGCCTCGACCAGGTTGGCCACCAGCTCGTCCATCTGGGCCTTGGCCTCGGGTGGGTACACCCGGGCCACGTACTCGGCGCCCACGGCCTCGCCCAGGGCCCGGTTGCACAGCCCCGCCCCCCGCTTCCACCGGTCGCGCATCTCTTCGGAGCCGGTCAGCGTGCGGGAGTAGAAGTCGAAGTTCTGCTCGACGAAGGCGCTGCTCAGATAGGGCGCATAGCCACTGACCAGGTGGAACGTGAGCCAAACCTTCCAGTCGGCCAGCGGCACCGCTTCCAGCGCGTCGGACAGGGCGGGCAGGTAGCTGGGCTGGCGCACGATGACCTCGGCGAAGGCGTCCTCGACGTCGGCGAAGCCGGCCACCGCGGTCATGGCCCGGGCCCAGCCTCGCCAGTCGAACGCCGGCGCTGCGGCCTCGAGCTCGGCGAAGGTGGTCAAGTTGTACGTGGCCAGCACGTCGCGGTTGGCCACCTTGTCCCAGTGCCCGGCGGCCAGGCGGGTCTCCAACGCCAGCAACCGGTCGGCCTCGTCCGACGCGGCGTCGGCGGACCGGCCCGCCAGGCGCAACAT
The DNA here is from genome assembly GCA_038255145.1 of Acidimicrobiales bacterium. GTDB lineage: Bacteria > Actinomycetota > Acidimicrobiia > Acidimicrobiales > CAIXPF01 > WHTX01. The sequence continues at coordinate 35,108 of JBBSLP010000051.1, forward strand.
GGCGGCCACGTGCTCGACGTAGGCGGCTCGCACCTCGGCAAAGGCGTCGTCGCGGTAGTACGACTCGTCGGGCAGGCCCAGCCCACTCTGCACGATGTTGACGATGTAGCGGTCAGAGCGGCGGTCATCGGTGTCGACGTAGGCGCCGACCACGCCGCCCATGCCCTCACGTTCGAAGCGGCCCAGCAGGGCGCCGAGGGAGGGGAGGTCGGCCAGGGCGTCGATGGCGGCCAGGTCGTCCGCCAGGGGCTGGGCCCCCAGGGCCTCGGCTCGGGCCTCGTCGACGAAGCTGGCGAACAGGTCACCGATCTTCTGGCGGTCGGTCCCCGGGGCGGCGTCACCGGCGACGGCCGCCGCCGCCGCGTCGCGCAGGATGTCGCCGACCACGGCCTCGGACTCGAGGACGAGGTCCATGAACCCGCCCACCGTGGGCAGGTCGGCGGGGATCTCGACCGTCTCCAGCCAGGCCCCGTTGACGTGGCCGAACAGGTCGTCCTGGGGGCGGACGTCGTTGTCTGCGTGCTCGAAGAGGGCGTCCAAGCTCATGGGCCCGAGGCTAGCCAGGGGCGCGGATCAGCGACCCTGCCAGCGGGGGGCGCGCTTCTCGAAGAACGCCTTGACCCCCTCCTTGGTGTCCTCGGTGGCCCACACCACCGCGGTGGCCCGGGCGGTGGCGTCCCAACCGAGCTGGTCCGAGACGGCCACGGTCTGCTCGAGGGCCCACAGGCTCTGGCGCACCGAGACCGGGGCGTTGCGGCACACGAGCTCGGCCAGAGTGACGGCGGCCTCCACCGCTCCCCCGGGTTCGGTGAGCCGGTTGACCAGCCCCAGCTCGGCGGCCCGGGCCGCATCCAGGGGCTGGCCGGTGAGCAGCAGCTCCTTGGCGATGTTGAGGGGTAAGGCCCGGGCGGTGCGGAACAGGCCGCCGCAGGTGGGGATGACGCCCCGGGCCACCTCGGGCAGACCGAAGCGGGCCGTGGTCGACGCCACCACCAGGTCGGCGGCCAGCACGATCTCCATGCCTCCACCCAGGGCGAACCCTTCGACGGCCACGATGAGGGGCTTGGCCCGCGGTCGGCGGATGACCCCGTACTCACCACCGCGCTCGGTGGCCGGGCTGGCCGACTGGGACAGGTCGGTACCGGCGGAGAACACGTTGGCCGTACCGGTGAGCACGCCGATCCACAGCTCGGGGTCGTCCTCGAGCTCGTTCAGGGCCTCGTCGATGGCATCGGCCAACTCACGGTCGATGGCGTTGCGCTTCGCTTCGCGCTGCATGGACACCACCAGCACCCGGCCCCGCCGCTCCGTCGTCACACCCATCGCGTCGCACCCATCGACCACCCCCGGCTCGTCCGGAGGCGGAACCTAGCGCCAGCGACGTCGACAGCCGATGATCACCCAGACGGTCGTCACTCCTCGCCGGCGGCCTTGCGCAGCTCGTCGAAGGAACGCTGCAGGCACTGGGCGTAGAAGGCAGGATCGGGCAGCATCTTGCGGTCGGCGGTGCCGCAGATCGACACCCCTCCGCAGTAGCTGGCCACCACGTTCATGAGGCCCATGTTGTCGTGGACCATGCCGAAGCCGTACATGGCCACGAGCTGGGCCCCGGCCATGAACAGCGGCTCCTGGGGCCCGGGGATGTTGGTCACGACGGTGTTGTACGGCGGCGCGATCCGCTCGTTGCCGATGGCCTGGGTGGCGGCCAGACGCCCGGCCAGGGCGGCGGTGGCCGCGGGGACGAACTGGTTGAGGTCGGTCAGGGTGCGGGCGCCGATGGCGTTGGTCAGCTCCTTGGCCGCCTTGGTCGCGTCACGGACGGTGAGGAGGCGCACCCGGGGATCAGCGATGTCGGTGCGCAGGGGCACGACCATGGCCGAGACCTCGTTGCCGCTGCTGGAACCCTCCGTGCGAACCGAGATGGGGCACATGGCGGTCAGCGACTCGCGGGGCAGCTCGTCCTTGGCCTCGAGGTACTCACGCAGAGCACCCCCGACCAGGGCGAGGACCACGTCGTTCACCGTGCACCCCGGGGCCAGGGTGCGCATGGCCCGGATGTCGTCGAGCTCGACCATGATCCCGTCCACCACCCGGTGGGGGGACACCGGGGCGTTGAAGCGGGTCAGCGGGGCGGCCCCGGGCACCGGGGGCAGGCCACCGGGTCGGGCGAACACTTCGGCCAGGCGCCGGGCCGGAGCGTTGGGGCCGGTGAACAGCTCCATCATCCGCCACGGTTGGGTGGCGTTGGTCCACGCGGCCCGGGCCAGCAGCTCGGCGGGATCGGGCACCCGCTCCCCCTTCCACGCCTCGGTCGGCGGCTGGGGCGGGGTGGCTTCGTTCGAGCGGTCGTGGATGGCCGCGGTGAGCTCGGTCCCCGAGGCGCCGTCGATGCAGGCGTGGTGGACCTTGCTGAGGATGCCGAAGCAGCCCTTGGGGTACCCGGGCACCCGGTCCAGCCCATCGATGACGTAGAACTCCCACAGCGGCTTGGAGGGATCCAGGTGGCGGCTGATGAGGCGGGCGCACTGGATGCACAGCTGGCGCCAGTCGCCGGGCTCGGGCAGGGCGATGTGGCGGACGTGGAACTCGATGTCGAAGTCGGTGTCCTGGATCCAGTACGGGTGGTCGGCGTCGAAGGGCACCCGCACGACGCGCTGGCGGAACGGCGTGGCCAGGTGCAGCCGGTCCTCGATGTGTTGCATCAGGGCCTTGAACGTGACCTTGCCGCCCGGCGCCGTCGAGGGGTCGTAGATGTTGAGGCCACCGCCACTCATGGGCGCGTTGGGGGTCTCGTTGTAGAGGAACGACGCATCCTGGGCCGTCAGCTGCTGCATATGCCGAGTGTCACACTTTTGCGCCGCCGTTTCCACAGCCATCCGGGGACGGGGCCGACCGGCGCGGCGGCCAGCGGGGCCAGCACGGCGTCGACGCCTTGTAGCGCCGCTACAGGTGCTCAGGGTGGTCGACGGCGTAGTGCTTGAAGTAGACGTCGTCCCGGTTCGACGAGTCGTTGTCGAGCAGGATGACGTGCAGCTGGGAACGGATGCCGGACTCGACGAGATCGCCGTGGCAGACGCCTTCGAGCTCCTCGCCGTCACCATGGTCGATGGCGACGGGTACCCGTCCGAGGAGCTGGCCATCGGACAGCCGGAACACCGGCAGGTCACCGGGGATGTCCGACGACAGGACGAGGTTGCCCCGGGGGGTGACCGCACCTCCCTGCACGTTGAACACGGGCGTCGACAGCCGCAGGGTGCGGGTCCGACGCAGCTCGGCGTCATACACGAACACGCAGTCGGTGCCTTCGGGCCACCGGCCGAAGGCACTGGACAGGAGGCTGCCATCGCGTGGATCCACGGCGACCCACGGGAACGAGCTCCCCTGGGCGGCGGTGAACGATGCATGGGGGGCCAGCCTCTGCGCCTGGCGGAGCCCGTCGTCGACGATGGCCAGGCCGGCGGGCTTCTCGAGGGCGATGAACAGGCGCCCCGCCCACCAACAGAGCGCACCCACGTGGCCATGGCCCAACTCGTCGAGCGAGAGCGATCCCGCCGCGGACATGCCGAGGGTGAACCGGTGGACGGCCTGGTGGCCCTCGTGGTTCGTCGAGATGTACCAGTGGCGGCCGTCGGTGGCCACGCCTTGGCACTCCTCGGTCCAGGGCTCGTTGTAGTGCTTCGTCTCGTGCACCTTGGCCAGCCCGGCCAGGGTGCGGTGATCGTGGATCTCGTGCGCCGGCATGGTCACCCCCTCGGGATCGTCAACTGAGCCGCCGTAGGGCAAGAGCACGGAGATGGGCATGCGGATACGGCTTCCTGGCCGCCAGACTCGCCCCGTGGATGCGCTCGACGGGGTGGAGGTCATCGCCTTCCCAGGCCCTGCGGCCTGGGAGTCGTGGCTGGCGGCGAACCACGAGCGCCAGGCCGGGGTGTGGCTGAAGATGGCCAAGAGGGGCTCGGGCATCCCGTCGGTGACCGAAGACGAGGTCGTCGACATCGGGTTGTGCTGGGGATGGGTATCCGGCCAGCGACGGTCGCTGGACGATCGTCACTACCTGCAGAAGTACGTCCCCCGACGGGCCCGGAGCCTGTGGTCGAGGGTCAACGTCGACAAGGTCGGGGCCCTACTGGCCGCAGGGCGGATGCAGGCCAGGACGCCGATCACCAGGACGGCGCGCCTGGCCAGGATGCTGGCTGCGCTCGAAGGCGGCGGGACGGGCGGCTAGGCAGGGGTCACGATCAGCGCGGCGTAGATGCGCTCGGGGGTGAAGGGGAGGTCGCGGAGGCGGATGCCGGTGGCGTCGTGCACGGCGTTGGCCAAGGCGGGAGCGACGGGGTTGATGCAGCACTCGGCGATGCCCTTGGCGTACAGCGGCCCCGCCGAGTCGGTCGAGGGGACGCAGATCACCTCGGTGCGGGGCACGTCGGCGTAGGTGGGGATGCGGTAGTTGCGCAGGCTGGGGTTGGCCACCCCACCGTGCCCGTCGAGGTGGAGATTCTCCGTCAGGGCGAAACCGATGCCTTGGGCGACGCCCCCCTCGACCTGGCCCCGCACCTGGACCGGGTTGATGACCACGCCGGCATCGGTGGCCTGCACGCTGTGCAGGATGCGGACCTCGCCGGTCAGCCGGTGCACGGCCACCCGGAAGCCCTGGGCGTTGAAGGCCACGCTGCGCGGTGACCCGTAGGCCTTGCGGGCATCCGCCAGCAGGATCCCCCGCCCTCGGGCCGCAGCCCACAGCTCGGTCAGCAGCACCCGGGTGCCGGCGCACAGCACGGCGTCGTCGTCCATGGCGCAACGCGACACGTCGGTGCCGGTGTGGGCGGCGGCGAAGGCCAACAGGCGATCACGCAGGGCGTCGGCCACGTGCAGGGCGCCGTTGCCGGCCACGAACAGTCCGGCGCTGGCGAAGGCGCCGGTGTCGAACCCGTTCCGATCGGTGTCCGACTGGACGATCCCCACCCGTGACGTGGTCGTGCCCTCACCGAACTCGACGGTGCCCACGGCCAGCTCGTAGCGACCATCCGCGCCCAGGGTCAGCCACGACTCGGAGATGTGCTCGGTGGGTGGGGCCGTCTCGTGCAACGAGATGGCCTGCCCCGTCCCCACCAGCCACTCGGGTCCCGGGGCGTCGACACCCCCCGTTCGGGCCAACGACTGCTCGACGAGGTCGATGCACCGCGCCAGGCCGTGCTCGCCGAAGGTCACGTCGCTGGGGCGGGCGTCGAGGGCGACGAGGGGGTCCCCGGGACGCACGATGTTGCGGCGCCGCAGGTCGAGCGGATCCAGGCCCAGGGCCACGGCGAGCTCACCCATGGCCGACTCCACTGCGAACGCGGGCTGGGTCATCCCGTAGCCGCGGATGGCCCCGCTGGGCACGGTGTTCGTGTGCACCGACCAGGCATCGACCTTCTTGTTGGGGCACCGGTAGATGGCGATGGCGGCACCGGTCGAGGCGTACAGGACCTCGCCCCCGTGGTTGCCGTAGGCGCCGGTGTTGCTGACGGTGCGGACCTGCAGGGCGGTGAGGGTGCCATCGGCCCGGGCCCCCAACCTGACGGTCACGGCCATGGGATGGCGGGTGGTGGCACCGGTGAACTCCTCCTGGCGGGTCAGCTCCCTGGCCGTGCAGTTCGAGCAGGATGTTGCGCTCGGGGTCGCGGATGAAGGGATCACCGCCCGAGGGGTGGATCTGGGGTGCGCCCGGGGCCATGGCCGCTTCCGGGTCGAACACCGCGGGGAGCACCTCGTAGTCGATCACCACCCGGCGGCAGCCCTCCTCGGCCGCGGTCACGCTGTCGGCCAGCACCGCCACCAGCCGTTGGCCGACGTGGCGGGCCACGTCGTCGAGCACGTAGGTATCGTCGGGATCCACCAGGTGATCGGTGTGGATGGCCGTGGTGAAGCGCTTGCGGGGCACGTCGCGCCACGTGTACACCCGGTGTACGCCGGGCACGGCGACGGCGATGGCGGCGGCGGTGTCGATGGACGCGATGCGGGCGTGGGCGTGGGGCGACCGCACCACCGCCAGGTGCAGCAGGCCGTCGACGGCGACGTCCATGGTGTAGGCGGCCCGACCGGTGACGATGTCCGTCGCCGCCGGCGCCCCCTTCGATGGTCGTCACCACACGGCCCTCGGCCCGGAACGCCGGGGTGATGCACCTGTGGACGGGGGTGCCGTCGAGCCACACCGTGCACGCCCCGCAATCGCCGGCGTCGCAGCCCTTTCACCCCGAAGTGGCCCAGGTCGCGCAGGCGCTGCCCGGGAGCGGGCTCGTCGTCCCAGGGTCGACCGTTGACCGTGTAGCTCATGGCCTGGTCCCGACAGGGGTGCCGGCCACCTCGGCCCGGATCTCCTCGGCGAACAGGTAGGTCAGGTGACGGCGGTGGTCGGGGTGCCGTTGGCGTCGGCGAAGTACACGTGGTCAGGCACCTCGTCGTCGAGACGACGGCGCAGGGAGGCGGCGTCGGGCAGGCCGTCGAACGCCAGGCGCACGGGGTGGGTCGTGCCTGCGGTGATGGTGAGCAGCAGCTCAGCGGCGCCGGGTTCGAGGGTGCCGATGAGGAACACTGACGACCGGCGCAGCTGGGTGAGCGACAGTCGTCGATGAGCATGGCGCCTGACCAGGGCAGATGCCGGGATGTGGACACTGCGCAGCAGGTCGCCGGGTGCGAGCACGTTGCGGTGGTCCCCGGTGACGAAGGCGGCGGCGTCGACGTCGCGCACCGCGCCGTCGTGACTCCAGATGGTGTAGCTGGCCTCGAGGGCCACGGTCAGGGTGATCATGGGACCGGCGGGCAGCGACATGGCGATGTTGCCCCCGACCGTGGCCGCGCTCCACACCTTGAACGAGGACAGGAACGCTTCACAGCACGTGGCCACCAGCGCACCGGCCGTCCACGCCACTGGCGGCCGGAAGGCGTGGAGCTCGGCGATCGTGCAGGTCGCGCCCAGTTGCAGGCCCTCGTCCGTCGCCACCAGGGTCTCCCAACCGAGGGTGGTCAGGTCGACGAGGCGACGGAGGTCGGGTTGCGGTTCGGAGAACAACCAGGTGCCGCCGGCCAGCCAGGCATCGCCGTCCTGCCAGGCCGCGCCCGGCGTCGGGCCCGGTCGGCGGACGACCTCGGTGATGGTGTGCAGGTCCATGGGCGGTCCCCGGTGGCCAGGAGCGATGACCATCAGGCTGGACCTCCCGCCGTGTAGGTGTGAGGGGGGCATCCTCCGGCCCACCCCAGCTGGTTGACCGCCTAGAGTCGTTACCCTCCCACCCTTGGGGAGTGTTTGGTGACCGGGGTCAGTCGGTGGCCAGGACACAGCGGTCACGCCCGCCGTCCTTGGCCCGGTAGAGCGCAGCATCGGCACGGGCGAGCAGGTCGACCGCCTTGGTGGCGACCCCGTCCGACGCCGTCGTGGCACAACCGATGCTGATGGTGATGCGGGCATCGGGGGCCTGACGCAGGCGGACCGCCCGCACGGCGTCGAGCAGGCGCGACGCCACCGCGGCCCCAGCCGTCGCCGTGGTGTCGGGGAGCACGATGGCGAACTCCTCGCCACCGAAGCGGGAGACGAGGTCGGCGGGGCGGGCGACCACGTCGGTGAGCGCCCGGGCCACCGTGCACAGCACGTCGTCACCGACGAGGTGGCCATGGGTGTCGTTGAAGCGCTTGAAGTGATCGATGTCCATCATGAGCATCGTCAGCGGCTGCCCGCTCCGGGCCGCCCGGCGCAGCTCGGTCCGCAGGGTCTGGTCGAACGCCCGCCGGTTGGCCAGTCCGGTGAGGGGGTCGCTCATGGCGAGGCGCATGAGGTGCTCCTCCATGGCCTTGTTGTCGGTGACGTCGACGAGCAGGCCGACGACCCGCACAGGCCGGCCCCGGCGGTCGCGTTCCACCGTCTTGCCCCGCAGCGAAAGATGGCGTGTTGCCGCCGACTCCCCCACCCGCAGGTCGAGGTTGACCGCCGCCGTCGGTGACTGATCGGTCCGGGCCAGTTCGAGCGCGGCCATCAGCGACGCCCGGTCCGTCTCGTCCACCACCGCGGCCAGGTCGGCGATGGAGACGCTGACCCCCGTGGCCAGAGACAACATGGCGGCCATGGGGACGTCGACCGTGACCCGACCCGTCGCCGCGTCGAGCTGCCAGGATCCGGTCGACGTACCACCGACGGCGACCTCGAGCCGGGCGACGTGGTCGACGGCACCGGCCAGCAGCCGGCGGAACTCGCTGACGTCGCGGCCCGTGGCCCACCACTCCTGGCTGTCGGGCACCGGCCGGGCCACCCACTGCAGCCACACCGTGGACCCGTCGGGCTGGAGGAACCGGTTCTCGAAGAGCACTTCGGCATCGCCCCGTTCGAGGGCGGCCATGCCCTCGACGGTGAGGGGGATGTCGTCGGGGTGGACCAGTTCGAGGATTGACGTGGTGCTCAGCTCGGCGGACGACCGGCCGAGCAGGCGGGCGAACGATTCGTTGACCGTGCGCAGGTAGCCGTCCCGGCCGGCGAGCGAGAAGAGCTCGACCTCGGTGGCGGCCGTGGCCATGGGTGGAGCGACGGGGTTCATGACACCCGGTTCTTGGCGTAGAGGGTGAGCAGGGTCTGGGCCACCGAGGCGTTGGTGATCAGGTCGGGGTTGACGAGGGGGTACACCAGGGCGGGGGTGAAGCCGGGCAGTTCGTCGGCGAGGTCCTCGTCGTCGACGTGCTCGAAGCCCATCGACCAGCCCGCGAACAGCCGGTTGGTCACGGGGACGTCGGCCAGGAGGCGGAGGTTCGAATGTCGGCTGTCGGCCTTGATCCGCTCGTAGGTGGCGTCGAGTGCGCCCCGCTCCCCCTCGAGGACCTGTAGGAAGCTCTGGCTGGAGTAGAGCAACATGCCGGACAACCCCACGGCGTCGTTGCGGGTGCGGGCTACCGCCAGCAGGTCGACGAGGTCGTCGCCGGTGAGATCGGTCGTGGCCCGGCTGCAATAGATGATGCGGTGCACGGTGAACCTCGTCGTAGGCGGGTGGCCCCCCTGCCATCGACCGGTTCTCCCCTCCCCTTGAGCGACGGGCCGACAGGCGCGCCGCGCCTACCCCCGATCAGGTAGGTCGACGGCCGTGGGGCTGGGCAGAACTGCCCGAGGACCCTCACCCCGTGCAACATGGCTCCGAGGTGGGCGTCATTGGGGGCATGAACACCCTGCTCGTCACCTGCACCGGCCCCCGCGACCTGGCCGACGTGGTCGCCCTGCACCTCGAGGCCGTCGGCGCATCCACGGCCTACGTGGGACCGGCCCACGTGACCGGCGGGACAGGGACCAAGCGCCACCTCATGGTGACCACCGACCTGGGCGCCTTCGACCATGGCCTGACCTCGATGCTGCGGGACCACCCCACCATGGCCGTCAACCGGACCACCGTCGGCCGCAGCATGTTCGTCTCCGTCACCGTGCCCTGCACGACCGCTCGCATCTAGGCCCCGCGACGGCAGGTCGCCCGCAGGTCACCGCGTCGGGGTCGTCACCGTCTGGTGATGCCCAGGCGGACGGCCTCGGCCTCGAGGTGGTCGCGGGCCGGGGGATGGGCGATGGCGATCAGAGCCCGGGCCCGTTGGGCCACGGTGCGACCCCGCAGATCGGCCACCCCGTGCTCGGTCACCACCTGGTCCACGGTGTTCTTGTCCGTCGTGACCACGGCGCCGGGACGCAGCTGCGCCACCACCCGGGAGATGCCCTGGTGGGTGGTCGAACGCATCACGATGAACCCCTGCCCACCCGCGGAGTACATGGCTCCACGGGCGAAGTCGGCCTGGCCGCCGCTACCCGAGAACAACCGACTGCCGATGGATTCCGAGGCGCACTGACCCAGGAGGTCCACCTCCAGGGTGGCGTTCACCGAGACGAAGGCCTGCTCCTGACCGATGATCCGGGGATCG
>JBBSLP010000052.1:0-44876 GCA_038255145.1 Acidimicrobiales bacterium
CGGTCGTCGGGACGCTGCTGTGGGGTGCCGTCGGCGGGCCCGCGGGCGTCTGCGCCTACCGCGCCGCAAACACGCTCGACGCGATGGTCGGCCACCGCTCGCCGCGCTATGCGGACTTCGGCTGGGCCTCGGCCCGCCTCGACGACGCCGCCGCCTGGGTGCCGGCCCGGCTTTGCGCCCTGGCCGTGGCAGCCGTGCACCCCGCACGGGCCGGTGACGTGTGGACGGCGGTGCGCACCCAGGCCCCGGCCCACCCGTCGCCCAACTCGGGCGTGGCCGAAGCCGCCTTCGCCGCCGCCCTGGGCCTGCGCCTCGGCGGCACCAACCGCTACGGCGACCGGGTCGAGGTCCGCCCTCAGCTGGGCGTGGGTGACCCACCCCGAGGGGCCGACGTGGGCCGAGCCTGCGACCTGCTGGTGCAGGTGAGCCACGTGACCGCCGGGGCTCTGACCGGTGTCGCCGTGGTGGCCGCCGTGGTCGGGCGCCGTCGCCACGGGTTCCGGCACCGCCGCGGGCGCTGACGTTTCAGAAGGCGCCGTGGCGGCCCTCGCCAGCCGCGAAGCGGGCGGCACCGTCCCGGGTCTCACCCGAGGTGATGGTGGCCAGGCCAAGGCGGTGCTCGTTGACCAGGGCCTGGTCGAGGGACAGGTCCCACTGTTCGTGGGCCGAACGTCGGTCGCTGCGCAGGCACAGCTGGGGGAACGCGGCGATCTGGGTGGCCAGCTCGACGGCGGCGTCCAGGGCGTCGCCGGGGTCCACCACCCGGTTGACCAGACCCATGCGCTGGGCTTCCTCGGCTCCCACCCCCCGTCCCGTGAGGATGAGGTCGAGGGCGTGGCTCTGGCCGATGAGCCGGGGCAGGCGGATGGTGCCCCCGTCGACCAGGGGGACCCCCCAACGGCGGCAGTAGACACCGAAGGTGGCGTCGCGGGCGACGACCCGCAGGTCGCACCACGTGGCCAGTTCCAGCCCGCCGGCCACGGCGTGGCCTTCGACGGCGGCGATGACCGGCTTGCCCACGGTCATGCGGGTCACGCCCAGGGGCCCATCAGCAGGCAGGGGGTCGACCCGGTTGCCCCGTCCGGTGGCGATGGCCTTGAGGTCGGCGCCGGCGCAGAACGTGCCGCCGGAGCCCCAGAGCACGGCCACGGCGGCCTCGTCGTCGGCGTCGAAGGCCCGGAAGGCCGCGGCCAGCTCGGTGGCCGTGGGCCCGTCGACGGCGTTGCGGACCTCGGGCCGGTCGAGGATGACGACCTCGACCGGGCCCCGGCGTTCGGTGCGGACGGTCATGGCCGGAATCTAGGGGAGGCCGTGGCGGGCCCGCCCCGGGGATGGCCGGTGCCGCAGCGGGCGGTTCGGGGGCCGGTGGGGCTCGCCGCTAGCTTCCCGGCCATGCTCTACGCCGCCATCGGGTCGACCGGCTACAAGTTGCTGCTCATCGTGCACCTGCTGGCCGTGGTCACCGCCTTCGGCCCCCTGTTCGCCTTCACCTCACTGCGCAAGGCCGGGCCCGAGGTGGCCCTGCGGCTGTACCTGCGGGTGGTGCTCCCCGCCCTGGTCGTGGTGTGGGTGGCGGGCATGGGCCTGGTGGGCATGAGCGACAAGGTGTGGCAGATGAAGCAGGGCTGGATCTCGGCCTCACTCGCCGTGTGGCTGATCCTGCTGGGCCTGGGCATCTTCGTCATGCGCCCTGCGCTCAAGGCCGGGGAGGCCGGCTCCGCCCGGGTGGGCATGGCCACGGGGATCAGCCACCTGCTCGTCGTGGTCGCCATCTACCTGATGGTCTTCAAGCCCGGCCTCTGACCGCCTCGCGTGTGCGGTGTCCCCGAACCGGACGCAGGGGAGTACCGCGGGCGTATGCGGATGCGTTCAGTCGGGGAACCCCACCCGGCGGCCGGGTCAGAACTGGACGGCTTGGTTCACCGAGAGGTCGAGTCGACGGCGTCGGCGGTCGACCCGCAGCACCTTGACGAGGACCTCGTCGCCGGGGGTGACGACCTCTTCGGGCAGGTGGATGCGGTGCTCGGCCAGCTCGGACACGTGGACCAGGCCCTCGACCCCGTCCTCGATGCGTACGAAGGCGCCGAAGTCGACCAGGCGGGTGACCGTGCCCTGGACGATCTTGCCCTCGACGACGCCGCGCAGGGGGTCGGGGCGGACCGCCCGCAGCGACAGGCTGATCTTCTTGTTGCCCTCCTTGACGGAGAGCACCTTGACCTCGATCTCGTCACCCACGTTGACCACGTCGGTGGTGCGCTCGACCCGTTCCCACGACAGCTCGGACAGGTGGAGCAGGCCCCGCACCCCACCGAGGTCGACGAAGGCGCCGAAGTCGGTGACCGTGGCCACCCGGCCCCGCCGGAGCTGACCGGGGGCGAGCTCACCCAGCAGTTCGTTCACCCGCAACTTCTCGTGCTGGCGCAACAGGGCCCGCCGGGACACGACGACCTTGTCGGCGGCCTTGTCGGCCTCGGTCACCAGGCCCTCGACGGTCTGGCCCACGTAGGAGCCCAGGTCATCGACCCGGCGCAGCTCGATCTGCGACGCGGGCAGGAAGGCCCGCACCCCCACGTCGAGCACGACCCCGCCCTTGACCACCTCGGTGACCGTGCCACTGACGGGCACACCGGCCGCCTGGGCCTCTTCGATGCGCTGCCAGGCCCGCTGCTTGACGGCCCAGGTGCGCGACAGGACGATGCGCTTGGCCCGGTCCTCGCGGACGAGCACCGCCGTCTCGATCTCCTCGCCCACGGTCACGACCTGGCTGGGGTCGGTCTTGCCGTCGTTGGAGAAGTGGCGGCGGCCGATGACCCCCGTCCGTCCCTCGCCCAGGTCGACCACGACCTCCTGGTCATCGACCGCGGTCACGTGGCCCGAGACCAGTTCACCGGAGTGGTAGCCGGCCTCTTCGGCCGGGGTGGGCCCGCTGGCCACCACCGGGGCGGGGGTGGCGCTCTGCGTGGGGGGCGGGGGAACGGTGCCCGCAGGCCGGGGCGGTGCCGCCGGGCGCGACGACCGGGGCCCGCCACCGGGACCTCCCTGGCGGCCGGGGCCGGGCGGCGGCGGCGGCCGGGTGCCGGCGGCGGCAGGCACCGGGGCGGTGGGGGTCACGTCGGGCGGCGCGGGGTCGAAGGCGGGGGTGTCGCCAGCGAGCGCGGCCACCTCCACGATCTCGGAGCCATCACCGTCGGCCAGCTCGAGCGCAGCCTCGTCCGCGGTGATGTCGTCGCTGGTCCCCGGGTCGAGACCGGCGCCACCGTAGGGCCCGGTGTCGACGGCTTCGGCACCAGCCTCGGGAGCGACAACCTCGGGAGCGACAACCTCGGGAGCAGCAGCCTCGGGCACGTCAACGTCGGGCACGGCAACGTCGGGCGCGACGACCTCAGGAGCGACGTCGGCCACGTCGGACCCGTCGGCGTCGGCCAGCTCCAGCTGCTCGCTGATGTCGGTCGTCTCCGGTGCCACCTCGACAGGGGAGGCGTGGGTCTCGACGGCGGCGTCGGGAGCATCCGCGCCCGCGGTCGTGCCGCCGGCCGGGGCGGTGGCGTCCTCGGGCGCCGTCTCCCGAGCCACCGTGGGCGGTTCCTCGGGAAGGTTGGCGGAGTCGTCGTTGCCCTCGGCGGGTACGGCGGATGGCGTGGCGTTGGTGTCCACGGGGGCCTGCCTCGCGTGACGTCGTGGTTCAGCTCCACCCCGTTGGCCCCGGGAGCCCGGCAGCCGTCGGCGGTGGTCGGTGCGCCCGGTGACCCGGACGACCCCCCATCATGCCCCCCCAGCGCCACCTCTGCCCGGTGAAGCCCTGTTCGGTGCCCACCGGCGAACGCCGCGTGTCGACCTCATGACGGTCGCGCCTTGATCCCGTAGATCGATGAAACTGCCCACGGACGGTGGCGTTGAAGCCTTCGAGAACCCTGAGACGACACAACGGGTGTCACTCGGGACGGTGGAGGACTCGGCACATGCGGACGAAGGCGAAGCGGTCGACGAGACGGTCGGTGGCCAGGGCTGCGATCGTGCTCGGTGCGCTCACAGGTGTGCTCGGCGGCATCGGCATGACCGTGGTCGAGAGCGGGTCGACAGCTGGTGCCGTCACCCCCGAGGTGGCCACGATGCCCACCGCTGTCGCCACTCCTGGTGTTGACGCTGCGGTCGTGGCCCCCGTGGTCGCTCCCATCGTCGCCCCCGTCGTGGCCACGGCCATCGTGGCCGCCAGCACCGCACCCGAGGCCGGGACGGCCCCGGCGTCGTTGGCCGTCGTCCCCGACGCGGCCTCCTTCGCGGCCATCGCCGACTACGTCTCCCCCGACGGTTCCTACGCCCGAATCGGCGAGGTGGAGATCTCCTCCGCCCGGGTCAGCCGGGCGACCACCGGTGGCTGAGATCGTGGGCACGGGCGCGGCAGGCCAGCCCCGCAGCAGCCTGAGCGTCATCCTGCTCGGCATCGTGACGCTGGGCATCGACGAGATGAAGCGGTGGTCGGGTCGGGGCGTCGGCGGGGGCATCGGCCTGCTGCTGGCCATCTTCGTGGGCTTCGTCAACTGGTTCCTCCTGCCTTCCGAGATCGCCGGCCTGTACCGGTCGTCGGGCCGTGAGGCCCCGGTGAGCGGCCTGACCGGGCTGTGGATCCTGTTGCCCGTGGTCGGCGGCATCATCTGGGTGGTCAAGGTCCAGGGCGCGCTCAACCGCTTCTGGACCGAGGCTCCCGGCGTCCAGGGCTGAACCAGCGCACGCAGGGCTGAACCAGCCCCCGCCGAGCTGATCAGGCGATGCCGTCAGCTGGCCGTACCCCGGCCGGCGGGGTGGCGTCGGCGACCGGCGGCCAGGGCCGCCCGGCGGGAGCGCTTGCGGTTGGCCGCCGTGCGCAACACCTCGGGGCGGTCGCTGCCCGGGGCCAGGGCCTGGTGGGCGTACAGGAAGTCGAGCCACAACACGATCGCCTCGCCCAGGCCGGGCGGCGGATCGACGCCGTGGGCCGCGCACCACGCCCGCCCGTCACCGCCGAGCAGGGCGTCGACCCGGGCCTCGGTCCACACCTTGGGCGAGATCCTGCCCACCCGGCCGGCATCGAGTGCGCAGCCGGCCACCACGGTGAGGGCGTCCGTGGCGCATCCCCGGCCCGAGCGCAGGCCCCACGCCCGCACCCGGAGCACGACCTGGCGCAGCTCGAGGTCGAGCTGGCGCACGGGGGCCAGGGGGGTGCCCCGACGGGCGGGGCGGGAGGAACGGTGGGCGGCGGGAGCGAGGTCGGAAGCCATGGCCCGCATCTTCGTCCTGAGGTGTGACAACGAAGGCCCGTGCTGCGGCCCCGCGGACCAGACGGCGCCGGTTGTCAGCCGTCAGCCGTCAGCCGTCAGCCGTCAGCCGCCGGTCGTGGGTGCGGCGGGGACCGGGGGGTCGAGGGCCACGGAGCAGCGTTCGAAGGCCCGGGCCATGGGGCCGGAGAGGGCGGACCCCTCGACGGGCAGGGCGACGGCCTCGAGCACGGCGTCGCGCACCAGGGCGGTCACCGAGCCATCGCTGGTCAGTTCGGTGACCACACAGGTCAGCTGGCCGGTGGTCAAGGGAGCCAGACCTTCGAGACGCTGGAGCTCGGTCCGCACCACGGCACCGATGTCGAAGCAGGCCACGAAGGCGTCGGCGAAGCGCTCCCGTTCCGTCCCGTCGAGGACGGCGACGTCGACCGAGCTCGACGGGCCGAGCCGGCGACCCGCCCGGGCCAGGGCATCGAGGCCGACGCCATCCACCAGCCTGACGGCCAGGCACCGGGCCTGGATCTCGCTGAGACCGCCGTCCCCGCCGACGTGGCCGCTGTCGACCAGGTCACGCACCATGGCCTCGACGACGGCATCGGTCGGCGGGGTGACCGTGGGATCGGCCTCGGAGGCGCCGAGGTCCGCACCATCGGCCACCGGTCCCGGTCCGGCCCCCATGGTGGTGGCCGTGCCACCCGTGGCTTCGCTGCCCGGGGCCGCGGGGTCGCCCCCGGTGCAGGCGGCAGCGCCGAGCACGAGGGCGAGGATCACGCCCACCGCGGGGACGAGCGCCGCCCGTCGGGACGGTCGCAACGCGGGGAGCGGATGCAGCGGCGGGGAGGCGCGCCGGTCCGGAGACGGCGGACGGGGCGGCGCCGACCTCGCCCCGGGAACGGAACCGTCCCCCGGATCGCGGTGCGGTCGTCCAACGTCGAGCACGGGGCGTCAGCGTAACGACACGTACAGCGGCATCCTGGCGGGCAAATCCCCCAATCGGGCTAGGCCGACGCAGCCTCGGCCAACGCCGTCCACACCCGCTGGGCGGTGCACGGCAGGTCGAGGTGGCTGACCCCGAGGTGGGCCACGGCGTCGATGACGGCGTTCTGCACGGCGGGGGTGGAACCGATGGTGCCCGACTCGCCGATGCCCTTGGCCCCGAGCTCGTTGACCCACGTCGGGGTCTCCATGGGCACGCGCTCGAAGGAGGGCAGATCGGCGGCGGACAGGATGGCGTAATCGAGGAACGTCGTGGTCAGCGGGTTGCCGTCCTCGTCATAGCGGATCTCCTCGGCCAGGGCCTGGGAGATGCCCGCCCCCAGCCCGCCGTGGACCTGGCCGTCGACGAGCAGGGGGTTGAGGATGGTGCCGGCGTCGTCGCAGGCGATCATGCGTTCGAGGCGCACCTGGCCCGTCTCCCGGTCGACCTCGACCACGGCGATGTGGGCGCCGAAGGGGAACGTGGGCTGGGCGGCGGTGAACTCGTTCACCCCGATGAGGGAGGCCAACCCGTCGTCGGCCACGGCCCGGGCCACGTCGGCCCAGGACACCGTGCGGGCGGGTACGCCAGCGACGTGGAAGCGGCCGTTGTCCCGGTCGATCACGACGTCGTCGACCGCAGCCTCGAGCAGGTCCGCGGCCCGGGCCCGTGCCGCGTCCACCAGCCGCGTCGAGGCGTCGGCCACCGCGGCCCCGGCGATCTGCAGTGAGCGCGAGCCGCCGGTGATGCCGCCCGCGGGCACCAGGTCGGTGTCGCCGTGGATCACCTCGATGTCGGCCATGGGGATGCCGGTGCGATCCGAGACCAACATGGTCCACGACGTGACGTGGCCCGTCCCGTACGGGGTCGAACCGGTGACGACACGGGCCCGGCCGCCGTCGAGCAGCTCGACGGTGCCGTGCTCGTGGCCTCCGGCGCCGGCGGTGATCTCGACGTACACGGCCACGCCGATGCCCAGCAGCAGGCGATCCCCGGCGGCCCGGCGCCGGACCTGCTCGGCCCGCAGCTCGTCGTAGCCGGCGGCGTCCACAGCCAGGTCCAACGCCCGGCCGAAGTCACCGCAGTCGTAGATGGTGCCCATGGCCGTCGTGTAGGGCTCGTCGAAGCGGACCATGACGTTGCGGCGGCGCACGGCCACGGGGTCGAGGCCGAGCTCGGCGGCGAACAGGTCCACGGCCCGCTCGATGGCCGCGGCGGCCTCGGGCCGGCCCGCCCCCCGGAAGGCGGTCACGGGGGTGGTGGTGGTGGCCACGGACACCGAGTCGAACCCGGCGTTGGCGATGTCGTAGACGCCGGTGGCCATGGCCCGGGTCATGTTGGGCAGGTTGGCGCCGATGAGGGGGTAGGCGCCCGAGTCCTGGACCAGGTCGAGCTGGTAGGCGGTGATGCGCCCGTCGCGGTCCCCGCCGATGGTCACGGTCTGGATCTGGCCCCGACCGTGGCCCAGGCCGACCATGTTCTCGCTGCGGCTCTCGGTCCAGCGCACGGGGCGGCCGGTGCGTCGGGCCAGCTCGCCCAGCAGCAGCTCCTCGGGGTAGGGCCGGGCCTTGGAGCCGAAGCCGCCGCCCACATCGGGCACCACCACCCGCACCTGCTCGGTGTGGAGGCCGTAGATGCGTTCGAGCACGGTGCGGGCCGGGTGGGCCCCCTGGCACGACGAGTGGTGGACCAACCGGCCGGTCTCGTCCCAGTGGGCCGCCCCGCTACGGCCCTCGATGGGGGCGCCGGCGATGCGCTGGTTGACGATGCGGCGCTTGACCACCACCTCGCAGGCCGAGAAGTCGGCCTGGTGGGGGGAGTGCGAGCGGGCCACGACGTTGGTCCCCGCCTCGGGGAACAGCAGCAGCTCGTCCCGAGCCGACACCTCGGGGTCGACCAGGGCGGGCAGCACGGCGTAATCCACGGCCACCAGGTCGGCGGCGTCGGCCGCCAGGTAGCGGTCCTCGGCCACGATGACCGCCACCGGCTCGCCCACGAAGCGGACGGTGCCCCGGGCCAGTAGGGGGCGGGACATGGCCTCGGGGTAGGCGGGGGACAGCTGGGGAAGCGGCGGCAGGCCCAGTTCCTCACCCGTCAGCACGAGGACCACGCCGGGGGCGGCCGCGGCCTCGCTGGTGTCGATGCTGACGATGGTCGCGTGGGCCACGGTCGAGCGCACGAAGTAGACGGCGAGGCACCCGGGGAGGTCCAGGTCCTCGACGTAGGTGCCGCCTTCGGTGAGGAACCGCTGGTCTTCGAGGCGGAGCACGGCATGTCCGAGGATGCTCATCGAGGGGGACGCTACTCAGCGGGGCGTCGGTGGGTCGCGGCTAGCGTCCGCCTGTGAGCGATGGCACGGGCCGGCCGGTCGATCCCGTCGAGGTCAGTGATCCCGTCGAGGCGATGGTGACCGCCCTGCACCCCGACGAGGCCGCCCTGCTCACCGCCGGGGCCGATGCGTGGACGACCCATCCCGTGGCCCGCCTGGGGATCGTGGCCATGAAGCTGACCGATGGGCCCAACGGTGCCCGGGGCTCGGGCGGCCCGGGGGCGCCGCCGGCGGCCTGCTTCCCCGTGGGCACGGCCCTGGCCGCCACGTGGGACGTGGACCTGGTGGCCCAGGTGGCCCGGGCCCTGGGGCGCGAGGCCCGTGACCGTGCCGCCCACGTGCTGCTGGCCCCCACCCTGAACCTGCACCGCTCCCCCCTGGCCGGGCGCAACTTCGAGTGCTTCTCCGAGGACCCCCACCTGGCCGCCCGCATGGCCGTGGCCGTGGTGCGGGGGGTGCAGGCCGAGGGCGTGGCCGCCTGCGCCAAGCACTTCGTGGCCAACGATTCGGAGTACGAGCGCTACACCCTCGATGCCCAGGTGCCGGCCCGGGCCCTGCGCGAGCTGTACCTGGTGCCCTTCGAGGCTGCGGTGCGTGAGGCCGGGGTGTGGACGCTGATGACGGCGTACAACCGGCTGCAGGGCACGTCGTGCTCGGCGCATGGGTGGCTGATCGGCGCGCTGCTCAAGGGGGAGTGGGGCTTCGACGGTCTGGTGGTGTCGGACTGGGGCGGCACCTACGACACCGTGGGCCCCGCCGTCGCCGGCCTCGACCTGGAGATGCCCGGTCCCGGCCACCACTTCGGCGCCCGCCTGGCCGCGGCGGTGGCGGCCGGGGAGGTGCCTGCGGCCATGGTCGAGGACAAGGCGCGCCGGTTGGTGCGCCTGGCCCTGCGCACCGGGGCCGCCGAACGGCCGGCCGATGCCCCCGAGCGCCCGGGCGACGGCGCCCGGGTGCGGGCCCTGGCCCGTCGGGCGGCGTCCTCGTCCATGGTGCTGCTGCGCAACGTCGACGACGCCCTGCCCCTGCGGCTCGAGGCCGGCCAGCGCCTGGCCGTGGTCGGTCCCAACGCGGCGGTGGCCACCCTCATGGGCGGGGGGTCGTCCCAGGTGCGGTCCTACCCACCCGTGCACCCGCTGGCCGCGTTGCGGGCCCGCCTGGAGCCGGCCGGCGTCGTCGTCCGCCACGAGCCCGGTTGTCGGGCCGACCGCTTCGCCCTGCCCCTGGAACCGGTCGACGGCTTCGAGCTGTGGGTCGAGCCCGCCGAAGGACCGCCGGTCCCCCTGGGCCGGGTGGCCCGCGTCGAGCTCGGCGCCCTGCCCTTCGACGGTCCCGACGTGCGGGCGGGGACGGTCCTGCGTTGGCGGGGTCGTTACGTGGCCAGTGCCGATGGTGACCACGAGTTGGGCATGGTGGTCGCCGGGCGGGCCCAGCTGCGCCTCGATGGCGAGCTGGTGCTCGACCTGGCCGAGGTGCGCTCGGGCCCCACGTTCTACGGCTTCGGCGCCGATGAGGCCCGGGCCGGGCGCGCCCTGGTGGCGGGACGGGGCTACGACGTCGAGGTCACCTACGCCGCGGGCCGCCACCAGCTCGTCACCGGGCTGCGGGTGGGCATCGACCCACCCGAGCGGCGTGACCTGTTCGAGCGGGCCGTGGGCCTGGCCCGCGACGCCGATGCCGCCATCGTCGTCGTCGGTCTCGACGCCGACTGGGAAGGTGAAGGCGCCGACCGCACCGGCTTCGACCTGCCCGGCCGTCAGGCCGAGCTCATCGAGGCGGTCACGGCCACGTGTCGGCGCACCATCGTCGTCGTCAACGCCGGCAGCCCCGTGCGCCTGGACTGGGCCGAGCGCACGTCGGCCGTGCTCTACGCCTGGTACCCGGGCATGGAGGCGGGCAACGCCCTGGCCGACGTGCTCCTGGGCGACGTCGATCCCGGGGGACGGTTGCCCACCACCTTCCCCCGCCGGCTCGAGGACACGCCGTCGTTCCTCGACTACCCGGGAGAATCGGGCCGGGTGCGCTACGCCGAAGGTGTCTTCGTCGGCTACTGGGGCTACGACGGCCGTGACGTCGACCCCCTGCACGCCTTCGGCTTCGGCCTGTCCTACACGACCTTCGCCTACGGGCCCCTGGTGGTCGAGCGGCTGCCCACCGCGTCGGTGGCCGGGCTCATCGAGCCCGGCGGTCCTCACGACGGCCCCGGCCTGGCGCCGGGACAGGCGGCCACCGTCGTGGTGTCGGTCACGGTGACCAACACCGGTGACCGCCCCGGAGACGAGGTCGTGCAGCTGTACGTGGGCGACCGGGCGGCGTCGGTGGCCCGCCCCCCCAAGGAGCTGGCTGCGTTCGCCAAGGTCCACCTGGCCCCGGGGGAGACGACCACGGTGCGCCTGGCCCTGGGTCGGAGGGCCTTCGCCTTCTGGGACGAGGCCGCCGGGGCCTTCCGGATCGAGCCCGGCGCCTTCGAACTGCTGGTGGGCTCGTCGTCGCGCCACCTGCCGGCCCGGGCCCTCGTCGAACTGAGCTGAGGCCTCCCGGCGCTGGCCGTGGTCTCGCCGAGGTGCCCTAGCCGGTTCAGCCGACGCTGAGTTCTTCGCCGTACTTGCGCTTGTGCAGGTCGCGGGCCTGGTCGGCCCACTCCTCGCGACGGATGCGGTCGAGGAACTCGGCCAGGCGGGCGTCGCTGCCGTCGGCCTTGTCCGACAGCAGGGCCAGCTGGCGGTAGGTGGTGATGCCGGCCTCGTGCAGCATGCGCTCGACCAGGCGGCCGACACCGTCGATGAGGCCGAGGTCGTCGGGCTCGGGGGGAGCGGGGGCCTGCAGGGCCTCGAGCTGTTCGGTGTGTTGCTGCAGGGCGGTCAGGGTGGCGTCGCGGGCGTCGAGGCGGGAGCGCAGGACCACCACCTCGGCCTCGGACTCGGCCGCCGCGGTGCGCACCTGGCCCAGCTCGGCGGCCAGGGCCGAGCCGCGATCCACGGCCTCCTGGTCGGCCACCGTGCGCCGGGCCCGCTCGGCGGCGGCCTCGGCCCGGGTGGCATCGAGGGCGGCGTCCGTCTCGGCCACCCGGCTCCGGGCGGCCCGCAGTTCGCCCTCCAGGCGGGCCCCCTCGGCCTTGGCTGCGGCCAGCTCGGCCCGGGTGCGGGTCGAGTCGCGGCCGGCTACGTCGAGCAGGGCGTCGAGCTCGTCGCTGCGGGCGCCGAGGCGGAGGACCTCGCTGTTGAGGACCTGCACCCTGGTGTCGGCCAGCGCACCCAGGTGGCGCACGATGCGTCGACGGTGCAGGTACCAACCCAGCACCAGCCCCACGAGCAGGCCGGTCAGGCCGAGCGCGTACGCCACCGCGTCGAGGTCCACCGCGGGTGAGGCTAACGCAGGCCGTGTGATCTGCGGTGGAGGGTGTACCGCGGGGCGGCTGATCAGCGGGCCTGGCTGCGCAACTGGTCGACCACGAGCTCGTCGGTGGCGAAGGCCAGGGGGCCGGGCAGGTCATCGAGGGGGTGGAAGCCGACCTGGTCGAGATCGTCACCGGCCAACAGGGTGCCGCCGACCAGTCGGCCGGCGAACCAGATGCCCACGGTGTGCTGGGAGGGATCGTGCACGTTGGAGTGCACGGCCACCACGTCGCCCACCTCGACGACCAGGCCCGTCTCCTCGGCCAGTTCGCGGGCCGCGGCCTCGCGGACGTCCTCGTCCCACTCCACGTAGCCGCAGGGGATGCACCACTGCCCGGCGTAGCCGCGGCTCCGTCGCCCCAGCAGCAGGCGGCCCTCGTCGTCGAAGAGGACCACGGCCACCCCCACGGCGGGGTTGTGGAACACCGGTCGTCCGCAGTCGGTGCAATGGGGTCGCAGGCGGTCGCCGCGGACCCTGGTCTCGAGCGTGCCCCCGCAACCGGGGCAGTGGAGGAAGCCCGGCGGCCCGGCGGCGGGTTCGGGTGTCGGCGCCATGGGCCCCCGACGTTAGATCGTCGCTACGTAGGTGGGTCAGGTGGCTGCGTCAGGTAGCTGCGTCAGGTGACGCGGATGCCCTGGGGGGCGACCTCGTTGGCCAGGCTCTTGCT
The DNA here is from genome assembly GCA_038255145.1 of Acidimicrobiales bacterium. GTDB lineage: Bacteria > Actinomycetota > Acidimicrobiia > Acidimicrobiales > CAIXPF01 > WHTX01. Next base: position 12,621 of record JBBSLP010000052.1, read on the forward strand.
GTAGCTGGTCAGGGCGGCCTTGGCTGCGGCGTAGGCGATGGTCGGGCCCAGGGGCATGCGGCTCTGGATCGACGACACGTGGATGATCACCCCCGAGCCCTGCTCGAGCATGGTGGGCAGCAGGGCCCGGTCGAGGCGGACGGCGGCGAACAGGTTGGCGTCGAGGTTGCGCTGCCACTCGTCGTCGGTCTGGGCCAGCACCCCGCCGGGGGGAGACGACGACCCGCCCACGAAGTGGACGACCACGTCGACCCCGCCCAGGGGGGCCAGCACCCGCTCGGCCAACGTCGCCACCCCGGCCGCGGTCATGACGTCGGCGGCCACCAAGAGCTCGGCCCCGGTGCCGTCGGTCCCGGTGTCGGGGATGGCGCGGGCCGCGGCCACCACCCGGGGTGCCGCGCCGGGCCAGCACGGCGACGGTGGCCGCCCCCATGCCCTTCGGTGGCCACGCCTTGACGCCAGGCCCGGATCTCGACGGCGCCGGTCATGATCCGCCCCTCGTCGAGGACCACGGCGTCCTCGGTGAAGCAGCGCAACACGGCCTCGTCATCCTTGGCGGTGGAGGCGGCGAAGTACCGCCCGACGACCTCGGGGATGGCCTGGGCCAGGACGTCCATGCGCTGCTCCCTGTTGTGTGGACCCGCGGGTCCATCCGATCGCTATAGCGCATACTATAGCGATCGGATGAGGGTGGGCCGAGGTCTTCGGGGAGCGGGCCGTCAGGCCCTCGGGTCGACCTCCGGGGCCGGCGGCGGGGGCGACATGGTCGGCGGCGAGTCGACCTCGTCCTCCACAGGCGGCGGCGGCGAGGACGGGGCCACCATGTTGCGCTCCTCGGCGTCGGGCTCCTCGGGGGGCAGGATGTCGTCGGTGACCTCGAGCCCGGGTACGCCGAACTCCTGCTCCACCTCCGTCTCTGCACCGGGGTCCTTGCCCGGGGCCACGTCGAAGGGCCCGGCATCACCCACGATGTTCGGGTCTTCCGTGCCGGTCGTACCGCCGTGCAGCTCATGGGCCTTGCCCCAGAAGCGGCGGCGCAGCGAATCGAGCAGTGCCACGTCAGTCCCCTCTACATCGGTCTCGTCTGATCGGTGCGGATGCGCATCGTCGCCGTCTTCATACCCGCTCGGCGGGGGGCCACGCTGGCATTGGGTCCGGGCGGGCTCGTCCGGGGTGGGCCAGGTCACGACCTAGGTTGGGCCCGGTGCCCACCCTTGCCGAGCTCGAACGCGCCGCCGGGTTGCTGCGGGCCGGTGGTCTGGTGGCCTTCCCCACCGAGACCGTGTACGGCCTGGGGGCGGACGCCACCGACCCCACCGCCGTGCGCCGCATCTTCGCCGCCAAGGGTCGCCCGGCCGGTCATCCCCTCATCGCCCACCTGGCCCGGGGCGCCGATCTGGGCACGTGGGCCCGCGACGTGCCCGACGACGCCTGGCGCCTGGCCGAGGCGTGCTGGCCCGGCCCCTTGACCCTGGTGCTGCGCCGGGGCCCGGGCCTGGCCGACGAGCTGACCGGGGGTCGCGACACGGTGGGACTGAGGGTGCCCGACCACCCGGTGGCCCTCGACCTGCTCGCCCGGGCCGGGGTGCCCGTGGCCGCCCCGTCGGCCAACCGCTTCGGCCGGGTCAGCCCCACCACGGCCGGGGACGTGCGGGCCGAACTGGGCGACCTCGTCGACCTGGTGCTCGACGGCGGGCCGTGCCTGGTGGGGGTGGAGTCGACCATCGTGGACCTGGTGGGCCTGACCCCCCTGCTGCTGCGCCCCGGTGGTGTGCCCGTCGAGCTCGTCGAGGCCGTGCTCGGTCGGGCGGTGGAGCGCGACCAGGTGGGTCCGGCCCGGGCCTCGGGCATGTTGGCCTCCCACTACGCCCCCGGTGTCGCCGTCGAGCTGCTGGCCGCCCCGGCCCTGGCCGCCCGCGTCGCCGAGCTGGCCGGCACCCACCGGGTGGCTGTGTTGGCCGCGGCTGACGTGGTCGTACCCACCGGGGTGGTGGTGCTCGGCTCCCCCGTCACCGCGGCGGACTGGGCGAGATCGCTCTACCGCCGGCTGCGCCAGGCCGACGACGCCGGCCTCGACGTGCTCCTCGTCGTCCCCCCGTCCGACGATGGCCTGGGCCGCGCCGTCGTCGACCGCCTGCGGCGCGCCGCCGCCCCCCGACCCACCGACGGGGCTGTCGACGCGGCTGCTGTCGACGCAGCCGCGGTCGACACGGCCTACGGGGTCACGGGTCAGCGGCCCACGGCGTAACCGGACATGCCCCGGGGGTTGGCCCCGGCCCGGAGCACGGCCCGGCCCTCGTCGTCGATGTCGCGGGTCACGGCCGACACCCGGCCCTCGGACCACGGCGGGCCCACGACCACGTCGTGACCGCGGCCCCGGAGGTCCGCCGCCACCTCGGGCCCGAAGCGCTCCTCGATGACGAGGCGCCCCGGGCGGGCATCGCGGGGCCAGAACGACGACGGCATGTGGTCGCTGTGGAAGGCGGGGGCGTCGATGGCGGCCTGGAGGTCCATGCCCCCGAGCACCCGCAACAGGAAACCGAGCTGCCACTGGTCCTGGCCGTCCCCGCCGGGGGTGCCGTAGGCCATCCACGGCTGGCCGTCCCGTCGGGCCAGGCTGGGGGTGAGGGTGGTGCGTGGTCGGCGACCGGGGGCCAGGGAGGAGGGGTGGCCCTCCTCCAGCCAGAACATCTGGGCCCGGGTGCCCAGGGCGAAGCCCAGGCCGTCGATCACCGGCGAGGCCTGCAGCCACCCGCCCGAGGGGGTGGCCGAGACCATGTTGCCCCAGCGGTCGACCACGTCGAGGTGCACCGTGTCCCCGGTCATGGGCCCGGCCATGGACGCCGAGGCGCTCGATGCCCCCGCCGCGGCCGTGGGTTCGACGGGAGCACCGCTGCGCTGGCCCCGGGCCACCGCCGCGGCGTAGTCCACCGGCCCACCGAAGCCGTCGATGTGACCGGGCCGGAACTCGTCGGAGGCCTCGGCGCCGATGAGGAGGCGGCGCTGGGCGTTGTAGGCCGGCGACAACAGCACGTCAAGGGGCACGGGGGTGTGGTCGGGGTCGCCGTAGAAGGCCTCGCGGTCGGCGTAGGCCAACTTCATGGCCTCGGTCACCACGTGCACGAACGCGGCCGAGGTGGGATCGACGTCGACGTCCATCCCGTCGAGCAGGGCCAGGGCCTGCAGGGCGACGGGGCCCTGGGACCACGGCCCGCACTTGTTGACCTCGACCCCGCCGACGTCGAGGCACACCGGGGCCTCGTACCCCGGCGACCAGGCGGCCAGGTCGTCCCCCCTCAGCACCCCGGCGTAGTTGCGCCCGGCCCCGTCGTCCGCCGGTCGGGCGGCGAAGGCGGCCATGGCCTCGGCCACGAAGCCGGAGCGCCACTGGTCGAGGGCGGCGTGGATCTGCACGTCGCGGTCGGGTCCCGCGGCTTCGGCCTCGAGCACCAGGCGTCGCCACGTGGCCGCCAGCACCGGGTTGCGCAGCAGGCTGCCCGGTCGGGGGGCCTGGCCGTCGACCAGCCAGGTGGCGGCCGAGGTGGGCCACGAGCGCAGGAAGCGGCGGCGCACGGCGGCGATGGTGTCGCTGACGGCCTCGTGCACGGGCACGCCGTGCTCGGCGTAGCCCACCGCGGCCTCGAGCACGTCGCGAAGCCGCCACGTGCCGTGATCGGCCAGCAGGGTGAGCCAGGCGGGCACGGCCCCGGGCACCACCGCAGCGAGCAGGCCCGTGGGGGGCACGAGGTCGAGGCCCTCGGACCGGTAGTGGGCGATGGTGGCCCCCGCCGGTGCGGGCCCTTGGCCGCACAGCACGTGCACATCGCCGTCGGGGCGGGCGAAGAGCACGGGCACGTCGCCGCCGGGGCCGCACATGTGGGGCTCGGCCACGTGGAGCACGAAGGCCATGGCCACGGCGGCGTCGAAGGCGTTGCCCCCCCGCTCGAGCACCCCCATGCCCGTGGTCGACGCCAACCAATGGGTGCTGGCGGCCATGCCGAACGTGCCCACGAGCTGGGGGCGGGTCGTGAACATCACCTGAACGTCACCTGAGGACCACTCGGACGCGAGGGGCAGGTCTGGTCGTGCATGCCCAGAGCCTCGCGTAACCCTCTGCCTGGCGCGTGCCGGAGTTCACAAGTGCGAAACGATCCGGAAACGAGATCCACGTAACTTCCCGCTGCGATGGACGTAGAGCTGGTCCGATGGCCATCACAGAGTGACCGCCGTGACCGCCTGCAGGTGGCGGCCAGGCCGAGGTTGCTGCTGGTCGAACCCGACGCGCCTGCCCCGCTGGTCACCGACCTGGCCGAAGACTGGGTGCGGTTGCCCGCCGAGCGTGCCGACGTGCAGGCCCGTGTGGACAGCCTGCTGGCCAGACTGGCCAACCTCGACCTCACCGTGCCCCGCATCGACGAATGGGGCGTGGTCCGCTATGGCGGCAAGCAGGTGACGCTTCCGCCCCTCGAGGCGCGCCTGGCCGCTGTCCTCGTGACCCAGTTCCGTTGCGTCACCACCCGTGACCACCTGACCCGTGCGGGATGGCCGGGCGAGGATCCGGGACGGAACCCCCTCGACGTGCACATATTGCGCCTCCGTCGCAGGTTGGAGCCCCTCGGGCTGCGCGTGCGCACGGTACGGTCTCGGGGCTACCTGCTCGAAGCGGATTCAGCTTCGAGCAAGGTTGCGGTCCCCGATATGTAACAGCGTCAACATGGACGGGAAATCGTCGTCCTGAAAGGTACGGGTCATGTTGCAGCTGGTAACCGCCATCGTGAAGCCCCACATGCTCGAGCCGGTGAAGGATGCGCTCCGCGAAGCGGGCATCCAGGGCCTCACCGTCACCGAGGTCAAGGGCTTCGGCCGCCAGGGTGGCCACACCGAGACCTACCGCGGTGCCGAGTACCGCATCGACTTCGTGCCCAAGGTGCGCGTCGAGGTGCTGTGCGACGACGGCACGGCCGCCAAGATCGTCGATGTCATCGCCACCGCCGCCCGCACCGGCAAGATCGGTGACGGCAAGATCTGGGTGTCCTCCGTCGACCAGGTGCTGCGGGTGCGCACCGGCGAGCTGGGCGTCGACGCCCTCTGATCCGGGGCAGTTCACGGGCCGGGTCAGACCGCCTGAGAACGTCAGAACGTGGCCAGGGGGTTGACCGGGCTGCCGGTCACCCCCACCAGGCGCAGGGGGGCGACGGCCAGGTGGAAGGCCCAGCGGTCCCGGGCCGTGCACGCCCGGGCCAGCGCCTCGAGGTCGCAGTTGTCGATGAGCCACAGGCCCAGGGCCACGATGCCCACCAGGTGCAGGGGGCTGCGGAGGCCGTCGTAGCCGTGGGGGTGCACGTCCTGGGCGGTGTCCGCGGCGATGACGGCGACCTCCCGCTCGGCCAGCCAGGGGATGCAGCCCACGTGCCAGCCGGCCCGGCCCACCCGGCCCACGTCGTCGGGTCCCCGCTCACGCAGGCGGCGCCCGTAGCCCGTGCGCAGGGCCACGATGTCCCCCGGCCCCACCTGCACCCCTTGACGGGCCTCGATGCGCTCGAGGTCCTCGGGGAGCACGTACTCGCCGGGTTCCATCCAATCGACCCCCCGCTCGGCGGCGGCGTCGAGGAGCACGCCCCGGCCCACGATGCCGTGGGTCGCCGCGGGGCGGACGTCGTTGGCCGCCGCCCCGTTGCGCACGTCGACCTGGCTGGCCGGACGACCCCCGTACATGCGCCCGTCCCAGAACATGTGGGCCAGGGAGTCGAGGTGGGTGACGGCGTAGCCGTGGAACGTCATGCCGATCCACTCCGACGCCCCCGAGCCCCGGCTGCCCTCGATGGGGTCCCCCACCGACAGCATGTGGCGTAGGGGTGCTCCGTTGGGCTGGTCGACCCGGGGGCTGGGGTCGACGTCCCAGGCGCAGGACACCAACTCGCCATCGCTGACCAGGGCTGCAGCTGCGGCCCGCCGGGCCGGGGTCAGGTGGTTGAGCGTGCCCAGCTCGTCATCGGGGCCCCAGCGACCCCAGTTGGAGTAGCGCTCGAACCAGGACAGGACCTCGTCGAGGGAGGGCGGTCCGCTCATCGATGGATCAGGCCGCTGATCGGCGTCAGGGCCGGTCGAGGGCGTCGACGGTGTAGGTCACGTCGGGGTCCCACAGCAGGAAGCTGTGCAGGCCGACGTCGCGGGCGCCGTCGATCTGGGCCCGGACCTCGTCGGCGCCGTAGTCGTCGCCCAGGCTGAAGTCCTGCAGCCAGGGCACGATGGCCACGCCCGTGCCCGCCAGCACCCGCTCGAAGTCGGCCAGTGAGGCCTTGACGATGTCGTAGGGCTGGCTGTCGGGGTCCTCGACGTCGTACTCCCCGGCGCTCCAGTGCGACGGGTAGACCATGGGGGCGACGTAGTCGAGGTAGGGGGCCATGGCCGGCAGTTCCTGGGCCACGTCGCCGGGGCGGGAGGCGGCCACGCCGAACACCGACGCCCCCTGGAACACGCCACGCTCCCGCAGGATGGGCTGCGCCTCGGCCAGCAGCGCCACCACCGCGTCCTCGACCCGACCCTGCTGGCCGGGGAGGATGATCTCGGCCAGGTCGCCCTCGGGTCGGCGGATGTAGTCCCAGAGGATGTCGTCCACGCCGGCGTCGGCGGCCTCGGTCGCCAGGTCGACGTTGTAGCGCCGCACCTCGGCGTTGGCCGGGTTGGTGAACCCACCGTAGGCATCGAGCATGGTGCCGTCGGGGTTCTGCATGACCCAGTCGCGGTGGCCCTGTTCCCAGGCGTAGTCGGCCATGGGGGGGTCGCGGTAGGCCACGATGCGGCCGATGACCCGCACGCCGCGGGCGTGGAGCTCGTCAATGGTGCTGCGCAGGTCGAAGTAGGGCTCCACCGCACCGGCCGCATGGGCCAGCTGGACCCTGGTGTCGTAGTTGACGATGCCGGCCTCGTCCTTGAGGTCGAGCTCGACGGCGTTGACCCGTCCCTGGTCGACCAGCTCGAGCACCCCGTCTCGCAGGGGCTCGTAGCTCCAGGCCGCCCCCGTCACGTGGATGCCCACCGAGCGTGGGTAGACGACGGGCACGGACAGGGGGGTGACGGTGCGGTTGCCGGCGGCGTCGGTGGTCACGACCTCGACGCGGCCGGCGGGGGGGCGGGGGAGCATCAGCGAGAAGCTGCCGTCGGCTCCGGCGGGCACGCTCACCCCGCCCACCGCCACCGATGCCCCGGCCTCGGTGCGCCCGGTGACGGTCACGGGGGCGTCGATGGACACGGCCGTGGGCGCGGTGACCTCGACGGTGGGGGGCTGACGATCCACGGAGAAGGACAGGGAACGGGTGGAGGTGCCGAGGGGGCCGCGTCGGTGCACGGCCACGGCCAGGTGGTGGGGTCCGTCGGCGAGGTCGGCGGGCAGGGGCCACACCAACTCGTCGCCCTCGCGGTGGGCCTGGTCGGTGACGGCGCGGCCGTCGAGGTGGAGGCGGACCGAACCGACGCGGCCCGACGGCGAGGTGGCCACCCGCACGATGGCGCCGGCGCTGGTGTCGTTCGAGATGACGGCGCCGTCGTCGAGGCCCGACACCGTCGAGCTGACGGCGAGCTCGTCCCGCACGTACCAGGCGGCGCAGGACAACAGGGCCAGCCCGCTGACCAGTCCCACGGCCACGAGCAGGCGGCGGTCGCGGCGACGGGGCGCGGCGTCGGGCCAGCCCCGGGGGGCTGCGGGCCACGGCCCTGCGCTCCGAGGGTGGTGTCGACGGACCTGGGGCTGGAGTCGCAGCGCGCCGGGTCGGGGGGGTGCCGGGGGACGGGTCCGTCTGCTGCCGCCCAGGTCACGGGGGGCGATGCGGTCACCCCCGTCACTCCACATGGAGGAAGTCTCTCACTCGGCGTGCGCCCATGCCTCGTCAGCCCCGGCAACCGGGCTGGTCATGGCCACCGGGCTCAGGCCGGGCCCGGGGCCAGCCCGGCCATCCGCGCCCGTGCCCCCTCGAGGTCGCCGGCGTAGGTGACCCCCAACCACTCGGCGTCGGTGCGCAGCACCCGAACCTTGGCCCGACCCTCGGCCACCAGGTCGGTGATGATGACGGGCAACTGGAACTCGGCCTTGGGCTCGAGGCCACGATCGGCCACGAAGCGGTCGAAGCGTTCGGCCATGTGGTCGAACAACGCCGGCTGCAGGCCCCACAGGTTCATCGACACCGGGGTGTCCCCGGGGAAGGCCAGGCGGGTGGCGTCGTCGCCCTCTCCCCCTGCGGCCTCGGCCACGATGCGCCCATCGGCGGCGCGGGCCAGGGCCGACTGCTCGGTGACGGTGCGCAACTGGCCGTCGGGGGCGATGGAGCACACCCCCCGTGACACCGTGCCCTGGTCCGACAGGGTGCGATCGAGGCGGTAGGCCACCAGGTGGAACACGCCGGGGTCCCGCCCACCGGGGGCGTCGAAGGCCCCGGCCAGGTCGGCCAGGGCCGGGGCGCCGTAGTAGTCATCGGCGTTGACCACGGCGAAGGGGCCGCCCACGTGGTCGCGGGCCACGAGCACGGCGTGGCCGGTGCCCCAGGGTCGGTCCCGGCGCGGTGCCGCGGGGTCGAGGTCCTGGCTCACGAGGACGAAGCTGTCGGCATCGTCGTGGAAGCGGGCCAGGTGGGCGGCGACGTCGTCGCTGATGGCGTCGCGCACCACGAGCACCACGGGCCCGAAGCCGGCCCGGCGGGCGTCGCGGATGGTGAAGTCGAGGAGGGCCTCACCGTCGGGGCCGACCTCGGCGAGTTGCTTGGTGCCGCCGAAGCGCGAGCCGATGCCCGCGGCCATCACCACCAGGGTCAGGTCCTCAGATGCCACCAGAGGAAGCATACGGAGCACCGTCCGCGACCCGACCGGTGGCACCCGTCTACCGCGTGGCGGTCAGGGTCCCGTGCACGAGGAGCCGGCTGCTGCCGATGCAGGTCTGCAGCAGGATGACCGACGCCGTGGGGTCGGTTCCGTACACGGCGTCGTCTCCAGGCCACAGGCCGGTCACCTCCGTCGAGGTGACCGTGTAGACGAACGTCCGGCTGCCCGCCTCCACCCGGATCTCGGCGCCGACGGCCACATCGGGCAGCGCCCCGAAGGGCCCGCCGTGCGTCGTGTGGTGCGCCGCCAGCCAGTAGGTGCCCGGGGCGCCGGCGGGAACCGGTGGCTCCCATCCGGCCGCCGTGTAGTGCGCCACCACACCCTGGTCGATGACGGCCTGCCCACCCGACACGACGGCAAGCTCCATGCCGACGCTGGCGATGGTGACGATGGCCTCCGTTCCCGCCGGCAGGGCGGCGACGGTCGGTTCAGGGGCGGCGGGGCCTGCGACCGGGGTGGTGGGCGCGTCCACGGCTGGCGGCGCGGCGACCGCGACCGCGACCGCGTGGCCGAGCGTGCCTGCGTCAGGGGTCGAGCGGGCGACGGCGACCACGGTGGCCGGTGGGGCGAGGCCGACGGGCGCGGTGGGCCCGACCGTCGACGTGCTCCCGACAGGGGAGGCGGTGACCACGGCGAGGACCAGTGCCGCCGCACTGGCCAGGAGCAGGCGCCGGCAACGTCGGGCCACCTTGGGGGTGCAGGCGGTGGCCGCCACCAGTCGGCGTTCGATCTCGGCGCTGTCCGTGCCGAGGATGGTGACGAGGACGGCGACGTCGGCCTGCCGGAGACGCAGCGCGTGGCCCGGTCCGCATCCCCGCCAGGTTCGGACGAGGTCGAGGAAGCACCGCAGGATCTCGGCATCGGTGGTCCCGACGAGGACGCCCGGGTCCAGCGGTCCCCCCAGCCGGCGATCGGGTCCTGCACCCGGCTCATCAGGCCTCGGATGGCCGAGGTCGGGCCCCGCTGAGCCGCCCCACGGGTCGGTCGCGTGGGCGGGATCGTGGGTCGTTGCGGGCATGACGTCTTCTTCCGGTGCGGGAGGTGCGGCGTGCCTCGGCGGTGGGGACACCCCGTGGTGTCCGGTGCCGGTTCAGGCTGCGGCGTCGAGTACCAGCGACATCGACCGTTTCCGGTCGGGCCTTGAGCGGTCGGCGCTCTGAGGACCGGGTCCGGACCCCGGCCGGGTGCACCCCGCCTCTAGTTGCCGGTGGTGCTCCAGTGCCAGGGCTCGGTGGGGAGGCGGTTGAGGAAGCCGAACCGCCCGGCGTTCGCGGCCAGCCACGCCCACGCCCCCGGCGTGTTGGTGAAGTCGATGGCCAGGCCCCGCTCGTGGTTGGACGTGCCCGGGATGGCGGTGGGCGGCGAGCACTGCCCCGACGGCTTGCGCCAGATGTCGTCTGCGCTCTCCCCGCAGTGGGCCCGGCGCAGGGCGACCTGCTCGTCGGTGGTGCGCAGGCCCGACCCCGTCAGCTCCACGCCCTGGGCGGCGGCTGCGGCCACCATGGCCTCGAGGGCGGGGGCGATGCTGACGTCCACGGTGATGCCCCGCACCACCACCGGCTGCAGGGTGCCGGTGGCGTTGCCGTCACCGAGCACGGGGGCCGACAGGGCGGCAGCCCGCTCGAGCACATCGGCCACGTAGGCGTTGGAGGGGTTGTAGCCGAAGATGCCCGCCCGCACCCGGGCCGGCGTGTCCATGCTGCCCCCGGCCGAGGCGCACAGGTGCACGGCGGTGGCCCGGGCGGCGTCGTAGAGGTTCTGGGGATCGGCGATGCCGTCGCCGTTGCCGTCGCGCCCGTTCGACCGCCACGACGACGGCAGGTGCTGCGTGGGGCCCACGGCCCGGTCGTAGGCGGGGTCGCCATCGATGCGCCCGCCGTCGGAGTCACTGATGATCTCGGTGCCCTCGAGGGAGCCGTCGAGGCGGGGCCCGAAGATGCCCGGGTGCACGGTGCCCGCCGCGTCGGCCACGTTGCCCCCGTAGCGGCCGTGGTTGGTCTCGATGGCGCCGACGCCGCCGATGATCCACCACGTCAGGCCGGGGCAGGCATCGGGGCTGGCCGCGGCCTTCACGTAGGCATCGAGGGCCACGGCGGGCAGGCCCAGTCGGCTGGCCTGGGCCGCCGTGGGTGCGGCGGTGGCGCTGGCCACCACGGCCTTGATGGGTTCGGTGGCCCCGAGGTCTATGCCCAGGAAGACGACGGCGGCGGACACCGGCACCATGATGCCGAGGACGACCAACGACGCCCCCAGGCCCAACCAGGCCCGGGAGGAGCGGTTCATCCCTGGTCGCTCGCCCGGGTTCCGCTGGGCGGTTCAGGGGGCGGCGGCGCCGGGGTGAGCGGGCTGACGTGGGGCAGGGTGGCGGGCTGGGCCGCAGTGACCCGGCGGGCGCCCACCGGCTCGCCCTGGGGCACGGGCGTGGGCACGGGGCTGGAGCCCGTCGGCGGGAAGGCGAACGGGGCATGCCCGTTGCCGTTGCCGTTGGGGCCGCGGTCGCTGAGGTCGAGCATCCCCACGGTCGTGGCCGCGGCCACCGGTACTTCGTCGCGGCCGTGCAGGACCGAGAAGGGCCCGCCGCCGCTGGGGGCGGACGGTGCGCTCTGCACCCCGGTGCGGGCGGTGACGTCGATGACCTCGGCCGACGCCGCCGTGGGGAAGGCGCCGGCGGGCACGTGCTGGGGACCCCGGCTGGGCCCGGGGATGCCGAAACCGCCGAGGGCGCCGTTGCCGCTGCCGTTGGCACTGCCGCTGCCGTTGGCACTGCCGTTGCCGTTGGCACTGCCGTTGCCGTTGACGCCGGCCGGTCCCAGCCCCGAGCCACCGGTGCGGCCGGGGCTGCCGTTGCCCAGGGCGATGCCGGGGCGGGATCCGGCAGCGTCGATGGCGGCGCCGCGAAAGGCGGCGGTGGCGAAGGCGGCGGAGGGCAGCACGCCCACGGGGCCGCCCACGCCGATGGGTGGAATGCGCTCGCCGGCGCCGATGGGCGGGGCGCTGGGTCGGGCGCCACCGCCGCTGGCCGTGAGGGTGCGCCGGCCGCTGCCGTCGGTGGTGCCGCCACCGCCTGCAGCCACGGCGGTGCGCTGGGCCACGCCGAGCACGGCGGCGGCGGCCACGCTGCCCCGGGCCGCGGGACCGGCCACGACGGTGGCTGCGGTGGTGGCCACCTTGGCCGTGCCCGTGCGGGCCCCGCCCACGGCGGTGCGGGTGCGGGCCGCCGCGGCCTGCACGGGAGCACGCATGCCGGGCATGACCGTGGTCCCCTTGAGGCGGGCCTCGAGGGCCTTGTTGCCTTCGGGGGCGTTGGTGGGGATGCCGGCGCGCACCAGGGCCCGGTCGGCCTTGACCGTGGTGGCCTTGTAGACGCCGTCGGCCACCACCCGCCGCTTCATCCACAGGGCGAGGTTGGCGGCGTTGATGAGCACCAGCTTGGCCACGAGGTCGATGCGCACCCCGCCCACGGTGACGTTGAAGTCGATGCCGGTGAGGATGAGCAGATCGATCAGGGCCATGGCCGACAGCACGATGACGGGCGCGATCATGCCCAGCAGGGCCTTGACCGCGAACAGCGCCCACCGTCCCGTCAGGTGGCGGGTGGACTGGACCGCACCCAGCAGCAGGGCGCCCGGCGCGATCACGAAGGCCACGGCCAGGCGGAACTGGGCGATGAGCAGGCTGAAGGACACCAGGATCATGAACAGCGCCGCGGGCAGCACGCCCACGAAGAGGAGGCCGGCGTCGATGGCCCGCTCGGTGGAGGGGTCGCGGTTGAAGGCGGCCTCCTGCTTGCACCCCGCCTTGTTCATGATGTCCCGGGGGGAGGAGGCGGTGCCGTGGGGTCCGGTGGCCAGCACCTCGCGGGCGGCCTCGGCGCAGGCCCCCTCGAGGGGCTCGCCGTAGTTGAGCAGGGCCCAGGGCTCGGCCACCAGCGCTTGGGCCATGCCGTCCTGCACGGCGTTGACCCCGCCCTCGCGGGTGTTGCCGGCCAACCCTACGATGACGCCGGACACGCCGGCACCGAAGTCGCTGGCCGCCACGTAGTAGCGGTCGATGTTGGCTACGGCCATGCCGGCCAGGGAGATCATGATGAGGCCGATGAGCAGCTCACGCAGGCCGTGCATGAGCCGGGCGGTCAGCAGGTACCAGCCGGCGATGGCGGCGGCGAGCACGGCCACACCGGCGCGCAGGCCTATGGGGCCTATGAATCTGTCCTCGAGGTGGTTGACGGCGTCGTGCACCAGGTTGCCCAGGAGAGAGAGCAGGGGGAAGTTGAAGGCCCAGCCGATGATGAGCAGGGCCAGCTTCACGATGGTCACCGTGGCCGCGAAGGCCCACGAGGCGATCATGCCCGTCACGGTGCGCTTGCCCTGTTCCTGCGAGGTGGGCACGGGCAGGTTGAGGTCGACCCCGGGGATGTCGACGCCGAGGAGGTCGTCCTTCCCGTCCTCGTTGGTCGAGTACATGAAGTCGTAGCTGTCGAGGGGGAAGTCGCCGTACTGGCCCCCGGGCACGAGTCGGTTGACGGCCTTGGGCGAATCGGGCACCGTGGCCTGGGGGGCGGGGAGCGCCGTGGTCGGCGCCACGGACGGTGCGGTGGCCACCGTCGTCGATGTCGGCGCTGTCTCCTGCGCGGCTTCGAGGGCCGTCTCGGTCGCGGCTCCGGCCATCGAGCTCGAGCCCATGAGGACGAGGACGATGGTGGCGATGACGGGCGCGGCCCAGCGTCGGAGCTGTCCGATGGCGGTCACGTCACTTCCACCCAGGGACCCTGCGGGACCCCTGTGTCGTCTTGAGCACTCCAAGATCGCCGCTCCCGCACGTTCGGCTCGGCGCGTCATCGGCTCGGCGCTGTATCACGATTACGCGCGACAAGCTACCGCGCTCCGTGACCGCAAGCTCGCACACCACTTGAGACAGATGGGGTGAACGTTACGGATGAGCGACGACAGTGTCACTCCGACCGGGTAGTTCCCCCATCTGGGCAAATCTGCCCCAGCTGGGGGACACGTCGGTCAGGCCGCGGCGACGCCCGAGGGCTCGGGTAGGGCTTCGCCGGGGGTGGTGAGGATGACCCGGGCCAGGGTGGGGTCGATGGCCGGGAGCACCTGGATGAGGGCGGTCCGACCCCGCACGTCGCGGAAGATGCACCGGCCCCGGGCCAGGTGGCGCTCGACGAGCTCGACGCGGTCGGCGGTGGCGGGGAGGCCCAGCATCTGCAGGGCGTCGACCGTGGCCTTGCCCGCCTGGCGGAAGACCATCTTGATGTCGACCTGGTCGGCGATCTCGGAGGGGTAGTCGGTGGGCAGCTGGGAGGCCAGCCACGCAGCCACGTACTCCTTGCGCCCGGCCCGGATGATCTGTTCGACCAGGGCCTTGCCGTGCTCGTTGGCCGTCAGCGCCCAGGCCTCGTCCAACAGGATGGCTCCGAAGCGCGACCGGTCGGCCATGATCGACGCCTGGGACACCGCGGTGATCAGGTAGAGCAGCGACAGACCGAAGGCCTGCTCGGGCAGGGGGTTGTCGGCCCCGCTCTCGGGCAGGGTCAGCCACGGCACCGAGATGCACACGTAGCCGGCCTTGAGGTCCACGGGCTTGAGATCGGGGGCGAGCACGGCCGCGGCCCCGCTCATGCCCCGGTAGATGTCGGCGATGCGGGCCACGTCGACCGTGTCCCGCCGCTTGCGCAGGGCTTCGATGGCGTCGGCCATGCGCCCGCCGGCCATGGCCACCTTCTCGACCTCCTCACGGATGCCCGCCCCCATGGGGGACAGCAGGTCGACCCGGGTGAGGATGGAGAGGAAGGCGGTGGCCACGGTGGTGGCCTGGTTGCGGTCGGTGATGCAGGCCAGGGGGTCGAGGGACACGTTGCCGGCCCGGAAGTCGACCACCTGGGCATCGGGCAGGGCGTCGGCCAGGGTCACGTACTCGCGTGACGCCGATCGGTCCACCACCACCACCTGGCCGCCGGACAGCACCGTGGCCCACGTCATCGACTTCAGCGTGTAGCTCTTGCCCGAACCGGGGCTGCCCGTGGCCAGCACCGAGGCCGAGCGGTCCAGCACCCGGGGGCCATAGCCGGGGTCCACGAACACCAGCTCGGCCAGGCCCGAGGACAGGTTGACGGCCAGGGGGATGCCCGAGGGATCGCCCACGTCGCTGGTGCAGTAGGGGGCGCCGCCGGCCAGGTCATGGGGCAGCATGTAGTGCTGGTAGTCCATCAGCACCCGGGGACGGGCGGCGCCGGGTTGGCCGGCACGGACCAGGGGCACCTGGCCACCGATGGGGCGGGCCAGGCCGTACACCCCGGCGGGGTAGCGCGACGTCAGGGCCCGGGACCGGGCCTCGAGCGTGGCCCGGTCACCGGCGCCGATGACGAACCACATGCCCACGCGCAGCAGCTTGGTGCCCGGGCTGGCCTCGAGGGTGGCCCGCAGCTCCCGCAGGTCTCGGTCGGCCCGCTGCACCGAGTCGGGCAGGCCCGTGGGCTCGCCGGCGAACTCCTCGTTCTGGCCCACGATGTTGCGGTGCCGGCGGGTCAGGAAGCGTTGGGCCGGCCCGGCGTCCATGGGCTCGACGAAGCAGTACCAGTCCACGGGGAAGGGGTCCCCGTCGAGGTGGGCCCCCGCGGCCGTGTACCACCAGCCGGCCAGGCCATCGGGATAGGAGGCCTCGGTGGGCAGGTCGGCCAGCACGATGGCCGTCTGGAAGGCCACCTCACCCTCGGGCGTCTCCACGCGGACGTAGTTGCGGCGGAAGCCGCGGCCTTCGTCGTCCTTGCTGCCGCCTTCGTACCAGATGGCGTCGTTCAGCGCGAGGAGGCGACCGCTGGGGGACATCTGGCGGTCGGGCCACGTCGAGTTGGCCGGCTCCCCCCAGGTGGCCCGCCGGGGGGTGCGGGCGATCATCCACTCGATGTCCGCGGCCGTGGCCCGGCGGTGCTCGATGGGCCCGAAGGCCTCGAGCTCGATGGCGGTCACCTGGCGCAGCGCGGTCTCGATCTCCTCGTCGGAGCGCCACGTGCGTCGATTGCCGAACAGCGCCCCGGGCAGCAGGCCCCGGCTGGCGTCGAAGGCGGCCTTCCAGCTCGATCCCCGACCGTCGGGCAGCCGGGCGGCCAGCCAGAACGTGCGGTGGTAGACGGTGCGCCCCTCGAGCTGGCCCAGGATGCGCTGCACGTAGGTCTGCCAGCGGTCGGGCGCGGGGTCGCGCAGCATCAGGCCTTCGAGCACCGAGTGGGGGGTGGGCTCGCACAGGCTGAACATCAGGGAGGGGCCGGGCAGGTTGTTGATCATGTGGCCGATGGCGCCGTGGGCCCGCATCTTGTCCCGGCCCGGGACCAGGGGGCCGAAGGCGAACGGTTGCAGCTGCCACACGGCCCACACGCCGCCGTCGTCGGCCGAGAAGACCAGGCTGCCCACCACGTCGGTGGCGTGGGGGGTCATGCCGACAGCTCCGGGCGACGCGCGGGGCCAGTGCCCCGGGTCAGCTCCTTGGGTCGCGCCGGTGGGTTGATCTCGACCACGGGCACCATGGTGGGCCAGCGGGTGTGGCGCTTGGTGGCCCCCTTGACCCGGCGTCCGTGGACGCGGGGGCCCGAGGCGATGAGGTACTCGACCAGGCCGGCCAGGGCCTGGAGGCTGTTGCGACCCTCGGCCTTGACCCGCTTGACCACGATCACCCCGGCGAGCACGGCGATGGCCACGATGAGCAGGGCCAACCGGTCGCCGACCACGCTGGCCAGCAGCGGGCGGAAGGCCAGGGCGCCGATGATGCCCACCGTGCCCACGATGAGCTGGGGGACGCTCAGCTGGAAGGGCAGCTGGTGCCCGCCCACCTGGCCCAGCACGAGGGGGTGGCGGACCGCCCGGGTGTAGGAGCGCACCGTCGTGGACGACACGGAGTCCTCCTCGAGCGGCGAGCGCGGGTCGCCTGCTGTCACGCAAGGTCCCCGATGGGGGGCAGCGGCAGCTCGACGACGACGGCGGCGCCGTTGTCACGGTTCTTGATGTCCTCGGCCGCCTTCTGGCCGAACCAGTCGGCGTTGTAGAGGTAGCCGAGGACGAGGGCGCCGATGACCATGGCGCTGACCGTGGCCATGGCGCTCTTGGTCTTGGACCAGGTGGTGAGGACGACCACGCCGACGATGAGGAGGCCGGCGAGCTGGATCAGCCCGATGCCGTCGTTGATGTAGCTCCGGATGACCTCGGTCATGGGCTCCTGCCTTTCGTGCTGATGCCGGTGCTACCTCGGCCAACAGGCCGAGGAGGTGTGCCGCCCCGGGACTACTCGCCGGGCCCGACGGGTCGGGTGGTCGAGGTCTCGGGGGGCAGGGTTGGTCGGGGTGCGAGGGTGGTGGCGGTGCCGTCGCCCGGTGCCGTCGTGCTCGAGCTGAAGGCATTGGCGCCGGCACTCGTGGTGGTGGTTGAACCGCCCACGGCGGCCAGGCCGTCGGGGGAACTGCCGGCGACGACGGGGTTGCCCGGCTGCGTGGTCAGGGTGCCGATGTAGGGGCCGGCGTAGAGGCCCTCGACCCACAGCCGACCTTCGAGCTCGACGAGGCGGAGCCGGTAGCCCACCGCGGCACCGTCGGCGGTGGCGTTGACCGAGGCCACCTGGCCGCCGTCGGTGGTCTTTCGGGATCGCACCACGTCGACGGTGACGGTACGGACGGGGAGGGGCAGCTCCATGCTGATGTCGGGAGCCAGGTAGCGCTGCACCGCGGGCGACGCCGTGAGGTAGGACTCGACGAAGCCCCGGGCCACCAGGTCCACGTCGCTGCCGGGCTCGGCCTCGGCGCCGGGGTCGGGGTCGACGGACACGGTGGGGGGACAGGCCACGATGGCCGGTGGGGGCAGGGCGCCGATGACGTCGCCCACGGCGGCCACCCGCACCTGCCAGCAGCGCCCGTCGATGTCGGCCAGGGTGACCTGCCAGGTGTCGGCCGACTCGGTCTCGATGCGCACCATGGACGTGCCGGGCACGCTCGCCGCGGCAGCCGAGGCCACCGCGGTCATGCGGCCGCCGTCGGGCGGTGAGCTCGTGGTCGCGCTGAAGGTGAGGGCCCGGAAGGTGCCGGCCAGGACGAGCAGGGCCAACGCTCCGGCACCGACGCGCACGGCGATGACGTGGCGACGGTGGCTGCGGAGTGCGTCTTCGTACGAGCTCGACTGCCCGGTGGGACGCTCAGCCCGCGGCTGTGACCACGCCCAGGACGAGCGTCGCCTCTTCGCGTGCTTCACCCTGCTCCATTCCACAGCTCCCTGACGACTTTCCGACCCACGGCCTCGGCCCGAGCCGTCATGTCACGACCAGGTGGTAACGAAAAGTGGTACGAAGGTCACGATAGCTGACGGATGAGACGGTCTGTGACGTCCCGCGCCCGGTCGGCGCGCGGGCCGCGCCCCGGGTCGGGCCGGCGATCGCCGTGTGCGACCAGGACTTTCGCCCCGGGGCCCGATGCGAGGCCCGGGACGGGGTCCTGGGCACCATCGCCCAAGCGGTCCGCAGGCCATCCTGCCGATGGGGCCCCGGTGCCTCCGTCTCCCAGGCGACGCACCGACCACGGGGGTCGTGCACAGGTCAGCTCGGCGACCACCAGCGGGTGTAGACGGCGGCCACCTGCTCGAGATCGGCCAGGCTCACGCACTCGGTGGCCCGATGGGCGTCGTCGATGGAGCCGGGTCCGAAGACGGCCATCTCCCGGGCCAGGCCGATGTAGCGCAGGGCGTTCGTGCCGTAGGGGGCAACGGTCGGCGAGGTCCCGGCCCAATCGGCCAGGGAGCGCACGAAGGTCGAATCGGGGGACTGGTAGAAGGCCTCACCCGGGCCCAGGCTCTGGCGGGTCACCTCGATGGGCAGGGGGCTGGCGGCCCGGGCCAACTCGACCAGGCGGTTCCCCTCGACCTGGGCGTCCTCGAAGGGCACGATGCGCCGCCCCACGGTGAGGGTGCAGCGGTCGGGCACGATGTTGCCCCCGGTGCCGCCGCTGATGAGGGTGACGGTGAGGGTGCCGTTGCCGAGCTCGGTGGCCGGGGTGCAGGTCTGCAGGCGATCGTGTTCGGCCTTGAAGGCCATGACGATGGCCGCGGCGGCCTCGATGGCGTTGGCCCCCAGGTGGGGGGTGGCCGAGTGGGCGGCGGCGCCGTGGACCTCGATGTCGAGGGACACCCCGCCCTTGTGGCCGTAGATGGGGGCGCACAGGGTGGGTTCGGCCACCAGCAGTTGGTCGATGGCCAGGCCCTCGCGATCGGCCCAGGCCCGGAAGCCCTCGGCCCCCAGCAGCCCCCCGGCCTCCTCGGACACGCTGCCCACCAACAGGACCGTGGGCTCGGGGCGGAGCCCGGCCCGTCCCCACGCCTCGAGCAGGCCCAGGGCCACCCCCATCGACGCCTTGGTGTCGAGGGCGCCGCGGCCCCACACGTGCCCGTCCTCGACCCGCCCGTCGAAGGGATCGCCCTCCATGTGCTCGACGGCCACGGTGTCGGTGTGCACGTCGAGGCAGACCAGGCGGTCGGTGCGACCCCGGAGGAACCCGTAGACGTTGGGCCGGCCCTCCAGCACCTCGTCGAGGTGGACCTCGGCGCCGAGGTCGGCGAAGTGTCCGGCCAGGGCGCCGGCCATGGCGGCCTCGCCCACCAGCCCGGCCCGGGGTCCGGCGTGGGCCGGGTTCACGCTGGGCACGCGCACAAGGCGGGCGACCCACTCGGCCAAGGCGGCGCCATCGGGTTGCATGCGCCATGGTCGCACAGGGCCGGGCCGCGACGACGCCCTGGAGAGGCGGGTCCTAGGCTCGTCCACGTGCGTCGTTCCATCTCGGGCCCGTTGCTCGCCGTCGTGCTCGGCGGCCTCGTCGCCGGCTGCGGCAGCGGTGACGACGGCGCCCTGCGTCCGCCTGCGGGGCCGGCAGCCACCGTCCCCGACCAGGTCGGCAGCTCAGCGGCGACCAACCCGACGACGTCGACGTCATCGTCGGGTGGATCGTCGGGTGGGTCGGCCACCACGGGCCCGACGGCGCCCGTCTCCACCCTGCCCGGGGCCACGCCCGCACGACTGGCCCCCGTCGATGCCGCGGCCGAGCTCGCCGCGGTGGGGGGCTATCCCAGCCTCGACCTGCTGGCCTCGGCCATCGTGGCCTCCATCAGCCAGGCCGCGGGGGCGGGCGAGCCCGGCGGCCCCATCGTCAGCTCGGAGGTCGACGATCAGGCCACCGGCGGCGGCCGGGTGGTGGTCGACGTCGACGGCCTGGCCGACGACAGCCTCGCCGGCTGGCACTACGTGGTCCAGGGGTCCCTGGGACCGCAGGGGTGGACGGTGACCTCGGCCGAGCGGTCGGCCAGCTGCCGACGGGGCACCAGCGGGAACGTCTGCGTGTAGCGCGGCGTTCGGGTCATCGGAGCGTGGGCCGGACGGGCCCGCCTCCAGAGAGGTACCCATGGCAGCACGACGAACCCGAGGTGGTCGTTACACCCCGCCGGGGACGCGGGACACACCCCGTGCCGGCGGCCCCGGGTGCGGTCCGCCCCGCCCGTTCAGCCCCACCGAGGCCACGGCGCTGCGCGAGCGCTACGCCACCAGCCTCGATGGCCGGGGGGTGGGCGCGGGACTGCCGCTGCTGGCCCGCGACCAGGTGCGTCGCTCCCTGGCCGAGGGCGGCGTGCAGCTGGCCCGGGCCGGGTTCTGCGACGACCACGCCGTGGAGCTGATCGTGCACGGCTTCGGGGGCCACATCGACGCGTCGCACCCCTCGGTCGTCGGCCGCCAGGTCGGTCGCTACGTGCAGGACGTCCTCTCCGGCCGTCACGCCCACTGAGGTGACCGGCCGGCCGTCCGTCCCCAGGCGTGGTCGGTGGTCGGTCGGTGTCCCACCCCCTCGGTAGTGTCCGTCCCATGGGTGCCATGGAGGCGGGTCGTGGCCCGGCGCGGCCCGTCGTGGCCGGGCGCTGAGCCGTGCTGTCGGCCATCGACGTGCCCCGCCATCCCGGCGACGTCCCCTTGACGTTCGTGACCACCGACGACGGCGTGGCCGCCTTCGCCGACGCCGCGGGCGCGGCCGTGCGGGCGGCCGTGGACACCGAGACCGTCTACCGGGCGGGCGACGGGGATGCGCCCGGAGCCCTGCGGGTCATCTCGGCCGCGTTCCGCGACGGTGCCGGCATCGAGACCGCCTGGGTCCTCGACGTGCGCGACCTGACCCCCTCGGTGGTGGCCCCCGTGCTCGACGGGTTGGCCGCCGATGCCTGGAACGCGCCCTTCGACGACGGCGTGCTGGATCGCCACGTGTTCACCCCCGCCGGCCTGGGCCCGAGCCACGGTGTGCGCTGGTGGGACGCCCAGCTGGCTGATGCCCTGCTCCACGTGGGCCTGCGCAGCTGGTTCCACGGCCTGGCCTGGGCCACCGAGCACCACCTGGGCATCGTGGCCGACGGCAAGGGCAGCGTGCAGCTGTCCTTCGAGGCCGAGGTCCCACTGACCGGGGACCAGGTGGCCTACGCCGCCGCCGACGCCGTGGAGACGCTGTGGGTGGGCGACGCCCTGCGCGCCTGTCTGGCCGCCGAGGGCCTGACCACCGTGGCCGACCTGGAGATGGGGGCGCTGCCCCTGTTGGCCCAGGCCGAACGGCGCGGGCTGCACCTCGACCGGGCCGGGTGCGCCCGGGCCCTGGCCGACACCAGGGCGCAGCTGGCCACCAGCCGTTCCCGGTTGGCCGAGTTGACCAGTGGGGGCCAGGGCAACCTGTTCAGCCCCGAGGTCGAGCCCACGTGGAACCCGGCGTCCATGGCCGCCGTGCGCTCGGCCCTGAACCGGTGGGCCGGCGCCGAGGTCGGCGCCGCCTTCGAGCGCGCCGAGGGACATCGCCGGGCGTTGTCCGACGAGGACAAGGTGGACGACCGCCTCCTGGCCGGGATCGGTGGGCCCCTGGCCACAGCCCTGCTGGCCTACCGGGCCGATCAGGACCTCATCGCCGCCACCGAGCGCCTCCTGTCCCAGTTGCGGCCCGACGGCCGGCTCCACCCCCGGTACCTGCAGGTGGTGGGCACCTCCAGCGGCGCCCCCTCCAGCCGGGGTCCCGATGTGGCCACCTTGGTGCCCGCCCTGCGGGCCCACATCCGTCCCCAGGGGGCCGGTCGGACCTTCCTGCGGGTCCGCCTGGTGCGGCCACCCGCCGCCGAGCCCGCCGTCGGCCCTGCGGCCGACCCGATCGGCGAGGTGCGGCCCGGACCCACCGTGGGGCCCGTGGACTGGGACGCCACCCTGTTGCTGTTCGACGAGCTGGGGCCGCTGCGGTCCTTCCGGCGGGGCTTCCGCGACCAGCGCCGACGCTGGCCGTCACACCCCGAGATCCTGGCGGCCCGGCCCGAGACGCCACTGTGGGTGCTCGACCACGACGAGGCCTTCGTGCTCGGCGAGGGCGGCGCCACCCTGCTGTGGGAAGCCCGCTCGCCGGCCGGTCGTCGTCGGCGCTACGCCCTGCGCACCCCCGACGTGCTGCGGCGGGCCGCGGCCGCCCTGGGCCGGTCCGGGGATCCCGCCGTCCTCGCCGTGTGGCGCTCCGTCGTGGGCGAGGTGCCCCTCCCCCTGCCCCTGGTCTCGACCGATGGTGCCCCTCACCAGGTCGAGGACCCCGTCGACGCCGCCGAGCGTGGCGCCGCCCCCCTGGGCCTGATGCGCTGCCGAACCCTGCTGGGCCAGGTGCGCGACCGCTGGCCGGAACGGGCCCGGGCCGAGCTCGACGCCGCCGCGGCCCAGGCTGCCACCCGCCTGGCGCCGTCGCTGGAGCGGGCCCCGGCCGAGCTCGCCGCGGCCGACGTGCTGGCCGGGCTGGCGGCGGCCCTGTGGCGCGTCCTGCGCGAGGAGGTCCACGCCGGCGTGGACCGGCACGGGTCGGGGGACGGTTCGGCCCCCTCGGTGCCCGTCGCCGTCACCATCGACGGTGTGGTGCTCGAGTGCGATCGCCGCCGGCTGGCCGGGCTGACGGCCCGCGTCGAGGTCGCCGTCGCCGCCGAGCTGACCCGGGCCGACCCCGGGGCCGCGTTCGCCGTCGAGATCACCGCGGGCGACGACCTGGCCTGGCCGCTCCCGGAGGCATGACCGCCATCTGAACATCGCCAGTTCACGCCGGGGCAACGGACCGGAAACACGGCCGAGTGGATGATGCCACCATGCCGTCCACCGAGACCGAGGAGGACCCTGCCCCGACGTCGGAGCCAGCGCCGGGGCCACGGCCCCGGGCCGGGGTCGAGATCTTCGCCCTCAACAAGGTGTTCCGCCTCGGTGGCCAACAGGTGCGGGCCCTCGCCAGCATCGACCTGCGCATCGAGGACGGGGCCTTCGTGTCCCTGCTGGGTCCGTCGGGCTGCGGCAAGTCGACCATCCTGCGCATCCTGGCCGACCTCGACACCCCCACCGACGGGGTGGTGCGCGTCGAGGGCGACGAGCCGTCACGCCTGCGCAAGGCGGGCCGCCTGGGCATCGCCTTCCAGGACCCCGCCCTCATGCCCTGGCGCTCGGTGGTCGACAACATCCGCCTGCCCCTGCAGGTGGCGCGCAAGAAGGCCGCGCCCGGTGCCATCGAGGCCCTCATCGACCTGGTGGGCCTGTCGGGCTTCGAGAAGGCCCGCCCCGCCCAGCTGTCGGGGGGCATGCGCCAACGGGTGGCCATCGCCCGGGCCCTGGTGGTCGAGCCCACGCTCCTGCTGCTCGACGAGCCCTTCGGTGCCCTCGACGAGATGACCCGGGTGCGGCTGAACGTGGAGCTGCAGCGCATCTGGACCGAGCGGGCGTGCACCACGGTGATGGTGACCCACTCCATCAGCGAGGCCGTCTTCCTGTCCGACGAGGTCGTGGTGATGAGCCCCCGACCCGGCCGCGTGCTCGAGGTGGTCGCGGTCGACCTGCCCCGCCCCCGCCACCCCGACATGCTGCGCAGCCCCGAACTGCACGCCATCGAGGACCACCTGGCCTCCCTGCTCTACGCCGGCACCCTCCAGGCGGAGACCGCGGCCGAAGCCGATGTCGCGGCGGGGGCCGGACCGACCGGCGCCGACGGCGGTCGCCCGTGACCACCACGGTCACCGTCACGCCGCCGTCACGCGCCACCCCGTCGCCGGTGCGGGCCCGCCTGGGCCGCGTCGGCCCCCCGCTGCTGGGTGTGGGCGTCCTGCTGGTGGTGTGGGCGTTGTGCGCCGAGCTGCTCTTCCGCTCCAAGCAGGCCATCCCCGCCCCGTGGACGGTGGTGGCCCAGATGGTCCGGGACCTCGACTTCTACGGTCCCCACGTGCGCCAGACCCTGGGCGAGGCGGCGTGGGGCTACCTGTGGGGCAACCTGGCCGCCTTCACCCTGGGGGCGGTGTTCGTGTTGGTGCCGCTGATCGAGCGCCTGTCGTTGCGCCTGGTCATCGCCGTGTACTGCCTGCCGTTGGTGGCCACCGCCCCCATCCTGCAGATCATCTTCGCCGGCGATCGGGCCAAGATCGCGGTGGCCGCCCAGTCGGTGTTCTTCACCACCCTGGTGGGGGTGACCCTGGGCCTGCGTTCGGCCGCACCCCAGCTGTTGGACCTGGTGCGGGCCAGCGGGGGCGGGGCCGGCGCGCAGCTCGTGCGGGTGCGGTTGCGCTCGGCCGTCCCCGGCATCTTCTCCGGGTTGAAGATCGCCGCCCCTGCAGCCATCCTCGGCGCCGTCATCGGCGAGTTCCTCGGGGGTAGCCGGGGCATCGGCGTGGCCATGATCGCCAGCCAGCAGGCCTTCAACGTCAGCCGCACCTGGGGCCTGGGCCTGGTGCTGACGTTCATCTCCGCGGCGGTCTACCTGCTCACGGGGTAGATCGGGCACCGCCTGGCCCCGTAGGGGGCCACGGACACGGCCCTGGCCGAGATGGGTCCGTCCCGCCATGCCGGTAGCACGTGGCGACGCCTGGCCGAGTCGATCGTCTACCTGGTGGCGTCGGTGGCCCTCGTGCTGCTGGCGTGGATGTGGGCGCTCGAGATCTTCGACCTCAACCCCTTCTTCGCCAAGACCCCGGGCGACGTGTGGCGCTACCTGACGGGCAGCGCCGGTGCCGCCAACCGCTCGGCCCTGTTCAGCGACCTGCGGGTGACCCTGGGCAACGCCGCGTTGGGCTACGTGGCCGGCACCGTCGGGGCCATGGTGCTGGCCGTGGTGGTGGTCCTCAACCGGACCGTCGAGCAGGCGGTCATGCCCGTGGCCATCGCTCTGCGCTCGGTGCCCCTCGTGGCCATGACCCCGCTCGTGGCCCTGGTCTTCGGCCGGGGCCTGGCCTGTGTGCTCGTCATCGCCGGCATCGTCACCTTCTTCCCCAGCCTGGTGCAACTGGTCGACGGCCTGCGGGGCGCGCCCAAGCCCGCCTTCGACGTGGTCAACGCCTTCGGTGGCGGCC
Organism: Acidimicrobiales bacterium; assembly: GCA_038255145.1. GTDB lineage: Bacteria > Actinomycetota > Acidimicrobiia > Acidimicrobiales > CAIXPF01 > WHTX01. Next base: position 37,886 of record JBBSLP010000052.1, read on the forward strand.
CCCGCCAGCAGCTGCTCCGGGTGCGCCTGCCCTACGCCCTGCCCTCGCTGTTCGCCTCGGCCCGGGTCGCCGCCCCCCTGGCCATCGTGGGCGCCACCCTGGCCGAGTGGCTGGCCACCGGGGACGGCATCGGCAACCAGATGGTCCTCGCCCTGGCCCGGTCCAACTACACCGAGTTGTGGGCCTCCGTCGCCCTGCTCACCGCATGCGCCGTGGCCGTGTACGGCCTGGCCGCCTCCCTCGAGGGCGTGGTCCTGCGCCGCTTCGCCCGCGCCCGCTGACCCCTCCCCCTGACCGCTAGAACCCCCCACTTCGTTGTACAGACACCACAGAAGGACACGAATCGGATGACCTCGGGACCGACCTACGACCGACGCTGGTTCCTGCGGCGCGGCGCGACGGTCGCCGGCGGGCTGGCGCTGGCCGGGCCGCTCGGCACCCTGCTCACGGCATGTGGCGACGACGACGACTCGTCCTCGGCGACCACGGCGGCCGGTGCCGCCACCACGACCGGCGGTTCGACGGCCACCACCGCGGCCAAGATGACCAAGCTGGCCTACCAGCTGTCGTGGCTGCCCACGGTGGAGCACTGCGGCACCTACATCGCCATCGAGGACGGCATCTTCGAGGGCCTCGGCCTCGACGTGTCCGTGCTGCCCGGTGGGCCCAACAAGCAGACGGTGGCCACGGTGGTGGGCGGCAACGCCCTCGTCGGTGGCGACGGTGCCGACAACATCGGCCAGGGGAGGGCACAGGGGGCCAAGGTCAAGATCATCGGCGCCCGCCTGCTCAAGAACCCGCTGTGCGTGATGAGCCTGGCGTCGACCCCCATCAAGACCCCGGCCGACCTGGCCGGCAAGAAGATCGGCGTGGCCCAGGGCAACCAGACGCCGTGGGACGTGTTCCTCAAGGCGTCGAAGACCGACCCGTCGAACATCACCATCGTGCCCGTGCAGTTCGACCCCTCGCCCACGGCCAACGGCGAGGTGCAGGGCCAGGTGGTGTTCTCCATCAACGAGCCCGCCCAGTTGAACGCCAAGGGCATCGACACCGAGATCCTGCTGTTCGCCGACTACGGGTTCTCCATCTTCGCCGGCGCCTACTTCGCCACCGAGGACACCATCAAGAACAAGAAGGACGAGCTCGTCGCCTTCATGAAGGGCGAGCGCATGGGCTCCGAGGCCAACATCGCCGATCCCGCCCTGGGCACGAAGTACACCATCGACGTCTACGGCAAGGACCTGGGCCTCGACCCCGCCCAGCAGTTGTTGGAGAGCGAGGACCTGGCGTCGCTGATGGTGACCCCGGCGACGGAGAAGAACGGCCTGCTGTTCATGGACCCCGCCGAGATCACCAAGAACATCGACACCCTCAAGCTGGCCGGCATCAACGTCAGCTCGGCCGACCTCTTCACCGACGAGATCCTCTCGGCCATGTGATCACGGTGGTGCCGACCGAGGAGGCGCCCATGACCGGGCGCTGGGTGATGACGCGCGCCACGATGGTCCCATGACGACGCCGAGCCCGACACGGGCGGTGGTCACCGGAGGCGCCCGGGGCATCGGCGCGGCCATCGTGCGCCGCCTGGCCGCCGATGGCGCCACGGTGGCCATCCTCGACCGCGACCTGGCCGGCGCCGAACGGGTGGCGGCCGAGGTCGAGGGCGTGGCCTTCGAGGTCGACCTGGCCGAGCCGGCGGCGGTGGCCGGGGCCTGCGCCCGGGCCCTGGCCGAGCTGGGCGGCTGCGAGGTGCTGGTGAACGACGCCGGCGTGTTCCACAAGGCCCCGCTGCTGGAGACGACGGTGGAGACGTGGGACCTGCTCATGGCCGTCAACGTGCGGGCCGCCCTGCTCACCTGCCAGGCCCTGGCCGACCCGCTGGCCGCGTCAGGCCGGGGGGCGGTGATCAACATCGCGTCGATGGCCGCCAAGCTGGGCACGGCCGGCGAGGTGGCCTACGCATCCAGCAAGGCCGCGCTGGTGGCCTTCACCCGCATCGCCGCCATGGAGCTGGGGGCCAGCGGGGTGACGGTCAACGCGGTGTGCCCGGGCTACGTGCTCACCGAGATGGGGGCGGCCACCCGCAGCGAGGCCGACGTGGCCCGGTGGTCAGCGGGGTCGCCCCTGGGGCGATGCACCCGTCCTGAAGAGGTGGCCGACCTGGTCGGCTTCCTGGCCTCGGACCAGGCCCGGGGCATGACCGGCCAGGCCCTGAACGTCACCGCGGGCATGGTCACCTGGTGATCCCGCCGCGCTGACCAGCCCGGTCGCAGACCGGGGGGTGGCAGCTCAGTCGTCGAAGCCGACGAAGTGGGCAACCTGGTCGACGGGCACCCGGGTGGACCTCACGTCGTTGGCGGCGAAGGTCTCGTCGGGCCAGCCCATGGCCACGCACGTGACGATGAGCTCGTCGTCGGGGATGCCGGCATGGGCCCGGATCACCGGCGACTGGCTGATGCCCTGGCCGTTGATCACCGTGCCCAACCCCCGCTCCCACGCCGCGAGCACGAGGGCGTGGACGGCGGCGCCGACGTCGAGGTAGGCGACGGTCGACTCCTCGAGGTTGCGGTCGATGGTGGCCACGATGGACACGGGGGCGTCGAACTGCCGGAACCCGCGCATCATCCAGTCCTGGCGCAACTCCCGGTCCTCGCGGATCCCCATGGCGTCGAAGAGCTGGTAGGCGACCTCGACCTGGCGGTCGCGATGGACGCCCTCGTACTTGCGGTGGAGGCGGATCTCGCGGCGCAACGGGGCGCCGGACATCATCAGCTCGGTGTTCTCCTCGCGGATCCGCTCGAGCGGCTCACCGGTGATGACGTGGAAGTGCCAGGGCTGGGTGTTCATCGACGACGGCGCACCGGCGGCGATCTCGATGATCTCGCGGACCAACGCCTTGGGGACCGGCTCCTGCCGGTAACCCCTGATGCTGCGCCGCTCCCGCACGAGCTTGCCGAGCTCCATCTTCGACCCCCGCGTCGTCGTCTGCGGCGCGGACTGTAGATGAACCCGCGCCGGAGATGAACCCGCGCCGGAGATGAACCCGCGCCGGAGATGAACCCGCGCCGGAGATGAAGCCGTGGGGAAACGTCCGGTTCACGTCGTCTCGTTAGCGTCGCGGTCGTGCTGGTCACCCAAGAACCCGTGTTCCGCCGCTTCTGGTACCCGGTCGCCTTCGAGCGGGCGCTCGAGCACGAGCCCATCCATCGCCGGCTGTTGGGCGAGGACGTGGTGCTGTGGCGGGCCGGGGGCACGGTCAACGCCGCCCCCGACCGCTGTCCCCACCGCGAGGCCCGCATGTCTGCGGGTTGGCTGTGCGACGACCACATCGTCTGCCCGTACCACGGGTGGGAGTTCAGCGCCGACGGCGCCCTGGCCAAGGTGCCCCAGCTCGAGGACGACGCCCCCTTGCCCAGCCGGGCCCGGTTGGGCAGCTACCTGTGCCAGGAGCGCTACGGCTGGGTGTGGGTGTGCCTCGACGACGAGCCCCTGGGTGGCATCCCCGAGCTGCCCGAGTACGACGCCGAGGGCTGGCGGGTGGTGCCCGAGTACGAGTGGATGTTCGAGTGCTCGGCCCCGGCCCTCATCGAGAACAACCTCGACCCCGCCCACGTTGCCTTCGTGCACAAGGGCACCTTCGGCAAGGGGGTCGACCCCCGCATCGAGGTGCCCTCGCTCGAGCGCACCGCCTATGGGCTGGTGCGACGCAACAAGATCGCCGTGGCCGGTCGCCCCGGTGAGGACGAGATGACCGAGCGGGACACCACGACGGAGATCTGGGCCCCGTTCATGGGGGTCTTCCGCATCGGCTACCCCGACGGGCTGGTGCACATCATGCTCAAGGCGTGCACCCCCGAGGAGGACGGACGCACCCGCCTGCTGCAGCAGGTCATCCGCAACGACACCGAGGCCGACCGCCCCGCAGCGGACATCCTCGCCTTCGACGACAAGGTCGAGGCCGAGGACAAGGACGTGCTCGACACCCTGCCCGTCGACTACCCCCTCGAACCCACCCAGCAGTTCCACACCCGGGTCGACCGTCCCACCCTCGAGCTGCGGCGCTGGCTCAAGGAGCTGACCCTGGGCCAGTGGGTGCCCACCAACGAGCCGGTCGGCTGACACCACGTAACAGGACCGTTGGCGGGGGCCTAAGGTCCGGCAATGACTGTCGCACTTGTCACCGGATCCAACTCCGGCATCGGTCGCGCCACCGCGATCCACCTGGCCCGGCAGGGCTTCGACGTGTACGCCTCCATGCGCAACCTGGACAAGGCGGACAAGCTGCTGGCCGCGGTGGCCGACGCCGGTACCAGCGTGCAACTGGTGCAGCTCGACGTCGGTGACGACGCTTCGGTCACCCGGGGGGTGGGCGAGGTGCTCGAGCGGGCCGGGCAGGTGGACGTGCTCGTCAACAACGCCGGGGTCGGCGGCAACGCCGTCACCGAGGAGAGCCCCATCTCCCTCTACGAGGAGGTGATGAACGCCAACCTCTACGGCGCCATCCGCTGCACCCAGGCCGTGCTGCCCGGCATGCGGGCCCGGGGCTCGGGCTGCATCGTGAACGTGTCCTCGGTGACCGGGCTCATCGCCGCCATCGGCCAGTCGCCCTACGCCGTGTCCAAGTGGGCGGTGGAGGCCATGAGCGAGGGCCTGGCCCAGGAGGTGGCGCCCTTCGGCATCCGGGTGGTCATCATCGAGCCCGGCATCACCAAGTCGGCCATCTTCGCCAAGAACGTGGATGCCCCCAACCAGACCGGGGCGTACGACGCCCACTACCGGCGCATGTTCCAGTTCTACGCCGCCGGCATCCCCGTGGCCACGCCGCCCGAAGAGGTGGGTGCCCTCATCTACGAGGCCGTCACCACCGACAAGCCCCAGCTGCGCTACGCCTGTTCGTGGGGCGGCCAGGCCATCGCCGACGGGCGGGCGTCGATGACGGATGCCGAGTGGGTGGCCCTGGGCGCCATCGAGGACGACGACGAGTACTACGTCCGCTTCTCCGAAGCCTTCGGCGTCGACATCCGTCCCAAGTAGCCCAGCCAAGTAGGCCACCCAAGTAGCCTCGGAGCCCCACCTCCACCCCCTTCGGAGCCACGTTGGCAACGCTGCACGCCCGTGACCTGTCCGTCTCCTTCGGCCCCGCCGTCGTGCTCGATGCCGTATCCCTCATCGTCGCGCCCGGCCACCGGCTGGGCGTGGTGGGGGCCAACGGCACCGGCAAGTCGACCCTGCTGCGGGTGCTGTCGGGGATCATGGCGCCCGACGGCGGCTCGGTGAGCCTGTCGCCCCGCGCCGCGACGGTGGGTTTCCTGCCCCAGGAGCCCGACCGGCGGGCCGACGAGACGGTGCTGGCCTTCCTTGGGCGGCGCACCGGGGTGGCCGCGGCGTCGGATGCCCTCGAGGCCGCCACCGCGGCCCTGGCCGAGGGGTCACCGGGGGCCGACGACCAGTACGGGGACGCCCTCGAGCGCTGGCTGGGCCTGGGAGCGGCGGACTTCGAGCCCCGGGCCGAAGAGGTCCTGGCCGACCTGGGCCTGGGTGCGGGGGTGTCGGACCAGGCCACGGCCACCCTGTCGGGGGGCCAGGCGGCCCGGGTGTCCCTGGCCGCCATCCTGCTGTCGCGCTTCGACGTCTTCCTGCTCGACGAGCCCACCAACGACCTCGACTTCGACGGCCTGGCCCGGCTGGAGCGCTTCCTCGACGGCCTCGATGCCGGCGCCGTCATCGTCTCCCACGACCGGGCCTTCCTCGACCGGGTGGTGACCGAGGTGGTCGAGCTCGACGAGCACAGCCACCGGGCCACCCACTACGGCGGCGGGTGGGCCGCCTACCTCGAGGCCAAGGCCACGGCCCGTCGCCACGCCGAGGACGACTACGACAACTACCGCTCGCAACGCTCCGACCTCGTGGACCGGGCCCGGATGCAGAAGGACTGGTCGGTCCAGGGCAAGGCCAAGGCCAAGAAGGACAAGTCCGAGAAGGACAAGTTCATCCGGGCCCACCGGGTGGCCACGTCGGAGAAGGTGGCGGCCAAGGCCCGCATCACCGAGAAGGCCATCGAGCGCCTCGAAGAGGTGGACAAGCCCTGGGAGGGCTGGAAGCTGAACCTCGAGATCGCCCTCGCCCCCCGCAGTGGGGCCGTGGTGGCCCGCCTCGACGGCGCCGTCGTCGAGCGGGGCGGCTTCCGCCTCGGTCCCGTCGACCTCGAGGTGGGCTGGGCCGAGCGCATCGCCGTGGTCGGCCCCAACGGCGGGGGCAAGACGACACTCCTGGCCGCGCTCCTGGGCCAGGTCGAGCTGGCTGCGGGACAGCGGTGGATGGGTCCTGGCGTGGTCGTGGGCGAGCTCGAGCAGGGTCGCACCCGCTTCCTCGGCGACCAGTCGCTGCGTGACGCCTTCGCCGAGGCCTCGGGCCTCGTGCCCCAGGAGGTGCGCTCGCTGCTGGCCAAGTTCGGCCTCGGTCCCGAGCACGTGGCCCGCCCCGCCGCCGCCCTGTCGCCGGGGGAGCGGACCCGGGCCTCGCTGGCCCTGCTCATGGCCAAGGGCGTCAACTGCCTGGTGCTGGACGAGCCCACCAACCACCTCGACCTGCCCGCCATCGAGCAGCTCGAGCAGGCGCTGGACACCTTCGCCGGCACCGTCCTCCTGGTCAGCCACGACCGCAACCTGCTCGACGCCGTCCGCGTCGACCGTCGCCTCCAGGTGGAAGCGGGCCACGTCCACGAGCTCGCCCTGCCCTGAGCGGACCAGCTGGCGCGGCGCATGGTGCTGACGTGTTCCAGAAGGGTCGCTGTTCCGGATGCTCCGGAAGAGCGACCAGACGCGCCGAGGGGCCGGCGTTGGTGGGCCGGCCCCTCGGTTTGTCCGCCGCGGTTGGTGTCGCGGTCTCTGTCGCCGAGCCCCCAAGAGGGGCTCAGACGGTCATCAGGCTGGGCTCAGAGGATGAGCTCGCAGCCGCTGACCGTGCCGCCCAGCGGCTGGCAGTCATCCGC
>JBBSLP010000053.1:0-44661 GCA_038255145.1 Acidimicrobiales bacterium
AGCTCGTCGGGCCTCAGCCCTCGTCGGGGGGGACGGCGGCCCGGGCCACCACCGCGCTGCGCCGGTGGGCCCGCACGCCGGGATGGAAGTAGGTGACGAGCAACAGGGCCAGGGCGAGGATGGCGAAGAGCACCAGCCCGTCGCCCCGGCCGGTGATCACCGGGTACAGGGCCACCCCGGACAGCACCGCCGTCCACGCCCACAGGATGAGGACGCTGCGCCGCTGCCCGTGCCCCAGGGCCATCAGCCGGTGGTGCAGGTGGCGCTTGTCGGCCGTGGACACCCCCGAGCGGCTGCGGGCCCGGCGCACGATGGCGAAGAACGTGTCGAACACCGGCACCCCCAGGATGACCAGGGGGATGACCAGGGGGGCGAAGAAGAAGTACGTCTGCCCGGAGAACTGCGCCCGGCTCTGGCCCCCCACCGAGATGGTGGCCGCGGCCATCAGCAGGCCCAGGAGCAGGGCCCCGCCGTCGCCCATGAACGTGCGGGCGGGGTGGAAGTTGTGGGGCAGGAACCCCAGGCAGATGCCGGCCACCCCCGCGGCAACCAGGGGTCCGACGTTGTCGGACCGCAGCAGGTCGTTGCGAGCCAGGGCCGCGGTGTACACGAAGAACGCCACCGCGGCGATGCCCACGATGCCCGCGGCCAGCCCGTCGAGACCGTCGATGAGGTTGACGGCCTGGGACATGCCGATGACCCACAGCACCGTGACCAGCACGGCCAGGTCCGACGTCAACACGACCAGGCTCCAGAACGGCACCCGGAAGAACACGATGGACACGCCGGCCATGGTCAGCACGCTGCCGGCCAGCACGGTGCCGGCCAGCTTGGCCGGGGCGGACACCTCGAGCACGTCGTCCACGAAGCCCACGGCGTACATGACCACGGCGGCGAGCACGACCCCCAGCAGCTGGCGGCCGTTGGCGAAGATGGCCTCGAACCCGCCCAACAGGCCGGCGGCCCCCACCGCGGCCAGGAACCCGGCCAGCATGGCCGCGCCGCCCAGCTCCGGGGTGGGGTGCAGGTGCACGCGGCGGGCATCGGGCGCGGCCAGCGCACCGACGCGGTAGGCCAGGCGCTGGGACAGGGGCACGCACGCCCAGGTGACCACGGCGGCGACGGCGGCGACCGCTGCGTAGGACCCGACGCTCGGCTGCACGCCACCATTGTCGCGTGCCCGGGCGGCGCGTCGTAACCAGCCCGCCGTCGGTCACCGCCGGACCGCGCCACCGGGCGGGAGGGCTACCCTTGGTCCCAGGGCCGTGACTGGCGCTTTCGAGGTGGATCCGACCACCGGGGAGCGGCCCCGCCGTCCGCACCGGGCGGCCCGCCGTGCGCCTGGGCCGACCCACCCCCACCACCCAGGAGGCAGCGGCCCCATGCCCGAGACCACCCCCACCGACGCGACCCTCGAGACGACGGCGGTCCGTTCGGCCCTGGCCGTCATCGGCCGCGTCGACCCCATCATCGCCGACGCCATCGCCGGCGAGCTGGGCAACCAGCGCCACCAGCTCAAGCTCATTGCCAGCGAGAACTACGCCTCGCCGGCCACGCTCCTGGCCATGGGCAACTGGTTGTCCGACAAGTACGCCGAGGGCACCGTCGGGCACCGCTTCTACGCCGGCTGCGAGTTCGTGGACATCGTCGAGGCCCGGGCCTCCGAACTGGCCCAGCAGCTCTTCGACGTCCCCCACGCCTACGTGCAGCCCCACTCGGGCATCGACGCCAACCTCGTCGCCTTCTGGGCCATCCTCTCCCAGCGCGTCGAGTCCCCGGCGCTGGAGCGCATGGGCTCCAAGCACGTCAACGACCTGACCCCCGAGGACTGGGAGACCCTGCGGGTCGAGCTGGGCAGCCAGCGCATGCTGGGCATGTCCCTCGACGCCGGCGGCCACCTCACCCACGGGTTCCGGCCCAACATCTCGGGCAAGCTGTTCAACCAGCGCTCCTACGGCACCGACCCCGAGACCGAGCTGCTCGACTACGCCGAGGTCCGGCGCCTGGCCCAGGAGTTCCGGCCCCTGGTCATCGTGGCCGGCTACTCGGCCTACCCCCGCAAGGTCGACTTCGCCGCCATGCGGGAGATCGCCGACGAGGTCGGCGCCACCCTCATGGTGGACATGGCCCACTTCGCCGGCCTGGTGGCGGGCAAGGTCTTCACCGGCGACTTCAACCCGGTGCCCCACGCCCACATCACCACCACCACCACCCACAAGTCCCTGCGCGGCCCCCGCGGCGGCATGGTGCTGTGCCAGCCCGAGCTGGCCGAGTTCGTGGACAAGGGTTGCCCCCTGGTGTTGGGCGGCCCCCTCCCCCACGTGATGGCGGCCAAGGCCGTGGCCCTGTCCGAGGCCCTGCGCCCCGACTTCGCCGACTACGCCCAGCGCATCGTGGACAACGCCCAGGCCCTGGCCGAGGGACTCATGCGCCGCGGCGCCCGCCTGGTCACCGGGGGCACCGACAACCACCTCGTGCTGCTGGACACGGCCACGAGCTGGGGCCTGACCGGTCGCCAGGCCGAGTCGGCCCTGCTGGATGGGGGCATCGTCACCAACCGCAACTCCATCCCCCGGGACAGCAACGGCGCCTGGTACACCTCGGGCGTCCGCCTGGGCACCCCGGCCCTGACCACGCTGGGCCTGGGCGTGTCCGAGATGGACGAGGTGGCCGAGCTCATCAGCGAGGTCCTGCGCAACACCACCCCGACCGCGGCCAGCACGGGCCCGTCCAAGGCCAAGTACCTGGTGGCCGACGGGGCGGCGGAGAAGGTCCGCACCCGGGCGGGCGAGCTGCTGGCCCGCTTCCCCCTCTACCCCGAGATCCAGCTCTAGCGCCCGATCGGGCGCAGCCGGGGGATGGTGGCGATCAGCCCCGGACCCGGGCGACGACGGCCCGGGGGCGGCCCGAGAGATCGGTCCGCACCTCGGCGTCGGCGTAGCCCAGGGCCAGGGCCTGGGCCACCAGCTCGGACGTCTGGTCGGGGGCGGCCTCGAGCACCAGGGCCCCCGCAGGCCGCAGCCACGATGGCGCAGCGTCGAGCAGGCGCAGCAGGTCCTCGAGCCCGGTGGGCCCGGCCACCAGCGCCGAGCGGGGCTCGAAGCGGGCAACCACGTCGGGCAGTTCCTCGGTCTCGCCCACGTACGGTGGGTTGGAGACGACCACACCGAGGCGGCCGCGCAGGTCGTCGGGCAGGGCGGCGAACCAGTCGCCCTCCAGCAGGCGGACCCGGGCCGCGGCCCGTCCCACCCCGGCCAGGTTGGCCCGGGCCACGGCCAGGGCGTCAGCCGACGCGTCGGTGGCGAACACGTCGACGTGGGTGCGCTCGGTGGCCACGGCCAGGGCGATGGCCCCCGATCCCGTGCCCAGGTCGGCCACGGGGAGGCGGTCGTTGTACGTGTGCCCGGCGCTCACCACCAGGCGGTCGATCTCGGCCAGCGCGGCCTCGACGACCTGCTCGGTCTCGGGACGGGGGATGAGGACCCGGGGGTCGACGAACAGGTCGAGGTAGCGGAAGCCCCACCGGCCCACCACGTACTGCAGGGGCTCGCCGGCCACCCGACGGGCCAGCAGCCGGTCGAAGGTGGCCAGGCGGCGGGCGGTGAGGTCGTCGTCGAGCACGTCGTGGTACTCGGCCCCCTCGGCCCCCGTGGCCGCCTCGATCAGGCGGCGGGCCTCGGACGCCGGGCTGTCGACACCGGCCCCGGCCAGGGCGGTCGTGCCCTCGGCCTCCACCTCACGCCAGCGCATCGTCGTCCCCTCCGGCCAGCTGACGGGCCCGCTCGTCCTGGGCCAGGCCACCGATGATGTCGTCGAGCTCGCCACTGCCCAGCACCCGGTCCAACTTGTACAGGGTGAGGCCGATGCGGTGGTCGGTGACCCGGTTCTCCTTGAAGTTGTACGTGCGGATCTTCTCCGAGCGCCCGCCGCCACCGACCTGCTCGCGACGCAGGCCCGAGCGCTCGGCGGCCTGGCGGTCGGCCTCCAGCTTGAGGAGGCGGGAGCGCAGGACGGTCATGGCCTTGGCCCGGTTCTGCAGCTGGGACTTCTCGTCCTGCATGGTCACCACCACCCCGGTCGGCCGGTGGGTGATGCGCACGGCCGAATCGGTGGTGTTCACGTGCTGGCCGCCGGCGCCCGACGAGCGGTACACGTCGACCTGCAGGTCGCTGGGGTCGATGTCGATGTCGACCTCCTCGGCCTCGGGCAGCACCGACACGGTGGCGGCCGAGGTGTGGATGCGACCCTGGGCCTCCGTCGCCGGGACCCGCTGCACCCGGTGGGGGCCTGCCTCCCACTTGAGCCGGCTCCACACCCCGTCACCGGCGACCCGGAACACGGCTTCGTGCACCCCACCCATGGGCGAGGGGCTGATGGACAGGGGCTCGACCTTCCACCCCTGGCGGACGGCGAAGGCCCGGTACATCTCGTAGAGGTCGCGGGCGAAGAGGTTGGCCTCCTCCCCGCCTTCGGCGCCGCGGATCTCGACGATGACGTTCTTGTCGTCGTTCGGATCCCGGGGCAGCAACAGGAGGCGCAGCTCCTCGGACAGGGAGGCCTGTTCGGCCTCGGACTCGGCCACCTCGGCCCGGGCCAGGGTGCGCTCGCCGCCCGACGAGTCCTCGAACAGCTCCCGGGCCACCTCGAGGTCGCCTTCGACCTCCTGCAGGCGACGCCAGCGGGACACGATGGCCTCGAGCTGCTTGTAGCGCCGGGTCTCCGCCGCATAGCGCTTCTGGTCGGCCAGCAGGGCCGGATCCCCCATGCGCAGCTCGAGGTCGGTGAACTCCGCCTCCAGGTCAGCCAGCCGGTCGCGCACGACCGTCGATGCTAGGCGGCGCGCCGGCCCGGTCAGTTCGGCTCGCGGTGCTCACTTCGGCCAGTCACCCTCGTGGGCCACCAGGCGGGCCGGGGGGAGGAGCAGTTCGGCCAGGCGGCGCAGGGTGGGGTACTGGTCGCGGGCCGGGGTGACCAGCACCAGCTCGGCGTCGGGCGCCAGGCGGTCCCGGGCATCGGCGGCGGAGGGCAGGGCCTCGAGGTCGACCCCCACCGAGCACGCCACCACCACGGCGGTGCCGTCGGGGCGCACACCCAGGGCCAGGGCCGGCGCGGCGTCGACCAGGTTGAGCCGGGGCCGGGCCGCTTCCACGGCCACCAGGCTGGTGGCGCCCACGGCACCCGGGTCGGCCAACAGGGTGTCCCGCAGCCAGCGGGGGCGGGCCAGGCGGTTCAGCAGGTGGGGGGAGGCGTCGGGGCGTCGGTGGGTGTGCACCAGCTCGACCACGTCGAGCAGGGCCGCTTCCTTGGGGCGTACGGCCTCCATGAGCACCGAGGCGGCCCGATCGTTCTTGCCCACCCCGACCTCGAGGACCCAGCCCCCCTGGGCCGTGCTGTCGGGCACGACGCGACCGATCTCCAGGCCCAGGACCTCGGCCATGACCACACCGTGTTCGGCCACCACGGTGGCGCCCTGGGCCCGGAGGGGCTCGGCCGCGGCCATGGCCGCCTCCGCCGGTGGCACCAGGGGCAACTGGGCCTCGGGCTCGGCGGCGACAAGGCTGGTGCCTTCGACCCGCCACACGTGCACGGGGCGGGACACGAACGTGGCCCGGCGGGCGGCCACGCCGGCGTCACGGTCGGCCACCAGGTGCAGGTCGCCGTCGAGGCCGACCTTGTCCGCCCACACCAGGGCGTGGCCCAGGCCGGTGGTGCCGTCCTCGACGAGCACGAAGCCGTCGTGGCCGTCGTGCACGGCGGCCAGCCCGCCCACGTCCTCGTCGACCCACTGGCGTTCGCCGAAGCGGTCACGCACCAGGGCCCGCAGCTTGACCCGGGCCAGACGGCTGCGCTGGGCGCCACCCAGCGCCATGGCCGGTGTGCTCATGACGACGGTGATCCGGCTTCGGCGGGGGCAGCCAGCAGTTCGTCGTTGGAGGCCGAGGCGCCGATGCGCCCGAGCAGCGCCTTGAGCCCGGCCCCGGGAGCGCCGTCACCGGCCCCGGCCAGGGAACGGCGCAGCGAGCGCAAGGGCAGCAGGTCCTCGTCGTCGAGCAGGACCTCTTCGTGGCGGGTGCCCGACGCGACCAGGTCAATGGCCGGGAAGACCTGCTCGTCGGCCAGGTCGCGGTCCAGGCGCAGCTCGAGGTTGCCGGTCCCGCCGAACTCCTCGTAGATGACCTCGTCCATGGTCGAACCGGTCCCCACCAGCGCCGTGGCCAGGATGGTGAGCGAGCCGCCCTCGTCGATGTTGCGGGCGGCGCCGAAGAAGCGCTTGGCGGGCTGGAGGGCCCCGGTGTCGAGGCCGCCGGCCAGGGCCCGGCCCGTGGCCGGTGACGCCAGGTTGTGGGCCCGGGTCAACCGGGTGATGCCGTCGAGCAGGATGACCACGTCGTCACCGGTCTCCACCATGCGCTTGGCCCGCTCGAGGGTGAGCTCGACGACCTGGGTGTGCTCCTCGGCCGGGCGGTCGAACGTCGAGGCCACCACCTCGGCCTCGACGGATCGACGCATGTCGGTGACCTCTTCGGGGCGCTCGTCGATGAGCACGACGATGACCTTGACCTCGGGGTTGTTCTGCTCGAGGGCCCGGGCCAGCAACTTGATCAACGTGGTCTTGCCCGCGCCGGGGGGGGAGACGATGAGCCCTCGCTGGCCCTTGCCGATGGGGGTGACCACGTCCACCACCCGGGCCGTGACGTCCGAGGCGCGGTCGTCAGGTCCGTCGGTGCCGTCTGCGTCGCCGGCCGGGCCGTCATCAGCCTCGAGCATGAGGCGCTCGTAGGGGAACACGGCGACGAGGTCCTCGAAGCGGGGGCGGCTGCGGGCCCGCTCGGGATCGCGCCCGTTGACGGTGTCGACGCGCAGCAGCGCGGGGTTCTTCTCGCCCCGCCCGGCGGGACGGCTGCTGCCCGACACGTGATCACCCTTGCGCAACCCGAACTGGCGCACGAACTTCGAGGGGACGTACACGTCCTCCTTGGACGGCAGGTAGCTGCGCACCCGGAGGAAGCCGTAGCCCTCCTCCCGCAGGTCGAGGTAGCCGGCCACCGGTACCGGTTCCTGCTCCCCGCCCCCTTCGGTGGGGGGCGCAGCCTGCTGGGGAGCGGCCGCACCGGGCGTTCCCGACGGGTTGGCGCCGGGAGGGACGGGGGTATCGACGCGGTTGCGGTCCTTGCCCCGACGGCGGCGTCGACGGCTGCTGCCATCGGCGGGATCACCGGCCTGGCCCGGTTGGCCTCCCGTGCCGGCCCGACCGTTGCCGCCTTCGTCGTCACCGTGGCGCCCGCCATCGTCCTCGGCCCCCTCGAGGGGGTCGTACACGAAGCGTGCCGGAGCGCTCGACGCCGCCGGGGCGGGCCACGACGGGCCGTCGGCCATGCGGGACGAGCGGGACGAGGTCGGCGCCGGCCGGTCACCACGGGACTGCTCAGCGCGCGGCTGGTCACCACGGGCCTGGTCACCGCGGGGATGCTCACCGCCGGGCTGATCGCTGCCGGCGGTCACCGACGACGACAGCGCGGCGTCGGGCGCGTCCCCGGAGGTCGTGTCCCGTGTCGGGGACCCCTGAGCTGAGGTGTCCTGAGCTGAGGTGTCCCCTGTCGGCGGGTCCTGGGTCGAGGGGGCCGGTGACGAGGTGTCGGGGGTTGGGGCCGCCGGGGACGGGGAGGACTCGGAGGTGGCGGCCCGCACCTGTCGGGCGGCCGAACGACCGCCGTCGTCTCCCGCAGCCGCCCGACTGCGGCGTGACGGCCGGGCGGGTTCGACTGCCGGGGTCGGCGCCTCGGGTTCGACGGCCCCGGTCGGCTCCGCCGTCACCTCGGCCCCGACATCTCCACTGGGCGGGGCCGGCTGGGCCGGCAGTGGCGCGACCTCGGCGGCTGGGGCGGGGGCGTCACCGGCGAACAGGGTGGCGGTCTCCTCGGCGCGGGCCTTGCTCCGACCACGACGGGCCGGGGGGGCTTCGGCGGCCTGGCCACCAGGCCCGACACCGGACAGCTCGAGGATCAGATCGATGATCTGGTCCTTGCGCAGCCGCGACGGCGGCTTGCGCCCCATGGCCGTGGCGATGGCCTGGAGCTGCTCCCGATCCTTCTTCTGCAGGGCAGCCCGCTCCAGCTCGTGGGCATCGACCGCTGCGCTCACTGGCTTCCCCGCTCTCGGCCCCGACGGCCGCTCGCTGCGCTCACTGCATCTCTCTCGACTTGCTCACTGCTCGACTGCGCGATCACACCGGACTCGGCGAACACGTCAGCACCGTGGGATGGCGGCCCGCGGCGCGGCGGGTGGGCCGGACGGGTCTGCCAGCCGCGTCGAAGCGGCAACACCGGGGCGGAGAGCGAGGGATGATGACCCTCGCCTTGCCCCCGCGGCGAGATCCGGGCGGGCACCCACGTGAGGCGAGCCGGAAAGCGCCGATGCTAACCAGCAGGCCGCGACCGTGCCAACAAGCAGCCGACGAGGCAGTCGGCGGACGGGCCCGTGCCTTCAGGCCTGGCCCACCAGGAGGCCCATCAGGGTGTGGCCGGCCACGGCCTCGCAGTGGGCGGTTCCGGGCTCGCTGTACGTGCCACCGGGGCCGGCGGTGGTCGAGTCGACGAGGAGGTAGGGGACGCTGTCGCGGGTGTGGGTCCGCAGCCGCACCGGGGTGGGGTGATCGGGCAGGAGCAGCAGCCGCCACGGCCCCAACGCGTCGAGCCCGGCCACCAGCCCGGCGAGGATGTCGCGGTCCCACGCCTCGAGGGCCTTGACCTTCTCCTCGACGCTGCCGGCGTGGCCGGCCTCGTCGGTGGCCTCGACGTGGATGATGAACAGGTCGAGCCCACCGGCCAGTCCGTCCAACGCCGCGTCGCGCATGGCCGCGTAGTCGGTGTCGAACCACCCCGTGGCCCCGGGCACGTCGATCACGTCCACGCCGGCCAGCACCCCCAGGCCCCGCACCAGGTCGACCTCGGTGGCCAACCCGGCGCGCACGCCGTAGCGGGCTTGGAAGCTGGGCAGCACGGGAGCGCGGCCCTGGCCCCACAGCCAGATCTGGTTGGCCTCGAGACCGTCACGGCCCCCGACGACGTCCCGGGAGCGCTCCATGAGGTCCACGAGGCGGGCGGCGGCCGGTCCGGTGGGGTCCGCCGCCGGCTGGCCGAGCAGGTCGTGGGGCGGGGCGCAGTCGGCGTCGAGCCAGTCCGCGGGCGCGAGCATGATGTGGCGGTACTGGACCCCGGGGTGGAAGGTGACCTCGCCACCGAGCTTCGTGTCGAGGGCCTTGACCGCCTCCGCCGCGGTGTCGTTGTCGGGGTGGCCGCCGGCGAAGTCGACCATGGTGCCGTCGGCCCCCACGGTGACCAGGTTGCACCGGTAGGCGATGCGGTCCCCGGACAGGTCGAGGCGCATGGCCGCGGCCTCGATGGGGGCCCGGCCCGTGTGGTGCTCGGTGGGGTCGTAGCCGAAGATGGACATGTTGCCCACGTCGCTGCCCGCGGGCAGCCCGTCGGGGATGGTGGCGGCCCGGCCCACCGTGCCCCGCGCCGCCAGGGCGGCCAGGTTGGGCATGTGGGCGGCCTCGAGCGGCGTGCGCCCCCCGAGCTCGTCGATCGGTTCATCGGCGCAGCCGTCGGGCACGCACACCACGTACTTCATGGCCACATCATGGCAGGCGCTCGTCGGCCCGGGCGCAGCGGCAACCCTCCCGACGACGCCGCTGGCGCCGGTCGCCCAGCCCGTCGTCAGCCCCGGGCGTGGGCGGCGATGTGGGCGGCGATGGCCCCCGCGTCGTTGGGCAGCACCGTCATGCGCTCGGGACGGTCCAGCAGGTCGGCCAGCCGGAGCGGCAGGGCGGGGCGAACCCCGGTGGCGGCCTCGACGGCGTCGGGGAACTTGGCCGCATGGGCCGTGGCCAGCACGACCATGGGCTCGGTCGAGGGGGGCACGTCGCGGGCCGCGTGCAGGGCCACCGCGGTGTGGGGGTCGATGAGGCGGCCCGTGGACCGGTAGACGTCGCCCATGGTGGCCAGGGTGGCGTCGTCGTCGGTGCGGCCGACGGCGAAGCCTTCGCCCAACACGCGGAAGCGGTCGGGGTCCACCGTCACGGTGCCCTCGTGACGGAAGCGGGTGAGCAGGTCGGTGACCTGGTCCCCGTCGCGTCCCAGCACCTCCCACAGCAGGCGCTCGAGGTTGGAGGACACCTGGATGTCCATGGACGGTGACCAGGTGGGGGTGACCCCCTCCATGGCCATGGTGCCCGTGGAGAACAGGCGGGTGAGGATGTCGTTGGCGTTCGACGCCACCACGAAGGTGCGCACGGGCAGCCCCATGCGCCGGGCGATGTGGCCGGCGTAGACGTTGCCGAAGTTGCCGGTGGGCACGGCGAAGCTGACGGGGCGGTCGGGGCCCGCACCCAGGGCCGCGGCCGACGTCACGTAGTAGACGACCTGGGCCATGACCCGGGCCCAGTTGATGGAGTTCACCGCCGACAGGTGCCAGCGCTGCCGGAAGGGCACGTCGCCGAAGAGGGCCTTGACCAGGTCCTGGCAGTCGTCGAAGGTGCCGTCGACGGCCAGGTTGTGCACGTTGGTCGACAGCACCGTGGTCATCTGGCGGCGCTGGACCTCGGACACCCGGCCGTGGGGGTGGAGGATGAAGACGTCGACGGCGTCGCGGTCGCGCAGGGCCTCGATGGCGGCCGAGCCGGTGTCCCCCGACGTGGCCCCCACCACGGTGACCCGCTGGCCCCGCTTGGCCAGCTCCTCGTCGAACATGCGCCCCACCAGCTGCAGGGCCACGTCCTTGAAGGCCAGGGTGGGACCGTGGAACAGCTCGGCCAGGTGGCGGCCCTCCTCGAGGGGGACCACGGGGACGACGGCGGGGTCGTCGAAGGGCAGGTAGGCGTCGGCCACGAGCTCGGCGAACCGGTCGCGCTCGAAGGCGCCGGCCACGAAGGGCCACATGACGTCGATGGCCGTGGCCACGTAGCCCCGTTCGGGAGCCTCCTGCCAACGCTCGGGCAGGGTCGGCATCTCGGCGGGCACGTACAGCCCCCCGTCGGTGGCCAACCCGGCCACCAGGGCATCGGCGAAGCCCAGGTCGGGGGCGTGGCCCCGGGTGGACACGTAGCGGGCGGAGGCCGGAGTCGACGGTGTCGCCGCGGCCGAGGCGGGACTCATTCGCCGATCACCCGGAGCACGCCGCGGACCCGGCGCACCGTGCCCAGGCCCCGCAGCTCGGCGATGGTGGCCTGCACGTCCGCCTCCCGGGCCCGGTGGGTGATGAAGGTGCAGCGGGCCTCGTCGCCCAGGCCCTCCTGCTCCATGGAGCGGATGGACACGTCGTGGCGTCCCAGCACCGTGGCCACCTCGGCCAGCGAGCCCGAGCGATCGAGCAGCTCGAGGTGCAGGTAGTAGGCCGAGCGCAGCTCGTCGATGGGCACGATGCGGGCCGGGCGCAGGGCGCCCATGCGCCCGGCGGCCCCACTGCGCAGGTTGAGGGCGGCGTCGACCACGTCGCCGAGCACGGCCGACGCCGTCGGCGCTCCCCCGGCACCGCGGCCGTAGAACATGAGCTCGCCCACGGCGTCACCCTCGACGAACACGGCGTTGAAGCTGCCCCCCACCGCGGCCAGGGGGTGGTCGACGGGGACCATGGCCGGATGGACCCGCACCGCCGTGCACGGGTCGCCGCCATCGCTCGACGGCAGCTCCTCGGCGATGGCCAGCAGCTTGATGCGATAGCCCAGGCGCCGGGCGAAGTCGATGTCGGTGGTGGAGATGGCCGAGATGCCCTCGTGGTACACGTCGCCGGCGAAGACGGCGGCCCCGAAGGCGATGGTGGCGAGGATGGCGGCCTTGGCGGCGGCGTCGTAACCCTCGACGTCAGCTGTAGGGTCACGCTCGGCGTAGCCCAGGGACTGGGCCTCGGCCAGGGCCTCGTGGTAGCTGGCCCCGTGGTCGGCCATCTGGGTGAGGATGTAGTTGGTCGTGCCGTTGACGATGCCCATCACCCGGGTGATGCGCTCGCCCACCAGTGACTCCCGCAGGGGGCGCACGATGGGCACCCCCCCGGCGACCGCCGCCTCGAAGAGCAGGTCCACGCCCGCGGCCTCGGCGGCGACGTAGAGCTCGGGGCCCACGTTGGCCAGCAGTTCCTTGTTCGCCGTGACCACGGGCTTGCCCCGCCCGAGGGCCTCGGTGATGAGGTGGCGGGCGGGCTCGATGCCCCCGATGAGCTCGACGACGATGTCGACGTCGGGGTCGCTGACCACGCTCGACGCATCGTGGGTCAGCACCGAGGGGTCGAGGACCACGTCCCGGGCCCGCGACGTGGAACGCACGGCGACACGGGTGATCTCGAGGCGCAGGCCGGTGCGGGCCTCGATGGCGGCCGCCCGTTCGGCGATCAGGGCAGCGAAGGCGGAGCCCACGATCCCGCAGCCCAGCAGGCCCAGGCGCACGGTTCGGGTGGCGATCATCGGGCCGGCAGGCTAGCGGGTGAGGTGTCCCCGGCCAGAGTCCCGTCGGTCAGGACGCAGTCGGTGGCCAGCAGGTCGTCGAGCGTCTCGCGGCGCAGCACCTGACGGGCGACCCCGTCGCGCACGAAGACCACGGCCGGCCGGGCCAGCCGGTTGTAGTTCGAACCCATGCCGTGGCCGTAGGCCCCGGTCACCGGGGTGGCCAGCACGTCCCCGACGACGATGTCGGCAGGCACGAGCGCCTCGGGCACGAGCACGTCGCCCGACTCGCAGTGCTTGCCCACCACCCGCACGGTGCGGTGCCGGGGGGCGAGCACGGTGCGGGGGAGGAAGGTCTCGTACTCGCTGCCGTAGAGGGCGGGGCGGGGGTTGTCGATCATGCCCCCGTCCACGGCCACGAACGTGCGGATGCCGGCCACGTCCTTGATGGTGCCCACGGTGTAGAGGGTGATGGCGGCCGACGCGGCGATGGCCCGGCCCGGCTCGGCCGAGACGATGGCGTCGATGCCGGCGTCGGCCACCGCCTGGGCCACCCGGGCTCCCCAGGCCCCGATGGCCTCGGAGGACTCGCCCTCGACGTAGGCCACGCCGAGGCCGCCGCCGATGCACAGCTCGGGCAGGCCGCACGAGGTCACGAAGGGCGTCAGCAGCTCGAGGGCCCGGGCGAAGGAGTCGGCCAGGAAGATCTGGCTGCCGATGTGGACGTGCAAACCGACCAGCTCGGCCGGGCTGCCCGGGGCGGACAGGCGGGCCACCGCCGCAGCCGCTGCCCCGCTGGCCAGCCCGAAGCCGAACTTGGAGTCGGCCTGGCCCGTCTGGACGTAGGTGTGGGTGTGGGCCTCCACCCCCGGGGTGATGCGGATGAGCACCTGGGGCCGGCGGTGGCCCCGCTCGACCAGGGTGGCGATGCGGTCGATCTCGTCGGACGAGTCGACGACGATGCGGCCCACACCGGCATCGAGCGCCACGGCCAGCTCGGACAGCGACTTGTTGTTGCCGTGCAGCACCACCGTCGACGCCGGCACCCCGGCCCGGAGCACGACGTCGAGCTCGCCGCCCGAGGCGCAGTCGATGGTCATGCCCTCCTCGTGGACGAGGCGGGCCATGGCCGCGCACAGGAAGGCCTTCGACGCGTAGCTGGCCCCGCCGGGGAAGGCGGCCACGGCCTCCCGGCAGCGGCGGCGCAGGTGCTCCTCGTCGTAGACGAACAGGGGGGTGCCGAAGCGCTCGGCCAGCTCGAGGGTGTCCACCCCGCCGATGCACAGCTCCCCCCCGGGCCCGACCTCGGCCGTGTCCGGCAGCAGACCCCAGGGGACGACGCTCCCCACGGTGCCCATCACATGGCCTCGGGAGCGCTGACGCCCAGGAGCCCGAGACCGATGACCAGGCCGATGCGGCTGGCCTCGACCAGCCACAGGCGGGCCTGGGTGGTCTCGGCACTGACGTCGTCGCCCATGATGCGGCAGTCGGTGTAGAAGCCGTGGAAGGCACCGGCCAGCTCGCGCACCCACGCGGTGATCCGGTGGGGGGCCAGCTCTCGGGTGGCGATGGCCACCACGTCGGGCAGCTCCTCGAGCAACCGCAGCACGGCCAGCTCGCGGGGGTGGACCAGGGGGCCGAGGTCGACCTCGGCCAGCGGGCTGCGGGTGACCCCCTGGGTGGCGGCCTGGCGGGTCAGCGAGCAGATGCGGGCGTGGGCGTACTGCACGTAGTACACGGGGTTGTCCATGGCCTTGCGGGTGACCAGGGCGATGTCGAACACCTGGCGCGAGTCGACGGACTGCAGCAGGTAGGTGAACCGGGTGGCGTCGGCCCCGGCCTCGTCGAGCACCTCGTCGAGCTCGACGATCTCCCCGGTGCGCTTGGACAGCCGCACCTCCTGGCCGTCGCGCACCAGCTGCACGAGCTGGGTGATGCAGAAGGTGATCTCGGCAGGGTCGTGGCCCAGGGTCTGCAGCGCGGCCCGCAGGCGGGGCACGTAGCCGTGGTGGTCGGCCCCCCACACGTCGATGAGCCAGGCGAAGCCCCGATCGAACTTGCTGCGGTGGTAGGCGATGTCGGGGCACAGGTAGGTGTACTCGCCGTCGGACTTGCGCAGCACCCGGTCCTTGTCGTCCCCGAAGGTCGTCGAACGCAGCCAGAGCGCGCCGTCGGCCTCGTAGACCATGTCCCGCGCCTCGAGCAGGGCCAGGGTCTCCTCGATGGCGCCGGTGGCCACCATCTCACGCTCGGAGAACCACACGTCGAAGTGCACCCCCAGCCGTTCGAGGCTGGCGATGTGTGAGGCGATGGCCCGGTCCCGGCCCCACTCCAGGGCGTCGACGCCCTCGGGCATCTCGGCGGCCCAGTCGATGATGTACTGGCCGGCGTAACCGCCCTCGGGGATGAGCCGGCCGTCGCGCCGGGCCTCGAGGGAGGCGGCGAAGTGGCCCATCTGGGTGCCGCGGTCGTTGAGGTAGAACTCCCGGGTCACGGCGTAGCCACTGCGGCTGAGCAGGCGGGCCACGGCGTCGCCATAGGCGGCGTTGCGGCCGTGCCCGGCGTGCAGGGGACCGGTGGGGTTGGCCGACACGAACTCGACGTTGGTCGTGCTCCCCCGGCCCAGGTCGACGGCGGCGTAGCTGTCGGGCCCCTCGGCGACGACGACCCGCAGCACGTCGGTCAGCCACGTCTCGGCCAGGTGGAAGTTGACGAAGCCGGGGCCGGCCACGTCGATCTGGCGCACGTGGGCCGGCGGAGAGGCCCGCAGCGCCGCGGCCAACTCCTCACCGAGGTCGCGCGGCTTGCGCCCCGCGACCTTGGCCACCGACAGGGAGACGGTGGAGGACCAGTCACCGTGCTCGCGGCGCGCCGGTCGCTCCATGGGGATGACCTCGGGTGGGGTCACTCCGATGGTGCGCAGCGCATCGGCCACGGCCTGGCTCAACTGGTCCCGGATCACGACGGCCAACGGTACCTGGGCACCCGGGGGCCAGTACGAGGCAGTTTCGGCGGCCGCGCCAGGGGCGCTAGTGTCATCTGACCCCGCCCTCGTAGCTCAGGGGATAGAGCATCGGCCTCCGGAGCCGTGTGCGCAGGTTCGAATCCTGCCGAGGGCGCCAACGGCACCGGTCCTGACCAGCGGATACCCGCAGGTCAGGACCGATCACGTTTTAACCTCCCTCCCCTCACGTCATGCGCTCTACCGTGATTTCTGAGAGGTGATCAGGAGGTCGGGAAGTCGTCGCGAATCGCTCGGCTGCCCCGGTGGACCGGCGACCTGGCAGAAAGGGTTGGTCCCGGCGAACTGGTCAGATCGGGAGCCGACGGCGCGGTGAACCTGGTCAGGGCCCGTCATCCCCGCTTCGCCGGACTGACGGCGGGGTCGCCCCCGGCGGCGGCGTTCAAGCTGGCCGACGCCCAGCTCACCGTGGCCCGCCACCAGGGGTTCGCCAGCTGGCCCAAGCTGCGCGACCACGTCCAGCTGGTCAATCGGCTGACCTGGTCCCCTCACACCCAGCCCGTGGGGGGTGACCTGGCCGACGACGACGCCCGGGCTGACGAGCTGCTGCGCCTGGCCTGCCTGAACGACGGCGCCGACGGCGCCGACGACGCCGACGACGTCGGCCGCTGGCGGGCCGCGGCCCACCTGTTTGCCGAGCACCCCACGCTGTCCGGTCACACCATCCACACCGCCGCCGCCACCGGGGACCTGGCCACGGCCAACGTCATCCTGGCCGCCGACCCCGCCGCCGCCTCGCGCCAGGGCGGTCCGTTCGGCTGGGAGCCGCTGCTCTACCTGGCCTACTCGCGACTGGACGATCCCCAGCTCGACGGTTCCGCCGGCGTCGGCGCCGGTGACCCCGTGGGCGTGGCCCGGTTGCTGCTGGCCCGGGGGGCCGATCCCAACGCGGGCTTCCTGTGGGACGGGTTGCCCTCGCCCTTCACCGCCCTGACCGGGGTGTTCGGTCGGGGTGAGCAGGGCGTTCCCCCCCCCATCGCCACGAGCTCGAGCTGGCCCGGCTGCTGCTCGAGGCCGGGGCCGATGCCAACGACAGCCAGACCATCTACGACCGGGGGGCGGGCGACCTCGCCCGCGACGACACCGCGTTCCTCGAGCTCCTCCTCGACCACGGCCTGGGCCGGGGCGACGGCGGCCCGTGGAAGCGCCGGCTCGGTCCCGCCCACCAGTCACCGACCGAGGTGGCGGCCGAGGCCCTACAGCACGCGGCCGAGGCCGGACTCGTCGGGCGGGTGCGGTTGCTGCTCGACCGGGGGGTGGACCCCAACAAGGCGGGCACCCACCCGCTCTACGCCGGCCGCCGCCCCTACGAGGGGCGGTCCTGCACGGCAACCTCGAGGTGGCCGGGTTGCTGGCGGCGGCGGGGGCCGACACCGCCACCGTCGACCCCCTCACCCGTTTCGTGGGCGCGTGCCTGGCCCCGGACCGGGCCGTGGTCGACGCCCTGCTGGCCGCCGAGCCCGAGCTGCTCGACGGGGCCCGGCAGGGTCGCCCCGACCTGGTGGCGCGGGCGGCCAGGCTGGGCCGACCCGAGGCGGTGCGCCTGGCCGCGGGCCTCAGCTTCGACGTGAACGCCCGGCACCGCACCACCGCCCTGCACGAGGCCGCCCTGCGGGGCGACCTGGCCACCGTGGCCACCCTCATCGAGCTGGGAGCCAATCCTGCCATCGTGGACACGGAGTTCGGGGGCACGGCCCGGGGCTGGGCCGAGCACGGCGGCCAGGCTGCCGTCGTGGCCTACCTCGACGGGTTGGCCGGCCCCGCCTGAGCGCCACCACCTCCCACTTCCCTGGTCGCCCTCAAGCCGGTGACCAGGGAGTCGAGGGCGTCGACATGGGAGGCGATGCTGTGACGGGCCACCAGCTCGGCCCCACACGCGGCCAGACGCCGGGCGTAGGGCAGGTCGGTGAGCAGGCGCTGGAGGGCAGCGGCCCATCCAGCCACATCACCGGGCTCGACCAGCAGACCGCTGCGGCCGTGGTCCACGAAGGTGTCGAGTCCCCCGACCCGGGAGGCGACGACGGCGGCACCCCGGGCCAGGGCCTCGCCGGACACCACGCCGAGAGGTTCGGGCCACAGGGATGGCGCCACGACGACGTCGGCCGCGGTGAACAGGCCGTCGACAGCGTCGTAGGAGAGGTGACCGAGGTAACGGACCCGCAGGTCGGGGTTGGCGGCTTCGGCCAACCGGGCCCGTTCCAGGCACGAGGCCCAATACGCCTCGTGCTCCACCACGCCGGCGATGCACAGCTCGACCGGCCCGGTGCCCGCCGCCGGGCCCCCGGCACCCAGGGCACCGAGCGCACCCAGGGCATCGATGACCACGTCCACGCCCTTCTCCGGGGTGATGCGCCCCGCGCACACCACCTGGGCCGGTCGGGCCCGGGCGGGGCTGCCGTCCGCCCCGCGACGATCACCGTCCCCAGGACCACCCCGTCGGCGCTCGGCCGGGGACACGGCGCGGATGGGACGGGGCAGCAGGTGGACGCGGTCGGCGCAGTCGGGCAGATGGGCCCGCATCAGATCCTGCATGTAGCGGCTCACCACGACCACGGCGTCGACCTTGGCTGCGGCGGCCAACAGCGTCTGGCGGGCATCGAGTTCGAGCACGCCCAGCGCGCGCCCGGCATGGCGGCGCACGCAGTCCCCTGCGGCCACCGCTTCCAGGCACCCCTGGCCCAGCCGCCTGGTGCACGGCCCGTCCTGGCGCAGGCGGAGCTCGGTCAGGCAGGTCAGGTAGTGGTCGTGGACATACCACAGCAGCACGGGCCGGGGCCGCAGGCGGTCGAGGGCGTCGACGAGCCCAGCGTCGAAGAGGTTGTGCAGGTAGACGACCTGGGGTCTGAGCTCATGGACCAGGGCGGCCAGGGCCTCGTCGGTGCCCGGTGCCCCCTCCCGGCGAGCCAGGCCCTCGATCAGGTGGGTCGAGGCCAATCCCTCGGGCAGGTCGGTGCCGTGGGAGCCGCAGGCCAGGTGGGACAGGACCCGACGACGGCGCAGCTCGGCGCCCAGCACGGACAGGTATTCCTCGGTCCCCCCGAAGCGTCCGCCCTTCTCGTTGACGTGGAGCAGGGAACGGAAAGCCGGCGTCGAGGCCGACGGGGGCGCGATGACGGGGCGACGTAGGAGTGGCTCGCGCGGTTCGGTCAGGATGACCTTCTGCTCCGGGGCAGGACCAGGCCCCGCCGACATCGCCTCTGATCCTGACAGATGTGCTCCCCCTGGGCGAGGCCGACGGGGCCCTACTACCGGGGTCTACCGCCCCCCGGGTCTGGGCCCGCTCCTCTGGGCGGAGCCGGCGCCAGTGGGCCGGCGCCGTCCGAGCACGGGACCACGCCGGTACCCTGGGCGGGCGCGGCAGACGGCGGCTCGGGCCCTCACAGGCAGCCCCTCGGAAGGCGGAACATCATGTCCACGGCTCTCGCTCTTGGCGCGCGCTCGATCAGGTGGAGGTCGGCTGCCGGTGTCGGCGCCCTCGTCGGCCTGCTTGCCGCCGGCTGCTCCAGTGGTTCCGTGGCCGAGCCGGACACCACCTCCTCGGTCTCCCCGGCCGCAACGGTGGGCACGGTCACCGGGGCGACCTCGCAGTTCCAGCCGCCAAGCGCTGCGCTCGCCATGGCCGAGACCGGGGCCCCGCCGGCGGCGAGTGCCCGGGTGACCGACTTCGGCGCCAAGACCGATGGTTCCGTGGACGTAGCCGCGGCGCTGCAGGCGGCCATGGACAGTCTCCCGCCGACGGGTGGGGAGGTCGTGTTCCCAGCGGGTCGGTACCGCCAAGACGAAGTCATCATCGTGGACCGGCCCGGGGTGCAGCTTCGGGGCGAGCCGGGTGCCACCCTCGTGGCCACGTCGGCGGAGCGGGTGGCCGTCCTGCTCCGGGCTGACGACACCGCGCTCAGCACCTTCGAGCTGCAGGCCCCCCAGGCGCTCCAGCGCAAGGATGCACTCGAGAGCCACCGCGTCGTCATCGACGGCGCCGCTCGCGTCCGGGTGGCGGACAACGTCATCGATGGCAGCCCCGCGACCGGGGTGTTCGTCTTCGGGGCCACGGACTACCTCGTGACCGGCAACGAGGTCCGGAACACCCTCGCCGACGGCATCCACAGCACCTTCGGCGCCCGGCGGGGTGCCGTGCTGGGGAACGTGGTCGAGCACCCAGGCGACGACTGCGTCGCCGTCGTCAGCTACCTGGCCGATGGTGCCGTCGTCAGCAACGTCCTCGAGGAGGGCAACACCTGCCGTGACAGCTACCACGCCCGGGGGTTCAGCGTGGTGGGAGGCCAGGGCATCGTGATCCGCCGGAACACGATCGACTCGACGAGGGCAGCCGGCGTCTACCTGGCCAGCGAGGACAGCTACGACACCTACGCCGCACACGACGTACAGGTGGTGGACAACGTGATCAGTCGAGCCAACACCGACCCCTCCATCGACCACGCAGCGATATTCAGCATCGGCCGCAACGGCGCCGCCGACACTGGGGGCACGTCCACGAGCCTGGCCAACGAGGACATCCGACTCTCGGGCAACACCATCACTGATGCCCCGGCGAGCAGCTCGTTCATCCGGTTCGCCAACCGCTTCCACACCCGCATCAGCATCGTCGGCCAATCCCTCGAGGGGGACCCGTCCAAGACAGCCCTGGACGTGGCCAGCGTGGCCCGAGACCAAGTCGAGGCGACGGACAACACCTTCAACGGACGCCCCTTTGCCTGATGGTGGCTCCGACCACACGGCACTCGAACGCCACGTGCGCAGGTACGCTTACATCGAGTGATATTCGCACGGCGGCCGTCGTTCCGGCAGGGCTGTGACCTGGCGACCTAGCGCCCGAGCCAGGGCATCACGGAGCAACCCCCGTCACGATCCACGAGGCTGGAGCACACGCTTGCGATTCCTGTTCCTCAGCCACACCAACTTCGGCTCCACGTTCGTGGTCGGTAGCCACCACCTGGCCAGAGAGCTCGGAGCTCGTGGTCACCACGTGTGCCACGTGTCTGCAGCCGTGGACGTCCGCCACCTGGCCTACCTCGCCCGCCGGAGCTTCTACACCCGCCTGGCCCACATCCGGCCCACGGTCGTCGCCCCCAACGTCGTCTCCTACGTACCGCCGGCGCTGCTGCCCATGACGCCTCGCATCGTCGACCGGCTCGAGCCCCGGCTGCGACCGCACCGGACCATCGTGCCGCCGCTGCACCGGACGTTGCGCCGCGCCGGGTTCCCCTCCTGCGACGCCGTGGTCATCGACCACCCCGTCCTCGCCTCGGCGGCCGAGCTGTTCCCCGAGGCGACCGTCGTCTACCGACCGACCGACGTGTACGTCGATCTGCGTGGCGATCCTCACTACGCAGCGGTGGAACGCCGAGCGCTGCGGCGGGCCCACCTCGTGGTGGCCACCTCCTCCGTGGTCGCACACCACATCGAGGCCTACGAGGAGGCCCGGCAGCTGCCCATCAGGGTGTGCCCCAACGGCGTCCAGTTCGGACACTTCTCCTCGCCGGTGCCCGAGGCCGCCGAGTTGGTCGGCCTGGACCACCCCCGGTTGATCTACGTCGGTGCGATCGACGCTCGGCTCGATGTCGCCGCCCTCGACGACCTGGCCCGAGCACGCCCGGGCTGGAGCCTGGTCATCGTCGGTGCCGGACCGTCGGACCTGTCGTGCCTGCGCCGTCGACCGAACGTGCACGTGCTCGGCACGGTGCCCTACGACCGGTTGCCGGCGCTGCTCCAGCATGCGGACCTTGGCCTACTGCCGCTGTCGGACCACCCGGGCAACGACGGGCGGAGCCCCATGAAGCTGTACGAGTACCTTGCGGCCGGCCTACCCGTGGTCTGCCGGAACACCATGGGGATGGCTGATGTGCGTACGCCAGGGGTGGCGCGCTACAGCTCGGCCAACGAGATGGTGGCCGTCACCGAGCGTCTGCTGGGCACCAGGCCTGACCGGCCGTCGCTGCAAGCGGTGGCCAGCACGCACGACTGGGGGGTGGCCAGCGAGTCCCTCGTGGCCGAGGTGGTGGATCGGAGGCGTCGCCGGGTGCACGCCTGACCAGTCAGGGTCCGCGCCGCAGCGCGACCTCGCTGCGCAACCGGGCGGCGATCTTGGGCACCCGCCGGGCCTGGATCTGAGCCACGGCGAAGCCCCGCTGGGCCGCTCGCAGTGGCGGTGAGCTGGCCGCAGCGGTGCCGGCCCGCCACAGGCTGCGCGGTCGCCACGCCACGCCCTCGGCCCGCAGTCCTGCGGCAATGGCCCGGAGACGGAGCGGGGGCGCCAGCGGGACGTGGTCGTGGCCGTCGTAGTGCTCACTCCAGGGCAGCTGACCCCAGGCCAGCGCCTCGGTCACGCCAGGCCGCCTCCAGAAGGCCAGAAGCTGGCGCCACACCACCGAGGCCAGATCAAGCCCGTCCTCGACGGGGCCGCCCTCCAGCAGGGCCACGATGCCCATCGAGACGGTGTCTCGATAGTCAGCCAGCACCGCCTGGACAGCGGCGGCGTCGACGGCCTCCACCAGCTGGGCCTCGACCCGGCCGCCGACGACCTCATACCCACGGGTGTAAGGCTGGGAGCTCTTCGTGAACGACTCGATCATGACGATGTCGCTGTTCCTCACCCGTTGCACGCCCCTGTGCCGACTCTCGTCAAAGAGCCATGCGCGCGAGCGGTCGTGCAGGTCGGGGCCCATGAGCGACCGGGCGTCCTCCAAGAGGGCCACGAACAGGTGGGCCGCCGGCAACGGCCTGTCGGCGCTGCGGAGAACCTCCTCGAGGGAGCGGTTGATCCGACCCCGCCAGCCGACGTCGACGATGCCCACGCGCCCAGGCGCAGTCACGCCTTCCTGGTCCAGGTAACGGAGCATGAGCGCGTGCTGCTCGTTGGCCGTGCGTGTCAACTGATCGGCCAGGGGGCCCACGGCCAGCAGCTCGTAGAGCTCCCGCTGCTCGTCTGCGGACAGGTGGCGATCGGCTTGCCACGGTGCCAGGAGCGGCGAACCGCAGCAGCGGTAGGCGGCTTCGGGGGTGAGGCCGAGGCGAGCCAGCTTCAGCCGGGCCGACACGACCCGCTGGTCGCGGTCGTCGTGCAGCCACTCGTCCCTGTTCCTTCCCAACGGGGCCGCGGTGCTGGGGAGGTTCCACGCCAGGCGCGAGCCCCGAAGGTAATGGCACGACGTGACCGCTCTCGCGCTGGCAGCGAGAGGGGCGGCAACGTCGAGGAGGACCTCGCCGTCTCGGGACAGGAAGTACAGGCGGTCGAGCTCGAGTAGCCGGGCCTGGCGCACGACCCACGCCCCGAAGCCGACCAGGAGGGGGAGCCCGACGCCGGCGGCCAGCGCGGCCAACGCCGGGTCCGCACCCCGGTGCACGGCGTCCAAGCGGGCCAGGCGGCTCGCTCCGGCCAGACGCGAGCTGACCCCATCGGTGTCAGATGCGCTGCGCTCGAGGAGCTCCTCGTGCACGTTGAGCGAACCACGGGCGTCGTGGTGGGCCCGCCAGCCATGACGGCGAGCTTGGACGACGTCGCTGTGGCGGTTGTCGCCGACGTGCTCGATGTCCTCAGGTCGCTCGCCGAGCTCCGCGGCAACGACGTCGAAGAGCCCACCCCCGTGCTTGTCGGCACCGCGGTCGGCCGAGCCGAACAGTTGGTCACCCGGCTCCAGCAGGTGGTGGTGAGCCAGCAGTTCGCGCAGGAACGCCTCAGGCAGGGGGGTGTCGGAGACGAAGACGACCCCCCGCCCGGTGCGGCGGCGAGCGGTCGCGAGCCTTTCCACGGCACCGGGTACCGGTCGACAGACCTCGCGCTCGACACCGAGCTCGGCGTCGACCAGCGCCTTGGCCGCCACGGGCACGAGGCCCAGGCGCACCACGACCTCCGCCGCTACGATGGCCAGGGGTGCGGGGTGCCCCCAGCGTGCACCGAGGTCGTGGTCGGCGTGCTGGCGCGCGGCGGCGTACGCCGCCGGCGACACCGTGATGACCCCCGCGGCGCACAGGTGCTGACCGGTGAGGTGGTGCACCCGGTCGGGGGCACCGACGAGCCGGGTCAGGACGGTGTCGAAGATGTCGAAGGACATGACTCGTGTCACGTCAGCTCCTGGTGGTCGGGTTGCTCGGTGATCGCTTCAGCCAGAGAGGTCGAGGTAGAGCCGCTCGAGCCGGTCGACGTGGGCATCGATGCTGAGCAGCCCCCGCTGGCGGCGGCGCAGCGCTGAGCTGTAGGCGGCGCGACAGGCTCCGTCCCCAGCCAGCCGGACGAGGTGGGCGGCGGCCGCCTCATCGTCCCCCGGCGGGAACAGCGCGGCACCGGGCACCCGACCGACGGTCTCCTCGTGGCCGCCCGATCCGGCGGCCACCACGGGGGTGCCGACGGCCATGGCCTCGAGCACGGTCAGTCCGCACGGCTCGGCCGGTGCCGGCGCGAACAGGATCGAGGACATCCGCAATGCCGCGGTGGGGTCGTCGAGCCAACCGAGGAAGGTGCAGCTGCCCGTGATGCCCAGCTCCCCCGCCAGGCGCTCCAGGGCCGCCCGCTCGGGGCCTTCACCGGCAATCTCCATCCGCCAGCCCTGACCGGCCAGGCCCGAGGAGGCCCAGGCGCGAAGCGCCGTGGCTGTGTCCTTCTCCGGTGCCAACCGCTGGGCGATGAGCACGACGGGACGCCGGGCGCACGTGACGGGCTCCTCGTTGCGGACACCGTTGAGCAGCACCACGTCCGCCGGGACGTCCAGCTGGTCCGACACGAAGCCGCTGACGGCGATCTCACAGGCCAGGAGGGCACGCAGAGGTCGGGCAGCGCGCTTCGCCGCGGCCGAGTAGCCCCGGGGGGCGGTGATGTGGCGGGTCGAGACGCGCCGACCGCCGGTCAACGGAGCGGCGGCGAGCGACGCGAAGTCCGCTCTGGTGATGTGGCTGTGGACGATGTCGCGCCGGCCGCCGCGGGCCAGGACGGAGACGACGTTGGAAAGCGAGGCACCGGGGTACCAGCGCACCGATCCGGGGAGCAACCGTTGCATGGCGCTGGCCTGGCCGCCGACGACCACCACATCATGGCCTCGCCGAGCCAGTTCGCCGCCCACCTCGACGACGTAGCGCTCGGGTCCGGCGAACTGCTCCGTCGCCACGACCTGCGTGATGCGCAACCGGCGTGGCCGCCGGCTCCCCGCCAACCCGCGCCCGTCGCTCACCACTGTCCCCGCCCCCGGTTGACGGCCAGCCCGTCCTCCGGGGGTGGTCGGTCGACCAGCTCGACCCCTGTGGAGGCATCGACGGGCACGCCTGCCGGGGCCTCCCCGTCACCGTGCTGCCCCCACCCCGGCGGAGGCCCGGGGGGGGCGGCACCAGGGGCGAGGCTGGTGGTGGGCCGCCCGGCGAAGGCCCGCGGCGGTCGGTCGACCAGGCCGCACAGCGCGCCATGGATCCAGGCGAGCTCGTCCCCGGCACCAGCCACCTGCCTACGGGCGAGGAGCTGGAGCACCTTCACCACCTTTCGGCCGAGGAGGGCGGCGACATGTGGCGCACGCACGCGGTGGAGCCGCCACAGGCGCCCTTGGCCACAGCCGTACCGGAGCATCTTGGTCCGGAACTCGGGGGTGGGTTCGTCGCGCGGGTCGTCCTGGAGCACGACGATGTCGGGTTCGTACCAGGCCGGGGCGCCGGCGTAGATGGCCCGCAGCAGCAGGTCGGACTCCTCGCAGGCGCCGTACCAGGTCGCCGTGCCCACACCGAGGTCCTCGTTGAACCACGGGATGGCCTCGAGTGCTCGCCGCCGCAGGAACATGGTGCTGGCGATGGAGGTCCGGTGGTGGTTGGCCCTGGTGACGGCGCGGGCGGTGGGCGCCCAGCGCAACATGCTGGGGTGCCCGTCGGCGGTCAGCTGACGGCCGCAGACGATGCCCAGCTCGGGACGGGCTGCGAACACGGCCAGCACGGACGCCAGGGTCCGGCCGGTGAACCACGCGTTGTCGTCGGGGAAGCCGATGATGGCACCTCGCGCCGCGGCCAAGCCGACGTTGCGGCCCACCGACGCACCCAGGCCCGAGGTCAAGTGGCGCCAGGGGAAGGGCAAGCCGGCCGCCTGGAGCACGGCCAGACAGCGCTGCTGAGGGTCCTGGTCGACGACCACCAGCTCGAGCTCGACACCTCCCGCTGCGGCGACCCCGGGACCGCGGGGCCCACCGAGCTCGTCGAACTCGTCGAGCAGGGAGGCCAGGAGTCGCCCGAGGGCCTCCGGCCGCCCGATGGTGCTGACCACCAGCGAGATGGCCGGGCGCTGGGCCCCGTCGATGCCGTCACCGTGCATGGGCCGCCTTCCGAAATCCTCATCGTGGGGCCCGCGCTGTGCCCCGCCCTGTCGCCCGGCACCCTCGGCACCGATCGCCCGCTCCGCCGCCCCGACCTGGTGCCGAACACCTATGCGAGGATGACGTACCTGTCGAGGGTAGCGGTGAAGGCCCCATGATCGACTCGATCGGTCCAACCGGCGACGAGCGACGCTCCTACGGCGACGAGCTCACAGGCGTTCACATCGCCGCCCGCACCGCGACGGGGCGTGGCCGGGGTCCGGGGCCGGCGGTGACGGCGGCGAGCAGACCCCACAGCCGACGAGGCAGCAGGGGGGCCAACCAGCTGGCCTCCTCCGCGTCGAGCACCTTCAGCAGCATGGCCATAAGCACCGTGGCCACCACCCCCACGGTTCCGCCAGCGGACAGCGCCGCAGCCGAGCGCACGATGCCCGTGTCCTGCACCAGGCCGCCGTTGACGACCGAGATGGTGGCGGCGGCCAACAGGCCCCCATACACGCTGGAGGTGGTCATGGTGACCAGGCCCCGGCGGTACCAACCCAGGGCGCCGGTGCGCCGCACCGTCACGATGATCAGTCCACCGGCGAACACGGCCTGGCCGGCGAGGTTGGCCACCACCGCCCCCAGGGCCCCGTAGCGGGCGGCCAGCACGACGGCCACGACCACGTCGACCAGGCCTGCTCCCGCGCCCACGGCCAACAGCACCCCGAGCCTGCCCCGGCCAGCCCAGTACTTGCCGCACACACCTCCGCCCACCGACGCCAGCAGCGCCAGGGCGGCGACGGGGACCAGCCGGGCGGCGTCGACGTACTCGGCGCCGTAGACGATCAGCACCGTGGTGGGACCCACCACGGCGGCCAGGGCCACCAGGGGCACGCAGATCAAGGTGCCCAGCCGGATGGCCAGCCGTACGTGGGCAGTGGCCGATTCGAGCGAGCCCCCGCCTTCGGCCGCGGCGATGACCGGCAGGGCGGCGCTTGCGACCATGGAGGGGACCAGAGCGATGAGCACCACGAAGGTGAAGGCCACCGAGTACATGGCCACGTCCTGGCTGGTGGCCACAGCGATGAGCACCACGAACTCGACCCGCTTGGCCACG
The DNA here is from genome assembly GCA_038255145.1 of Acidimicrobiales bacterium. Classification (GTDB taxonomy): domain Bacteria; phylum Actinomycetota; class Acidimicrobiia; order Acidimicrobiales; family CAIXPF01; genus WHTX01. The sequence continues at coordinate 26,853 of JBBSLP010000053.1, forward strand.
ACCTGGGTGATGAGCTCCACGAGGGCGAACTGGCGCCACGTGCGCCCGAACCCGGGGGCGCCGAGCCCACCGAGGCGCCATCGACCCCGGGGCGACAGTCGGGCTCCGTCAGCGGGAACCGCAGCAGCCAGGGCCCGGCTCCACCTCGTCCGCGGTCCGTACAGGCAGGTCAGGGCGACAAGGAGACCGAGCGCAGCCAGCCCATCGCCCACGAAGATGCCAGTGATGCCCAGCCCCACGAGCACCCCGACGATCCCCAGCGGCGGCCCGACCATCTGGAAGATCAGCGACAGTCGGGCGTAGGGGGCCCAACCGTCCTTGACCACGACCCGTAGGCCGATGCCCATGGCGGCGGCGTCGATCAAGGACACCGACCCGACCACGGCCCAGGCCACGTGGTCACGACCTACCGCCGCGCCGGTGGCGGCCATGAGGGCGCACACCAGGGCCCCGGCGGCCACGTGGGCCCGCAGCGTCCAGCGGGTGAGCTCGGCCGTGCTGTCGCCGGCGCCGTGCAGGAGGCCGAGGTGGCGGAGGCTGGCCGAGGTCAACGACCCCACGACGACGGCCGCCGCAGCTGCGTTGACGTAGGCGATGAGGCTCTGGCGGCCGAGCGCATTGGATCCCAGCGCCCGCGCCGCCACCACCGATAGCACCGCAGTCCCCACGGCGGGGAACAGCTGGCTGGCCGCTGACCACAGCCCGCCCCGCAGGACGAGCCGTCGGACGCTGGCGGTGTCGGCACCCCCGCCCACCACGTGAGCCGTGCTCACGAACGCCTCGGTTGGACGGCCTGACCACTGACGGCGGCGATCAAGCCGTGCAGCGCCGCCGCTACCTCGGTCGGCATGGGGGCGGACCCTCCGACCAGTTCGGCGGCCAGCGCCACGTTGACCGGCCGGGTGGTGGCCACGATCACCTCGTCCACGTCGAGGCCCGTGGCCCGGGCCAGCAGGGCGTGGGCCAACCCGGCTTTGGCCGCCCACCGGCTGCCGTCGGTGGCCTCTCGCCACGCCGCAGCCGCCGCGGTGTCCGCAGTCGCAACGGCGGCGAGGGCACGCGCGTGCTCGCCGCCGTTGCCCAGCAGGCCGTGGCCGACCCGGATGGTCACGAGGGGGGGTAAGACCACTGGCATGTGGAGGGGACCGACGTTGATGTGGGCCACGGAGAACACGTCGGGACCCCGGGCCAGCGCAGCCAGGGCGAACTCGTTCTCGGTGGCGACTCCGAGCTCAACCACGTCACCGGCCTGGCGGCGACGGACCAGCACGGCCAGCAGCTCGTCGGTGACCTGCTCGGCGTGGACCTCGTGCAGGAGCAGGCGGTCGATGCGGCCGAGCCGGGCGAGGGAGCGGTCGATCGACGAGGCCACGGTGGCGGCATCGAACTGGCCCTGCGTGGACCGGTTGGCTGCTCCCCGCAGGCGCGCCCGGGTCCCGGCGGGCAACCGTCGGGCCACCACCGCCGCCGCCCGACGGGCCCCGTGGGACGCCTCGGAGGCTTCGATGCCGACCTTCGTGGTCACCGTGGTCACGTCGGGGTGACGCACCAGGAAGGCACCGACGCGCGCCTCGGAGGAGCCGCGCCCGTAGGACGGAGCGGTGTCGATGCGCCGGATGCCAACGCGGTGCGCCTCCTCCAACAACAGCTCGGAGGCGTCTTCGGATGCCATCCCGTACAGCTGTGCCGTCCCGAACACCACGTCCACCATCGATGCTCCTCCGTGCAACCGCCCGGCCGGGACAGGGCGCAAGGCGACGCCGAACCGGGCGCCGCCGTCGGCCGGTGGTCCGCGACCCACCGGACCCTGCGGACTGACGTGGTCGACGGTTGAGCGCTCCGTCGGTGCTGTCCGAAGTGTCGACCACCGGCACCACCCTGGGTCCAAGCGTAACGAGTGCCCGCCCCGCCGCCTCGCAGACCTACGTGACACCCGGCTCGCCACCCCCCACCCAGTGGCTGGCTCCGACCATCGCGGGCGGCCCCGGCGACGCCGCACCACGTCCCGGCGCTACCGTCTAGGGCCACTCAACTTCCCCGTGTCACACGAGACGCCGCGATCGGGGACGGTACGACCGGTCCCGGCGGACCCGACGTGAGGACGCACGCGTGGTCATCTACGACTTCCACCAGCGCGAGCCGGTACGGGGGCCCACTGGCGCCACCCTGGTGGTGGGCTCAGGAGCGGCGGGACTGGGGCTGGCGCTGCACCTGGCTGACCTCGGGCACGAGGTGCTGATGGTGGAATCGGGTGGCTTCCCCGATGACGACGACGACCGCTTGGCCCACGATCACCTCAACGAGGGGGAGGCGGCCGGTGGCCCCACCACGACCCGGCTCGTCGAGGGCCGGGCCCGTGGGCTCGGCGGCGCAGCTCAGCTGTGGCATGGCCAGTGCATGCGCCTCCACCCCCTCGATCTGCGGGAACGAGTCTGGGTGCCTCACAGCGGTTGGCCTCTCAGCCTCGAGGATCTGGACCCCCACTACGACGCCGCCGAGCGGTGGTTGGGCCTGTCGGGTTTGGGCTACGACGCCCGGCGCTGGTCCGAACACCCCCGGCTCGACCCGCTCGACTGGGATGGACAGCACCTCCTTCACGACTTCACCGAGTACGTGCACCGCCCCCTGCTGGGGACCGAGCAGCACCGCCAGCTGGCCGCCCACCCCCGGGTGACGACCGTCCTGCATGCCACCGCCACCGCCGTGCACGTCGACGGCGGCCGCGCTACCGGCGTCGACGTCGTGGGGGACGACGGTCGGGCCCAGCACCTGGAGGCACGCCGCGTGGTCCTGGCCGCCGGCGCCATCGAGAACGCCCGGTTGCTGCAGCTGAGCGACCCCGCCGGTGTGGGGTTGGGCGCCGGTCGGGAGCACACTGGTCGCTACCTGCAGGACCACCCGGTCGTGTTCACCGCCGACGTGCTCCCTCGGGACCACCGCGTCCTGCAGGACCGCTACATCGCCCTGCACCGCGGCCGCCGACGGCTGTTCCCCAAGGTCCGGCTGTCCCCTGCGGCCCAGGAGCGCCACGGCCTGCTCGACGCCACCGCGGTCTTCGTGCACGACCACGACGACGCCCCCATGGCCGCCGCCCATCGCCTGGCAGTGGCCCTGCGCACCCGGCGGGTGCCTGCCCGGTTGGCCGGTGAGGTCGGGTTGGCGCTGCGCGCTCCCCGCTCGCTCGCCCGCGACGTGTACCGCCGCTATGGCCGGGGCCTGGCCACCGGGGCTCGACCGTCCCGGGTACGCCTGCAGGTGTGGCTGGAACAAGCGCCGGACCCCGACAGCCGGGTGACCCTGGGCAGCAGCACCGACGCGCTGGGCCTGCGCCGGGCCCGGGTCGACTGGCGCTGCGGTGACCTCGAGATCGAGACCAGCCGCCGATTCACCCGCTGGATCGCCACCGACCTCAGCCGCACCGGGGTCGCCGAGCTCGCCGAGCTCGATGTCCTCGTCGACGACGACGCCTGGAGGGCCTCGGCTGCCGACGCGTTCCACCCCTCGGGCACGGCGCGGATGTCGTCCTCGCCCCGGACCGGGGTGGTGGACCGCGACCTGCAGGTGCACGGTGTCGCCGACCTGTTCGTCCTGGGCAGCAGCGCCTTCCCCACCGCGGGGTACGCCAACCCCACGCTCACCATCATCGCGCTCGCGTTCCGACTCGCGACCCACATCGACCACATCGAGTGATGACTCGTCGGGCGATACCTGCCCGACGCGAGGAGGGCCGGACCGTCGCTGCGGTCCGCTGCGCCCGGGAGCGGCCGGGAGCGGCCGGGAGCGGCCGGGAGCGGCCTGCTACCGCATGGCTCGCGCCACCCCGACCTCCTGTCCTCACACCTTCGGGTAAACCGGCCGGACCGCAGCGCCACCACGGCCGACGAGGGGCCGGCACCCCGAACAGGGCTCAGGTGGTCGGCTCAGCGCCAGCCATCGAGCTGGCCGACGTCGCTCAGCTCGACGGATGGGCTAAATCACCCAGTGGCGTCGACGTTGCGTGACAACCCCCTCGGGAGCCGCATGTCTGCCTCATGCAAGGGAAGGGTATGGCTGGTCGTCTCGACATTCCAAGCGGCAAGCACCCCTGATTGTGTCGACTTCATGAGAAACAAGGGGGAAGCGGACCATCACCGAACGTGGCGATAGGCTCCATGTCGTCGCCATGTCAGGAACGTATCGAGCGTCGCAGCGGCGGAACTGCTGCGAACGCCCACCCGACCGTTTCCCCTGGCAGGGATGCGGCGACCTACAGCGGAGGCGGACAGTGCGGCGGAGCACGACGCAAGTGATGGCGGGCGGCCCTACAGGGCGCGCCCGGAACGTGACCGGCGGCCGCCGGCTGGTGGGCGCGGCCGGGGCCTCGGCCCCCCCTCGGGCGACCCTCCGGTCGTCCCCAGGCGCCCGACGGGCCCCCATCCCGGCGTCGGGCCGATCCCCACGCCGCGGCGTGGGGATCGAACGGAAGCTGATTCCCGCCGTCGACATCGCCGTCGTGGCGCTGGCCATGACCTTGACAGGCGTCCCCCTCCCCGTGGCCGCAGCCGGTGCGGGCTGGTTCTGGGCCCTGCTCACCGCCATCGGTGACTACGACCGTCCCCGGGTGTCCCTCAGCGCCATGCAGGAGGCCCCTCGGCTGTCGACCCGCCTAGCCCTCATGGTGCTCATCCTGTCCTTCCCCCTGACCATGTGGTCGGGCGAGGTCGGGGCCCTCACCTCCCTCACGGCCGCCGCCGCCGGTGTGCTGCTAGGTCGGTTCGCCACCTTCTCCGTCGTGCGCTCGATGCGACGCCGGGGGGTGCTCTCGGCTCGGACCCTCGTGGTCGGGGCGGGGGCCGTGGGCCGGGGCCTCGCCGGCTACCTGGCCCAGCAACCCCAGACCGGTATGCAGGTGGTCGGCGTGGTCGACGACCCCGACCACGTGCACGACACCACCCTCGTCGGGTCGCTCGACGACCTGCCCGGAGTGGTCGAGCGCTTCGGCATCGAGCGCGTGGTCATCACGTTCGGGGCCGTCCGCGACTGGCGCCTGGTCGACGTCATCCGCCAGTTGCCCGCCGACGATGTCGATGTCCTGGTGGTGCCCCGACTGTTCGAGGTCGGTGCGGCAGCGTCGGACCCGTCCGCCGAGGACGTGGGCGGTGTACCCCTCGTCTGGATCCATCGCCGGTCGTCCCGGGTCACCTCACAGCGCTGCAAGCGGGGCTTCGACCTGTTCGTCGCAGCCGCCATGCTGGTCCTGGCCACCCCTCTGATGGCCCTGTGCGCGGCAGCCGTGCTCCTCAGCAGCCGCGGGCCGATCCTCTTCCGTCAGGAGCGCCTGGGCCTCCACGGCCGACGCTTCACCCTCTTCAAGTTCCGGTCCATGCGGGTGAACGACGACTCCGAAACCCTGTGGACGGTGCGCAACGACCAGCGCCTGACCTCGATTGGGCGACATCTGCGGCGCCTGAACCTCGACGAGCTGCCGCAGCTCATCAACGTGCTGCGCGGCGACATGTCCCTGGTCGGGCCCCGACCCGAACGGCCGCACTTCGTAGAGCGCTTCGCCGAGGCGTTCCCCGGCTACTCACAGCGCCACCGATCGCCCGCCGGCCTCACCGGCTGGGCGCAGATCCATGGTCTGAGGGGTGACACCTCCATCGAGGACCGGATCCGCTTCGACAACTTCTACATCGACAACTGGACGATCTGGGGTGACATGACGATCCTGCTACGCACCCTGACGGCCTTCAACCGGAACGAATGAGCGTCCTGCCCCCCTCGTGGCGCGCGGCACCGGGGTTGTCGGCTGACGGCCGCGGCCCCCTCCTTCCCGGCGGTCGCCCCGACAAGGGCGACGGCACGCGGTTGGTCTCGAGCTGGTGGTTGCACCCGGGCGCTGCGGTGGTGGCACTGGTGGTCCCCACGCTGCTCGTGGCCCTGCTGACCTCGCCCGAGACGTACCGCGAGGCGTGGCGGACGCCCAAGTGGGTGTCGATGGACACGGTGGCGCTCGTCGGCCCCGCCCTCGCCGCCCTGGTGCTGGGGTGCGTGGCCGGTGGGTGCCTCGTGCGACGCGGCCGACCGGGGACGGCCCCGTGGCCGACCCTCAGCCCCGGGACCGAGGCTACGCTGCGGCGGGCCTTCCCCATCCTCATCCGGATCACCTTCGCGGCCTACGCCCTGTGGGGCCTGGCCTTGTTGGCCCGGGGCATCACGCCCTGGGGCCTGGTCGACATGGCCAGGTCGGGGCAGATCTACGACAGCGCGCTGCGCGACAGGCTCCGTGGCATCAGCGGGGTCACGACCCTGACCCAGGTCGGCGTGGCCGCCGTCATCGTGGGTGCCGTGCTCGACGCCCGGCAACGCTCCCGGGCCATTCGGCGCAGTCTGCTGATCCTGCTAGCCATCGCCGCAGCCCGTAGCTACTTCCTGGCCGAGCGCCTGGCCATCATCGAGCTGGCCGTCCCCTGGTTGGTCGTGCGGGGGGCAGTGGCCGCCGGCAGCCCTTCGCGGCACCGCCGGCGCCTCGTGCAGTTCGCCCCGCTGCTGGCGGTGCCCCTGCTGTTCGCCGTCTTCGCCGGCTTCGAGCTGTCCCGCAGCTGGAGCTACTTCTCGTCGACGTCCCAGCAGAGCTACTCCAGCTTCGCCGTGTCCCGGCTGCTCGGTTACTACACGACCAGCTACAACAACGGCCAGGTCCTCTACGACCACTACCGGTGGGACGCCCAGCTCCCTTATTACAGCGTCGAGTTCTTCTGGAGCTTCCCGGCCGTCCAGTCCGTAGTTCCCTACGAGCGGGTGACCGCGCCGACGCCGCCGGCCGACCGACCCCGCTACGAGGACGTGCTGGCCCGCTACGCCAACCCCGAGTTCAACAGCCCCAACGGCCTGGTGGCCCCGGCGGTCGACTTCGGGCCTGTCGGGGGCATCGCTTTCCTGGCCGTGGCCGGCGTCGCCGCCGGAGCCGCGTACCAGAGCTTCCGGCGGAGCCGCACCATCGGGATGCTGCTCTACCCCGCTATCTTCACCGGGTTGCTGGAGCTGCCACGCGAGCTGTATTGGACCCTGGGCCGCAACCTCCCGGTGTGGGTGGCGCTCGTCGCCGTGCTGTGGGCGGTGGGCCGACAGGCTCGCGACCGCGCCCGTTCGGGCGCAAGGGCTCCGGAGACGGCGGACACCGACGCAGTCGGGCCGTCCACCGGCCGAGCTCTCGTCCCGAGCGGCGCTGGCGGCACACCGTCCCTGTGGAGGCCGAGATGACCCTGCCCCTGTCGTGGTTGCTGTTGGCCACCCACGTGCCTGGTGACGGCAAGGGTGGCGGCATGGCTCGCTACGTCGTCGAGCTGGCCCGGGCCCTGGAGGCTCACGACGAGGTCGAGCTGAGCGTGCTGGCGTCGCCCGGCGCAGCCGAGGTGCTGCGCGACGAGCTCTGCCTGCCCCAATCGCGACTTGTCCTATCCCCCACGGACCACACCCTGGTCAACGCCCTCGGCGAGCGAAGCGGGCTGGTCCCCGCGAGTCTGCGTCACGGCTTCGACGTCGTCCACGGCACCAAGCACCTGGTGCCCCGGCGCACCCCGGCGCTGCGGGTGCTCACCGTGCACGACACCATCCTGCTCGACCGGCCCCAGGACTTCGGCGCTCTCAAGCGGCACCTGCTGAAGGGCCCGTACCTGGCGTCGATGGCCGACGCCGACCTGCTGCTGGCGGTGAGCGCTGCTTCGGCGCGAGCGGCGGACCGCTGGGTCCCGGGAGCCTGGGGACGCACGACTGTGGTCCCCTTGGCCGTGGCCAGCCGACTGCTCGAGGCGCGGCCCGAGCCGGTCGCCGGCCTCGAAGCCGGCCGCTGCGCACTCGTGGTCTCGGACTTCACAGCCCGTAAGAACGTGTCGTTCCTGTTGCGGGCGTGGCCCCGGGTGGTGGCCCGCCGAGCCGGCGCCACCCTGGTGGTGGTCGGCCCGCGACCCGCCCCGGGCTCTACCGCCCACGAGGACCTGGTGACGGCCGAGCGAGCCGGCGGTGTGGTCCACCTGGGCTTCGTGGCCGACGCCCAACTGCGCTGGCTCTACGAGCACGTGGCCCTGACCGTGTGCCCCAGCGTGGTCGAAGGCTTCGGCCTGCCCACACTGGAGGCGGTGACCTTCCACAGCCCTGTGCTGGCGTCGACCGACCCGGCCATGGCCGAAGCGGCCGGGGGTCGGGCCACCACCCTGCCACTGGGGGACGTCGGAGCCTGGGTCGACGATATCGTGAACGCCCTCGGGGTGCCCCGCCGACCTGTCGTCAGCCCCTCCGAACCTCGGCGGTGGACCGACGTGGCGGCAGAGACGGTAGCCGCGGTGCGCGCCAGGTTGGCGGGCACGTCGCCGGGTGCGCCCGCGCCCGGGGCAGCACCGTTCGGCCGGGGCGGTCAGGGCTGGCCGCCGGCCCGATGGGACGAAGGTAGGCCGGGACGGGCACCCACCGCCCGGTCCGGGAACGAAGGCGACGTCGGCCTGCGGCCGTCGTCAGGCGAGGGAAGGCTCGACGGACGTTGATCAACGGAAGCGGTCCCACCAGCAACGGCGGTCGGCGGCATAGCGCCCCGCCCGTCGATGACGATGCCCGCGTGCTGGACGTGGGGAGGGCGTTGCGAGACATCCGCAGGCGTTGGTGGCTGGTGCTCCTGCTCCCCATCGTGGCCGTCGCCGGCTCCCTGGCCCTGACCTCGACGCAGTCGAAGCGCTACGCGTCGATGGCCTCCGTGCTGTTCACCAACGGCGCCGCCAGCTTCCCGGGATCGTCGGGCGACCTGGCCGGGGAACCGGCGCGCTTCCTGCAGACCCAGGCCGAGGTCGTCCTGAGCGCGCCGGTCCGCGACGCCGCTGAGGCCGCCGCCGGCGGGTCCTTCGACTACGCCGTCGACCCGGTCTTCGACGCCGACGTGCTCGAGGTCCACGCCACGGCAGCGACAGCCGAACTGGCCGCCGCCGGCGCCAATGCTGCGGTGAAGGCCTACCTGGAACTGCGTGGCGCCCAGGCCGAGGCCGGCCGTGAGGCTGCCACCACCCAACTGTCAGCCCAGATCACCACCCTGGACGGCCAGATCGCCGCCATCGACCAGCAGGCCGCCGGCGCGGCGGGGGCCGCCGGCCTGGCCGGCCTCCAGCAGCAGCGGGGCGCCCTGGTCGATGCCCGAGCCCAGATGCGAGTGGCCCTGGCTCGCGGTGACCAACCTCTCGCCGCCACGGGCCTGGCCGCAGCCATCACCGGGCTCGACGCCGAAATCGTCGGCCTGGACGCCCAGATCACCGCCGCCGCGGCCGCCGCACCACCAACCGCCGCACTCGACCAGCAGCGTGCCTCCCTGGTGACGTCCAGGACCGATCTCCAGAACCGGCTGAACAGCTACAGCGTCGATGCGGCTCTGGCCGCAGACAGCATCAGAGTGCTGGCGCCCGCCGAAGTACAGGGCCAGCCCACCTCCCCCCACCCGCTGCGCAGCGCCGCCTTCGCCCTGGTGGTGGGCATGCTCGCCGGTCTCGGTCTGGCCCTGCTCATCGGCCGCGCGTCGCGTCCGGTCGGTCCCTCCGAGGACCTGCGCGGTGGCCTGCCCGGCGTGCCCGTGCTGGCCGAGCTGGGTGGCCACTCCCGCAACGGACTCCGACCTGGAGCTGCGGCGACGACGACGGGGGGCAGCGAGCTGCGGGCTGCGCTGACCGACCCGGACACCGTGCGGCCGCCCCGACGCATCCAGATCACCAGCTCGGTGGGCATCCTGGACACCAGCGTCGTGGCTGCCGACCTAGCCGCCGCCTTCGCGGAGGCCGGCTTGCGCGCCCTGGTCGTTGATTGCAACCTCCGCCGCCCGGGGCTGGCTGCGGCTCTGGGCCTCCATGGCTACGACGGGGTGTGCGAAGTTCTGCAAGGCGAGGCCGTGCTGACCGACGTGGTGCTGGGCGCCCCCGGGCGGTCGCTGGGTGCTCTCACCGCAGGGCGGGCCGGCGCCACGGCAGACGATCTGCTCGGGGGGGTGGCCTTCGAACAGATGCTGGCTGAACTGAGCCGGGACTGCGACGTGCTGGTCGTGGACACCCCGGCGGTGGGTGACTCCGCTGATGCCGTGCGGGTGTCAGGCCTGGTCGACACCACCCTGGTGGTCGCCGCCTCCGGTCGCACCTCGATGGACGCAGTGCGTGAGGCCCTCGACCTGCTCGAGCGGGCCGGCGCCAACGTCGGGGGCCTGGTGCTCATCGAGGACGACGATGCCCCGCGCGGCGGCGCCACCCATGCATCGCGTGTCGCCGTGCCCACCACGGGTGCGCCGACGAAGTCGGCGCCACGGGCCGATCTCGACGTGTCCGACGTCGACGATAGGCAGCTGCGCTACGGCACCCCCGGCTAGGCAAAGGCGATCTGCGGGCCTACCCCGGACCCACCCCCAGACCCGACGAAGCCAGCAACGGGCGGCCACGACGGGAACCGCCCCGGTCCCCCGCGCAGGGACCGGGGCGGTGTCGCGCCGACGACGTGCATCGACGGGCAGGATGCTCCTATGGATGTCAAGGGGTGGTTGCGGGGCTGAGGTCGGTCTGGATGGCGGTGTAGACCTCGCGGGCGATGTAGCGCTTGAGGCAGCGGATGATGTCCTTCTTCGACTTGCCTTCGCTGGTGCGTCGCTCGACGTAGACGCGGGGTGACGGGGTTCCAGCGGAGCCGGCACAACACGATGCGGTAGAGGGCGACGTTGGCGTCTCGGTCCCCGCCTCGGTCGAGGCGGTGGTGGTTCTGTGCCTTGCCGGACGAGGCAGGGATGGGCGCGACGCCGCAGAGACGCGCGACAGCGGCTTCGCTGGGGATGCACTGGGGGGTGTCTCCTGCGGTGACGAGGAGCTGGCCGGCGAGGTCGTCGTCGAGCTCGGTGATCTCAGCTTCGAGGGCCTCGACCCGCCCCGCGATGGAGGCCAACGTGCGCTTGGTCGCTGCGGTCGGGTCGGTGAGCCGGCCCGGTCGCGGGGCCCGCTTCGCGAACGGTGACGGTGTCGTCGCGGGCTGGTCGCAGGCGGGCGGAGGTCGTGACGAGCCGGCGGCCCTCCAGGCCGGCGAGTTGTGGGCGTAGCGTGTCGGGGGCGGTCACGATCAGGCACTTGAGCTGGGTCAACGCCTTTGCTCATGCGTCGGATCGCGCCGGTGCGGGCCACACGTAGGACCCGGACCGATTCGACGTCACCCGTGCGGGTCTTCGGGGTGCCCGATGCCCGACCCGACGCGGCGACACGGGCGGCGGCGTACGCGTCGATGGGGTCGGACTTGCCCTGATCGCGGCGGGTCTTGCGGTCGGGCCGATCGACGTCGACCACGGTGACGTGCTCGACGGTGAGGAACCGGGCGAGTCCCGCCCCATACGCGCCGGTGCCCTCGGCGCCGGCCAGGGTGAGAGGCCCGAACGCGTTCGCCCAGGCGAGCAGGGCCTTGGACCCGGCGGGGGTGGTGTCGAAGCTGGCCTGGCCGAGGTGACGACCGACCGGGTCGATCACCGCGGCGACATGGAACTCGGCGATCGATGACCACCAACGACGCACCCGCCGGGCCGCTGCTTGACACAGAGGCGCAATGAGGTCACGTCGATCACGAGCAGGCGCACGGGGCGAGCGTCCTACCGGTCGACGAATCCCGTTCAGGACACGAAGCCAGTCAGGCGCTGGTCAGACCGGCGGTGCGCTGGCCCAACCCCCATTGTCACTGTCAGGCGGCGTCGAGGTGAGCCCGGAAACGGCGGATGAAGTGGTCCTTGGAGAACGGGGTCGCCGCCGATCGCAGGACGTCCTCGTCCCACGTGTGGTCGAGGCAGGCTTGGATCGCGTCGGCCACCGAACCTACGGACTGCTCGGCGAAGAGCTGGCCGGTCACACCCGGCGAGACCGTGTCGAGGGCACCGCCTACGCCGTACGCCACCACCGGGCACCCGGCGGCGTGGGCCTCGACGGGCACGATCCCGAAGTCCTCCTCGCCGGGGAAGAGCAGGGCGCTGGCGCCCGCCAGCAGCCCGGCGTAGGCCTCGTCGCTGACCCTGCCCACGAAGCGCACCGTGGGGCCGGCCATGGCCCGTAGCGCCTCGGCCTCGGGACCGTCACCGGCCACCACCAGGGGCATGCCCAGCTGGTTGGCGGCGGCGATGGCGAGGTCGAAGCGCTTATAGGCGACCAACCGACCGAAGGCCAGCAAGTGGCCGGCCGGGCGGCGGGAGGTGTGCAGGAACCGCTCGGTGTCGACGGGGGGGTGGATGACGGTAGAACACCGCCCGTAAGCGGTGCCGACCCGCTCGGCAATGGTCGTCGAGTTGACCACGAAGTCGTCCACCGAGCGCGATGCGGCCCGGTCCCAGCGGCGCAGCAGCGGCGCCACCCCCTTGGTGGTCACGGCCTCGGAGAGGGGCAGGCGGGCATGCTCGAGATCGGGTCGCCAGGCCAGGCGCATGGGGGTGTGGCAGTAGGCCACCTGGCGGCCTTCGAAGCCCCAGCCCGCAGCGGTGGCCGCGAAGTGGCTGCTGGTGATGAGCAGGTCGACGTCACCAGGTCGATAGCACATCCAGCCGGCCATGATGGCGGGGGCCAGCTGCTTCCATCGGGTGCGGGCGCCGGGGATGGCATCCACGAACAGGCGGCGCACCGGTCGGTCGGGCAGGTAGCGCGCAAGGGTGGCGGGATCGGCCACTGCGGTCACCAGCTCGGCCTCGGGGAACATCTCGGCCAGGGCCAGGAACGTCTTGTCGCTCCCGCCCATGACCGTGAACCACTCGTGCGCGATGACGACCCGCAAGCACTGACCTCCGCCGTTGCCCCCGACCCCGCAGCCTGGGCTTACGAGCCTAGCGGCCGGCGACCTCCCCTCCTGTCCGCCTGCATCATCGGCCCGGCCGGTAGGGCGGCCGGCCTCAGCCGAACCAGCCCACCATGTCGTAGATCAGGTGCGTGGTGGCGGTGCTGTTGTACGCCGTGAGGGCACCCGAGCTCGACAACGAGGCGAGGGCGTGGTTGGCCCGGGTCAGCCCCGGTGAGGTGTTCTGGGTCGAGGCCTCCGGTCGGGGGCCGGACGGGAAGACGGTGACGAAGCCGAGGCCGGTGGCCCGGGTGACGGTGACGTTGAGGGCCAGCGCCCGGGCCTTGGCGGGCACGGTGGCCTGGGACGACAAGAGCCAGGACCGCTCGGCCCCAGCACCCACCGGAGCCCCGTCGCGGGTGTCGAGGATGCGGGCCGGGTTGATCTCGTGGAAGGTGAGGCCGTCGGCAACCGTGCCGTCGTCGTACCAGCCCACCACGTCGATGATGACGTCGGTGGTGCCCTGGGCGTTGTAGACGACGGCCCGGCCCCCGCCGGTGCCAACGACAACGGCGTTGGGCACCGTCTGATGGGCGGAGAAGTTCAGGTTCGAGGCCAGGGGACGGGCCCCGCCGGCCGGGTACACCGCCAGATAGCCCCCGGTGGTCGAGCCGGTGGCCGTGACGTTGAGGGCCACGGCCCGCAGATGGGCCCGGTCGATGCCGGCCACGGCGCCGAAGTCCACGGCTCGGGCCTCGTCGGCGGTGAGGGGGCCACCGCTGGTGCGGGTGTCGGTGACCCGGACGGGGCTGAGGGGGTGGAACCCCCCGCCACCCGTGGGTGCGTAATAGCCCACCAGGTCGAGGACCACGTGGGCTCGGCCGGCGCCGTTGACGACGGCGACGGCGCCGTCGGCCCCGAGGGGCGAGGTGACCAGGTTGGGTACGGTGTCGCCGGCCTCGGCGTTGAGGCTTGAGGCACCGGGGAAGGCCACGCCCGAGGGGTAGACGGCCAGGAACGTCGGATCGGTGGGGTCGACGACCGTAGCGTTGAGCACCACAGCGGTGGCCTGGTCGGACACGCCGGCCCGGCCCCGCAGTGCCACGGAGCGAGGCTGCAGGGCGGCCAGCGGACCCCCGTCGGTCCGGGTGTCGAGCACCCGCGTCGGCGTCACCGCTGTGTAGCGGGACCCGTCCTCCGTGGCTGGGGTGGGGCTGGGCGGGACCGTGGTCGAGGGCACCGTGGTCGAGGGCACCGTGGTCGAGGGCACCGTGGTCGAGGGCACCGTGCTCGAGGGCACCGTGCTCGAGGGCACCGTGCTGGACGGCACCGTGGTCGAGGGTGCCGTGGCCGGGGCCAGCGCGGGCGGGGTTGGTGGGGTGGCCGTGCCCGCCTCGGCCAGGGCCGAGCCGTTGAACGTGTTGGCCGAGGTGCGGTACTGGTCGGCAGCCGCACCCGACGCCTCGATGGTGGGTGCGGCGGGCGCCCCGGTCATCGTCTGGCCGGTGATGAGGACCCGGCGGTGCTCTGCGTTCTTGAGCACGACGCCGATGCGCCCTGCGGTGCCGCTGGGGCTGGCCGAGGCGGTGCCGTCGATGGTGTTGCCCGAGATGAGCAGGTCCTCGTTCTGCAGGGAGACGGCGCTCGTACCCAGCGTGACCGAGCCCGGCCGCCCGAAGCTGAAGATGGCGGCGTGGTCCACCGACGGGTCGGTGTTGGCCCCGGTGATGTGGTTGTCCAGCACCTGGATCCGCTGGGCGGCGAAGGTGTCGTAGGACCCCTCGCTGGCCAGGTAGATGGCGGCTGCCCGCGTGCCGTCGATCCGACCGTCACGGATCGTGATGTCCTGGCCGCCAACCACGCTGAAGCCCCGGGCGTTGTAGCTGTCCGAGCACCGGTTGTCGTGCTCGAGGATGCCCGTCACGATGGCCCCGTCGGCCCGGTAGCTCACCACGGCCACACAGTCGTCACCGGGGTGACGCACCGCGTTGGACGACACGGTGCCCAGGCGGGAGCCGTGGGTGAGGTGGATGCCGTCCGCCATCGTGTCCTCCACGACGTTGCCCGAGATGGTGAAGCCAGTGGCGCCGAAGGCGAAGATGCCCGCCGCGGGGCCCCCGATGACGTGGTTGTCCTCAACGCTCTGCCCCGAGCCGCCGTCGAGCACGATGCGGTGGTGCTCGAGGGAGCCCAGCCGGGCCGTGGCCGCAGGCGCCGTGAGGGTGAGACCCGCCACGGCGGTCCCGGTCCCTCGCAGCACGATGGCCACGCGGGAGGCCGACGTGGCCTGGATGGTGGCTCCGGGCGCGCCCTGGAGGCGGACCCCTGTCCGGCCGACGGTGATGACGTCGGACTGCAGGTAGGTGCCGGCGGGGAAGCGGAGCGTCGTGCCCTCGGCCGCCCCGTTGATGGCCTGCTGCATGGCGGCGGTGTCGTCGGTGACGCCGTCGCCGCGCACGCCCAGGGCTGTGATGTCGACGGAGCCCGCCTCCACCGACGCCAGGATGGCGGGGGACGAGGTGTCGGCCAGGGACGGGGCCGCGCCGAGGAGGAGGGCAGCGAGCGCCACGAGCGCTGCGCCAAGGGGCTTGATCATGGGGGATCTCCGGTTGGTGGAGGCGCCGACAGGTTCCGCCCCCATCGACCTCGGCGCAGCGTGCCTGCGCCCCAGGAGGTATCGACCGCTGCCGCCTCAGGCTGAAACGCGCGTCGGCCGCACGCTGCTGCGTGCCGAGCTGGTCATGCAGCTCCTCGGCGAGGCTCCGTGCCCTACTGGGCCGCTCGTTGGCGCTCCAGGGATGCCTTCGGTCCGCCGGAAGGGCAACAGCCCACCTGGTGTGGTTGGTCGCGCAGTGCCGTCTCCTCCCCTCCGCCCGACCGTGCGGACGCCGGGCGTCCGGGCAAGGAGGCCGAGGCCCTGCAGCAGACGGCCGAGGCCGGACTCGTCGGGCGGGTGCGGTTGCTGCTCGACCGGAGGGTGGATCCCAACGAAACGGACACCCACCCGCTCAACACCGGCCACCGCCAGTACGAAGGGGCAATGCTGTACGGCAACCTCGAGGTGGCCGAGCTGCTGGTCGCAGCGGGGGCCGACACCACCACCGTCGACCCCCTGACCCGCTTCGTGGATGCCTGCCTGGCCCCGGACCGAGCCGCCGTCGAGGCCCCGCAGGCCGACCCCGAACTGCTGACGAGGGCCCTCGAGCGACACCCCGATCTCGTGGCGCGGGCAGCTCGGCCGGCCGACCCGAGGCCGTGCGCTGACCGCCGCCCTCGGCTTCGACGTCAACGCCGGGCTCCGCACCACCGCCCTGCACGAGGCCGCCCTGCGGGGTGACCTGGCCACGCTGACCGCCCTCATCGGCCTGGGCGCCGATCCGGGCCATCGTGAACACAGAGTTCGGGGCACGGCCCAAGGCTGGGCCGAGCACGGCGGCCGAACCGCCGCCTCGGCCTGCCTGCGCCGGCGCACCGGGCCACGAGAACGCAGAAGCGCCGACGGAGAAACAGAGGTGTGGGACGGGTAAGGACGGGCCTACACAAAGGTGACCGCCGACCCTACCACTGAAAAACGTGTCGCAACGGTGTTAATCTCCGTCGACACTCTCAGAACCAATCGACCCGAACGGGACGCAGGTGTCGCAGGCAACCATCAGGGCGGCTTCATCGCCTTTGGCCTTCCGTACGGCGCCGTTGTCTCGGACGTTGAACTTGCCATCGACCCTGGTTAGAGTAGTCTTGTCTACCTTTCTCGGGTCGTAGTTGAAGGAACCCAACATATAGGCTTGAAGTGTTGTTCCGTCCGCTAACCGGAAAAGCCGAATATACAATCAATGAGAAAAGTGCTTCGACTGAGAATCAAAGGAGTTACATGACAAGTTCGCACATAGTTATGGGATTGCTGTTCTTCCCTCGAGGTGGATCAGCCCAAGTTGCCCGCTACCTCTCCCTTGCCGTGGCCGAATCTCATCGTTCCATTAGCCTTGTGACCGGATCTCTAGGCGACACAGGCGACTTCACGCACGCTCCCACCTTTTTCGCTGGTTGCTCAGTCCAATACGTTGATTGCTCAGAGGCCATGCGAGAGTTTGAATCGGGCCGCGGTGCACTTTCGGCTCCCCGCCCTCTGCACCCATCTTTTGAAGACCGAGCAATGCTCCTGACCTCGTTTTTTCCGCGGTTCCCATGAGCATGAGTGACCGTCTGTCATCAATTTGGCTCGATCCCTTCCGCAACGCAGGAGCGGACAACGCCGACGTCTTTTACCTTCACCATCTCACCCCACAGCATGACCTTGTATCTGCTCATTGGCCCGACACCGCAGTTGTAGCTCATCTTCACGGCACTGAGATAAATTCATCCAAGAGGTCAATCGGCGCGCGCTTCTCGCGCGCCGCCTCGGTACCAACCTTGCGAGCATGAGAGGCTGTCGCGATAGTTTTTGCAGCGCGTTGTTCATGAGGTTGTGAGTCGTCGGAGGAGGAGACGGCTTTGAACTGCCCAGATGAAGCCTTCGCTCGCTTCGATGGTGCGCTCGTAGGCGATCTGCAGTCGTCGGCTGTTCATCAGCCAGGACCAGGTCCGTTCTACCACCCAGCGTCGTGGTAGGACCTGGAAGCCCTTGGGATGGATCTTGTTGACGACTTCCGCGGAGACCTTGTGGTCGCGGCAGTGCTTCACGAACGCTTTCTTGAAACCGCCGTCGCACCACAGTTTGCGCATCGAGGGTGACACCTCTCGGACCTCGTCCACGACGGCGATCCCCCCGGCGTTGTCCGACGTGCTCGCCGCCACGACGACGACCGCGACGAGCAGACCCAGCGTATCCACAATCCCGAACGTCTTGCGCCCCGAGACCTTCTTCCCTGCGTCGTAACGCCTCGTCAGATCTGAGACGAGTAGCCGGGGGGAATCTCACCCCCCGGCTCTCACAGAACCGGACGTGACAGTCTCCCGTCATCCGGCTCCCACAGGTCGGCCTCGGGTGTTCGAAACGAGCCACCAATGGGCCAAGAGCCGGGGCTCACGC
>JBBSLP010000054.1:0-44423 GCA_038255145.1 Acidimicrobiales bacterium
CCGGTGTCTGCGCCCGCGTCCTACAACGAATCCTCGCACTCACTGCCGCCATCTGGCACAACGAAACAACCCACCAACCCACACCCGCACGCTCGCTCATCGCCTACGACCACTGACGGGCTTGGAGCCAATCATCTAGGGTGCGGCCGACGTCCTAGCACCCGTCGACCGGGGCCCACCTGGGTGGAGCACGGGGCCGACGCCCGGGGCAGGGGCCCGACCGGCGCCGAGCCGTGGCGAAGGACCGGCGCAGCGCGGACACCGGTGGTCGACCGCCCTGGTCCCCGGGCCGGGACCCCCGTCGCCCGGGCGCGTAACCGGGCCAACTCGGCACCGACCCGGCGGGGAAACGGCCGACGTCGAGCATCTCGCGCGTATCGGCAACGACACGAGGAGCGCCCGATGTTCTCAGTTCCCGACGAAGAAGACGTGGTCGCCGCGGCCACAGCCCTGGGGCTGCACATCCCCGAGGAGGAGGTCGTCCACTACCGGGCCGCGCTCATCGTGCACCTCAACTCGTTCAACGAGTTCGTGCAGGCCCGCATCGAGGAGGACAAGCCCGAGCTCCTGTATCCGTCGCGGGCCCCCGGCTACCGGCCGTCCAACGACGAGGACCCCCTCGGTGCCTGGCTGTGGAAGTGCGACATCGGCGGGTCCGACGAGGGTCTGCTGGCGGGCAAGACGGTGAGCTACAAGGACCACACCGCAGTGGCCGGGGTGCCGCTGACCTTCGGCTCCTACGTCATGGAGGGCTTCATGCCCGACTTCGACGCCACCGTGGTCACCCGGGTGCTGGCCGAGGGCGGCCGCATCGTGGGCAAGAACGCCATGAACGGCTTCGTCGGCGGCTTCGGCTTCGGCGGGACCATCGGCGACTACGACCGCCCCAAGAACCCCCACAACCCCGACCACGTCACCGGCGGTTCCTCGTCGGGCTCCGGTGCGGCCCTGGCCGGCAACGAGGTCGACATCTCCTTCGGTGGCGACCAGGGCGGCTCCATCCGCATCCCCGCCGCCTGGTCGGGCACCGTGGGCCACAAGCCCACCTTCGGCCTGGTCAGCCACTTCGGCATCGGCTTCGGATCGGACCAGAGCATCGACTACACGGGTCCCATGACCCGCACCGTCGAGGACTGCGCCGCGGCCCTGCAGGCCGTGGCCGGCTACGACGGCTACGACCCCCGCCAGGGTCGCCTGGTCCCCGACCACATGGACGTGCTCAGCGGTCTGGGCGACGGCATCGCCGGGCTGCGCATCGGCGTGCTCGACGAGGGTTTCCACGGGGCCGAGCCCGACGTCACCGAGGCCGTCATGCAGGCCGTGGACACCCTGGCCAGCCTGGGGGCCAACGTGGTCAAGGTGTCGGTGCCCGAACACGCCGACATCTTCGCGGCCCAGGGGGCGTTGGGAGCCGAGGGGTCGTTGGGCCTCTTCCAGACCGGTTTCTTCGGCCTCTTCACCCGCACCTACTACCCGGCGTCCCTCATCGCCGAGGTCAACAAGATGTGGGCGGCGGACGCCGACCTGCTGAACCCGCGGACCAAGCTGCAGTACCTGGCCGGCACCTTCGCCAAGAAGAACTTCGATGGTCGGGTCTACGCCAAGGCCCAGAACGTGCGCCCCACCTACATCCGCAAGTACGACGCCGCCCTGGCCGACGTGGATGTGCTGGTCATGCCCACGGTCATCGTGAAGGCACCGCGGTACTCGCCTCCGGCGACCTACCTCGAGAACGTGATCGAGAACCTGTCCACGGCCATGCGGCCGGCCATCTACAACACCCAGCCCTTCAACTACACCGGGCACCCGGCCCTGGCCGTCCCCGTGGGCAAGTCCGAGGGCCTGCCCGTCAGCATGCAGCTGGTGGGCCGGTTCTTCGAGGATCCTCTGCTGATGCGGGTGGCCTACGCCTTCCAGCAGGCTGTCGACTGGGACGACGTCATCGGCATCTCGGTCTGAGTGCAGTGTGACGAGCGTCTGACCACCAACTGATCACGCCGGAGGGCGGCGCCACGAAGGTGGCGTCGCCCTCCGATCGTTGCGGCCGGCTCTTCCGGAATCAGACGGAGCACATCGCGGACGTAAATGGCACCTAACCGGCGGCAGATCCGGTGCATCATGCGACGGATGGCATAGCTGAGCTGGCCTCATCTTGGTTGCCGGGCGGGGGGGCACGAAGGCGGAGAACCGGCGTTTCAACATAGACAGCTTTGTATACATGCTGTTGGGGACTCTCTGAACCCCATTACCGGGGTCGCGTAACCTGCCGCTTACAGTGCTGAACCGGGCTCGAAACGTTGGTCCGAAAGCCTCCTTTCGTGGCCACACCGAGCAGCGGGATGCAGAGCTTCCTCAGTCGCAATCGGCTACGCCTTCCGGCCGTCCGCCGGATCCGAGAGGTGATGCGTGTCTCCATCGTCCAGAAGCGGTTCCGGGGCGACGTGCTGCCCAGCGAGCTGGAGCTGGTCTCGACCTACGGGGTGAGCCGCGGCGTCATCCGCGAAGTGCTCGAACTGCTACGCGGTGAAGGGCTGATCGAGCGACTGCAGGGGGCGGGCACCTTCGTGGTCGCTCCCGAGCGTTCGCCCATCACCATCGAGGAGATGGGGGGGCTGCCCAACAGCATCGACGAAGGCCAGGCCCGCGTCACCTGGGACATCCTCGAGCAGCACGCCATGCCTGCGCCCGACCTCATCGCCGAGCGCCTGGGACTGGCCCCGGGCGAGGACGTCGTCTACATCGAGCGGTGCACGAACCTCGACGGCGAACCCATGTCGCTGGGTTCCTCGTGGCTGCCGCTCGACGTGGGCCTGCCCATGATCGACGACCAGATCGACAACCGCCGCTCGGTGTACTCCCTCATCGAGGAGTCCCTGGGCCACCACGTCAGCCAGGCCGAGCTCCGGGTCGAGGCCACCCTGGCCGACTCGACCTCGGCCCCGGTCCTGCGCATCGCCGAGGGATCCCCGATGCTGCTCATGGAGCGGCTCGTCTACGACATCAACGGGCGGCCGGTCGAGTACGGGTTCACCCGCACCCGGGGGGACCGCATGGCGCTCACCACGGTGATGCGCCGCCACGACCGGTCCACCTGCCCCTGCTGCGCCGCAGCAACCAGGGGAGCGCTGTCCACCACCCCGACCCGGGAGCGGCGGCGCACCCGGGCACGACTCCAACAGCCGGTGCACCTGCTGTCGTCCAAGACGACGGGTTGCGAGAAGGGAGAGGCATGGGACTAGCAATGGCGACCGGCTCGACGGCGGTCCTCGACACCACGGCCGAGGTCGCCCTCGAGGTGCGCGACCTGACCACCGAGTTCCGCACCCCCGGGGGCTACCTGCGGGCCGTCAACGAGGTGTCCTTCACCCTCCCCAAGGGCAAGGTGCTGGCCGTCATCGGCGAGTCGGGCAGCGGCAAGAGCGCCATGCTCCGCAGCATCATCGGCATCCAGCCCGGCTCGGCCAGGATCGGTGGCGAGGTCCTCCTCGACGGCCGTGACCTGCTAAAGCTGTCGGGCAAGGAGCGGGCCCGATCCCGGGGCCGCGACGTGTCGATGGTCTTCCAGGACCCCCTGACCGCTCTCGATCCCGTCTACACGGTCGAACGCCAGCTGTGCGAGACGTTGCGACGCCACCTGCCCTTGGGCAAGGCCGAGGCCAAGGAGCGGGCCGTGGAACTGCTGCGCCTCGTGCAGATCCCCTCCCCGGCCGAGCGCCTCCAGGCCTATCCCTTCGAGCTCAGCGGCGGCATGCGTCAGCGCGTGGTCATCGCCATGGCCCTGGCGTGTTCGCCCAAGGTGCTCCTGGCCGACGAGCCCACCACCGCCCTCGATGTGACCGTGCAGGCCCGCATCCTCGAGCTCATCCGCGAGCTGCAGGCGGGCAGCGACATGGGCATGGTCATCGTCACCCACGACCTGGCCGTGGCCGCCGAGGTGGCCGACGAGGTGGCGGTCATGTACGCCGGCCGCTTCGTCGAGACCGGCCCCGTCGAGAAGGTCCTCCTGGACCCGGCCCACCCCTACACCGAAGGCCTGCTCGAGGCCAACGTCCGCGCCGGCCAGAGCGAACGGCCCCAGGCCATCCCCGGGGCCCCGCCCAGCCTGGCCCGCCTGCCCAAGGGCTGCGCCTTCGCTCCCCGCTGCGACCGGTCCCTCGTCAGCTGCTGGACCGAACCCCCGCCCGTCGTGACCATCGGTCCCGACCGCTGGACCCGCTGTCCCGTCCTGCCCGCCCAGCGGCAGGACCCCATCCAGATCACCGTTACGGAAGGCGAAGACACCAATGTCACCCGATGAGCCCATCCCGAGTCGACGACGAGTACGCCGCCCCGGGCGGACGTCCCCCGGACGGTCGAGGGCCTGGCGCCTCTTCGCCGTCCTCATCGCGCTGGGCCTGATCGCTGCAGCCTGTGGGGGGAGCAGCGGTGACTCCAGCAGCGAGGGCGGTTCGGCCGACACCGGCGGTGAAGCCGAGGGTGGCACCGGTGGCACCCTGCGCATCGCCATGTCGGCCGGCAACGTGCCCTGGCCCTCCACGCCACCCAACGAGGGCTACGAGGGCTACCGGTTCGTGGGCAACAACATCTACGACGGCCTCACCCGGTTGAACCTCGACCAGACCGAGGAGCTGCCCACGCCGCAGCCCTCCCTGGCCGAGTCCTGGGAGGTCAACGCCGATCAGACCGAGTGGACCTTCACACTGCGCCAGGGGGTGACCTTCCACGACGGCACCCCGTTCAACGCCGACGCCGTGATCTTCCAGTTCGACCGCAACAAGACGCCCGAGTTCGAGTTCTTCGACAAGATCAACTCGGCCCGCTACAACGCCACCTTCCGCTACTTCAAGACGTGGGAGAAGGTCGACGACTACACGGTCAAGTTCACCATGACCCAGCCGTACGCCTGGACGCTGTACGACCTGCTCACCGTCTACTTCCCCAGCCCCACCGTGGTGCGGGCCGTGGGCAATGACAACTACAACCCCAGCGCCGTCGGCACCGGCCCCTTCAAGATGACCAAGTACGTCGATGGCGAGGTCATGGAGCTGACCCGAAACGACGAGTACTGGGGCACGAAGGCCAAGCTCGACAAGATCGTCCTCTACCCGCAGGCCGAGGCCGCGTCCCGCCTCGCCGCCCTGCAGTCCGGCGAGGTCGAATGGGCCGAGGTGCCCTCGCCCGATGCCGTCCCCCAGCTCGAAGCCGAAGGCTTCCAGGTGATGATGGGCCAGCACCCCGGTGCCATCATGCCCCGGTTCAACGAACACCGGGCCCCGTTCAAGGACAACGTCAAGCTGCGCCAAGCCCTGAACTACGCCCTCGACCGTGAGGGCACCAACGCCCTGATGAACAACGTCGGCGAGCCCGCCTCGCAGTACGTCTACGAGGGTCACCCCGACTACGTCGAGGACAACCCGGGCTACAGCTACGACCTCGACAAGGCCAAGCAGCTCCTGGCCGAGTCCGGCTTCGAGCCCGGTCAGCTGAACCTGAAGATGGTGTACACGACCGGCGGCTCGGGCAACATGTTCCCCGGTCCGATGATGGAGAAGCTGCAGGCCGACTTCAAGGCCATCGGCGTCAACGTCAACATCGTGCCTGTCGAGTGGAACACCCTCATCACCATTGGTCTCGAGGGCCTCGACAAGCCCCAGAACGCCGACATCGACATCCTGTGGGCCTCACCGGCAGCCGGCATGATCCCCCCGGGTTACAACGTCACCTTCCTGTGCGACCGTCCCGGTCCCCAGCCCAACGCCGCGGGCCTGTGTGACCCGGTTATCAACGAGAACTACCTGGCCGCCATGCAGGCCGCCACGCCCGAAGAGTCCCACGAGTACGTCCGCAAGATGATGACGGCCGCACTCGACAACGCCCACTTCCTCTTCTGGATGCAGGACAAGAACCTGCGGGTGCTGGCACCATCGGTGCAGGGCTACCACCACGCCCAATCGTGGTGGGTCGACTTCACCACCATCAGCGTGGACGGGTGAGCCCGTGCTGAACATCTTCATCCGACGGGTGATGCTGTCGATCCCCATCCTCTTGG
Source organism: Acidimicrobiales bacterium (assembly GCA_038255145.1). Taxonomy (GTDB): domain Bacteria; phylum Actinomycetota; class Acidimicrobiia; order Acidimicrobiales; family CAIXPF01; genus WHTX01. Next base: position 6,050 of record JBBSLP010000054.1, read on the forward strand.
GGGTGACCGTCATCATCTTCCTGCTGATGACGGTCCTGCCCGGTGACCCGGCCACCGCCCTGGTGGGCGAGGATGCCACGCCGGCATCCATCGCCCGGGTGCGAGCCGACCTCGGCCTCGACGACCCGCTGCCGGTCCGCTACGTGAACTGGCTGGGTGACACGCTCAGCGGTGACCTGGGCTACTCGCCCTACCGGCGCCGCGACGTCACCGACCTGATCACCCAGGCGTGGACCAACACCGCCATCCTGGCCGGCTTCTCCGCCCTCTTCGGGCTGGTCGGCGGCGTGGCCCTCGGCTTCGTGGCCGGGATCAAGCGGGGCAAGGCGGCCGACAAGGTGATCTCGGTGTTCAGCCTGACCGGGCTCAGCATCCCGTCGTTCTTCCTGGCCATCGTCATGCTGATCATCTTCTCGGCCAAGCTGGGCTGGTTACCCAGTTCGGGCACGGGGTTGGACGATGGCACGTTCTTCCAACACCTGATCATGCCCATGGTGGCGGGGTCGCTGACCACGCTGGCCATCACCACCCGGGTCACCCGGGCGGCCATCATCGAGACCTACGGGGCGGACTTCGTCCAGACGCTGCGGGCCAAGGGCCTCGGGAACACCGAGATCTTCCGCCACGTCTTCAAGAACGCCATCTCCCCCGTGCTCACGACGTCCGGTCTGCAGGTCGGCTACCTCCTCGGCGGTGCCGTGCTCATCGAGACGATCTTCCGGTGGCCGGGGATGGGCATGTTGGTGTTCAACGCCATCTCGTCCCGTGACCTGCTCGTCGTGCAAGGAGCCACGTTGGTCATCGCCCTGACCTTCGTACTCATCAACCTGGTCGTCGACCTCGTGCAGGCGACCATCGACCCCCGGCTCCGCCGGGTCGTGGCGTGAGGGGCTGCTGATGACGACCATCACCACTGCCACCCCCCTGGGCAACGACCTGCCGCTGCTGACGGTCGAGGACCACCGTGCCGCCTGGGCGGCCCAGGACGTGGGCGTCGATGCCAAGTCCTTCTGGGCCGAGACGACCCGGCGCTTCCTGCGCAACAGGATGGGCGTGTTCGCTCTGGCCGTGCTCCTCCTCCTGGTGGCCGCGGCGGTGTTCGCACCGTTGCTCACGTCCTATGACCCGCTCGTGGGCAACGCCCAGGACCGGCTCAAGGGCGTGTTCAGCGATGGGCACATCTTCGGCACCGACGAACAGGGGAGGGACATGTTCGCCCGCATCCTGTACGGCGGGCGGTTGTCGCTCCTGGCGGCGTTCGTCCCCACCGTCGTGGCCACCGTGGTGGGCACGCTGATCGGTACGTGGGCCGGCTTCGTCCGGGGCGTCGTGGGCAACGGGCTGATGCGGGCGATGGACATGCTCTACGCCTTCCCCGCCATCCTGTTGGCCATCGCCGTGGGCGCCTCCCTGGGTCCCGGCCTCAAGAACACGATCATCGCCGTGAGCATCGTGTTCATCCCCCCGGTGGCCCGGGTGGCCGAATCGGCCGCCCGCACGGTCTCCATGCAGGAGTACATGGAGGCGGCCCGCCTGAGCGGCGCCAACCGGTGGACGCTGCTGCGGACCCAGTTGCTGCCCAACGTGCTCAACCAGATCATCGTGTACTCGTCGGGCCTGGTCGGCGTGTCGATGATCATCGCCGCCAGCCTCAGCTTCCTCGGCCTCGGCTCCCAGCCGCCGGCTCCGGAGTGGGGCTACATGCTCAACGCCATGCGGGGCTCCATCTACGTGGCCCCGTTGGTGGTCGTCATCCCCGGCATCTTCATCTTCGTGGTGTCGGTGGCCTTCAACATGGCCAGTGACGCCCTGCGGGAATCCATGGACTCCCGGAGCGGCGGATGATGGCGGCGTTCACGATGACCTCAAGGTCAACCGCACGGAGGATGACGCGATGACGTTGCTCGACGAGTACGACGCCCTGCCCCATGCCCGTGACCTCGGCCTGCTGGAGTTGGGGGGCATCACCAAGACCTTCCCGTCCCGTAGAGGCGTCAAGCGGCTGGTGGTGTCCGCCGTCGACAACGTCAGCCTGTCGGTGCCCAGCGGCTCGACCACGGGCATCGTGGGGGAGTCGGGGTGCGGCAAGTCGACCCTGGCCCGGGTGGTGGTGGGGCTGCACCCCGCCGACAGCGGGCGCATCAACTTCGACGGTGCCGCCCTGCCCATCCGGGGCAAGCGGCCCCGCAAGGTCATCGAGCAGATGCAGATGGTCTTCCAGGACCCGTACTCGGCGCTGAACCCCCGGGCCACCATCGGGGAGTCCATCGCCTTCCCCCTGCGGGTCCAGGGTGTGGCCCGGTCCGAGATCAAGGACCGGGTGGCCAAGGTGCTCGTCGACGTCGGCCTGCACGGCAACTACGCCACCCACTACCCCCACCAGCTCAGCGGAGGCCAGCGCCAGCGGGTCAACATCGCCCGGGCCCTGGCCCTGCAGCCCAAGCTGATCGTGCTCGACGAGGCCGTCTCCGCCCTCGACAAGTCCATCCAGGCCCAGATCCTGAACCTGCTCAAGGACCTGCAACAGTCCTACGGGCTCACCTACCTGTTCATCAGCCACGACCTCAACGTGGTCGAGTACATGAGCGACCAGGTGGCGGTGATGTACCTGGGCCAGGTGGTCGAGTCGTGCTCGGCCGAGCGGCTCTACACCCAGCCCATGCACCCCTACACCCAGGTGCTGCTGGCCTCCATCCCCAAGCTCGACCCCCGGGAGCGTTCCACCGGTGGCGTCGCGCTGACGGGGGAGATGCCCAGCCCGTTGAACCCCCCCAGCGGTTGCCGTTTCCGCACCCGGTGCCCCTACGCCATGGACACGTGCGCCGAGGTGGCGCCACCGCTTGTGGCCGCAGCCGACGGCCATCTGGTGGCCTGTCACCTGCACTCCCTCAACGACCCCGACCGCACCGCCGGCCTGGCCGGCAAGCGGGCCGCGGCCGCCGCAGCCGCAGCGGCCATCGCCGCCGCGGTGGTGGCCGACGGCGCCCTGCACGACGCCGTGGTCACCCACGCTCACGCCGTCCCTGGTGAACACGCCCCCGGTGTGCCCGCCGAGGTCGACCTGCGCACCCCCCCAACCGTGAACCCAAGCCAAGGAGCGTGACCATGTCACTCGACCAGAGCGCCACCACCGTCAAGGCGCTGCTCGACGCCGCCCAGCTCAAGGTGTCCGACGAGGAGTTCCTCAAGTTCGCCGAGGTCTATCCCATCATGCGGGCCCAGGCTGATGCCCTCTACCTGCCCGAGCTCGAGCCCGAGAGCCCGGCCCTGAGCTTCGACCCCACCGTGGGTTACGAGTGACGGCGCCTCTCACCATCGCCGATGCGGCCAAGGCGCTGCGCTCGGGCGATCTGACCGCGGCGGCGCTGACGGCGTCCATCTTCGAACGCATCGAGGCCCTGGACGCCAAGTTGGGCGCCTACGTGTGCACGCTGCCCGAAACGGCCATGGCCTCGGCCGAGGCGGCCGACGCCGACTTCGCCAAGGGCGTCGACAAGGGCCCGTTGCAGGGCATCCCGTTGGCCGTCAAGGACATCATCTCCACCGAGGATGCCCCGACCACGGCCAACAGCCGGGTGCTCGACCCCGCCTGGGGCGGCGGCATCGACGCCCCTGTGGTGGCCCGGTTGCGGGCGGCCGGTGCCGTGGTCGTCGGCAAGGCCACCACCAGCGAGTTCGCCCTCGGCGCTCCGGATCCAGACAAGGGCTTCCCCATCCCCCGCAACCCGTGGGCGCTCGAGTGCACGGCCGGTGGCTCCAGCTCGGGCACCGGGGTGGCCGTGGCCGCCGGCCTGGCCCTGGGAGGCCTGGGGACCGACACCGGTGGCTCGGTCCGCTTCCCCGCGGCCATGAACGGCCACACCGGGCTGAAGGTGACCTTCGGCCGGGTGCCCAAGAGCGGGGTGGTGCCCTTGGGCTACAGCCTGGACTCGGTTGGCCCCATGGCCCGCAGCGCCATGGACTGCGCCCTGCTGTTGAGCGTCATGGCCGGCTACGACGCCAGCGACCCCGATGCGGCATCGGCGCCGGTGGACGACTACGCCGCCGCCCTCGACGGTTCAGCCGTTGGCGTGCGGGTGGGCGTGCCCATGCCGTACTTCTTCGATGCCCCCGGCCTCGACCCCGAGGTGCGTGACGGGGTGCTGGCCGCGGTGGACGTGCTGCGGGGTGCCGGCGCCGTGGTCAGCGACACGGAGATCGGCTACGCCGAGCAGGCCAAGAACGCCACCATGATGACCCTCAGCTCGGAGGCGTTCTCGTACCACCGGCTGAACCTGGTCGACCGGTGGACGGACTACGGCAAGTTCACCCGGCCGGGCCTGGCGCGGGGCGCCCTGTTCAGCGCCGGAGACTTCGCCCAGGCCCAGCGCTTCCGGAACTGGTTCCGGGCCGAGGTGGCCCGGGTCCTTGCCGAGTTCGACGTGCTGGTCACGCCGACGTGGGCCACCCCCGCGTTCCTGCTGTCCGAGATGCTGCCCGAGCGCATGATCCTGACCCCCGGCTACACCCCCCAGTGGAACCTGACCGGTCTGCCGGCGGTGGCCGTGCCCTGCGGGTTCAGCTCGTCCGGCCTGCCCCTGTCCATGCAGATCATCGGACGGCCCTTCGCCGAGGCCACCGTGCTCAAGGTGGCCGACGCCTACCAGCAGCTCACCGACTGGCACCTGCAGGTGCCCCCGGTGGCCGCGCTGACCACCGTCTGAGGCGCAGACGGCTCGGGCCGGTTCCGAGCCCGCCCCGGCCCTGACGTGATCAGCGCGGGACGATCCGACCCCACCGGCGCCCGCCGGTGGGGTCGCCCCTCGCGGGGACCCGACCGATCACCGGGCGCACCGATCACCGACGCACCGATCACCCCGTTCACCTCCAGAGACTGCGAGCCCCCATGGCCGACGAGCTGGGCATGACCATCACCGACGCCGCCGCCGCGCTGCGCTCGGGCGAGCTGACCTCGGTGGCGTTGACCACGTCGCTGCTGGACCGGATCGGGGCGCTGAACGAGACGTTGGGTGCCTTCGTCACCGTCACCGCCGAGGGCGCCCTGGCCGCCGCGGCCGCGGCCGACGCCGACTTCGCCGCCGGGGTCGACAAGGGCCCGTTGCAGGGCATCCCCCTGGCCGTCAAGGACATCATCTCCACCCACGACGCGCCGACCACGGCCAACAGCCGCATCCTGGCACCGGGCTGGGGCGGCGGCGTAGACGCCCCGGTGGTGGCCCGGTTGCGGGCCGCCGGCTCGGTGATCCTGGGCAAGACCACCACCAGCGAGTTCGCCATCGGCCAGCCCGATCCCGACAAGGGCTTCCTCGTCCCCCACAACCCCTGGGACCTGGACCGCACCCCGGCGGGGTCGAGCTCGGGCACCGGGGTGGCCGTGGCCGCGGGTCTGGCGCTGGGCGGGCTGGGCACCGACACCGGCGGTTCGGTGCGGGGGCCGGCCTCGGTCAACGGGCACAGCGGCCTCAAGGTGACCTTCGGGCGGGTGCCCAAGAGCGGCGTGGCCCCGTTGGGCTACAGCCTGGACTCGGTCGGCCCCATGGCCCGCTCGGCCCTGGACTGCGCCCTGCTGCTCTCGGTGATGGCCGGCTACGACGCCTCGGACCCCGACGCGGCCACCGCCCCGGTGGACGAGTACACCGCCGCCCTCGACGGCTCGGTGGAGGGCGTCCGCATCGGGCTGCCCATGCCCTACTTCTTCGACGCCCCCGGGCTCGACGACGAGGTGCGCGACGCCGTGCTCGCCGCCACCGCCGTGCTCGGCGGGGCCGGGGCCTCGGTGGTGGAGACGACGGCCCTACCCCACGCCGGCCAGGCCAAGGACGCCACCATCATCACCATGCTGGGCGAGGCCTTCGCCTACCACCACCTCGACCTGATCTCCCGGTGGGAGACCTACGGCCGCTTCACCCGGATCGTCCTGGCCCGGGGGGCGATGGCCTCGGCCGGTGACTACGCCCAGGCCCAGCGCTTCCGGACCATGTTCCGGCGCGAGGTGGCCGCAGCGCTGGCCGACCTCGATGTGCTCATCACCCCGACGTCGCCGACCCCGGCGGCCATCGCCGCCGACATGGTGCCCGAGCGGCTGCTGGTCGGGCCCGGCTTCACCCCCCAGTGGAACCTGACCGGTCTGCCGGCCTTGGCCGTGCCCTGCGGGTTCAGCTCGTCGGGGCTGCCGCTGTCGATGCAGATCATCGGCAAGCCGTTCGCCGAGGCCACGGTGCTGAAGGTGGCCGACGCCTACCAGCGCCTGACCGACTTCCACCTGCACGTCCCCCCGGTGGCCGCCCTGGCCGCAGCCTGAGCTCGACGGCGCCCCCACCGACACGCATCCGCAGCACGCGATCCGAGGAGAAGCAATGGCTGACGAACTTGGTATGACCATCGCCGACGCAGCGACCGCCCTGCGGTCTGGCGAGCTGACGTCGGTGGGCCTGACCACGTCCCTGCTGGACAAGATCGGGTCGCTGAACGAGACGTTGGGTGCCTTCGTGACCGTCACCGCCGAGGGCGCCCTGGCCGCCGCGGCCGCGGCCGATGCCGACTTCGCCGCCGGGGTCGACAAGGGCCCGTTGCAGGGCATCCCCCTGGCCGTCAAGGACATCATCTCCACCGAGGACGCGCCGACCACGGCCAACAGCCGCATCCTCGCGCCGGACTGGGGTGGCGGCATCGACGCCCCCGTGGTGGCCCGCCTGCGGGCCGCGGGGTCGGTGCTGTTGGGCAAGACCACGACCAGTGAGTTCGCCTGCGGCCTGCCCGACGACACGAAGGGCTTCCTCATCCCCCACAACCCGTGGGACCTCGACCGCACCCCGGCGGGTTCCAGCTCGGGCACGGGGGTGGCCGTGGCTGCCGGCCTGGCCCTGGGCGGCCTGGGCACCGACACCGGAGGCTCGGTGCGGGGCCCGGCGTCCATGAACGGGCACAGCGGGCTGAAGGTCACGTTCGGTCGGGTGCCCAAGAGCGGGGTCACGCCGTTGGGCTACAGCCTGGACTCGGTGGGCCCCATGGCCCGCTCGGCCATGGACTGCGCCCTGCTGCTGGCGGTGATGGCCGGCTACGACGCCACCGATCCCGACGCGGCGTCGGCCCCGGTGGACGACTACGCCGCCGCCCTCGACGGTTCCCTGGGTGGCATCCGCATCGGCGTGCCCATGCCCTACTTCTTCGACGCTCCCGAGCTCGACCCCGAGGTGCGCGAAGCCGTCCTCGGCGCCGTCGCCCTGATGGCGTCGGAAGGGGCGACCTCGACCGAGATGGCGCTGGCCCACGCCCGGGAGGCCAAGTTCGCCAACACCGTCACGATGGTGGCCGAGGCCTTCGCCTACCACCACCTGGACCTGGTGTCGCGCTGGGACACCTACGGGCGCTACACCCGGGTGGTCCTGGCCCGGGGGGCCCTGTTCTCGGCCGGCGACTTCGCCCAGGCCCAGCGCTTCCGCACCATGTTCCGGCGTGAGGTGGCCCTGGCCATGGCCGACGTCGACGTGCTCATCACCCCCACGTCGCCCGCCCCCGCCCCCCTGGCCGCGGACATGACGCCCGAGGCCATGCTGACCGGCCCCAGCTTCACCAACCCGTGGAACCTGACCGGGCTACCGGCCCTGGCCGTGCCCTGTGGGTTCAGCTCGTCGGGGCTGCCGTTGTCCATGCAGATCGTCGGGCGGCCCTTCGCCGAGGCCACCGTGCTCAAGGTGGCCGACGCCTACCAGCGCCTCACCGACTTCCACCTCCGCGTGCCCCCCGTGGCCGTGGCCGTCCCCGCCTAGGCGGCAGGGCGGGTCCCGCTGCCCTCGCGAAGGGGCGGCGGATCCCATGGTGTCAACAGCGGCAACCCAGGTGACCGGGGGGGGCGCGCTCGGCGTAACCGAGCCAACTCTGCTGCGACCTCGGCGGGAAACCCCGAGGGGGAAGCGTGTCGGGGTCGGCCCCGGCCCGGTGTCGTTCGATGATCCGGAGGATCTCCATGGAGGCATACCCGCTCACCATCGCCGCGGCGGCCGCAGCCCTCCGCGCCGGCGAGCTCACGGCGACCGAGCTGGGCGCAGCGACGCTCGAGCGGGCAAGCGCCGAGAACGAGCGGTTGGGTGCCTACGTCACCCTGTGCCCCGACACGGCCATGGCCGCGGCCGACCAGGCTGACGCCGACTTCGCCGCCGGCATCGACCGGGGGCCGCTGCAGGGCATCCCCCTGGCCATCAAGGACATCATCGCCACCAAGGACGCCCCGACGACGGCCAACAGCCTCATCCTGGCCCCGGACTGGAACCAGGGCCTCGATGCCCCCGTGGTGGCCCGCCTGCGCGACGCCGGCGCCGTGCTGGTGGGCAAGGCCACCACCATGGAGTTCGCCTGTGGGCTGCCCGATCCCGACAAGCCCTTTCCCTTCCCCCGCAACCCGTGGAACATCGAGCACACCCCGGCTGGTTCCAGCTCGGGCACCGGCATCGCCGTGGCTGCGGGCCTCGCCCTGGGCGGGCTGGGCACCGACACCGGCGGTTCGGTCCGGGGGCCGGCGGCCGTCAACGGCCACACCGGCCTCAAGGTCACCTTCGGCCGGGTGCCCAAGAACCTGGTGGCGCCGCTGGGCTACACCCTCGACAGCGTGGGGCCCATGGCCCGCAGCGCCGTGGACTGCGCCCTGCTGCTCCAGGTCATGGCGGGCTACGACCCCGGTGACCCCCACGCGTCGAAGGCCGAGGTGCCCGACTACCTGGCCGCCCTCGACGGTGACCCCAACGGTGTGCGCATCGGGCTGCCCATGCCCTACTTCTTCGACGCGCCCGGGCTCGACGACGAGGTGCGTACCTCGGTGCTGGCCGCGGCGGGCACCCTGGCGGCGTCGGGCGCCCACACCGTCAAGGTGGACATCCCCATGGTCAAGCAGGCCAAGGAGGCCAACACCCTGACCATGGTGGCCGAGGCCTTCGCCTACCACCGCCTGGACCTGGCCTCGCGCTGGGAGGACTACGGCTGCAACACCCGGGTGTTCCTCGCTCGCGGTGCCTTGGCCAGCGCCGGTGACTACGCCCAGGCCCAGCGCTTCCGCAGCTGGTTCTGCCGCCAGGTGGCCCAGGTGCTGTCCACGGTGGACGTGCTCGTCACCCCGACCATGCCCACCCCCGCAGCCCGCATCGACGACATGAGCCCGTGGAAGAACGTGGACGCCCCCAGCTTCACCGGGCCGTGGAACTTCACCGGGCTGCCTGCGGTGGCCGTGCCCTGTGGCTTCAGCTCGTCGGGCCTGCCGTTGTCCATGCAGATCATCGGCAAGCCCTTCGCCGAGGCCACCGTGCTCAAGGTGGCCGATGCCTACCAGCGCCTCACCGACTGGCACCTCCAGGCCCCGCCCGTGGCCGCCCCCGTCGCGGCCTGACCGGCGACGTGGGCCGCCCCCGCAGGCCGTCGACCTCCGCCTCCCCGACCAGCGCCATCGCCGACCTCGGCGCGCCCGTCGACCCCGGCGCCGCCCTCCACGGGCACAAGGCCGACGAGGCTGACCCCGAGCTGTCGGCCAAGTGGTTCTACGCCACCATCGCCGCCGGCAGCGTGGGCACCACCATGACCGCGCCCATCACCGCCCTGTACGCCAAGGCGCTGGGGGCATCGGACGGGGTGGCCGCCCTGGTGGTGTCGACCATGGCCGTGTCGTTCCTGTGCCTCGACCTGGTGTGCAGCCGGGTCGTGCCCCGGGTCGACGCCCGCTCGGCCCTGGTCGGCGGCTACCTGGTGTTCGGGGTGGGCTCGTTCATCTCCGCCGTCGCCCCCACGCTCGAGATCATGGCTGCGGCCCGCCTGTTGCAGGGCTTCGCCGTGGCCTTCCCCATCGGCGCCGGCTTCCACATGGCCCTGCGCCTGGCCTCCAAGGGTGGGGAAGGTCGCGAGATCGCCCGCTTCAACGCCTACTCGTTCATCGGTTTCACCGTGGGGCCGCTGATCGTGGGTCTGGTGGCTGACATCTCTGGCGGCACCACCGGGCTGCGCTGGGGCTTCGCCGCCTGCGGTGTGGTCAACGTGGCCGGCGCCCTCATCGCCCGCTTCGCCCTGCCCTCCATACCCGCCCACGACCGACCCCAGTTCGGCCTTCCCGGTCGGCGCGCCTTCGCCGGTCGGCGCACCCGCAAGGCCCTGGTGGCCGCCGGGCTGGGCTTCGGCCTGCGGGGCGTGGCCGGCATGACGCTGCTGCCCCTGTTGGGCTCGCACCTCGGGGCCGGGCCCACCACGGTGGCGGTGGCGGCCATGCTCATGGCCGTGGCCGAGCTGGGGGGCATCGCCATGAGCGGGCGCCTGGCCGACAGCCTGGGCCGCAAACCGGTCATCGCCGTGTCCGCCGGGCTGACCTCCCTGGTCCTGGTGCTGCTGATGTTGAGCCCGACCATCGCCGTCTACGTGGCCCTCAGCGCGGTGCTGGGCTTCGTCATCAGCGCCCTGCGGGTGGTGCCTACGGCCATGGTGGTGGACGTGGCCGAGTCCGAGGAGTCGGCCGCCATCGGCTGGCGCCTGGCCTGCGACGTCAACTCGTTGGGCACCGCCGTGCTGGTCAGCGCGGTCTTCTCCATCGCCGGCCTCTACGGCGGCTTCGTGTACGCCGCGGGGGCTTCCGCCCTGGTGGGCCTGCTGGCCCTGTCCATCGGTGAGACGCGGATCCGGGCGCCGGCCCAGCCCATCGTCGGCCACGGCGTCGTGCCCTCGTCCACCGCCTCCCCCTGACCGACGCTGGGGTCCTCCCGCTCCACCACGGCCCAGCTGGCGACGGGGCAGGCCGGCCCGTCCGATCGCCTGGTTCGTCGACCCACCACCAGAACGGAGGAGCAATGTCGACAGCACTGCCGGACGGCGCCCGGGGGCGTGAGCTCTTCGTGCTCGTCGCCGCGGCCCAGCTGGTGTCGTCCATGCAGTTCGCCATGATCTCGGTGGCCCTACCCGACGTGGTGTCGGACCTGGGCACGTCGCTGCGCTGGGCCAGCTGGTCGATCTCGCTGTTCACCATGACCCAGGCCGTATCCCTACCCGTGCTGGGCAAGCTCAGCGACGCCGCGGGGCGGCGGGTGGTGTTCGTGGGCGGGGTGGCCACCTTCGGGTTGTCGTCCCTGGCCTGCGCCCTGGCCCCCAACGTGGGTGTGCTCATCGTGGCCCGGGCCGTGCAGGGCATCGCTGCGGGCAGCGTGCTGCCCTCGGCCTACGGCATCGTGGGCGACGCTTCGCGGGGCCCAACCGCACCCGGGTGCTGGGCCTGCTGTCGTCGGTGTTCCCCATCGGCTCGGTGGTGGGGCCCAGCGTGGGCGGTTTCGTGGTCGAGCACTTCGGCTGGCGGTACACCTTCCTGGTCAACGTGCCCATCGCCTTGGCCGTGACCGTGTGGGGGGCCAAGCGCATCCCCCGGCTGGGTCGCCGTACCGGGACCACGAAGATCGACTACGGCGGGGCCCTGCTGCTGACGGTGGCCGTAGGCCTGCTGATGGTGTCGTTGACCGAGCTGGGTCGCGACAGCGGGGGCGGCCACCACAGCGTGGTCGTCGTGGGCGTGGCCGGCGCCCTGGTCGGTGGGGCCCTGCTGCTGCGCCACGAGCGGCGCACCCCCCATCCCCTCATCGACCTGGCCCTGCTGCGTCGGCGCGAGTTCGCCTTCCTCAACGCCCTGAACTTCCTCTACGGCATCTGCATCTTCGGCATGGTGTCCTTCGTGGCCCTCTACGCCCAGGAGGGCTACGGCCTCAGCGCCTCGCAGGCCGGTGTGCTGCTGACGCCCCGGGCCATGGCCATGGTGGCCACCTCGGTGCTGGCCAGCATGTTCCTCGATCGCACCGGGTTCCGCCGGCCCATCGGGGTGGGGTTGGGCATCCTGGCCGTCAGCGCAGCCCTACTCAGCGCGGGCCACGGCATGGCCGAGCGTTCGGGCATGCCCGAGCTGGTGTACCTGGGGGTGGTGGTGACGCTGCTGGGCGTGGGCCTGGGCATCGCCGGGCCGTCGGCCAACCAGGCCGGGCTCGACCTGCTACCCGACCAGGTGGCGGCGGTGACGGGGCTACGAGGCATGTTCCGGGCCCTGGGCGGGGCCGTGGGCACCGCGGCCATCGCCTCGGTGGCGTCCCGGGCCACCACTCCAGCCCACGGCCTCGAGCTGGCCTTCATCGGCCTGGCCGTGCTGGCCGTGGCCGCCATCGGCCTGCTCCCCGGCATCCCCGACCGACCCGTGGGCAGCGGACCCCGGGGTCGATCGGGCCCCGTGCCGGTGCCGAACGGACGGGCCGTCAGTCCGCGCCCCGTCGGTGGCCTGGCCGTCTCCGGCGCCCCGGCCGACGTGGGGGGCTGAGGCCCGGGCGGAACTGCGCCGCGACGCGTCGGCCCCGCCGCCCGAGGGTCAGATCGACAGGCCGCCGTCGACGACGAACTCGGCTCCGGTGCAGAACGAGGACTCGTCCGACAGCAGGAAGACGACCACGTTGCCCACCTCGTCGGCGTGGGCCAGCCGGCGGATGGGAGCGTGGCGCACCATCTTGTTGGCCCGCTCCTCGGCCCCGGGGCCGTCGCCGGCCAGGTCGGTGATCATGGGGGTGTCGATGACGCCGGGGTGGACCGAGTTGGCCCGGATGCCGAAGCGGCCCAGTTCCAGGGCCGCGCTCTTGGTCATGCCGGTGACGGCGAACTTCGACGCCCCGTAGGCCAGGGCGCCGTTGATGCCCCGGATGCCGGCCACCGAGGAGATGTTGACGATGGAGCCGGCCTGGTTGGGCACCATGGCCGCGGCCACGGCCTGCATGCCCAGGAACACGCCGACCTGGTTGACGTCCACGATGCGCCGGTAGTCGTCCTCGGTGGTGTCGAGCAGGCGGCCGACCTTGTAGATGCCGGCGTTGTTGACCAGGCCATCGATGCGTCCGTGCCCGGTCACCACCGCTTCGACCAGCGCGGCCCACGAGCTGGCCGAGGCCACGTCGTGGTGGACCCAGGTGCCCCCGACCTCGGCGGCCACACCCTCGCCCTCGGCCAACACGTCGGTCACCACCACGGTGGCCCCTTCCGCGGCGAGCAGGCGGGCTTCGGATGCCCCCTGGCCCCGGGCTGCCCCCGTCACGATCACGACCTTGCCCTCGACCCGTCCCGGCATCGCCCCTCCTCGTTTCGAACGGGGCTCTGTCTACCAGCCGCGCCTCGTGAGCTCGGGCGGACCCGGGACCTCGGGCGGCGGGGTACCCGGGTGCCGACGACCCCGGGCCTCGGCGCAGCGGGGATCCTGGGCCGAGGGCGGGCTGGTCGTCGCCTTGCCGGCCGGGGTCAGCCTGGCGTAACCCGCCCGACCCCGGCCCGACCCCGGCGTGTAACCGCCGCCGGGAATGGTGACCGCTCCCCGCCCGGGTCCGGGCGTCGCCCGAGCAGGAGGAACCGGTTGCCCGAAGGCCGCGGTGACGACCACGGAGGTCGCCCCGCCGGGCTGTCCGCCACCTGGTTCTACGCCACCATCGCCGTAGGCGGCGTGGGTCTGACCATGACCGCTCCCATCACCGCGCTGTTCGCCAAGGCCCTGGGGGCGTCGGACTGGATGGCCGCCCTGGTGGTGTCGACCATCAGCATCTCGTTCCTGCCCGTCGACCTGGTGGGCAGCCGGGTCGTGCCCCGCCTCGATGCCCGCACCGCCCTGGTCGGCGGCTACGCCATGTTCGGCGTGGGCTCGTTCATCTCGGCCCTGGCCCCCAACCTGGTGGTCATGGCCCTGGCCCGACTGCTGCAGGGCGCGGCGGTGGCGTTCCCCATGGGGGCGGGCTTCCACCTCGCCCTACGCCTGGCTGCGCCGGGGCGCGAGGGCCGCGAGCTGGCCCGGTTCAACACCTACATCTTCATGGGCTTCGCCGGTGGACCCCTGGTGGTGGGCCTGGTGGCCGACATGGCCGGGGGCACCACCGGGTTGCGCTGGGGCTTCGCCGTCTGCGGGTTGGTCAACCTGGCTGCGGCGCTGATGGCCCGGCTGGCCCTGCCGTCGATCCCGTCGGTCGAGCGGCCGTCCTTCGGCCTGCCCGGCCGGGCCGCCTTCGCCGGACGTCGTACCCGCAAGGCGCTGTTGGCTGCCGGGCTCGGCTTCGGTCTGCGGGGCATCGCTGCGCTGACCCTGCTGCCCCTGCTGGGCGACGACATCGGCGTCGGTCCCGGCACCGTGGCCATCGCCACCCTCTTCATGGCCCTGACCGAGCTGGGCGGCATCGCCCTCAGCGGCCGCCTGGCCGACCACCACGGTCGTCGACCGGTGATCGCCGTGTCCTCGGTCATGACCACGCTCACCCTGCTGGTCATGATCGTGCAGCCCACCGTGGTCAGCTACCTGGCCCTCAGCGCCGTCCTCGGCTTCGCCATCAGCGCCCTGCGGGTGGTGCCCGCCGCCGTGGTCGTCGACGTGGCCGAGGACAGCGAGGCGGCCGGGATCGGCTGGCGCCTGTCCTGTGACGCCAACTCCCTGGCCACGGCCCTGCTCATCAGCGCGGCGTTCGCCCTGGGTGGCCTGCACGGCGGTTTCGTCTACGCCGCGGCGGCCTCGGCCCTCATCGGTTGGCTGGCCCTGTCCATCGGCGAGACCCTCCCCCGCGGCGGTCGCCGCACCGAACCCGCGGCAGGTCCCGATGGCGCCGGGAGCACGGCAGGACCAGCGGTCGTCACCCCCACCACCGACTGATCACCACCGGCTGATCACCACCGACTGATCACCACCGACTGATCACCACCGGCTGATCACCACCGACTGATCACCACCGGCTGATCACCACCGACTGATCACCACCGGGCGGCGGGATCACTCGAAGGCGCCGTCCTCGCACAGGGCGGCGATGCGGGCATCGTCGTAGCCCAGCAGCTCGCCCAGGATGTGCTGGTTGTGCTGGCCCCAGGTGGGACCGGCGCGGCGGGGCCGGCCCGGGGTGCGCGACAGGCGGAAGCCGAACTGCTCGGCCCAGCTGTGGCCGTAGATGGGGTGGGTCACCTCGACGAAGTGGTCCCGATGGGCCAACTGGGCGTCCACCACGCACTGCTCGCTGTTCTGCACCTGGTGGGCGGCCACGCCGTGGGCCTGCAACACGACCTCGAGGGTGCAGGCATCCTGACCGGAGGTCCACGCCGCCACCAGCCCGTCGAGCTCGTCGGCCCGGGCCCGGCGTTCGGCCGTGCTCAGCCCGGCCAGCTGGTCGCAACCGATCAGGGCGGCCAGAGCCCGCCACTGGTCGTCGTCCTCGCAGGCGATGGCCACCCAGCGGTCGCCGTCGGTGCGACCGTCATCGCCCCCGGCGGCGGGGTAGACGGCGTGGGGGGCCATGTCGGGATCGGCGTTGCCCAACCGCCCCGCGGTGTGGCCGTGCAGGGCCTGGTCGACGAGGGCGGGGGCCAGGAAGTGCAGGCCGCCCTCGATCTGGGAGAAGTCGATGCCCATGCCCTTGCCGTCCCGGCGGGCCTTGTCGACCGCGGCGAGGATGACCGCGGCGGTCAACCGGGGTGAGGTGGCGTCGGTGTAGGCCAGGAACGGCCCCGCCGGCAGCCGGTCGGGCCAGCCGGTGATCTCGTAGAAGCCCGCCGTGGCCGCCCCCATGTTGCCGAAGCCGGGGATGGGGGAGTTGGGCCCGCTGTGGCCGAACAACGAGGTCGACACCGTGACCAGGCGGGGGTTCACCGCCCGCAGCGCGTCCTGGCCGATGCCCAGTCGGTCGCTGACCCCGGGGGCGAAGCCCTCGATGGCCACGTCGGCCCACCGGACCAGGTCGAGCATCACGTCGAGCGCCCCGGGCGCCCGCAGGTCGAGCTGCAGGCTGAGCTTGTCGGCGTTGATGGAGTGCCACTGCTGGGAGTCCTCGGCCCCCCCGGCCCCGTCGCGGGGCAGTGAGGAGCTGCGTACCTGGTCGGGACGGGTGGCCGACTCGACCCGCACCACCGTGGCCCCGTAGTAGGCCAGGAGGCGGGTGGCGAAGGGACCGGCGTAGACCCAGGTCAGGTCGACGACCTTCAGCCCATCCAGCGCCCCCCGGACGCCGTCGCCACCGTCACCCTCCCCACCCCCGTCCGGGCTGTCCTCGGCGCCGTGGGCCAGGACCCGGGGTGCGGTCCGGGCCGGAGCAGCGGCACGTTCGGCGCCGTCGCCCAGGTAGGCGGCGGTGTGCTGACCCAGCTCGGGAGCCATGCCCAGCCGTTGCAGGGGCACGTCGGCGCACACGGCGAACGGTCCGGGCAGCCGGGCCGTGGTCATCCCGTCACCGTCGGGCACGACCACCTCGTCCCAGAAGCCCCGCTCGGCCAGGTGGTCGTCGGCCAGCACGTCCGCCGCGGTGGCGATGGGCACCATGAGCAGGCGTCGTTCGCGGGCCAGGGCGAACAGCTCGGCCTTGGTGTGGCGGGACACGGCCTCGGTGATGGCGGCCCGGGTGCGCTCGACGATGCCCACCACCTCGTCGAGGGTGTGAGCATCGAGCAGGGTGGGCCAGGGCTCCGCCGCCAGGTCGGCGTCGATGCACCCCTCCTCGAGCACCCAGGCCAGCAGGCGCGACGTGTAGGGGCCGGCCAGCACCCCGGGCAGGAAGGTGATGGTGACGTGCCCGTCCAGGCACGGGTAGACGAAAGGGAAGCGCAGGACCCCCTGCAGGAGCACGCCGCCGGCCAGGCGCTGCACGGAGGGGGCTCCGAGCAGGGCCGGGGCCATCCACCCCTGGCAGCTGAGCATCATCGCTTCCTGGGCCGACACGTCGATGTGCTGGCCCTGCCCCGACCCGGCCCGCTCGTGGAGGGCCACGAGGACGGCGCAGGCCGCCTCGGAGCCGGCGTTGATCCACACCTGGGGCACGGAGATGCGCAGCGGGGCCCGGTCGTCATCACCGGTGATGGACACCTGGCCACTGGCTGCGGCCAGGGTCAGGTCGGTGGCCCGCCAGCCCGCCTTGGGCCCGTCGGGCCCGAAGGGGGTGAAGGACACGGTGATCAGCCCGGGGTGGCGTCGGCGTAGGGCGTCGAGGTCGATGGGCAGGGCGCCGCACTCGAGGAGGACATCGGCGTCGGCCGCCAACCGGTCGAGCTCGTCGGTGTCGCTGACCACGACCGAGGCCTTGCCCCGGTCGAAGGCCAGGTGGGACAGGGCCCGGCCCCGCCGGCTGCGCTGGCCTTCGGGCGGTTCCACGGCGATGACCTCGGCCCCCAACTGGGCCAGCAGGAAGCCGGCGAACTGGCCCCGGTCATCGGTCAGATCCAGCACGCGATACGGCGACAGCACGATCCAGCCCCCCTGGCGGAGCCCCCCGGCTCCGACGGCGGACCCTACTCCGGCTGTGACGTCCGCTACATCGCCCGCGCCTCGACCGGGGAACCACCCGCACCCGTGCTACCGCATCTTGAGGACGACCTTCGACGTATCGGACGGACGACCTACTGCGCTCACAGTGCGTGACACAAGCACCTCGCTCGGCAGCAAGCGAACGGGATGCGCCATCCACCTCCCGCCAGAAGGTGCAGCGATGCCGTTCATCGAGCTCAACCGGTTCTCCCGCTTCACCGCTCTCGCTCTCGCCGCCGCCCTCGTCGCCACCCCCGTGGCCGCCGGAGTCCTCACCTCACCGGCCGGCGCCGCCACCGACTCGGCCGCACTCGTCCCGCTGGCCGGCGCCCTGGGCTTCGGGGTCATCGTCGAGGGTGACGCCCAGATGTGGGGCCACGAGGCCGAGACCCCGGTCCTCGTCGGTGGTGACCTCGACGTCGACGGCGGCTACGCCATCACCACGGGCACGTCGTCCTACACCGATGGTGGCAGCCTGCCCATCGGGCTCTATGTCGTTGGCGATGTCGACTTCGGCTCGGGCAGCTACCGCCTCGACGTGAACGGGAGCTCGGGCCTGCGCATCGCCGACCTGTCCGGGATCCAGCTCTCCGACGCCGAGCAGAACGGCACCGATGCCCACCTCGTGGCTGTCGACAGCGCCGGGTCGGGTCCCGTCCGGGACCGTCTGCCCCGCATCGAGGTCCAGACCCACCAGGAGCTCGAGACCGTGGTGCCGGCGTCCCCCATCGACGTGTCGGCCATGTTCGCCCAGTTCCGGGCCACCTCGTCGACCCTGGCCAACTGCGGCACCGCCGTGCTGCTGACCGACGCCAACTACAACGGCCAGGCCGGCTCGGGCACCATCTACGACCCCGCCGCCATCCCCGCCGGCGCCACCATCTACATCCACCTGGGGGCCCCGGGCACCCAGCGCCTCGACCTGCCGGTCAGCCAGTTGGCCAACATCGGCGGCATCACCTTCCGTGATGCCCCCTCGGTCTCGGCCCCCCTGGTCATCAACCTGGTGGGCACCGGTGCCGCCACCTGGACCGTGCCCTCCTTCGGCGGCGTCGGCTCGGGCACCTACATGAACACCCTGTTCAACGTGGCGGCGCTGAGCTCGCTGACCCTGCTGGGCGGCACGCTGCCGGGCACGCTCTTCGCCCCCTCCACCGCGGTGGTCGACCACAGCTCGTCCAACATCGACGGCTCAGTGGTCGCGGCTTCCCTGCAGCAGGGCGGTGCCGGCCAGGACGGTGGCGAGATGCACCACTTCCCCTTCACCGGGTCGCTGAGCTGCTCCCTGTCCACCACCACGACCGAGGCGCCGACCACGACCACGGCCGCCCCCACCACCACCGAAGCGTCGACGACGACGACCCAGCCGGTCACCACGACGACGCAGCCGACGACCTCGACCACCGAGCCCGAGGTTCCGGTGACCATTCCCACCGAGCCGACCACGTCGACCACGGAGCCCGAGGTTCCGGTGACCATCCCCACCGAGCCCACCACGTCGACCACGCAGCCCACCACCTCGACCACCGGGCCGACGCCGTCCACCACGCAGCCCACCACCACGCAGCCCACCACCCCGACCACGCCGCCGACGACCACGGCCCCGCCCGCCAGCGTCACCGTCACGGTGGCCGGCGTCCCGACCGATGTCGCCGTCCTGTCCTTGACCGCCACCCGTGAGCTGCCCCACACGGGCACCTCGGCTGCGGCCCAGGTCACCCTGGCGGGGACGCTGCTGTCGGCCGGCGGCGCCCTGGTCCTGCTGGCCCGTCGGGCCCGTCGGGCCTGAACCCGGCGCTCGGATCAGCGGGTGGGGCGACCGGCGAAGGCGTCGGCGTCGGGGAACAGCTGGCGCACGGCGGGGATGACGTGGGCGGCGATGCTGTCCTGCCCGGCCGGGGTGGGGTGGAACGGGGCCAGGCTGTAGAAGCTGAACGGGCTGGTCAGGGAGTAGATGGACAGGCCGTAGGCCCAGGGGTCGTCACTGCACCAGATGTGGGACACCCCCTGGGGGGTGTACGCCGCGGAGATGTCGGCCAGGGTCACGTTGGGCAGGCCCAGGCCCTCGATGGTCGACTCGATCACCTCGTTCACCTCGGTGACCAGGCTCGACAGGTACGTCGTCTGTTCGGGGTAGAGCCAGCTCGTGTCGGGGCACTTGGCCCCATCGGCGGGCAGGGGGTTGGCGTAGTTGGTGAACACCACCTTGGGCGCGGGCCGGCCGTTGGCCACGGCCCGCTCGTTGATCCACGAGGCCAGGGTGGCGTAGTTCGCCCGCAACGTGGGCAGGAAGTCGAAGAAGTCGCTGTCGATGGTGGCGCCGGGGTTGCCGGCCACGCACTGCAGGTCCTCGGTGCCGAAGTAGTACCAGTAGCCGTTCTCGATGCAGTCCTCGACGATGATCGAGAACTGCAGGTCGTCGGCTCCCAGGGTGACCAGCACCAGGTCGGGATCGGCGGCGTCGTAGGCCGCGTTGATCTCGCTCTGGTTGGCCCAGTCGCCGAACTGGGCCGGACGCATCTGGCTGCCGTCGCTCATCTGGGCCGAGGTGATGCCGTTGGCGAAGGTGGCCCCCGAGCAGGCGAACTGGGTGAAGGTGGCGTTGAAGTAGCTGGCCACGACGTTGCCGTAGGCGTCGGGGGAGTCGTGGCACTCGGGGTAGGGCGGGGGCCACGGGGCATCGATGTTGCCGCCCGTCCACGTGCGGGTGCTCTGGTCGTAGGTGTAGCCGTAGAGGGTGCCCTCGCCCGAGGCGATGGAGTCGCCCAGCTGCACGATGGACGTCGGGTTGTCCGTCGAGTCGAGCACCGAGGTGGCGGTGGAGCCCACGGGCGGGTCGCCCGGCGCCTCCCCGGCCACGGTCAGATCGGTGGTCCCCCCACAGGCACCCGCCAGGGCGCAGAGGAGGGACACGGCTGTCACAAGGGCGAATCCGCGTCGCATGGCTGCGGAAGGTAGGCCATGGAGACGGTCCCGCGCCGCGTGAACGGGCCGCTCAGGGGCGCAATACCAGCGTCGGTCGGCCGGCGGCCGCCTCTCGACTGGCCACGGTCAGCAGGGGTTCACCCGAGGTGAGGGACCGTAGGCCCACGGTCACCGTGGTCGCTCCCCGGTCCAGGGCCGAGCGCACCGCCGCGGTCACGTCGAGGTCGAGGGTGACCGACGTGGTGCGCACGGTGACCGTGGACAACTGGGCCCCCAGGGTGGGCCGGGTGTTCCACGTCAGGGTGCGTTCGACCACCGGGGTGGCCACCTCGAAGGCCTGGAGCAGGACGTTGCCCTTCTGCACCTGGCCGGTGAGGCGCAGGGTGGCCGAGATCGCCGGCCTGACCCCGGTCAGGTCGAAGGTGACGTAGGCCTCACGGCTGTAGCCGTAGACCGAGTCGGCCTTGACCTCGAGCGTCCGGGCGCTGCCGTAGGTGACGGTGGCGTAGCTGCCGTTGCGTACCGAGGCATCCGCCGAGGCCACCACCGTCCGACTGGCCGACGGCACCGAGGTCGGCGTGGTCGTCGACGTGGTGGTCGTGGACGGCGCTGTCGTCGTGGTCGTGGATGGCGCTGTCGTGGTGGTGACCGGTGCCGTGGTGGTGGTGGTCGTCGTCGTCGGCGCAGTCGTGGATGTCGTCGTGTTCGGCGCCGCGGTCGTGGACGTGGACGCGGTCGTGGTCGTCGTGGTCGTCGACGTCGTCGTGGACGTCGAGCTGGTGGACGGGGGCGTGGGGGCGGGGCCGAGGAGGACGAAGGCCGGCGGGTTGCCGATGTAGCCCGAGGTGAAGACGTCGCCGGCACCGTCGCCGTTCAGGTCGGCCACCCGCAGGTTGTGGGCCTTGCGGGTCGACACCTGTTGCTCGAGCCAGCCCTCGGGCCGGTTGAGGTAGACCCACACCCCGCCGGTCATCTTGCCCACGACCAGGTCGCGGCGGCCGTCGCCGTCCATGTCGTAGAGCTTGTGGGTGTGGTAGCCGGCGCCGGTGGCCGACTTGATGACGTGGCGCACCCAGGGCCCGGCCAGGGGAGCGGCGGCCGAGTACCAGGCCAGTTCGTTGCCGGTGGATTCCATGGGACCGAGGACCACGTCGGCGCGGCCGTCGCCGTCGACGTCGCCCACGGCGATGGACGCCCATTCGGTGGCCACGATGGTGCGGTCCACCCAGGTGCCGCCGATTGTGCCCGGGTTGCGCAACCAGTGGCCCCCGGCCAGCACGTCGACCCAGCCGTCGCCGTCGACGTCGCCGACACCGGTGCCCTCCCCGCCCAGGCCCGACAACTGGCGCGAGCCCCAGGCGGTGGTGCCCGCCTGCTGGTACCAGATGGTCAGATCGCCGACCCGGCGGGTGACCACGTCGACGAGGCCGTCGCCGGTCAGGTCGGCCACCTCGATGTCGTGGCGGTAGCCGGCGTCACCGATGAGGCGGCGGGTGAAGGTGCCGTGGCCGTCGTTGTCGAACCACCACAGCTTGGCGGCGTCGGGCACGACCAGGTCGGCGTCACCGTCGCCGTCGACGTCGGCGGCCTGGCAGTCGGTGGTGTACTCGTCATCGGCCGGGCGGATGGGGTGCACCGTCCACGCCGGCGACTGGTACCAGGTCAAGGCGGATCCACCCACGACCACGTCGGGACGGCCGTCGCCGTCGACGTCGGCCACGGCCTTGCAGTCACCGGACGTCGGGGCCACCACCTGCTCGCTGTAGGGGCCGGCGGCGGCACCCAGGGTGGTGACGGCCACCCCGGTGGCAGCCATGGCCACCACCACGCCCAGGGCCAACGAGATCCGTCGAATGTGGCGCACCGGCTAGGCCCGGGGTCCGGCGAGGAGCACGTAGGCCGGGGGGTTGCCGATGTGGCCCGAGGCGAAGATGTCGGGGATGCCTTCCCCGGTGAGGTCGCCCACCCGCAGGTTGTGGGCCTGGCGGGTCGACACCAGGTGCTCGGCCCAGCCGTCGGGCTGGTTGCCGTAGACCCACACACCGCCGGCCATCTTGCCCACCACCAGGTCGAGGCGACCGTCGCCGTCCATGTCGGCCAGCTCGTGGGTGTGGAAGTCGGACCCGGTGCCCGCCTTGATGAGGTGGCGCTCCCACGGGCCGGCCAGGGGATCGATGGCCGAGTACCAGGCCAGTTCGTCGCCGCTCTGCTCGATGGGCCCGAGCACCACGTCGGGGCGACCGTCGAGGTCGATGTCGCCCACGGCCACCGAGGCGGCGTCGGTGTCGACGATGGTGCGCTCGTCCCACACCCCGGCCATCGATCCCGGGTTGCGCAGCCAGCGCCCGCCCATGAGCACGTCGAGCCAACCGTCGCCGTCGACGTCACCGATCGCCGTGCCCTCACCGCCCCGGCCCGACAGCTGGCGGGTCGCCCAACCCCCGGCGCCGTCCTGGTACCAGACGGTCAGATCACCCTCGCGCCGGGTGATGATGTCGATGCCGCCGTTGCCATCGAGGTCGCCGACCTCGATGTCGTGGCGGTAGCCGGAGGGGGCGATCAGCACCCGGGTGAAGGCGCCGGCGCCGTCGTTGGCGAACCAGTAGAGGTTCTCGCCGTCGGGCACCACCAGGTCGGGGTCGCCGTCGCCGTCCACGTCGGCGGCCTGGCAGTCGGTGGTGAACTGGTCCTCGGCCGTGGCCATGGGGTGAGGGGTCCACGGCGGTGAGCCGTACCAGGTGAGCTCGGAACCACCGAGGATGACGTCGTTGAAGCCGTTGCCGCCGACATCGGCCATGGCCTTGCAGTCGCCGGCCGCGTGTCGCACCCAGCCCATGGGACCTCCCGCTCGAGGTCACGACGATCGTCCGTCATGACTATGAGGGAGATACCCCGATGAGTGAGGTGTCGCACACGGACAGTGATAGTGCTACGGGCGCGTCCTCAGGCCTCGTCGGGCGCGTCGGGCACGTCGACGACGAGGAGCAGGGCGCCACCGTCGACCTGGTCGCCCACGGCCACCCGCACCTCGGCCACGACACCGTCGGCCCCTGCGGCCAGGTGGTGCTCCATCTTCATGGCTTCCATGACCACCAGCACCTGGCCCTTGGCCACCCGGTCACCGGCTGCGGCCCGCACCTCGAGCACACGGCCGGGCATGGGGGACTGCAGGCCGCCGCTGGGCAGCTCGGCCCGGGGGTCGGGGAACCGGGGCTGCTCGATGAGCTCGAGGTCGCCATCGGGCCCATGGACGAGGAAGCGGGCTCCGTCGCGGCGCACGCTGGCCGACACCCGGCGCCCGTCGAGCACGGCGTCGATGCCGTCGGCCCGGTGCTCGACCACGGTGGCGGTGCTGGCGAAGCCGTCGACGCTGGCGAAGGTCACGTCGAAGGCCCCGTCACGGCGGATGGCGTAGCGCACACCGATGGTGTCGTCACCGACCAACAGGTCGAGGCGCTGGGGGGGCATGGCCGAGTTGCGCCAGCCGCTGGGCAGGGTGCGCAGGGCGGTGGCGGCCAGGCGGTTCTGGCCCTGCTGCCACAGGGCGGCGAGCACGGCCGCGGTGCGCATCTGGCTGTCGCTGGGTTGGTGGCGGCGGGGGGGTCGGACCCGGTCGATGAAGTCGGTGGTGGTGTCCCCAGCCAGGAAGGCCGGGGTGCGCAGGGTGGCCACCAGGAAGTCGCGGTTGGTGACCAGGCCCTGGACCCGGGTGCGCTCCAGCGCCAGGGCCAGGCGCAGGGCGGCCTCGGTGCGGGTGGGGGCGTAGGCGATGACCTTGGCCAGCATTGGGTCGAACTCGACGCCCACCACCGAGCCCGTGTGCACGCCGCTGTCGTAGCGCACGGTGGGGGAGGTCGACTCCTCCCAGGCCACCACGGTGCCGATGGCGGGCAGGAAGTCGTTGCCCGGGTCCTCGGCGTAGAGGCGGGCCTCCACGGCGTGACCCCGCAGCACCACGTCGTCCTGGGTGTAGCCCAGGGGTTCGCCCATGGCCACCCGCAGCTGCTCGCGCACCAGGTCGAGGGGGGTGCCGGCCACCAGGATCACGGCCTCGGTGACGGGGTGCTCGACCTGGAGGCGGGTGTTGACCTCGAGGAACCAGAAGGTGGCGTCCTCGCCATCACCATCGCCACCGCCGTCGACGAGGAACTCGACGGTGCCTGCGGACTGGTAGTCGAGCGCCGCGGCCAGGCGCAGGGCGGCCTCGCCCATCTGGGCCCGCAGGGCCGGGGTGACGACGGGGGAGGGGGCCTCTTCGATGATCTTCTGGTGGCGGCGCTGGATGGAGCACTCGCGCTCACCCAGGTGGACGAGCCCGCCGTGGGCGTCGCCCAGGATCTGGATCTCGACGTGGCGGGGCCGGCCCAGGTAGCGCTCGAGGAACACGGTGTCGTCGCCGAAGGACGTGCCCGCCTCGCGCCGGGCCGCAGCCACGGCCGCCTCGAGCTCGTCGGGCGTGGCCACCACCCGCATGCCCTTGCCGCCACCACCGGCGGCGGCCTTGACCAGCAGGGGGTAGCCGACGTCACCAGCGGCGGCGGGGTCGGTGGACGAGGCCAGGGTGGGCACGCCCACGGTGTCGGCCAGGCGCTTGGCCGACAGCTTGTCGCCCATGGCGGCCACGGCCTCGGGCGGCGGACCCACCCAGGTCATGCCGGCGTCCATCACGGCGCGGGCGAAGCCGGCGTTCTCGGACAGGAAGCCGTAGCCGGGGTGCACGGCGTCGGCCCCCGACCGCTTGGCGATGTCGAGCACCTTGGCCGCGTCGAGGTAGGTCTCCGCCGACGTTCGCCCGTCGAGGGACCACGCCTCGCCGGCATCGGTCACGAAGGGGGCGTCGGCGTCGCTCTCGGCGTAGATGGCCACGGTGCGGATGCCCATGTCGTGGGCGGTGCGGATGACCCGCCGGGCGATCTCGCCCCGGTTGGCGATGAGGAGCTTGCTGATCACGATCTACTCACCTACATCCGGAAGACGCCGAAGCTGCGGGAGCCCTCGACCTTGTTGGAATGACATGCCGACAGCGCCGCGGCGATCGTCGTGCGGGTGTCGCGGGGGTCGATGACGCCATCGTCGGCCACCCGACTGGTGGCGTAGAGGGCCAGGGACTGGCGCTCGGCGAAGTCCTCGACCCCGGCGGCGCGCTCGGCCTCTTCGGCCTCGTCGAACTCGATGCCGGCCCGGGCGGCCGAGCCCCGGCGCACGATGCCGATGACCCCGGCCATCTGCTTGGGGCCCATGATGGCGATCTTGGCCGTGGGCCACAGGAAGGTGAAGCGGGTGTTGAACCCCCGCCCCGACATGCCGTAGTTGCCGGCCCCGTAGGACGAACCCAGGATCACCGAGATGTGGGGCACCTCGGAGTTGGACACGGCGTTGATCATCTTCGAGCCGTTCTTCACGATGCCCGAGTGCTCGTACTCCCGGCCCACCATGTAACCGGTGATGTTGTGCAGGAAGATCAGTGGCACGTTGATCTGGTTGCACAGCTGGATGAACTGGGCCGCCTTCTCCGACGAATCGGAGAACAGGGTGCCGTTGTTGCCGAGGATGCCCACGGGGAAGCCGTGGACCGACGCCCAACCGCAGATCAGCGTCATGCCGTAGCGGGCCTTGAACTCCTCGAAGCGGGAGCCGTCCACCACCCGGGCGATGACCTCGCGCACGTCCACGGGCTGGCGCAGGTCCCGCGACACCAGGCCCAGCAGCTCCTCGGGGTCGTGCACCGGTTCATCGGCGGGCATGGTGGGACCGGGGCCGAGCTTGGACCAGTTGAGGTGGGAGATGACCTCGCGGCAGATGCGCAGGCCGTCGAGCTCGTCCTCGGCCAGGTAGTCGGCCAGGCCCGACACCTCGGCGTGCATCTGGGCCCCGCCCAGGGTCTCGTCGTCGGACTCCTCGCCCGTGGCCATCTTGACCAGGGGAGGCCCGCCCAGGAAGACCTTGGACTGGTTGCGGATGAAGATGTTGTAGTCGCTCATCCCCGGCTGGTAGGCGCCCCCGGCGGTGGAGGATCCGAAGACCAGGGACACCGAGGGGATGCCCAGCTTGGACAGCTCGGTGATCTCGTAGAAGAGCCGGCCCGACTCGCCGAAGTGCTCGATCTGGGTGATGAGGGTGCGCTCGGGGTCGGGGTCACCACGCAGGTCACCACCGGCGGATTCCACGAACTGGATGTAGGGGAGGCGGTTCTCGCGGGCCACCTGCAGGGCCCGCATGATCTTCTTACCGGCGAACTGGGTGATGGCCCCGCCCAGCACCGAGGGGTCGTTGCCCATGACCAGGCACTCGGTGCCACTGACCGTGCCGATGCCGGCCACCAGCCCGCCGCCCACCGTGTACTTGGAGTGCCACGCGGTGAGGGGGTTGAGCTCGAGGAAGGGGGTGTCGGGATCGAGCAGCAGCGAGATGCGCTCGCGGATGGGCATCTTGCCCCGACCGGCCAACCGGGCGTGGGCCTTGGGCCCACCTCCGGCCGCCGCCTCCTGCAGGAGGCGCTCGATCTCGGCCAGTTGCTCCAGCACGTCGGTCCGGTTCTTCTGGAACTGCGCAGCGCGCGGGTCCAGACGGGACTCGAGGGACCGGGCTTCGACGATGCCCACCATGGCAGCATGGTGGTGTCGTCGGGCACGCCGCGTCCAGCTGGGAGGGCCTGCCTTGACCTGGGCGGCCCGGGGTCGGAGACTGTGCGGTCCCTGTATGCGAACGTAGGAGAACCCGTGGGCCGAGGTGACGTGGCCAAGGTGCGTAGCGCCAACGACCGTCAACGCAAGCTGAAGGAGCGCCACAAGCGCCAGGCCGACGCTCGTGGCGAGCTGCGACGGAACCCGCCGCCCCCGCCGCCCCCCGCTCCGGTGAAGGCCGCCGAGCCCGTCGACATCGAGCCCTCCGTGGGTGACTCCCCGGCCGACGTCGGCCTCGACGCCGACGACATCACCGGCGACACCGACGCCGCTGAGGATGCCGGTGCCGAAGGGGACGACACCGACGACGAAGGGTGACCAGCCCCGGGTCCAGCCCGGACAGCAGTCCTCACCCCTGACCTCCTGATCACCGCTCTTGGTAGTGTCTTTCGCGCTGGTAGTGGCCTGCGATGGAGGAGTAGCGGTACCGTCCACAGGATGGACGCCGCCACCTCCGTCGATCACCTCCTCCAGGCCGCGCTCGATCTGCGCGCCACCGATGTCCTCCTGACGGTGGGCGCCCCTCCCCTGATCCGGGTGGACCACGAGCTCGAGGCCATCGAGGCCCCGCCGTTGGACAGCGCCACGGTGTCGGCGTGGATCGACCACCTGTTGGGGGCCGAGCTGGCGGCCCGGCTGGACCGCGACCGCGAGGTCGACGTGTCCTTCCCCTGGCAGGGCCGGGTGCGCATCCGGGGCAACGCCTTCCACCAGCGGGGCCAGCGGGCCATGTCGCTGCGCTTCATCCCCGACACCGTGCCCAACTTCGACCAGCTCGGGGTGCCCGCCGCGGCGCAGGCCCTGGCCAAGCTGCCCCAGGGTCTGGTGCTGGTCACGGGGCCCACGGGCTCGGGCAAGTCGACCACCCTGGCCGCCTTCGTGGACTGGATCAACCGCAACCGCCGGGTGCACATCCTCACCATCGAGGATCCCATCGAGTACGTGCACCAGCACAAGATGGCCGCGGTGAGCCAACGCGAGGTGGGCACCGACAGCCCCACCTTCGTCTCGGCCCTGCGGGCGGCACTGCGGGAGGACCCCGACGTGGTGCTGGTGGGGGAGATGCGCGACCCCGAGAGCATCGCCACCACCCTCACGCTGGCCGAGACCGGTCACCTGGTGTTCTCCACCCTGCACACCAACGACGCCCCCCAGACGCTCGACCGCATCGTCGACGTGTTCCCGGCCCAGGCCCAGGCCCAGGTCCGGGTGCAGCTGGCCAGCTCGTTGACCGGCATCATCTGCCAGCGCCTGGTGCCCCGCGTCGGCGGAGGGCTGGTGGCGGCCTACGAGCTGCTGCTGGGCACCCCCGCCGTGCGCAACCTGGTGCGTGAGGGCAAGACCCGCCAGCTGCGCAACGTCATGCTCATGGGGCGTGGTGAGGGCATGACCACCCTCGAGCAGTCCCTCATCAACCTGGTGGCGGCGGGTGTGGTCACCAGGGAGGCCGCCGCGGCCCGGGCCTGCATCCCCAGTGAGGTGCTGGCTGCGGCCCCGGTCCTGAACCTCACCCGATGAACCCGCACCCGCTCCGGTCGCGGATGGGGTCCATCGCCGGTGACGCGCTTCAGGCCAGGCGATAGGTGGCGCTGAGCTTGGGGTCGCCGCCGTCGGCGACAACGACACGGCCCTGCTCCACCAGATGGAGCATGTGCGCGTACAGCGAGCCCGCGGCGGGGTACCAGAGGCGCTTGTCGTAGGCGGCGTAGATGGGGGGCACGATGTCGGCGATCTTGCGGGGCCCCTCGGCCAGGTGGGTCAGGATCTGGTCCTCGCGGTCGGTGCGGTGGGCGATGAAGCTCTCGACGTAGGGGATGGGGTCCTCGACCGAGGGCCCGTGGGTGGGCCAGTAGCGGGTGAGGTCGTCGCGGGGCAGCAGCTTGCGCAGCGAGGCCATGTAGTCGGTCATGGACCCATCCGGGGGTCCGACCACCGAGGTGGCCCAGGCCATGACGTGGTCGCCCACCAGCAGGCTCGACTCCTGTTGCAGGGCGAAGGCCAGGTGGTTCGAGCAGTGCCCGGGGGTGAAGATGGCCTCGACGGACCAGTCGCCGCCCTCGACGACGTCACCGTCCTCGACCCGCTCGTCGGGCCTGAACTCGAGGTCGGGACCCTCCCGCTTGAGCTCGGGGGGCAGGTCCTCGTACTCCTTGTCGTAGCGGGCCTTGTCCTCCGCGGTGATGTAGGCCGAGAAGTCGACCTTGTCGTCGGGGTCGTCGGCCCGCACGGTGCCGTGGGGGCCGTAGCCGTAGGTCGAGGCGCCGGTGCGCTCCTTGAGCCACGCCGCGCCCGGCGAGTGGTCCGAGTGGGTGTGGCTGACGAGGATGTGGCTGACCTGCTCGTCCGGGCCCAGGCCGGCGAGCACGGCCTCGAGGTGGGGCTCGTAGCGGGGCCCGGGGTCGAGGACGGCGACCTGACCCGTGCCGATGAGGAACGTCGCCGTCCCGATGTAGGTGAAGGGGCCGGGGTTCTTGCAGATGACCCGACGGAGCAGGGGGGTGATCTGGTCGACCCGCCCGTACTCGAACTCGATGTCCCTCGTGTGCTCGATCTTGGCGGCCATGTAGGCACTCCCCCAGACGCGGACCGGCGCCTCGGGGAGATCCCCGGGGCGCCGGCCATTCTTGCTTCTCCCGCTGCTGGACGTCGCCGTCCGTCGATCTGCATCGTCTGCTTCGGGATGGATCCCCGCCGGTGCACTCGTGCCCGCTTGGGGGCTCAGAGCGGCGTGCGGTGGATCAGTAGGGCGCGCAAGCGCTTCCGCAGATCGGCGTGCGACGAGTCATCGATGAACCGGGCGGGTCCCGGTCATCTGCGTTTCCAGTGGTCGGCAAAGACGGGCCTCCTTCCAAACACCACGAGCGTCGGCCTCCGCCGAGGCGGAGCTTTGCGGTTCCCGCTGCTTCGGCGGGGCCGGTCCTGCGTCCCCGGGGGGCCGTCTGCGACCGTGCCCGGTGATCGTCCGCCCTGCCCGCTCATCTGTCAAGTAGATCAACGATCGCCATTGCAGATGCCCTAGTGAACGCTCTACGGGAACTTCCTGAGCCTCTCCGTGGTAGTTGGCCCCGGCCCGGCCGCCCCGGGGCGCTACCGGCGGCTGTCCGCTACGGTCGCCGCCGTGGAGCAGCCACTCGCTGGGGTTCGCGTCGTCGAGGTGGCCACCGGGGTTGCGGGCCCCTACGCCGGCAAGGTGCTGGCCGATCACGGCGCCGAGGTCATCAAGGTCGAACCTGTGGGCGGTGACCCTTCCCGCCTCGAGGGGCCGTGGGCCGGCGACGGGCCCGATCCCGAGACCGGGCCCCTGTTCCTGCACCTGGGCACCAACAAGCGCTCCGTCGTCCTCGACCCCGAGCGCGCCGAGGACCGCCAGCTGGCCGCGGACCTGGTGGCGTGGGCCGACGTGATCATCGACGGGGATGGGCCCGGCAGCCTCGAACGCCTGGGCGTGACCACCGACGAGCTGCACCGCCGCCGCCCCGACGTGGTGCGGGTGGGGGTGACCCCCTTCGGCCGCACCGGGCCCTATGCGGCGTGGAAGGGGTCCGAGATCGTCACCTACGCCATGGGCGGACCCATGAGCGCCACGGGCATGCCCGGGCGCGAGCCCCTCAAGCTGGCCGGCAACATCATCGCGGTCCAGTGCGGGGCCATGGCCTCGGTGGCGGCCCTGGCCGCACTGAGCGTGGCCGAGCGCAGCGGCGTGGGCATCGACGTGGACATCTCGGCCTTCGAGACCCAGGCCGGGTCCATCGACCGGCGGTCCGCCTACCTGATGTGGCGCATCTTCACCGGGCGTGACGCTCCCCGTCAGGGGGGCCACCGCCTCAACATCATCCCTGCGGGCATCTACCCCACGGCCGACGGTTACGTGCAGATCGTGGTGGCGCCCAACTGGATCCCCCGTCTGGCCGTCCTCATGGGTGACCCCGAGGTGCTCGAGCTGGTGGCCAGCCCCGACTGGATGGATCACCCCGACCTGGCCGAGCTGATCGACGGGGCCCTACACGTGTGGTGCGTGACCCGCACAAGCGACGAGGCCATGGACCAGGGCCAGGCCGTCAACCTCGGTGTCATGGCCCTCAAGGAGCCCGTCGACGTCCTCACCGACGTCCACTTCCGGGCCCGGGACTTCTGGCAGACCGTCGAGCACCCCGTCGCCGGCCGCTACGAGATGCCGGGGCCCCCGTTCCGCATGGCCGACGGTTGGCGCCTGCGCCGCCCTGCCCCCCTGTTGGACCAGCACCGGGCCGAGGTGCAGGCCGAACTGGCGGCGAGCCCCCCCCGGTTGCTTCCGGCGGTGACGTACGAGGCCCGCCTGCCCCTCGAGGGTCTGCGGGTGATCGACCTGACGGTGGTGTGGGCCGGGCCCTACTGCACGATGTTGTTGCAGGACCTGGGGGCCGAGGTCATCCGGGTCGACAACCCCAACCTGTTCCCCACCGCCACCCGGGGGGCCATCCCCCGCCCCGCCGCCGGTCGGTCGGCGGACCTCGGTTCCATCTGGGGGGCATTCCCCGACGACGACCCCGGTGAGCGGCCGTGGAACCGGGTCGGTCCCTTCGTGGTCCACGCCCGGGGCAAGTTGGGCGCCACCCTCGACCTGCGCACCGACCTGGGTCGCGAGACGTTCCTCAGGCTGGTCGAGCACGCCGACGTGCTGGTGGAGAACAACTCGGCCAAGGTGCTCGACCAGTTGGGCGTGGGCTGGGACGTGCTGTCGGCCCGCAACCCCCGGCTCATCGCCGTGCGCATGCCCTCGCTGGGGCTCGATGGCCCCTATGCCCGCTACGTCGGTTTCGGGGCCCACGTCGAGGCCCTGTGTGGGCTGACGTCGCTGCGGGGCTACGCCGACCACGACGTGTCGGCCAACGGCGCCACCTACCAGATGGACCCGGCCAGCGGAGCGGCGGGCACCTTCGCCATCCTCGCCGCCCTGCGCCGCCGTGAGACCACGGGGCGGGGGGAGCTGATCGAGCTGGCCCAGGCCGAGAACCTGCTCAACACGGTGGGCGAGTACCTGGTCGACGCCTCCCGCACCGGTCGGCGCCAGCCCGCGGCCCTGCCCGGCAACCACCACCCGTCGCGGGCGCCCCAGGGGGCGTACCCGTGCCGCCACGAGGAGGGGGTGGTCGAGCGGGGCTGGGTGGTGTTGTCGGTGGGTGACGACGCCGAATGGGCCGGCCTGCGCCGGGCCCTGGGTGAGCCGGACTGGGCCGCCGACGAGCGTTTCGCCTCCGTGACCGGTCGCCGGGCCCACCAGGACGAGATCGACAAGGCCATCGCCGCGTGGAGCGAGCCCCTGGACGCGGTCGACGCCGCCGCCCGCCTGCAGGCCGAGGGGGTGCCGGCCGGTCCCGTGCTCGACGAGTCGGCCCTGCTGGCCGATCCCCACCTGCGCCAACGGGGCTTCTTCCGCCCCAACAGCTCGCCCGACCTGGGCCGCCACGAGTTCCCGGGCCACCTGTGGCACTGGAACGGGCCCGAGCTGGCCTGGGGTCCCATCAACGAGATGGGGGCGGACAACGACCACGTGTGGCGCGAGGTGGTCGGCCTCGACGACGCCGAGGTGGCCGCACTCGAGGCCGAGGGCCACCTGCGCCGCGGCTACGTCGACGCCGACGGCAACTCGCTCTAGCTGGTGGGTCCGGCGGGCCGGGCGGCCAGCATCTCCAGGTAGTGCGGGTTGACCATGATCCCCAGGATGTTGCCGAAGGGGTCGACCACCGCGGCCGGCCGGAAGCCCTCGCCCCGGTCGATGGGCGGGTGGTAGGGGGTGGCGCCCAGGTCCAGCAGCCGCTGGTAGCTGGCGTCGACGTCGTCCACGTGCCAGTAGACGATCTCGCCACCAGGCCCCGTCGGGGCGGGCCCGTAGCGGTAGCTGGCGTCGACGAGGCCGAGCTCGTGCTGGTGGTCGCCCACCCGGAACTCGAAGTAGGCGCCGTCGCGCTCGAAGTAGGGCTCGATGCCCAGCACCTCGGTGTACCAGGCCTTGGCCGCCTGGACGTCTTCCGCCCAGTAGTTGACGGTGGCGAAGCCTCGCAGCATGTCCGGTCCTCCTGGTGCGTCTGGTCCCGCGGTCGCTACCGCAGCTGACATCGTCATCATGCGCCGCAGAAGTGGCCACCTGCTGGCCACTTCCATCGGTGCCTCCAGTTGCGCACCTATTCGCCGTCTCTGCCGATCCGTTGGTGTCACCGTCAGTCCTCGAACCGGTGTCGACGGAACCGGGTGTCGACGGAACCGGCGCCGGGGGTACCGGTGGTCGGGCCGGACTGTGGGCCTCGGTGGCGGTTTGTGGCCGCATGGGGTCACCACCGTCATGCGGCGGTTCGGACTTGGACGTCATGCGGTTCTGACCCGTCTCGTGGTCCGGCGTCGGGTGGTGTTGCGGTGGTGAACGGTTGCCATCGCGTGATGACGTACGCCGTGCCGTCAGGTAGTCGAACCTGTGGCCGATGGTTGTCCATGGTGATGGACCAACCGTCTTTGTGGATGAAGGTGTGGTGCCGTCGGCACAACAGCGCCCCGTTGTCGACACTGGTGTGTCCACCGTTGCCCCAGTGGGTGCAGTGGTGGATGTCGGTCCAGGAAACGGGCCGGTCGCAGGTGGGGAACACGCACCCACCGTCACGAATGGTGATTGCCCGGCGTATGGCCACGGGCCACCGTGAGGTGGTGCGGCCGACGTCGAGGATCTCGCCGTGGGCACCGAGCACGACCCGGTAAGCGGACGAGTCACAACACGCCACCGGCGCCTGTTCCGCGGGCAGGTCGTGGTCCACGATGACGCCGACCCGGTAACGGTCGGGAACCGAGGTGTCGGAGGGTTCGCGGCGCATGCTCTGACCGCACAGGTCCACCAACGCCTGCGCCCGCAGCGCCGCCACCGGCTTCGCGGTGATGGTCGGGTCATCGCGCCCCTCGCGCAGCATGGGGTCGACGATGGCGTCGACAGCGGCGTTGATGATGGCCGTGTCTTCGGGGCTGAAGATCCCACCGGGGACCGCCGCCCCGTCGGCCCTCGGGGACAAGGTCCACTTCGAGATGGTCTCGGGTAGGGGTTCGGGCCGGTCAGCCACCACATCGGCGTCGCGGAGCCAGGTCTTGGCATGGGCTCGGAAGTCGGCGGTGTCGAGACGGACGGCGGCGTCGACGAGGACGATCTCGTCGACGTGGGCGAGGTGAGGGAACCGGCGCACGCAGTTCGACAGAGCCCGCAGGTTGTCTGCGGGTACCAGCCCGGCCAGCGCGGGTGGCAGCAGCGAGGGCAACAGCCGTAAGGCGGCCCCGTCGTGGATGCGGCCCCAGTGCACCGCCCGGGCGGTGCCCGTACGCATCGACAAGACCTGCGCGGCGGACGTGGCGCCTTCACCGGCCCAGCCCCCGTCGCGTTCGTACCGGTCCTGCACGGCCGCGGCCAACGCGTGGGCGGCATTGTTCAGACGTTCAGAGCATAACGCCAGATCATCCATCGAGCCTGGAGGCAGACCCGCGGCGCCCAACGAGGCGAACGTGGCCAAGACAGCCTCACCACTGAAGGGTTCACCGTCCGTCGCCATGACGTCATGTTAGCAGTGCTAGAAGTCGAAAGGCGAACGCAGGTTCGTATCATCTGGATATTTGTGTACGATTCACTGTCCGTGGGCCACGTCCTCCTGCGGGTGGTGAGGTCGCCTCCGCTCGGAGGGGTGTCGAGAGTCGTACAACAGCTTGTAACGTAGATTCGACGTACATTCGACGTACATTCGACGTACATTCGACGCAGATTCGACGTAGATTCGCTGTTACGAAATCGGCCATGAGGTAATCCGCTCGGCGATGGTTGGAGCGAAGGCCCTCATCCGCGGCGGTGGGCCCATCGGCCGCGGACCTGGCACCGACCGCACCGCACCCGAGCGGGCCGGACCTTCGCCATCGAGGCTCGAGCGCAGATCTCGGACGCCCACCGACCCGGTGACGCCCCGCTATCGCACCCGGCCGACCCGTCCCCCTGATGGCGACCGCGTTCGGACGGCGACACGGGTCCGCCGACCGCTCACGGACGCGGTTCCCGGGTCGATCCGACTACGTCGAACAGCCACCGCCCGGGAAGGGTGATGGCACCCCCGTCGCAGCTGGCATGGAGGCCCAACACCAACCAGAGGCCCCTTCATCAGCAGCAGTAGAGCCAGCAGGGACAGAACCACGGGCCCATACACCCGGGCCCGAAGCACCCCGCCCGAGGCCCCGGGCTGAGCTCAGGGCGCGGGCAGGACCGCCGCGCCGGGAGCGCCGTCGATGCCGGCCATGGTCAGGGTGGCCTCGAGCAGCACGTTGGCGCCGGCTGCGCACCAGGACGGCTCGGTCCACTCGGTGGGGTTGTGGGAGATGCCGTCGCGGCAGGGCACGAAGACCATGGCCGTGGGGCAGATGCCGGCCAGGTAGCAGGCGTCGTGGCCCGCTCCGGAGATCATGTCCCGGTGGCCCTCGCCCACCAGCACGGCTGCGTCGCGCACCGCGGTCACGGCCCGGGGGTCGAACTGGATGGGGGGTGAGTACCAGATCTCGGTCAGCGTGCCCCCGGCGGTGGCGACGAGCTCACCCAGGCGGGCGGTCATGTCGATGAGCACGTCGGGGTCGGGGTGGCGAAGGTCGACGGTGAGGTCGACCGAGCCGGCGATGGTGTTGCGGCTGGCCGGGTGGGCGGTGATGACGCCCACGGTGCTGCGGGCCTCGGGCCCGACACCCCGGGACAGGGCGTCGATCTCGCCGATGAGCCCGGCTGCGGCCACCAGGGCGTCACGGCGGCGGTCCATGGGGGTCGACCCGGCGTGGGCCTCGGCCCCGTTCACGGTCACGTCGAACCAGCGGATGCCCTGGACGGTGGTGACCACGCCCACCGTCAGATCCTCGGCCTCGAGGATGGGACCCTGCTCGATGTGGGCCTCGAGGTAGCCGCCCACCGGCCGCCCCCCGCAGGGCAGCTCGCCCGAGTAGCCGATGCGCACGAGCTCGTCACCCAGGGTGATGCCGTCGGGATCGGTCCGGGACAGGCCGTACTCCAGGGGGAAGGCGCCGGCGAACACACCCGAGGCCAACATGGCGGGGGCGAAGCGGGCCCCCTCCTCGTTGGTCCACGCCACCACCTCGAGCGGGGCGGTGGTGGCGATGCCGGCATCGGCGATCGTCCGCACCACCTCCAGCGCGGCCAGCACCCCGTAGGCCCCGTCGAAGCGTCCCCCGGCGGGCTGGCTGTCGAGGTGGGAGCCCACGAGCACGGGCAGGGCGGTCGGGTCGGTGCCCTCACGGCGGGCGAAGATGTTGCCCATGCGGTCCACGGCCACGGCCAGGCCCACCTCGTGGCACCAGTCCACGAACAGGTCCCGCCCCACCTTGTCCTCGTCGGACCCGGCCAGCCGGCACACCCCGCCGCGGTCGATCTCCCCGATGCGGCCCAGCTCCATCAGCCGGTCCCACAGGTGCTCCCCGTCGATGCGGAGGGCCGTCGGGTCGGCGTCCCCGCCCGGACCAGCGTCGCCGTCGTCCTGTACTGCCTGCTCCGATGCATCCACGAACGGGCATCGTACGAGCGACCGGCGCCACCGGTAGGGTCCGGGCTGTGACCGATCACAGCATGCAAGGGCATGCCATCCACCTCGACATCGCCGACGGCCTGGCCACCCTCACGCTGGCCCGACCCGCAGCGGCCAACGCCCTCGACCGCGTCGCCGCGGCCGAGCTCCGCGACGCGGCCATCAAGCTCAGCCACGAACCCGGGCTGCGGGCCGTGCTGCTGCGGGCCGAGGGCAAGGTGTTCTGCGGCGGTGGTGACCTGGCCGCCTTCGCCGGCGTCGACCCCGCCGACCTGGCCGGCTACATCGACAACGTGGCCCTCGACCTGCACGCCGCCGTGGCCCGGCTGGCCAAGCTCGATGCCCCCGTCGTGGCCGCCGTGGGCGGTTCATGCGGCGGTGCGGGCATGAGCCTGATCGCCGCCTGCGACCTCGTCGTGGCCGGGCGGTCGGCCAAGTTCACCATGGGTTACACCCGGGCCGGCCTGAGCCCCGACGGCACGTCCAGCTTCTTCCTGGCCCGGGTGGTGGGCCTGCGTCGGGCCATGGACCTGGTGCTGACCAACCGGGTGCTCAACGCCACGGATGCCGAGGCCTGGGGTCTGGTCAACCGGGTCGTGGATGACGACCAGGTCGAGACCGAGGCCACCGCCCTGGCCACGACCCTGGCTGCGGGGCCCACCCTGGCCTTCGGCGGGGCCAAGCGGCTGCTGCTCGAAGGGGCCAGCTCGGCCCTGGAGTCGGCCATGGAACGTGAGGCCGCCGTCATCGCCGCCACCTCGAGCACGGCCGACGCCCGCGAGGGCATGGCCGCGTTCCTGGGCAAGCGAGCGGCCGACTTCGCCGGCCACTGATCTGCCGAGCCTGCACCCGCTGAGCCCGTGACCTGGTGTGGCCGAGCCGTGCGGGGGTCGGGCGTCTACTCGACGACGAGGCCGCCGGGGTGGGCCCTCACC
Source organism: Acidimicrobiales bacterium (assembly GCA_038255145.1). Classification (GTDB taxonomy): domain Bacteria; phylum Actinomycetota; class Acidimicrobiia; order Acidimicrobiales; family CAIXPF01; genus WHTX01. Next base: position 43,455 of record JBBSLP010000054.1, read on the forward strand.
GCGTCGCTGCTGTCAGCGCCCAGGAGCTGGGGCAGGGTGGCGGCCACCCAGCGGTGCAGCTCGGCCGGTGCGGCCGCGAGGGCCAGGGCGGCGGCGGGGGAGCGTTCGTCGAGGGCGTAGCCGAGCACGACGGTGTTGCGGGACCGGCTGGCCGCCCACAGCACCCAGGCCGCGGGGACCGATGCGGCCTGCTCGACGATGACCTCGTCGTAGGTGGTGCCGTAGATGGCGGGGTTGCCCATGAGCTGCCCCCAGGTGCACAGCACGATCTGGGCCCCGCTCAGCGCGGCGGCTGAACGAGCGCTGAGCTCGGCCTTCGCCGCGGTGAACTCGGCAGCCAGGGCCACGGCGGCCTCGTCCCGCTCGGGCATGGGGGCGCTGTCGGCGAGCGGGGACCCGGCCAGGGCCGGCGGCCCGGGGATGGCGGACGGGGGATCGACGGCGACCCCGGTCAGTCGGGCCAGCTCGGTGGCCAGCCGGTTGCGGTCGTTCTGGACGTGCACGGCCACGCGCTCGGCGGTGGCGTGGGCGGTCCGAAGTCGGCCCAGCTCACGGTCAGCGGCGGCCACGGGGCCGCGCCCGGGGACCTCGCGGGCGCCAGCCTGCGCCGCGGCCAGCTCGGCCAGGGCGGCGTCGCGCCGGTCGAGTCGCACGGTGGCCACCTCGGCGGCGACGGCCAGGTCGGCGACGTTGCTCTCGGCCAACCGACCGACGCCCACCGCACTGGCTGCGGCCTCGGAGGTGGCCTCCTCGACGGCCCGCACGGCCTCGTCGACCCGACGGTGTCGGGCCCGGGCATCGTCGAGGGCCCGCACGGCCTGGCGGGCCGCGGTGTGGGCCTCGGACGCGGCCCGGGACGCAGCCAGGTCACGGGCCAGGTCGGCGTCGGCCGCGGCCAGGGCCTGGTGGCAGGCCTCGACCGTCATGACACCTCCGTCGGCGGCGACCCCGTCCGAGGTGTCGGCGTCC
>JBBSLP010000055.1:0-41818 GCA_038255145.1 Acidimicrobiales bacterium
AGACCCTGCACCGCGAGCTGGGCGAGGACGATCCCCTCGGCGTCTCCGTGCTGTGCCCGGGCAACGTGGCCACCAACATCGCCACCAGCCAACGCAACCGGCCCGAGCACCTGCGCCGCCGGCGCAAGGCTCCCGTGCCCGTGCCCGCCGCCGATGCCGCCACCACCAGCGAGGCCACCCGCACCGATGCCCGCCGGCGCAACGACGCCGTGGCCGCGGCGGTGGTCGGGGGCATGGCACCGGCCGAGCTGGCCCAGCAGGTGGCCGACGCCATCCGGGCCCGGCGCTTCTGGATCCTCACCCACCCCGAGTACCTGCCCATGGTCAAGGAGCGCAACGACTCCATCCAGGAGCTGCGCAACCCCTGACCACGGGCGCCGGCGTCAGTAGCGTGGCCGGCGCCATGGCCACCCTCGACGACATCCCCCTGGCCGACCGACGGGCCCAGGACGTGGCCCTCGCCATCAGCCGACGTGTCGCCGAGGCGGGGGGGAGGGTCCAGTACGTGGGCGGCGCCGTGCGCGACGCGATCGACGGGCGGGTGGCACGGGAGCTCGACCTCGAGGTGTTCGGCGTCGAGCCCGACGAGCTGCGCCGCCTGGTCGAGCGCATCGTGCCCGTCAGCCTGGTGGGGGCCAGCTTCGGGGTGCTCAAGGTCCACGGCCTCCCCATCGACGTGTCCGTGCCCCGCCGCGAGCGCAAGGCCGGCACCGGTCATCGCGGCTTCGAGGTCGACGCCGACCCCTGGCTCGACCCCGCCCAGGCCGCGGCCCGGCGCGACTTCACCGTCAACGCCATCGGCTGGGACCCCCTCACCCACGCCCTGTTCGACCCTTTCGACGGGGTGGGTGACCTGCGCCACAGGATCCTGCGCCACACCAGCCCCCAGTTCGCCGAGGACCCGTTGCGGGTGCTGCGGGGCATGCAGTTCGTGGCCCGCTTCGAGCTGACCCCGGCGCCCGAGACCGTGACCCTGTGCCGCACCATCGACGACGAGGGCCTGGCCGCCGAGCGGGTGTTCGACGAGTGGTCCAAGCTCATCCTGCAGGGCACGGCCATCTCGTCCGGGCTGGCCTTCCTGCGCGACACGGGCTGGCTGCGCTACACCCCCGAGCTCGAGGCCCTGGTCGACTGCCCCCAGGACCCCGAGTGGCACCCCGAGGGTGACGTGTGGACCCACACCGGCCACGTCATGGACCAGTTCGCCCGGCGCCGGGAGGGTGAGGACCGGGAGGACAGCGCCGACTGGGAGGACCTCGTGGTCGGCTTCGCCTGCCTGTGCCACGACCTGGGCAAGCCCGCCACCACGGTGTTCAAGGACGGGCGCTGGCGCTCACCCGGTCACGAGGAGGCCGGCATCGCCCCCAGCCGCGCTCTGTTGGCCCGCATGACCAGCCAGACCAAGCTGGCCGACGAGGTGGTGCCCCTGGTGGCCGACCACCTCAAGCCCGACCAGCTGTTCCAGGGTGGGGCCAGCCCGGGTGCGGTGCGCCGCCTGGCCCGCCGGGTGGGCCGACTCGACCGCCTGCTGCGGGTGGCCCGCGCCGACCGCGACGGGCGCCCCCCCTCCCCCACCGACGACTTCCCCGCCGCTCGTTGGCTCGAGGAGACGGCCCGCGAGCTGGACGTGGCCGACAAGCCTCCCCGCCCCATGGTCATGGGCCGTCACCTCATCGAGCTGGGCCTGACTCCTGGCCCCACCTTCGGCCCCCTGCTGGAGCAGGTCTTCGAAGCCCAGCTCGACGGCCGCATCAGCACCGTGGACCAGGGCCTCGAGCTGGCCCGTCAGCTGTTGGCCCAGCATCCCGCCCACTGACAGACGACGAGGCCACAAGGCAACCTTGTCAACATGTCGATCCGCTTTGTATGCTCCCTGCATGACTGTGGCCACCTACCGGGTGTCGGACCGAGGACAGATGGCACTGCCCGCCGAGGCGCGCCGCCGATGGAACCTGACCGAGGGCGGTGCCGTGGAGGTCGCCGATCTCGGCCATGCCCTGGTGATCGTGCCTGCGGGGCGTGGCGGGCTACGAGGCATCGTTCGGGCCGCGATCGAAGAAGCAGGTGGCTACGAGAAGCTCGCGTCTGCCGTTGCTGACGACGAGCCGGAGCTCGCTTGAGCACCCTCCTCGTCGATGACCACCTGCTGTTGCGGGTCCTCCTCGAGGACGAGCCGCCTTCGTTGCGTCCTGCAGGCGCAGCCATCGCAACGACTGGTCTGTGGTACCACCGACTCTGTCGAGCGCTGGCCGACGACGCGGTGCGCGGTTCGATGTCGCGCCGGCTCGGCGACGTCGACATCACCGTCGCCGCCGACGTGCTCGCCGCCGTGGTCGAGCTCCCCGCCGCCGTCGAACTGGTCTCGCTCCGAGCGCTTGGCTGGCCCATGGGCGGGCTCGTCCATGCTGGAGCTCGACTCAACCTCCTGTCCCTGGAAGCGCTCGCCGCGGCGAGACATCTGTCCGCCGAGGTCTGCCTCGCCGCCGTCGACGACAACGAGCCGCTGCGGGCCGCGGCGCACGCCTTCGGTGTCGGAGTCCGAACGGTCAGCGATTGACCGCAGCGCGACCTCCAGCTCGCGATGGGGCGAACACGGTGCACAGCGGTTGCTCGGGCGTTCGGCAGGCAATAGGTTCGATCGCGCCGGGGACATAGGCCCCGGGGTTGCGCCACGGGAGCCGGTCGAGGGTTCGATGCGCGCCGTCGGGGACGGGCGACGTCGACGAAGCACCGACGAACGGCCGGTGCGGCGCAGGCCGTTCACATCCGAGGGGGTCTCGCATGAAGGATCCAGAGGAGTTCGTCCGCAGTCTGAACGCGGAGGAGATCGCGGCCCTGGGGGTACTGCCGGACCCCGACGTCGTGAGCCCGACGACGGACCGGCACGACCGCACGCCGGATTCGACCGCCGACGTGCACGCCCCAGGCGTTCTCGAGTCCGCATCCTACGACGTGGCCGAAGGTGATCCGTTCGCGCCCCCTCGCAGCATGACCGAGGAGGGGTGACGTGGCCATCTACGTCCGCAACGACGGAAACGCCCGGATCTACTTCGCGCTCGGCTACCACTACCCGAATTGCCCCGACGGTGACAACTGGGCGAAGAAGGGCTGGTGGCAGATCCCGCCCGGTGGCACGGCGACGGTGCGCGGCGGCGCGTCGAACGGGGCCAGGTACTTCTGGTACGCCGAGACCGACACCGGGCTTCAATGGGCCGGTGACGTGAGGACCTGGCTGCCGACGACCCAGTTCGACTGGTGCTGGCCGACGTCGAGCTCGAACGCGTCCCTTCGCGGCATGCGCCGCCTGGACGTCCCCGTCACCAGCGTGAACCACACGCTCGTGCTGCGCTGAACCACGCGTCCGGGGGTGGGGCCCCGCCCCACCCCCGGATCACACACGCCGCCGATCCGGCCCGGCGAAGGACCTCGAACGGATCGCCTGGTTCCCCGGCGGCGAGATGGCGCCCGCCATCATGGCGGCGCCGAAGGCGATCGTCACCAGGGCATGGACGGCGAGCACGACGACCAACGCTGCGGTGAACACCGACACTGCGTGCGCCACGACGTAGAGAGCGGCCCCGACGACCGCCACCCACGCACCCCGCCGACAGCCGTGAGCGGGCAGCCTGCGTCGGCCACCATGCCCGTCGTGGTGTCGGCAACGATCGTGGCCTCTGGGATGCGCTGCCGACCGGCCCGACCGGCCCGACAGGCCCGACCAGACCGGCGAATTCGCCGTGATGCGGAACCTCTTGAAAGGGTCGGCTGCCGGCAGGCCCTGGCGCGCTGGCGCCCACCAGGTCACGGGAACAGCGGGCGGCCTGCCCACGTTGCTGAACCCCACATGCCCATGAACGCTGGAGGACCCGGATCGACGATGCGCTCGTTCGCCCGGGACCGATCCGTCGCCCACCACCGCCTGGCCCCGGGCACCCTGCGCCGCATCGCCGGCTTCGCCCGCCCTTACCGGGCGCAACTGGCCGTCTTCCTGGCCCTGATCCTCTTCGACGCCGTGGCCGGTGCCGCCACCCCCCTGCTCTACCGGGCCATCATCGACCGGGGCATCGTCCCCGGCAACCGCCGCCTCGTCCTGGGCCTGGCCGCCGTCGTGGCCGGACTGGCCGTCATCTCGGCGGCGAACTCCCTTGCCCAGCGCTGGTACTCGGCCCGCATCGGCGAGGGCCTGGTCTACGACCTGCGCACCAAGGTGTTCGACCACGTGCAGGAGATGCCCGTGGCCTTCTTCACCCGCACCCAGACCGGGGCCCTGGTCTCCCGCCTCGATGGCGACGTGCAGGGGGCTCAGCAGGCCTTCACCTCGACGCTGTCCAACGTGGTCGGCAACCTGGCCGCGGTGGCCGCCACCCTGACGGCCATGGCCGTGCTGTCGTGGCAGATCACGCTGCTGGCCCTGGCCCTGCTCCCCCTGTTCATCCTGCCCGCCCGCATGTTGGGCCCCCGCCTGCAGCGCATCACCCGCGAGCGCTACCAACTCGACGCGGCCATGGGCCAGACCATGAACGAGCGCTTCAACGTGTCCGGCGCCCTGCTGGTCAAGCTGTTCGGCGCCCCGAAGCGGGAGTCGACCGCCTTCGCGGCGTCGGCGGGACGGGTGCGGGACATCGGCATCACCTCGGCCATGTACGCCCGCGTCTTCTTCACCGGGCTGACCCTGGTGGCATCGCTGGCCACGGCCCTGGTCTACGGCTTGGGCGGCAGCCTGGCCGTGGCCGGCTCCCTGGGCATCGGCACCCTGGTGGCGCTCACCGCCTACCTGGGCCGGCTCTACGGGCCGCTGACCTCGCTGTCGAACATGCAGGTCGACGTGATGACCACCCTGGTCAGCTTCGAGCGGGTGCTCGAGGTGCTCGACCTGAAGCCGTCGGTGGCCGACCGGGCCGACGCCATCGAGCTGCCCGTGGGCGCGGCCACCGTGGCCTTCGAGGGCGTGTCGTTCCGCTACCCCGCCCCCTCCGAGGTGTCCCTGGCCTCGCTCGAATCGGGGCGCGAGCTGAGCACCGAACCCGGGGCCTACGTGCTCCACGACCTCGACTTCGAGGTCCGGCCGGGCACGATGACGGCCCTCGTCGGCCCGTCCGGCGCCGGCAAGACCACGGCCACGGGCCTGGTCAGCCGCCTGTTCGACGTCACCGAGGGCGCGGTCAAGGTGGGTGGGGTCGACGTGCGCGACGTGACCCAGCAGTCCCTGCGCCAGGCCATCGGCGTGGTGTCCCAGGACGCCCACCTGTTCCACGACACCCTGGCGGCCAACCTGCGCTACGCCAAGCCCGACGCCACGGACGACGAGCTGGTGGCCGCACTGCAGGCGGCGCACGTGTGGGACACGGTGTCCGTGCTGCCCGACGGGCTCGACACCGTGGTCGGGGACCGGGGCCACCGCCTGTCCGGCGGGGAGAAGCAGCGCCTGGCCATCGCCCGGGTGCTGCTCAAGGCACCGTCCATCGTCGTGCTCGACGAGGCCACCGCCCACCTCGACTCCGAGTCCGAGGCCGCCGTGCAGAGGGCCCTGGGCACAGCCCTGGTCGGCCGGACCTCGATCGTCATCGCCCACCGGCTGGCCACGGTTCGCCACGCGGATGAGATCCTGGTGCTCGACGCCGGGCGCATCGTCGAGCGGGGCACCCACGAGGAGCTGGTCGTCCGCGGTGGCCTCTACGCCGAGCTGTGCCGCACCCAGTTCGTCGAGGTCGAGGTCGAGGTCGAGGGCTACGACGACGAGGCCGAGGCCGTGGCCTCCTCGGTCTGAGGCTCCTCGACATCGACCTCCCCATGAGGTTCAGGGCACTCGGTGCCTGGGGCGGGCATGGAGTGGCGGTAGGTCACGCTGATGCGGGGCCCGGCCACGGCCACCTTGGGCACGCTGTGCTCGAGCTCGCGCTGGCAGTCGCCCCCCATGACCAGCAGGTCCCCCGAGCCCAGGTTGAAGGGGCGGCTTCGGCCGCCCCCGGCCGGGCGCAGGAGGAAGGGCCGGGGCTCGCCCACGGACACGATGGCCACCAGGGGCTCGGGCACCCGGCGGCCGATGCGGTCGCCGTGCCAGGCCACGCTGTCGGCCCCGTCGCGGTAGTAGTTCAGCCCCACGCTGTCGAAGTGCACCCCGTAGCGGGCGGACAGGACCTCGAAGAGCGCACCGATGATGGGGTGGGGGAAGGGGGTGTCGCTGCGGCCGAACCACTGGCTCAGCCTGGGCTCGTCGACGACCTGGTCGTACATGGGCCGCCGGCCCTGCTTCCACGTCACCTTGGCAGCCAGGGTTGCCCACAGCTCGTCCGAGCCGGACAGCCAGCCCGGGGCGTGATCGACCCACGAACGCTCACCCAGGCGGTGGCGCACCACGTCCCCGAAGGACCGGTCGGGGGCGGGGGCGCCGGCGGTGAACAGACCCAACTGCACCGCGCTCCCGTCGTGCCGGACGATGGTGCGTGCCATGACCCCACGCTAGAGCAGCGAACATCCGTTCGCCATCCATCCCCCGACCCGCGTATCTCGACGGTCCCCCTTGTCGACGACCCCTCTCACCTGTACTGTCGAACACATGTTCGTAGCAGGCCACCGGCCGACCAGAGCAGCGCCAGTGGCGTGTGGTTACCCTGCCGCCCGTGGAGCGAACGGTCGAGGGGCAGGCGGTCGAAGGGCCGGAACAGGAGAAGAGACCGGTCACGGGCCAGGGCATCGCCTGGTCCATGCGCGCCCTCCGCCATCGTGACTTCGCCATCTTCTGGACCGGCGCCCTGGTGTCCAACAGTGGCAGCTGGCTGCAGAACGTGGCCGTCCCCTACGTGTTGTTCCAGCTGACGGGGAGCACGCTGTGGGTGGGCCTGGCCACCTTCGCCCAGTTCCTGCCCGGGGTGCTGTTCGGCCCCCTGGGCGGGGCGCTGGCCGACCGCTACGACCGCCGCCGGGTGCTGGTGTTGACCCAGTCGCTGCTGGCCGTGGCCTCCCTGATGTTGTGGGCGTCGTGGGCGGCGGGCTTCCGGCGTCCCGTGCTCATCCTGGCCCTGGTGGCCGTGACCGGGGTGGTGGGCGGGCTCAACATCCCCAGCTGGCAGGCCTACGTCCCCTCGTTGGTGCCCCGGGCCGACCTGCTGTCCGCGGTCACCCTCAACTCGCTGCAGTTCAACGCGGCCCGGGCCCTGGGCCCCGCCGTGGCCGGCCTCATCCTGGCCGGCTGGGGGGCAGGGGCGGCCTTCCTGCTCAACGCGTTGTCCTTCATCTTCGTGCTCGCAGCGCTGTTCCTGGTCAAGCGGCGCGACGAGGCCCGCCCCGCCCACGACGGCACCGGCGTCATGCGCCAGTTCGTCAGCGCCCTGCGCTACATCCGCACCCAACCCGGCCTCGAGGTCAGCATCCTCGTGGCCTTCCTCGTGGCCGCCCTGGGCAACCCCGTGGTGCAGTTCACCGTGGTCTACGCCGAGGACGTCTACCACGTCGGCTCGTTGGCCTACGGCCTGCTGGCCGCGGCCATGGGCATCGGCGCGGCGGTGGCCGCCCCCCTGGTCAGTGGGTGGGATGCGTCGCTGTCGCGGGCCACCATCGTGCGCTACGGCCTGCCCCTCTACGGGCTGTCGTGCGCGGCGTTCGGGGCCTCGGGCAACTACACCCTGGGCTTCATCGCCCTGGTCGTGTCCGGCGGCGGCTTCCTGGCCGTCATCTCCGCCACCAACACCTCGATGCAGATCATCGTGGCCGACGCCGTGCGGGGCCGGGTGTTGGCGGCGCGGGTCATGTCCTTCACCCTGGCCTTCTCGGTGGGCGGGCTCATCCAGGGCAGCCTGGCCGACGTCATCGGCGTGCGCCCCACGGTCACCGGCGCCGGCCTGATCCTGGCCGCCCTGGGCATCTGGCTGGCCACCCGCCCCAAGCTCCTGCGCATCGACGACCCCCCCGACGAAGGCTGAGCCCGACCGGGCCCGACGGGGACATCTTCGGGCCCAGCACCGTTCGGGCGAATCGACAGCGAATCGCTCTACCGGCCAGAAAGAACACCTAGCTTCCGAAAGGCCAGCTCAGCCACCCAAGGGGTCAATCGGCAGTCCCAGCTGGGACGATCCACCGGTGCGCCTGGCCGGTCAGCGCAGCGACGGTCTCGAAATCGGCGTCGTAGTGCAAAACGCTCAATCCCCGGCTCTCGGCGGAGGCGGCCACGAGTCCATCGACCAGTGACAGCGTCCGGTGCTGCCCGCGCTCGGCCAGCAGGCGCTGTACCTCCAACGCTCGACGATGGTCACCATCGGTGACCGGCACGCAGTCGAAGGCCTCTAGGCGTTCGAGAAGTGCCCCGTGGTCCGCGAGGTTGCGGGCGCTGTAACCGAGCTCGAAGATCACCGGGCGACACACGGCGACCTGGCCTTGGGCGATCAGCGGTCCGACTGCGGCCACTACTGCCGGCTTGGTGAACCGAGCGAACGCGCTCGTGTCGGCAAGGTAGATGGCGCGAGCCATCTAGTCCCCGCCTCCCCACGCCTCTTGCGTCGCGCCGAAGTCGAAGCGGCCCGGTTCACCCAGCAATGCCACCAGCTCGAGACGTCGCTTGGCGTTGACCACCTCGAGCAGGGAGGCGTGGATGGTGTCCCGCAGCGTCGATGTGCCGAGGATGGCCGCCGCCTGCTCGGCGACATCTCGATCGACCTCAACAGATGTCTTCGTCATGCCTTGAGGATATCCAGAAAACACACCCGGCGGTCCCGCTGCTGTGTGCAGGGTCGGGCCGGCGCTTCCGCAAGGAGCCGGTCTCGACCCAGGCTCAGCGGGCCGAGGGGGGTACGGGGACGTTGAACACCCGGGCCGCGTTGAGGCCGAGGATCTTGGCCCGGGACTCGTCGGACAGGTCGCCCATGGTGCGCTCGACGGCCTCGGCCGAGTGGGGCCACGACCCCTCGTGGTGGGGGTAGTCGTTGGCCCACATGACGTTGTCCTGCAGGTTGAAGCGCTCGACGTCGGCCAGGCCGGCGTGGTCCTCCTGGAACGTGGCGAAGCAGTTGCGGCGGAAGTAGGACGACGGCGGCTCGGGGATCACCGGGCGCACCCAGAAGTGGTGGGCCTTGTAGGCGTAGTCCATGGTCTCCAGCAGCCAGGGCAGGAAGCCGATCCCGCTCTCGACCAGGCCGGCCTTGACCTTGGGGTGGCGCTCGAACACGCCCGAGGTGATCATCTGCACCAGGGGCTCGAGCGTCGTCTCCATGGAGTGGCAGACGTAGTTGATGATGGCCCCGCCGTTGCCGCCCACGGCCCGGGGGTCACGCCCCGTGGACACGTGGAAGGTGATGGGGATGTCCGTCTCGGCCACCAACGACCACATGGACTCGAAGCTGGGGTCGTTGTACTGGAGCTTGCCGTACTCGTTGACCCCGTAGACGGGGGTGTTGCCGAAGCAGTAGCCCGAGAAGCCGTTCTCGGCCGCCCAGGTGATCTCGTCCATGGCCCCCTGCTGGTCCCCGGCGGCGATCAGCGCCATGGGCCGGCAGCGGTCCCACTCCGGGGCGAAGAAGTCCTTGGCCCAGCGGTTCCAGGCCCGGCACATGGCCATGCCGAACACGGGATCGGGTGTGGCCCAGCACAACAGGCCCTGGTTGGGGAAGATCAGCTCGACGTCGACGCCGTCGAGGGCCTGGTCACGCACCCGCTGCTCGACGGTGCGGGCGGCGGCGTTGCGCAGCAGGTCCTCGTCCTCCATGCGCTGGGCGGCGTGGCGGTCGTGCTCCTTGCGCTCGAAGGACTGCTGCGCCTGCACGGTCTTGGTCTTCTTGCCCGGCTTGACCAGCTGGGGGCGGTTGCCCTCGGTGATCATGTACTGGGCGCCGTCCGCATCGGTCTCCATGTGGGGGATGCGGGGCAGGTACTCGGGCTCGATGTAGGCCGAGAGGTGGTCGCGCGTCTCCGTGGCGTGGCAGTCCGACGACACCATGAAGTACTTGTTCGGGTCGTCGGGCCGGGCCGTGCGGGTCCAGCCCGCATGGCCCGGGGTCTCGAGCCGCCAGGCGTTCTTCGAGCCGCTCGGCGCGGGTTCGGTCACGGTCACGTCAGGTCCCCCTTGGGTGATGAGCACGGTTCACGTACATGACGACCCCGTCAACCTAGCGCCGGCCGACGACGCGGTCCGCAGCGGGACCGTCCGCAGCGGGGCGGTGCTCAGCGGGGCGGGCGCTGGCGCACGACGTTGCCCTCGCCGGTGGTGCCCCGGTTGACGCCCACGAAGCCGGCGGGCGGAGCGCCGGGCACGCCCAGGGCCAGGGCGGGACCGGCCGCGGTCTGCCCACCGTCGACGACCAGGGCCTCCCCGGTGACGAAGGTCGAGTCCTCCGAGGCCAGGAAGAGGGCGGCGCCGGCGATGTTCTCGGGCATGCCGATGTCGGGCCAGGGCTGGAAGGTGGCCAGGTGGGCCGTGCCCTTGACCACCTTGCCCTGGTGCACGAGGGGGGTGAGGATCCCGCCCGGGCAGATGGCGTTGACGCGGATGCGGTGGGGGGCGAGCTCGAAGGAGGCGGCCCGGGTCAGGTTGACCACCGCGGCCTTGGCCGCCGAGTAGCACAGCGGACCGCCGCCCCCGGTGAGACCGGCGACCGAGGCGGTGTTGATGATGGAACCGCCCCAGCCCTGGGACTTCATCTGCCGGGCCCCGTACTTCATGCCCAGGAACACGCCCCGGACGAGGACGGCGAACGTGTAGTCCCAGTCCTCCACGGTCAGGTCGGTGATCTCGCCGAAGGCCCCGCCCACCCCGGCGTTGTTGAACACGATGTCGAGCTGGCCGAACTCGCTGTGGGCCACGGCGATGGCCGCGGCCACCGAGTCCTCGTCGGACACGTCGGTGCGGGCGAAGCGGGTGGCGTCGGCGTGGCCCGCCCCCTTGGCCTCGGCCAGGTAGTCGTCCCCCGAGGCCTCGTTGAGGTCGGCCACCACCACCCTGGCCCCTTCACCGAGGAAGCGCAGCGCCGTGGCCCGCCCCATCCCCGAGGCCCCACCGGTGATGAAGGCCACCCGCCCTTCGAGCCGTCCTGCCATTGAGAAGCCCTCCCCCGAAGCGGCCCCGCGGTCCTCCGACGGGGCAGGACCGGGACCGTAGCCCGACGGCCAGCGGCAGACGAGTGCTCAGTGACCGACGAGGGCGAGGGGCCCGCCCTCGGCCACCAGCTCGCTGGCGGCACGGCGGGCACCGAGGAGCACGGTGACCTGGTCGGCGGGCAGGGGTCGGGCGAAGAGGAAGCCCTGGGCGTGGTGGCAACGCAGCTGGAGCAGGGCGACCCGCTCCTCCTCACGCTCGACCCCCTCGGCCACCACCTGGAGGGACAACGTCTCCCCGATGCGCACCACCGCTTGGGCCAGGCCCGCTTCGGGGCGTTCGGGATCGAGGCTGGCGACGAAGGTCCGGTCGATCTTGATGATGTCCACGGGCAGGTGTCGGAGGTAGCTGAGCGACGAGTAGCCGGTACCGAAGTCGTCGACGGCCACCCGCACGCCGTGGCTGCGCAGCTCGGCCAGCTTGGCCACCGACCCGGACATGTCCGGGACGAGCACGCTCTCCGTGATCTCCAGCACCAGGCCGTGGGCGTCGAAGCCGCTGCCGTGCAGGGCACCGAGCACGTCGGTGACGAAGTCGGGACCGGCCAGGTGGCGGGCCGACACGTTCACGGCCATGGTCAGCTCGGCCAGGGCGAGCTCCTCCTGCCAGGCCCTGCCCTGGTGACAGGCCCGGTCCAGCACGAAGCGGCCGATCTCACAGATGACGTCGCTGCGCTCGGCCACAGGGATGAACTCGGCGGGGGCGAGCAGGCCCCGGGTCGGGTGCTGCCAGCGCACGAGGGCCTCGACGCCCGAGATGCGCTCGGAGTCGAGCACCACCGTGGGCTGGTAGTGCAGCACGAGTTGGCCCCGGGGCACGGCGTGGGCCAGGTCGACCTCGAGCGCGGCCCGCTGGCGGGCTTCGTCGCCCATCTGGCTGTCGAAGCTGACCAGGCGGTTGCGGCCCTGGGCCTTGGCCAGGTACATGGCCAGATCGGCGTTGCGCAGCATGTCCGTGGTGTCCTCGACCCCGGGACCCGCACTGGACAGACCCACGCTGGCCCCGACGTGCACGGTGACGCCGTCGACGTCGATGGGGGCGGCCAGGTCGGCCACCAGTCGGTGCCCTATGGCTACGGCCCGTTCGGGGGAGACGCCCGGCAGCACCAGGGCGAACTCGTCACCACCGAGGCGGGCCACGGTGTCCCCCAGACGGGCGACGGCGCGGATGCGGTGGGCCACGGCCACGAGCAGGGTGTCCCCCGCGGCGTGACCCCGCCGGTCGTTGACGGCCTTGAAGCCGTCGAGGTCGATGAGCAGGACGTTGCAGGCGGCACCGTCGCGCTGCCACCGCTGCATGGCCGTGTCCAGGCGACGAAGCAACAGGGACCGGTTGTCCAGACCGGTGAGGGGGTCCTTGAGGGCGATGGTCTCGTTCAGGCTCCACGACGCCAGGGGCGCCAGGCTGGCGGCGGCGAGGAAGCCGCCGTGGATCAGGGCCCACAGCCAGGGGTTCTGCTGCGCCGCGCCGTGGTTGTAGACGGCGTTGGGGGCGAGGACGCCCACCACCCCGTGCTCGAGGACGGTGAAGGCGATGCCCACGAGGAAGGGCACCCAGTCCTGGTAGAGGGTGACCAGGCCGACGATGACGAAGAAGTGGAAGTGGGCCTCGATGGCGCCGTGGGACAGGTGGACGAGCACCGCCGCGGCGGCGAACAGCCCCAGGCTGGTCACCGCGGCCCGCGTCGAGCGCCGCAGGCCGCCCCAGGAAGCGAGCAGGGCACAGCCCAGCAGTGGGGACACGTCGATGGCGGCGTGGGGCAGACCGACACCCATGATCACGCCGAAGACGAAGAGCACGGGGATGTGCAGCCACAGAACGCCGGTGAGGAAGCGGTGGCGTCGGCGCCAGATCTCGGCGGGTAGGACCCCTCCGATCGGCACCACCTCGTGCCACCACAAGGTGATGCGGTCGACCATGCCTGTGACATCGTCGCCCTGGCCCGCGCCATTGAGCAACCGCGACGGTGATGCCCCTCGATTGGTGACCCCACCATCGCACGTGGATCAACTGGTCCAGCTGATCGGGCGGGCGGCCCAGCCGCGGGTCAGACCAGGGTGGCGTGCTCGTCGATGTAGCCCAGCCAGGCATCGACGTCGTCGCCGCGCGGCACGAGCACGAGCCGGTGCACGCCCAGCTCGGCGTAGGCGTCGACCGTGGCCGCGTCCATGCGACCCCGCGGCGTGATGGTGATCTCCAGCTCGCCCAGCCACTCGGGCCGCTCGTAGCGCTCCGCTGCCGCCTTCAGGCCCTCGATGGCCTTGGCCGTCCCCGCCACGTCGAGGGCGTAGCCGTACCAGCCCTGGGAGTGGGTGACGGCCTTGCGGAACGAGGGCTTGGAGTTGCCGCCCATGATCACGGGGGGCCCACCGGGCTGCACGGGACGGGGGTTGGCCACCACGCCGGAGAAGTCCACGTAGGTGCCCGAGTACGAGGGCGGCTGGCCGGCGGGGGTCTCGGACCAGATGGCCCGCATGGCCTCGATGTACTCGATGGTGCGGGTGCCGCGGTCCTCGAGGGGGACGCCGATGGCGTCGAACTCGGGCTTGAGGTAGCCCACGCCCACGCCGAACAGCAGCCGGCCGCCCGACAGCACGTCGACCGAGGCCAGCTCCTTGGCCAGGACCAGGGGGTTGCGCTGGGGCAGGATGATGATGCCCGTGCCCAGCAGGATGGTCGAGGTGTGGGCGGCGGCGAAGGTCAGGGCCACGGCGGGGTCGAGCATGCGGCCCTCGGGCGCCACGGGGGCGGGCGGGGCCTGGGGGTCGGGCAGCACCACGTGCTCGCCGGTCCACAGCGAGTCGTAGCCGGCGTCCTCGGCCGCCTTGGCCACCTTCACCAGGTTCTCCGGCTCGCTGCACACGAAGTTGTTGATGTTGAACAGCCCGATGGCGACCATGGGACCGGACCGTAGTGGGGCTCCACCCGGGCCGCACGTGGCGGAGGGTAGCGTCCCGGACGTGCCCCTACCCGAACCCGAGATCCGCCGCCGCGCCCGCCTCCTGCGCGACGTGGTCGAGCCGGTCGCCGCCAACATCTACTTCGCCCCCGAGGCCCGTGCCCTCTACGCCGAGCTGGGCCTGCCCGAGTTCGGGCCCGCCTACTTCGCCAGCCGGGGCGGGTGCCTGGGCCAGGCTCCCGGCGAGGTCATCGCCGCCTCCTTCGGGGTGTTCGACCCCGCCTTCGTCACCACCTGCGTGGACGAGGCCTGGTCCAAGACCGATGTGGCCACCCTGCTGGCCGCCCGCGAGGCCGGGGCCGTCGCCTCCCTGCAGCGCATCCTGGGCGCCGAGCCCGACGGGCTGGCCCGGGCCACCGAGTTGCTGGCCCGGGCCGCGGCCGCCGCTCCTGCCGGGGAAGGCCGGGCCCTGTACTCGGGGCTGTGCTCGTTGGGCTTCCCCGGCACCCCGTTCGGGGACCTGTGGCGGGCGGCGGACCTGGTGCGCGAGCACCGGGGTGACTCCCACATCATCGCCTGGGTCAGCCATGGCCTCGACCCCATCCAGGCCAACGTCAGCACCGAGCTGTGGTGGCGGATGCCCCACCGCTCCTACGTCCGCACCCGCAGCTGGTCCGAGGCCCAGATCGACGCCTCGGTGCAGGACCTGGTCGACCGGGGGCTGATCACCGTCGACGGGGGGGATGGTGACGGTGACGGTGGCAAGGAGGTCGCCGCCTTCACCGCCGCCGGTGAAGCCCTGCGAGGCGACATCGAGCTGTGCACCGACCGCCAGGAGCGCCCCATCATCGAGGCGCTCGGCGACGACATCGATGAGCTGCTGGCCATCCTCGGGCCGTGGACCGAGGCCATCGTGGCCGTCCGTGGCTACCCCCGCGATCCCCGTACGGTGACCCGCCCGTGACCGCGGTGGGGGGTGGTCCGGGGGGCTCGTCGATCAGCACGGCGACCGTGGCCGACGTGGTGCTGGGCACGGCCGTGGCTGCCGACGTGCCCGGTTACCAGGCCTTCACCCGGCGGGCCGTCGAGCTCGGCTTCGGACGGGTGTGGCTGACCGAGACGTTCAAGCTCGACCCCGTGGCCTTCGCCGGCTGGTTCGCCGCCGCCCTGCCCGGCCGACCGCTGGGCCTGGGCGTCATGCCCGCACCCCTGCGCAGCGGGCCCCAGCTGGCCATGACCGCGGCCACCCTGGCCGGCCTGGGCGTTGACGACCTCGAGGTGGCGGTGGGGACGTCGTCGGCCACCATGACCCGGGGCTGGCACGGCGGCACCCCGGCCACGGTGGCGTCGGTGGCCGAGCTCGTGGCCTCGGCCCGGGACGCGGCGTCGGGCCAGCGCACGGCGGGCGGGTTCACCAACGGCCTCGGTCCCGTGCCCCTGCGCCTGGCCGTGGCCGCCTTCGGGCCCAGGATGTTGCGCCTGGCCGGACAGGTGGCCGACCGGGTCATCCTCAACATGGTCTCACCCAGCGTGGTGCCCCAGTTCCTGGCCGAGATCGCCGAGGGGGCCGCCGCCGTCCACCGGGAGCCACCGCCGGTGACGGTGTGGGCCCACATGGCCCTCGACCCCACCGAGGAGACGGCCGCCTTCGCCCGCCGCTTCCTGTCCGGCTACGTGCGGGTGCCCGGCTACGACCGGGCGCTCGTGGCCCAGGGCTTCGGCGACGTGGTCGAGGCGGCCCGGGCCGCGCCCTCGGCCCGTGAGGTGCGCGACCTCATCCCCGACCAGATGCTGGTCGACGTGCTGGGCTTCGGTGACGCCGCCTTCCTGCGGTCCCGACTGGACGCCTACCGGGACGCGGGCGTGGTCGCCGCACTGGTGCCCAACACGGCCACCGACCCCGGCGCCGTACGCACGCTGGAAGCCCTGGCGCCCTCGTCGCGCTGAGTCCTGACCACCGCTGATCACCGGGCACCCCACTCACCGCAGACACCCGCACCGCTGACACCCGCTCACCGCTGACAACGAGGAGGCACCCGTGGAGGACGATCTGATCCGACGACTGGCCGATCTGGAGGCCATCCGGGCCCTCAAGGTCCGCTACGCCCGCCATTGCGACGCCGGTTACGAGGCTGATGGCATCGCCGGGCTGTTCACCGAGGACGGGGTGTGGGACGGGGGGCGGCTGTTCGGCCGCAGCGAGGGACGCGAAGCCATCCGCGCCCACTTCGTGGGGGCATCCGACCGCATCCCCTGGGCTTTGCACTACGTGCTGTGCCCCGAGATCGAGGTGGCCCACGACGGCACCACAGCCGAGGGGACGTGGTACCTGTGGCAGCCGTGCCAGGTCCGTCGGGGTGACCGGGTCGAGCCCGCCTTCCTCGCTGGCACCTACACCGACACGTACCGCAAGGTCGGCACCCACTGGCGCTTCCACACCGTCACCGTCGACGCCCGCTGGGTCGATGCCCCCGCGGTCTCCCCCGCCCCCGGCGCCTGAGCGGCCAGCCGGCCGGCCGTGACGGACGCGGATCGGTCAGCGGATCAGTCGCCCAGGGGGCCGATGCGGGGGGCGTCGCGGTCGATGTAGCGCTCGGTGCGGAAGCCCATGGCGTCGGGGGTGCCTGGACCCCAGGGGCCCTTCACGCCGCCGAGGGTGTGCCAGACCTTGAAGCCCAACATGGCCTTGACCTCGGGGGACATCTCGGCCAAGGCGTCGGGGTGGGTGGACACGGCGTAGTTCTCCTGGGGCCGCACCCACGGCCGGCAGAAGTAGGTCAGCACACCCCAGCGGTACTTGTTCGCCGTCGTGTTCGCCCCCGTGCCGTGCCAGATGCGGCCGTCGAACACCAGGGCCGAACCCACCGGTCCCACGCCGGCCACGGTGGCCACCGCATCGCTCCTCGACGGCTCGCGGGCGATGAGGTGGCTGCCCGGCACCACCCGGGTGGCCCCGTTCTCCTCGGTGAAGTCCTCGAGCATCCACATGATGTTCACGGCCAGGGCGTAGGGCGTGGACAACGGCGAATAGCCCTGGTCCGAGTGCAGCACCATGGCCGAACCGCCGGGCCCGGCGATGTTGGCCGTGTGGCTCGACACCGTGTACTCGCCCTCGAGCACGTGGCCCACCACCTCGGCCACCAGGGGCTTGGTCAGCAGGTCGACGAACTCGCGGCCCTTGGAGGGCAGGTTCCACACCCGCTGGTTGACCCCGCCCCCGTCCATGGAGGCCAGGCCCGCAGCCCGCTCGGCTTCGGCCTGGGCTTCCAGTCGAGCCCGTAGGGCGGCCACCTCGGCCGGGGACAGGGCATCGGCGATGCGGGCCACACCCAGGCGGTCGAGGTCGGCCTTGACGTCGTCGAGGTCGGTGCGCAGCGGCGGTAGTTCCAGCTCGAGCACTTCCAGATCGAGCTCGGTGATGGTCACCTCAACCCCCTGTGCCCGCGGTCCGGGGTGACCGCGCCCTGCTTCTGCTAGCACATCTCGCGTGCCCGAACCGACCGCGCCCGCCCCCGCCGACCCCACGCTGGCCGAGTTCCTGGCGCTGGCCGAGGCCAAGCGGGCCGAGGGCCTCGACGCCTCCCGCCCCGAGGCTGTTGCCCGCCAGCACGGTCGGGGCAAGCTCACCGCCCGGGAACGCCTCAGCTACCTGACCGACCCCGACTCCCTGCTCGAGTGGGGGGCCCTGGTCGAGCCGGACCGGGAGACGGCCTTCACCGAGAACCTGGTCGCTCCGGGCGACGGCCTGGTCACGGGCAGCGCCACCATCGACGGCCGCCCCGCCGCCGTGGTGTCCTTCGACTTCTCCATCCTCGGCGGCTCCAACGGCAGGTACGGCGGCCAGAAGCACGCCCGGGCCGTGCACCTGTCCCTCGAGCACGGCATGCCCCTCGTCACCCTGCTCGAAGGCGGCGGGCACCGCATCCAGGAGGGCCTCGACAGCCGCCACTTCTCCGCCGCGGGCAACACGGCCAACGGGCTGGGCACGTTCGAGGCCCTGGCCCACCTGTCGGGCTGGGTGCCCATGTGCGCGGCCGTCCTGGGGGCAGGCTTCGCCGGGCCCACCAACTTCGCCGGGCTGTGCGACTTCGTGGTCATGACCGAGAGCTCGACCATGGGCATCGCCGGACCGGCCCTGGTCAAGGCGGCCACCGGTCAGAGCCTGACCAACGCCGAACTGGGTGGGCCCGACGTACAGGCCACGAAGTACGGCCTGGCCGACCTGGCCGTGGCCGACGACGAGGCCGCCCTCGACGCCATCCGCACCTTCCTGTCCTACTTCCCCAGCAACGCCCGGGCCCCCATGCCCGTGGTCGAGACCGGCCCCGACGACGCCCCCGACCGCCGCGACGAGGCCCTGATGGACGTGGTGCCCACCAACCAGCGCAAGGGCTACGACGTGCGCAAGGTCATCGAGCTGGTGGCCGACCGCGACTCCATGTTCGAGCTCAAGCCCCGCTTCGGCCGCAACCTGGTCACCGTCCTGGCCCGCCTGGGTGGCCGCCCCGTGGGCTTCATCGCCAACCAGCCCGGGCACCTGGCCGGCATCCTCGACAGCACGGCCTGCGACAAGGGGGCCCACTTCATCGCCCTGTGCGACGCCTTCGGCCTGCCGCTTGTGTCCCTCATCGACGTGCCCGGCTTCATGATCGGCCCCGGGGCCGAACGCACCAGCCTGGGGCGGCGGTCGGCCAAGCTCATCTACGAGCTGGGCCTGGCCACCGTTCCCCGGGCGTCGATCGTGCTGCGCAAGGGCTACGGGCTGGGCTACTTCGCCATGGGCGGGGGGCGCAGCTTCGGCGCCGACCTGTCGGTGGCCTGGCCCGGGGCCGAGATCTGCGCCATGAGCGTGGAGGGCGCCGTCGACGTGGCCTATCGCAACGACTACCAGTCCGCCGCCGACCCCGTTGTCCGGCGCGACGAGCTCATCAACACCTTCAAGGCCCAGCGGGGGGCGGTTCGGGGGGCGGAGCACTTCGGCATCGACGACGTCATCGACCCCCTCGACACGAGGCGCCTGCTCATCCGCACCTTCGAGCGCTGCGCCCCCCGCAAGCTGCGCAACCACCCGCCCAAGTTCCGCTCCATCGCCCCCATCTGACGGGGCCGCTACGGTGGCGCCGTCGGGCGCCGTGGGGGCGCCCACCACCACGCAGGGGGACCACACATGGCCAAGCGCAACGCGTCGGCACGTTGGGATGGGGATCTGGCCGGGGGCTCGGGCACCATGCGCCTGGGCAGCGGCGCCTGGGAGGGTCCCTACTCGGCCAAGAGCCGCTTCGAGGACGGCTCCGGGTCCAACCCCGAGGAGCTCATCGCCGCCGCCCACGCCGGCTGCTTCACCATGGCCCTGACCGCAGCCCTGGGCCGGGGCGGCTTCTCCCCCGACCACGTGGACACCACGGCCGAGGTGCAGCTGCTCAAGAAGGACGAGGGCTTCCGCATCACCCGCATCGACCTGAAGACGGTGGCCGTCGTGCCCAACATCGAGGACGCCGACTTCCAGCGCATCGCCGCCGAGGCCAAGGCCGGCTGCCCCATCTCCGTGGCCCTCAGCGCCGTGCCCGAGATCACCCTCGACGCCAAGCTCGGCTGACCCCGGGGCCGGGTCGTCAGCCGGCGGCGCCCACCGCCGCGGCCGCCGACCCGGCCTCGGCCTCGCCCCCGGCCGGCGGCGACGAGCGGGTGCGGAACATGGCCCGGGGATCACCGTCGCGCATGACCTTGGCCCCCAGCAGGCCGATGACGGCGGCCACGGCCCCGAAGAGGTAGGTGGTGGCGAACGCACCCCGGGTGTGCTCGTCGCCCAGCACCACGAACATGACCTGGATCCCGGTCAGGGTGCCGATGTTCATCATGGTCGAGGACATGCCCGTGGCGATGCCCATGTCGGCGGGATCGACGGCCGCGGCCACCGCGGTGGGGAAGGCGGGGGCAGCCAGGCCCATGCCCAGCCCCGACAGGGCCAGGCCCGCCACCACCAGGGCCAGGCTCTCGGCCACGGCTGCGCCGGCGAAGGCGACCATGGAGATGGCCAGGAAGCCCGAGCCGGCCATGATCAGGCGCCGCTCCCCCAGCCGCGACGCCCACCGACCTCCGAGGGGCGAGCTGAGGGAGAACACCCCGGGGCGGAACAGCAGGAACAGCGATGTGGTGGCCACGCCCAGGCCGAACTGCTCCTCGAGCAGCAGGGGCGACATGAGGAAGCCGCCCATGTAGGCGAACTGGGACAGCGCGCTGGCCACGAGGGCCCCGGTGAAGTTCCGGCGGCGCAGGTAGTCGAGGCGCAGCAGGGGCTGGGGGGAGCGCTTCTCGACGGCCACGAAGGCCACGAGGGCCACCGCCCCCATGACCAGCAGACCCACGGCCGAGACACTGGTGGGCCCTTCGGAACGCACCCGCTCGAGGCCGAGGAGGAAGCCCAGGGTGGCCAGGCCCAGGGTGGCGGCGCCGGCCCAGTCGATGGGCACCCGGGGCCCCGGGGTCGAGGGGCGGATGACGATGGCCGACAGGATGAAGCCGGCCAGGGCCAGGGGGGTGATGGCCAGGAACACCGGTCGCCAGCCCCAGGCCTCGATGACGGGCCCGCCCACGATGAGCCCGATGACGGGGGCCCCGGTCATGGCCATCTGGTACCAGCCCATGGCCGACGCCCGGCGG
Source organism: Acidimicrobiales bacterium (assembly GCA_038255145.1). GTDB lineage: Bacteria > Actinomycetota > Acidimicrobiia > Acidimicrobiales > CAIXPF01 > WHTX01. Next base: position 20,640 of record JBBSLP010000055.1, read on the forward strand.
GACACGGGGAAGGCGTGCATGATCAGGGCGTTCGACGTGGGCATGGTGGCGGAGATGCCCAGGCCGACGATCATGCGGGCCCCGATGAAGGTGGCTGCGCTCCAGGCGAAGGCGCACAGGAACGTGCCGATGGTCAGCACCGCGGCCCCCACCAGCAGCACCTTGCGGTGGCCGTGGATGTCGCCGATGCGACCCATGATGGGGGTGCCGATGGCCATGGCCAGGAACAGGCCCGTCACCGCCCACGACAGGGTCTGGGTCGACGAGTGCAGATCCTCGGCGATGGTGGGCAGCGCCGCGGACACGATGGTCATCGACATGGAGAAGCCGACCACTGCCAGCAGCACCGACGGGAGCAGCCGTCGGGCGTAGGCCTCGTCCCAGGGCGCCTCGGCCGTGGGGTCGGTCATGGCGTCCATGCTGGCGTCGATGTCAGCCGCCAGGGCTGTGCTCGACCTCTTCTCCCGCCACTTCGCCATCCGGGCATGGTGCCAGGCCGGGCACCCTTGCGCCTACCAGGTGCACGGGGATGCCCCCGTTGGAGGTCTGCAGGCGCTCGACGAGGTGCAGGTGGGCGTGCCCGGCGAGCACGGTGTCGGCCACCAACAGGGAGACGTCCCAGCCCGCCAACCTGCGGCGCACGACGTCGCCGAAGCGGGCGAACAGGTCCCGCAGGTCGCGCCCCGCCGACGCCCGTCCGCCGTAGGGCGGGTTGGTGACCAACCACCCCGGGCGGCTCCCCACCGTGGTCAGGTCGGACACGCTGGCCCGGGCCAGCTCCAGGTCTCGGGCCACCCCGGCCCGCTCGGCGTTGGCGGTCGCCGCCGCCACCGCGCCCGCATCGCGGTCCGAACCCCGCAGGACGACGCCGTCGGGCAGGGCCCGGGCCCTCGATGCCACCTCGCCCCGCACCGAGGCCCACGTGCCCGGCTCGTGGCTGGGCCAGCGCTGGAAGGCGAAGTCGCGGCCCGTGCCCGGGGCCAGGTCGCGGGCCAGCAGCGCCGCTTCCACGAGCAGGGTGCCCGAGCCGCAGAACGGATCGATCAGGGGGGTCTGGCGGTCCCAGCCCGAGGCCAGCAGGGCGGCGGCGGCCAGGGTCTCACGCAGGGGGGCCTTGGCCACGGCTTGGCGCCACCCCCGCTTGTAGAGGGCGGCTCCCGAGCTGTCGATGCTCAGGGTGACCTGGTCCCCCGCCACCCGCACCACCACCAGCTGCGTGTCCTCGTCGGACTCGGGCTGGCCGGCCTTGGGCGGGGCCACACCCAGCAACCGGGCCAGGCGCTCGGCGATGGCGGTGGTGTGGTAGAGCTCGGATCGGCTCGAGGTGACCCGGAAGGCGGGCACGACATCGGGGCCGAGGAAGTCCTCCCAGGCCACCTGGGCCGCCCCGGCCTCCAGTGCTCCCCAGGTCCGGGCCCGGAACTCCGCGGCCCGCACCACCACCCGGTTGGCCGTGCGCAGCCACATGTTGGCGGCGTAGAGCTGGCGGGACGACGCCCGGAAGGCGACACCGCCCCGGTCACGGCGACCGGGGCGGATGCCGAGGGCGTTCAGCTCGGCGGCGAGGAGGGGTTCGAGCCCGGGTGAGCACTGGGCGAAGCAGTCGTGGGCCACGTCAGCAGGATGGCACGCCGCGCTGCTGACGGGTGACCGCTCCGGCCTGGTCGGGGAACCCCACTCCCTCGGGCGGGCCGGTCAGGTGCCGGGCACGGGGGGCGGCGGCTCGCTGCCCGGGGCCGGCGGCTCGGCCTCGTCGGCGGTCGGCTCCGCCGGGGTCTTCCCGGCGGTGGGGTCGGTGGGCGGGTCGGTGCCGGGGGCGGGCGGGGGCGGGCCCCCGGTCGCCGCCGACCACGGCGACGGCTCGCCGTCGGTGGCCTCGTCGTCGCCCTTGCGGTTGAAGACCTTCTTCACCTCATCCCCCACCTGGGAGAAGGTGGTGCTCAGGGCATCGGCCAGAGCCGAACCCATGCCCTTGAGGTCGTCCTTGACCGACTGGTCCTTCACCGCGTGGCCCACGGCCCCGAAGGCATCGTCGATGGCGTCGGACAACTTGCGCAGCGACTCCTTCACGTCGCGGCCCCCGCCAGCAGCGGGCTCCGCCCCGGCATCGGCGGTGGCCCCGGCGGGCGCGTCGGCCGCAGGCGCGTCGGCCGCGGGCGCGGCCTCGTCGGTGGGGGCCCCTTCGTCGGCCCGGGTGGCGTCGAAGTGGGCCTTGAGCTTGGCACCCAGGCTCGACGCCTTGGCGCTGACCTGGTCCCAGGATTCCTTGGCATCAGACATGGCTCCAGGCTGCCCTACCCGCCACCCCTAAACCAGGCTGGAGGGCTACGAACAGCGTTCGTGTCGGACAACTTGGGCGCAGCCGCTGTGTAGCCTGCCGCCGCGACCGGAGGGGGTGGCCCCCCGGGCGACGAAGGGGGACGTCATGGTCGACGCCGTCGAACGGCCCGAGGACCTGGGCTTCAGCCGGGTGCGGCTGGAACGCATCCGGGCCTGCTTCGAGCCCCGCTACGTGGCCCCGGGCCGGGTGCCGGGCCTGTCGGTGCTCGTGGCCCGCCACGGGCAGGTGGCCTGGTGGGACACCTTCGGGCACCGAGACGTCGAAGCCGGGGCCCCGGTCACCGCCGACACGGTCTACAGGATCTACTCCATGACCAAGCCCATCACCTCGGTGGCCCTGCTCAGCCTGTACGAGGAGGGCCGTTTCCAGCTCGACGACCCCGTGTCGCGCCACCTGGGCGCCTTCGCCGACCTGCGGGTGTGGGAGGACGGCAACCCCGCCGCCTACCGCACCCGGACGGCCGAGCGGGAGATGACGGTGCGCGACCTGCTCACCCACACCTCGGGGCTGACCTACGGCTTCATGGGTCGCCACCCCCTCGATGCCCTGTACCGCGAGCGAGGGGTGGAGCGCACCGAACCGGGCAGCACGCTCGAGACCATGGTCGACCGGCTGGGCGAGCTGCCCCTGCTGTTCTCCCCGGGCACCCGGTGGAGCTACAGCGTGGCCACCGACGTCTGCGGCCGGCTGTGCGAGGTGCTCACCGGGCAGAGCTTCGACGACGTCGTGCGCCAGCGGGTGCTCGATCCCCTGGGCATGGTCGACACCGGCTTCCAGGTCCGCCCCGACCAGGTCGAGCGCCTGGCCGCCAACTACGAGGCCACGGTGGCGGGGGGCCTGCGCCTGGTCGACCCGCCGGGGACGTCCACCTACCTGGCCGAGCCGTCGTTCCTGTCCGGCGGCGGCGGCCTGGTGTCCACGGCGACGGACTACCTGCGCTTCGCCACAGCCCTGTCCCGGGGTGGCGAGCTCGACGGGGTGCGGGTGCTGGGCCGGCGCACCGTGGACTTCATGACCTCCAACCACCTGCCCGGCGGCGGCGACCTGGCGTCGATGGGCCAGCGGGTCTTCTCCGAGACCAGCTACGAGGGCATCGGCTTCGGCCTCGGGGTGTCGGTGGTCCTCGACCCTGCGGCCACCCAGGTGCTGTGCTCGAAGGGTGAGTTCGGCTGGGGTGGGGCCGCCTCCACCGTCTTCTGGGTCGACCCCGTCGAGGACGTGGTCGTGGTCCTGCTCACCCAGTTGCTGCCCTCGTCGCGCTACCCCATCCGGCGAGAGCTGCGCACCCTCGTCTACCAGGCCCTGGTGTAGGCGCTCGGACGCGAGCGGTGGCGGGCACCGTCCCCGTCGACCGGGGAGGTACCCGCCACCGATCAGCGTGACGGGGTGGAGGCGATCAGCCGATGGGGACGGCGGGGATGGCACCGTCGGTGGTGGTGGTGGTCGTGCCCTCGGTGGTCGACGTGGTCGAACCGTCGGTGGTCGACGTGGTCGAGCCATCGGTGGTCGACGTGGTCGAGCCATCCGTCGTGGAGGTGGTCGAGCCATCCGTGGTCGACGTCGTCGAGCCATCCGTGGTGGTCGTCGTGGCCCCGGGACCGTCGACGCTGCCCACGGTCCACACCAGGACCTGGCCCCGGATCTCGCCGTCCGGGTAGTCGCCGGGCTCAGGGGTGTCCTCGACGCCGTCGCTGGTGTGCACGTTGATGTACACGTTGCCGGCGGCGATCTGGGCCACCAGGGCGTCGAACGTGGCCCCGGCCAGGGGGCCGGTGAGGTCGGCCTCGGAGACCGAGCCCGACAGCTCGAGCACGGGACCGGTGGCGATCACCGCTTCGAACAGGGGCAGGACGACCTCGCCGCTCTGGCCGGGCGGAGCCCAGTGCAGGTGGCCGGCCTCGACTGCGGGCAGACCGACCAAGGTGGCGCTCCACTCGAGGGTGGTGCCGTCGGCGGCCAGCTCGAAGGTGGCCTGGCCCCAGGCCGTGGACGTGGTGGCCGGGACCTGCTGGCCACTGGACAGGTAGCTGGCGAAGGTGACGGGCAGCCCGGCGAAGGGGTTCTCGGTGCCGACAGGGGTGGTCGTGCTGGGCGGGGCCAGCGTGGTCGAGGACGACCCCCCCGGCTCGTCGGTCGGCTGGGCCCCGACGGTGACGCCCGCCAGGGCCACGGCGCTGGCCGCCCCGGCCAGGGTGAACGCGGCCACCCGTCTTCTGCGCGTGCTCGTACGTGTGCTCATGCTGAACCTCCTGATGACGGGCCTTCCGGGGAAACCCGGCGGTGTGTGATCGGCAGTGGCCCGTCGGTTGGTCGGCCGTCACCCTATGACGATGCGTCACATCTCCGACATCGATCAGACATCTAACGGCGTGAGTTGGTCGTCAGATCCGCACATGGCCCACGCGCGCAACGAGAGAACCTTCCCGCTCGTCCCCGTGACGAACCGCGATCAGCGAGGAGTTTTCATCCCCGCCCCAGAGGGAACGGTCTACGGGCAAGCGCCCCCTAGGGAGGACCAAACCGTGAGCGAACGCTTCACCGTCCCCGGCCTCGATGCCGACAAGAGCTCTGCCACCGTCGACATCCTGCAGGATCGGCTGGTCGCCCTCATCGACCTGTCCCTGGTCCTCAAGCACGTGCACTGGAACGTCGTGGGACCGACCTTCATCGGCGTGCACGAGATGCTCGATCCCCAGGTCGACGCGGTCCGGCTGATGGCCGACGCCACCGCCGAGCGACTGGCCACCATGGGCGGCTCGCCCAACGGCCTGCCCGGGTTCCTGGTCGAGCGGCGCAGCTGGGACGACTACGCCGTGGGCCGGGCCTCGGTGCCCGAGCACCTGGCCGCCCTGGACCTCGTCTACAACGGCGTCAACGGTGATGGGCGCAAGGCCATCGGCGAGCTCGAGGAGCTCGATCCGGTGACCCAGGACATGATCATCGGGCAGAGCGAGCAGCTGGAGCAGTTCCAGTGGTTCGTGCGAGCCCACCTCGAGACCAACGCCGGGGACCTCATCCACAGCGGTGCCAGCGGCGAGAAGGCCGCCGCCGCCAAGGCGTCCCGGAGCACGACGGCCAAGAACCAGCCGGCCAGCAACGGCCGCACCAAGGCCAAGGCCGCCACCAAGTAGCCCCGTTCGGCCCCTCGTCACCGTCGGCGCCCCGCCGCGATCGCCCACGCTGCGCCCAGCACCTATGGTTTCGGCCCAGGACTGGTCTCAGTCCGGGATGGTTTCAGCCGGGGAGTCGTTTCTCCGTGGCTGACTCCGGGTAGGCGCCTGATCGGCGTCCCCGCCTCCCGGGCGGGGCGCCGCTGCGCGCCGAGCGGACGTTTCGGTGTGGCCTACGATGAGGAGAGGGGTCGTATGACCAACAGCACCGACAGCAGCCCGTTCGCCGTCAGCCACCACCTGGAGGGGACGACGGGGACCCTGGTGCTCTCGGGGGAGCTCGACGCCAGCTCGGCGCCACAGGTCGACCAGGCCGTGGACGCGCTGGTGGCCGACGGCGCCCAGCAACTCGTCATCGACCTCGGCGAGGTCACCTTCATCGACTCGTCCGGCCTGCGTACCCTGATCCGGGCCCGCAAGCGGCTCGGTGACGCCGATGTGGTCCGACTGCGCAACCCCCAGGTCGGCACGGTCCGGCTACTGGAGATCACCGGCCTGACCGACCAGTTCCCGGTCGTCTGAGGATCTGGACCGTGGAGTCGAACCGCGTCACCCTCACCTTCCCCGCGGCCGTCGAGCTCGTCCGCCTGGCCCGCCTCGTGGCCAGCGGCCTCGCCGCCCACGTCGGGCTGAGCATGGACGACATCGAGGACCTGCGCATCGCCGTGGACGAGCTGTGCGCCCTGGTCGTGCAGCACGCGGTGCCCGACGCCGACGTGGTGCTCGTGCTCCAGCCCCTCGACGGTGGTCTGGCTGTCGAGGTGCGGGCGCCGGCGGGCCACAACGAGGCCCCCTTCGCCCTCGACGAGCTGTCGGGCCACATACTCAACGCCGCCGCCGACGAGCACCACCTCAGCAGGGACGAGTCCTGGCTGGTGGCGACCTTGACCAAGCGTCGGGAGGGCTGATGGCCCCTCCCGAACGTCGGCCCATGAGCGCCGAGGACCGAGACGAGCTGCGCGAGCGCTTCCGCGAATACCGCCGCACGGGCGCCATCGAGCAGCGCAACGCCCTCGTCGAGGCGCACACGTCGCTGGCTGCGTCGGTGGCCAAGCGCTTCGCCCGTCGGGGCGAGCCCCTCGACGACCTCATCCAGGTGGCGAACTTCGGCCTGGTCAAGGCGGTGGAGCGCTTCGACCCCGAGCACGGCGCGTCCTTCGTCAGCTTCGCCGTGCCCACCATGCTGGGCGAGATCAAGCGCCACTTCCGCGACCGGACGTGGACGGCCAAGGTGCCGCGATCGGCCAAGGAACTGCTCCTGCGCCTGAGCACGGCCAACGAGGAGCTGACGGCCGAGCTGCAGCGCTCCCCCACCGTGGCCGAGGTCGCCGTGCGGTTGGGGGTCACCGAAGACAACGTGCTCGAGGCCATGGAGGCCCGTTCGGTCTACCGGCCGGCGTCCCTCTCCAGCCTGCCATCCGACCGCTCGGGCCCGCCCCGACTCGAATCCCAGCTCGGGGTCACCGACCGTGACCTGGGCGGGGTCGAAGACCGCCTCACGGTGACGCGCCTGCTGGAGACCCTCCCCGAGCGGGAGCGGCGCATCGTCGAGCTGCGCTTCTACCAGGACCTGACCCAGAGCGAGATCGCCGCCATCGTCGGCATCAGCCAGATGCACGTCTCCCGGTTGCTCCGCCAGGCCCTCAGCCAGCTGGCCACCCGGGGCCGGGAGCCCGAGCCGGCACCGCCCAGCCGATGACCGGCCCCACCCTGGTCCTGGGCGGCCCACCCGCCGCAGTGGCCAGGCGGGCCCGGGGAGCACGGCCCAGCCCACGAGGACAGCGTCCACGTCGGCATCAGCGATGTCGGCGCCGGCTCCGTGCACCGTGACTCCGTGCACCGTGACCACGTGCTGGTGTGGTGCGAACTGCCGGTGGACGGGGGCCGGTCGGTTTGACCGCTACGGGACCGGGGTAGTCCTGGCTCCAGTTGCAGGACGGGACGGATCCGCTCTCCCTCCCCGCCCGGCTGGTCCGTCCCGTCACTGCTCCTGCTCCCAGCGTCCACCGCGCTGGTCGAGCGACGGACAGCACAGCGCACCGACCGCGAACTACGGTGCGGGACGGAGCGATGACCACGGAACCGGCGCAGCACCTGACGATCGACGTGATCGACGACGGCGATGCCGTCGTCCTCGTCGTCGCCGGTGAGCTCGATCCTCTGTCCGGCCCCGACCTGACGCAGGCCATCGAGGCGGCGCTGACGTCGCCACGCACGTCGGTCGTCCTCGACCTGGCCGGGGTGGGCTTCATCGACTCGTCCGGCCTGCGCACCCTGATCGAGGCCCACACCCGGGCGTTGGACATGGGGGGCGACCTCAGCCTGCGGCGACCGAGCCAAGCCACCCGACGACTGCTGGACATCACCGACCTGACCTCGGTGTTCTCCATCGTCGACGGCGACGACGAAGCGTAGGGGACCTCCGGCGACGATGTCGTCGCAGATCACTTCTAGCGATGCTGCTCGCGCGGGGTGTGGCAGTGCCGGCCTGACCAGGCCGGGGTGGGCACCTGCCGTGGGGACGTTTGGGCCCGGGCACCGGCGGGGAACGAGAGGCCCGACGCCAGGCACCGCCGAAGCGCCCGGCCGAACCCGGCCACGCCAGGAGGAACCATGCAGACCGAGGCCCTCACCACGGCCACCGCTGCTGACCCGGCGGCTGAGGGGTTCCTGGACGAGCGTTCGACCAAAGGGACCGCTCCCGCCCTGGTGCTCACCGAGGGTGGGCGTTCACTCCGGGCCGAGGTGCTTCGCAGCTGGGCCCAGGAGGCTCCGGGCCCCTTGGCCATGGCCATGCGGCGTCGGGCGTGCGAGCTCGATCTGCTGGCTGCGGTGTGTGTTGCCGTCCCCCACGCCGCCTGAGGAAGGCACGGGGCGGCCCCAGCGGGCAGAATCAGGGATCCGGCGACGCACCCGCGACGCCATCACCTGGTCAGCGACCTGTCTGGAGGGCCCATGACGGAGCCGTGGCCGGGACAGCCCTACCCCCTCGGTGCCACCTTCGACGGGGCGGGGACGAACTTCGCCGTCTTCTCCGAGTTGGCCGAGGCTGCTGACCTCTCCCTCTTCGACGCCGACGGCAACGAGAAGCAGATCCGGTTGCCCGAGCGCACCGGGTACGTGTGGCACGGCTACCTGCAGGGCGTGGGTCCCGGTCAGCGTTACGGCTTCCGGCTCCAGGGACCCTATGACCCGTCCCGGGGCCTGCGGACCCTCAACTCCAAGCTGCTCCTCGACCCCTACGCCAAGGCCATCGAGGGTGGGGTCACCTGGGACCCCGCCGTGCTGCCCTACACGATGGGCCAGCCCGACGGACCGCCCAACGACGTCGATTCCTCACCGTTCGTGCCCCGCTCCGTGGTGGTGAACCCCTTCTTCGACTGGAACGACGACCGCTCCCCCCGCACCCCGGTGCACGAGAGCGTGATCTACGAGCTGCACGTCAAGGGCTTCACCGCCCGCCACCCCGACATCCCCCCCGAGCTGCGGGGCACCTACTCGGGCCTGGCCCACCCTGCCGCCATCGAGCACCTCCAGCAGCTGGGCATCACCGCCGTGGAGCTGATGCCCGTGCACCACTTCGTGCACGACGCCCACCTGCTCGACCGGGGCCTGCGCAACTACTGGGGCTACAACACCATCGGCTTCTTCGCCCCCCACGACGAGTACGCGGCGTCGGACCGTCCCGGCGACCAGGTCACCGAGTTCAAGTCCATGGTGCGGGCCCTGCACGAGGCCGGCCTCGAGGTCATCCTCGACGTCGTGTACAACCACACGGCCGAGGGCAACCACCTGGGCCCGGTGCTGTCGTTCAAGGGCCTCGACAACCCGGCCTACTACCGGCTGCTGGGTGACGACCCCCGCTTCTACATGGACTACACGGGCACGGGGAACACCCTGAACGTCCGGCACCCCAACGTGCTGCAGCTGATCATGGACAGCCTGCGGTACTGGATCACCGAGATGCACGTGGACGGCTTCCGCTTCGACCTGGCCGCCACCCTGGCCCGCCAGTTCCACGAGGTCGACCGGCTCTCGGCGTTCTTCGACCTCATCCAGCAGGACCCCGTGGTCAGCCGGGTCAAGCTCATCGCCGAGCCCTGGGACGTGGGCGAGGGCGGCTACCAGGTCGGCAACTTCCCGCCGCTGTGGTCGGAGTGGAACGGCAAGTACCGCGACACGGTGCGGGACTACTGGCGAGGGGTCGACGCCACCCTGCCCGAGTTCGCCAACCGCTTGACGGGCAGCTCCGACCTCTACCTCTCCGACGGACGCCGGCCGGGCGCCTCCATCAACCTGGTCACCGCCCACGACGGGTTCACCCTGGCCGATCTCGTCGCCTACAACGACAAGCACAACGACGCCAACGGCGAGGGCAACCGGGACGGCGAGTCCCACAACCGCTCGTGGAACGGCGGCGCCGAGGGCCCCACCGACGACGACGACGTCGTCCAGCTACGGCGGCGCCAGCAGCGGAACCTGCTGGTCACCCTGTTCGCGTCCCAGGGCGTGCCCATGCTGCTGCACGGGGACGAGCTGGGCCGGACCCAGGGTGGCAACAACAACGCCTATTGCCAGGACAACCCCGTCTCGTGGATCGACTGGGAGGACGTCGACGCCGACCTGTTGACCTTCACCCGTCGCCTCATCCGCCTGCGCCGCGAGCAACCCGTGCTGCGGCGCAGGAACTGGTTCGCCGGCCACCCCACCGGCCACGCCGGCGCCGAGGACGAACCCCTGCCCGACATCGCCTGGTTCGCCCCCGACGGCGACGAGATGACCGACGAACAATGGGCGTCGGGCTACGCCAAGAGCCTGGGCGTCTTCCTCAACGGGTCGGGCATCACCTCGCGTGACCGCCAGGGGCGCCGCATCACCGGTGACAGCTTCGTACTGCTGTTCAACGCCCACTGGGACACCGTCGCCTTCACCCTGCCCGACGGCCGCTGGGGCCAGGCCTGGCAGGTGGTCATCGCCTCGGATCCCATGCTCGACGGCCTGGCCCCCACGGTCGAGCCCGGGGGTGCCCTCCCCCTTCCGGGACGCACCGTGGTCGTCCTGCAGCGTGCCGGTACCTAGCTGAGCGCGGTGAATCGCTCACTCATCGTGTGATTTTATGGTTGGTCGACCCAGGGATGGGGAAAACCTCCTTCGTTGGCACGAGGAGGAGTCGAACATGAGCACGCACGTCGGCCCTGACGACGTCCTGGCCACACCGTGGCCGGCGCGTCGCAGCACCTCAGTGGGCACGACCGCCTTGGACCGTCCGTGAGCAGCAAGACGTCGAGGCGTCCCTCGGGACGGCGTGGCGACGAGCCCGGAACCGAAGATCTCGTCCGGGTCTACCTGGACGAGATCGGCAAGTACGCCCTGCTCGACCGCGACGGTGAGCGCACGTTGGCCTGCCTCATCGAGGAAGGACGGGCCGCCGGGGCCGCCCTGGCTGCCGGCGACCACCTGCCACCGGCGCAGACCCGGGCGCTACGCCGGGCCGTGCAGGCCGGTGAGGACGCCCGACGGCAGTTCATCGCCGCCAACCTCCGGCTCGTGGTGTCCATCGCCACCTCCTACCAGGGCTCGGGGCTTCCTCTCCTCGACCTGGTCCAGGAGGGCAACCTGGGCCTGCTGCACGCCATCGACAAGTTCGACTGGCGCAAGGGCTTCAAGTTCTCCACCTACGCCACCTGGTGGGTGCGCCAGGCCATCCAACGGGGCGTCGCCCGTGGTGGCCGTGCCGTGCGACTGCCCGACCACGCCACCGACGCCGTGACCCGGTTGCGCCGGGCCCGGGCCGAGCTCGTCGGCCGCATGGGCACCGAGCCCTCGGTCATCGATCTGGCCGCGGCCAGCCACGTGCCCGTCGAACGGGTCCGGGTCCTGCACCAGCACCTGGGCACGCCCACCTCGCTCAACGAGTACATCGGGGACGGTGATCTCGAGCGTGGTGACCTGGTGGCCGACGACGGCGACGCCCCCGATGACGAAGCCGTGCAGGCCGTGGTGTCCGCCTCGGTCGACGGCTGGATGGGCCAGCTCGACGCCGCCGAGCGTGACGTGCTGCGCCAGCGCTACGGCTTCGACGGAGCCCCCATGTCCCGACGTGACGTAGCCACCCGCTTGGGGCTGGCCACCGAGCACGTCCGCCGCATCGAACGCCGCGCTCTGGGCAAGCTGCGCCGTTCGAGTGGCGCCCCCGCCGCCCGGGCCCTGCTCAGCGCGGGCTGACACAACGGTCCAGAACGTCGGACACGTCGGGGACTGCCGCCCCGACGATCTGACGCGTCCGGGCGACGGTCGTGCCGGCGACGCCGGCGTCAGTTCAGGCCGGGACGAGCAACTCGAACCAGACGACCTTGCCCCGGGGGCGGGCCTCGACACCCCAGCGATCGGCGAGGGCGTCAAGGATGCGCATGCCGAACCCCCCCTCCTCGTCGGGGGTGTCGCGGCGCGCCAACTGGCCGGTGCCGGTGTCCGTCACCTCGACCCGCAGGAGCCGGCCGCGCAGCCGCAACACGAGGTGGGCCCACGTGTGGGCGTGGAGCACAGCATTGGCCACGACCTCGCTGACCAGCAGGTCGGCGGCCTCGAGCGCAGGCGCTGAGCCAGTAGGCAGCAGCGAGTGCATGGCCTGGCGCGCCAGACCTGGCGCTGCCGTGGTCGGGGGGAGGTCCCGGCTCACGCAGCGATCCACAGGTCAGCGGTTACCCGAAGGTCGCTCCCGCCAGTCACCCGATGCCCAGCGATCCGGCGCCGTCCACGGCGCACCGGTGGTCCTCGATCCGGGCAGCCGTCGGTGGAGACCTCGACGTTACGGCCAGCGCGGCCGGGGGTAGGCCCTTTCGATCGTCCGGTCGGACGTGCCCGCTCGGACGTCCAGGAGGATCCCCCGATGCGCAAGGTTCGCACCCTCGTCGTCGCCGCCACCGGTGCCGCCGCCGCCTACTTCCTCGATCCCGCCCAGGGGCGCGCCCGCCGGGCCCGCACCCAGGACCAGGTCCAGTCCTGGGCCACGGCCCGCCGCCGCGACCTCGATCGCACCGCCCGGTTCGAAGCCGGCGTGCGCGCCGGCGAGGAAGCCGAGGCCCGGGGCGCCGGCCACTACCACCCCCATGGCGACACCGACCTCCAGGAACACCTGCGCATGGTGCTGTCCACCGTGCCCGCCCCCACCGGCGACGTGACCGTCGAGGTCGTGGACGGCGTGGTGAGGGTGCGGGGCCAGGTCGAGGACCGTGACCAGGTCGACCAGGTCCTCGGGGCCATCCGCGACGTCCCCGGTGTGGTGTCCGTCGAGAGCCTGCTCCACCTTCCGGGCACGCCGGCCCCCAACAAGGCCGCGGCCATCGAGGCGTCGGACCACGCCGCCGCCGCCCTCGAAGGCGCCGCCGACACCCCTGGTCACTGAACGCCGTCACTGAGCGGCGTCGTCGAGCGCAGTCGCTGGACGGGATCGCTGAACGGGGTCGGGAGCGCTACGGGCGTGTGAACCCCCGAGACGCCTCGATGACGCCCGGCCGCGGTGATGGTCGGTCTGCGGTGGTCGCCGGTACCGTGGGCAGCTCATCCCGTCCCCCCGCCGACGTCGGGCAACTCGCCCGCCGATCCGAGGGAACGGCCACGCCCCCAGCGGCGGGGGCGGACGCGCAGGCCCCCGACCAGGGGCGTGATCGGCGGTTGACCCGCCTCGAGCAGCCCCCCGGGGCTGCCCGTGGGCTTCGCCGTCCCCGTAGCAGTCCATCCGCCTCATCCCGGGGCTCCTCGAAGGGCACCCCGGGCGAGCCAGGAGGTTCACGGCGTGGTCCACAGGGCAGCGGGCGTTCAACGCCCCCTCGATGCGGGGCGGCTCCCATGACCACCTCGCCCGTGAGCTGGTCAGGGCTGTGGGACGCCCCCGGACCTGTCGCCGAGCTCGGCCGCGCGGCCGACGTGCTCGCCCTGTGCCCTCCCGTGGAGGAGGCCCGTCCCACGGTGATGGGCCTCGAGCACGAGGTGGGTCTGCACATCGATCCCGCCGACGTGCTCGCCCCCCGTGAGAGCCCGGCCGCCGCCCTGCTCCGCCTGGGCGAACAGGGCTCGCGCGACGTGGTGCCCTACCAGTACCTGGAGAACGGCGGTCGCCTGTACGTCGATTGCGGCGAGCACCCCGAGTACGCCACCCCCGAGTGCTCGAGCCCCCAGCAGCTCCTGGCCGCGGACGGGGCGGGCATGGCCATCCTGGCCACCATGTCCCGCCATGCCGAGGAGACCCTGACCGAGACGACGGGCCGGCCCGTGCGCATCCGGGTGCTGCGCAACAACATCGCCCCCAACGGCGAGTCGTGGGGCACGCACGAGAACTACCTCGTGCCCGCATCGCTGTCGTGGGCGGATCTGTCCCATCCCCTGGTCTCCCACCTGGCCAGTCGGGTGTGCTTCGCCGGCGCCGGGACCATCATCGGCGCCCACGGCGAGCCCCACGGCCGCTTCCGGCTGTCCCAGCGGGCTCCCTACGTGGGCACGGTGCTGTCACTCTCCGCGGTGGACGGTCCCACCGGACGGCCCATGGTCCTGGCCCGCGACGAGCCCCTGGCCGATCCCAGCCGCTACCGGCGCCTGCAGGTCGTCTGCGGCGACGCGTCGATGTCCCACACCGCCAGCCTGCTCAAGCTGACGACCACCATGATCGCCGTGCGCCTGATCGAGACGGGCACCGCCCCTGACGTCGAGCTGACCAAGCCGGTGGCGGCGTTCCAGACGTGGAGCGACGACCCTTCCCTCACCGTCACCGCCCTCACCGAGGCCGGGGCCGAACTGCGGGCCCTCGACGTGCAGTGGCTGTGGTTCGAGGCCGCCGTGCGCCACCACCGCATCCACGGCCTGCCCGCCACCGAGGCCTCGGTCCTGCCCCTGTGGGAGGCCGTGCTGACCGCTCTGGAACGGGACCCCGACGAGCTGGCCGACCAGCTCGACTGGGTGGCCAAGCGCCTGGTCCTGCGTCAGCTGGCCGACCGGGGCGGCCTGGAGCCCGGCCACGCCCGCCTGGTCAACGCGGATCTGGCCTACCACGACGTCCGTCCCGACCGCTCGGTGCACGGACGACTGGTGGCGGCGGGCCGCATGCGCACCCTGGTCGGTCCCGAGGCCATCGAACGGCTGCGCCGTCACCCACCCTGTGACACCAGGGCGGCCATCCGCGGCGAGCTGGTGCGCCTGCTGCGGGCCACGGGCCACAACTACGACGTGACCTGGGCCCGGTGCCGCATCCACTCCATCCCCCCGGGCCTCGACCTCGAGCTCAGTGACCCTCTGGGGATGGCGCCGGCCCCGGCCATGGAGGTCCTCGAGGCCCTGCGCGAGGAACTGGCCACGGGCCGGGCCCCGGCCCGCCGTGACCCGGCCGACCCCACCCCCCCTGCCCCCCACTCCGGGCTGGCCGACTGGTGGGCCGAGTTCTTTGGCTAGCTCACGGGGGGGCTCCGCCCCCCCGTGTTCCCCCCCCGGGTAGGGCGTCGAGCGCCTGCGGCGCGCTGTCTTGCTGTTCGGCCCGGCAAGGCTCGCTTCGCTCGCCGACCGGACCGGCCCGCCCGGTCTCGCTGCGCTCGTCGGCCGGGCGGATCGCCGACCGGACCGCTGGGCCGACTGGCCGACCGCAGGTCCGAGGGTCAGGCCGACCGCAGGTCCGAGGGCCGACCGCAGGTCCGAGGGCCAACCGCAGGTCCGATGAGGCCGACCGCAGGTCCGAGGGTCAGGAGGCGCGGCTGAGGCGGAGGCCGGGGAGTTTGCGGGGATTGAGGAGGCCGAGGGGGTCGAACTGGGCTGAGGTGGCGCGTAGTTCGTCGAGACTGCCGTGGCCGCCCAGCATCCAGGTGTGGGGGTCGATGACGCGGGCGCCGAGGGAGCGCAGGTCGTCCATGGCGGTGGCCAGGGAGTCGTCGTCGACGAAGCGGCCGATGAGCAGGCCGCCCACGTCGATGGTGCCGCCGTTGCCGTTGATGTCGTGGTGCAGCATGCCGCCGGGCAGGCATGCCCGCACCTCGTCGGCCCGGGCCACGACCTCGGCCCCGCCCACCTGGATGTGGCAGAGCTCGGGCCGGACCCGCTTGGCCCGCAGGGTGACGTGGTTGTAGGACAGGGAGACGAGCAGGGACACGGCGTCGGCCCGCACGGCCTCGACCCGGCCGCCGGCTCCGGCCACCAGGGTGCGGGCCTGGCCCACCGTGGACTCCTCGACGGTGGCCCGCACGCTGACGCGGTCGAGGGGCATGGCCTCGTCCGCGGGGAAAAAGGCCACCAGGGCAGGATCGGTCACCGACAGGTTGCGGGGTCGGGGTTCGAGGTCGGCCAGCTCGAGGGCACCCCGCACAGCCTCACCGTGCGACGCGAACGAGGCGAACAGCGCCGTCCACCGTCGGGCCGGCGCCAGCTTCACCCGTGCTCCGACGACCACGCCCGTAGTGCCGTAGGCGTGGAGGAAGGGGTGCACGGCGTCGCCCGCCGCGGTGATGGGCTCGGGCACGTCCCACGCCGGCAGCACGTCGATCTCCTGGACGAAGCCGTCCCAGATGAAGCCGTTCTCCAACGAGCCCGTTCCTCCGGCCCCTCCACACAGGAAGCCGGCCAGCGACGAGCGCACCGTGGAGGGGAACATGGCCAGCTCCTGGCCCGTGGCCCGGGCCGCCGCCTCCAGGCGGACGAAGCTGGTCCCCGCCTCGGCGTCGATCCAGCCGTGGCCGACGTCGAGCACGCGGGCCCGCTGGTCGGCGTCGATGACGAGGCCGTGGCACAGGGGCACGGCCTGGCCGTAGTTGCCCGTCCCCTGGCCACGGGCCACGACGGCGACACGACGGCGGTAGGCCAGGGCCAGGGCCCGGGCCACGCCCACCGTGTCGACCGGTGAGGCCACCACGTCGGCCACCGTGGCCGGCAGGTGCCGGGCGAGGACCGGGGACATCCACGAGTAGTCGGCCGACGCCGCCTGGCGTCGTTCTGCGGCCACGCTGACGGCGTCGGCCCCCAGTGCGGTGCTCAGTTCATCGGCGAAGGACCCGCTCGGGGGCGCGTCTGGTGAAGGGTCGGACGACATGTGCGGTGGAACCTCCCTGGCGGGGAGGGGGACCCGTCGCCGGGCCCCCTACCCGCACGAGCTCACTTGCCCAGGCTGATGGAGGGGTCGATGAACTCGTTGGTCATGATGTCCGCCGGCTTGGCGTCCTTCTTGAAGGAGTCGATGTTCTGCTCGGCGTAGAGCGGCAGCAACTGATCGATCAGCTTCTGGACACGGGCCTCGTCGAAGTTGCCCAGGGTCTTGTCGGCACCGTCACTGACGATGCCCAGCTCGAGCATCTTGTCCACGGCGTCGGCGTTGAGCTCGGCCGTCAGCGTCCAGTAGCTGGCGAACTTGTCCACCGTCTCCAGCAGCTGGTCGTTGACCTCGAGCGGGTCGTTGATGTAGTCGATCTGGGCCTGCTGGATCAGCGGCACCAGCTTCTCGAGGCAGGGACGCTCCTCGTCGAGCAGGTCGGTGCGCACCGCGATGGGCGACTGGTAGTAGTCGTACCCGGCGTCCTTGATGAGCAGGTAGTCGACGGGCTTGTTCCACTGCTCGATCTCGTGCTCGTACTTGTAGACCTCGTTGGTGGCGAAGCCCTGCTGCACGATGCCCTTCTCGGCCACGAACCGCGACGGCGACCCGTCGTAGGAGTCGTCGAACTTGTCGTCGGGGATGAGGCCCTGGCCCACGAGGAAGCGCACGTAGGTGCTGCGCTTGTTGAACACCAGGACCTTGGCGTTCGACTTGCCGATGTCGGCGAAGTCCTTGAACTGGAACTGGGCCGGGTCCCACATGAGGATCTGCGGGGAGATCTCGAGGGGGGAGACCACGGCCACGGTGGGCTGGGAGCCGGAGAACTGCAGGCCCGTGTCGGTGCTGACGAAGCCGGCGAAGATGTCGTCGTCCTGGTACATCAGCGACACCACGGTCTGGTTGCCCAGGAAGGGGCCACCGGCGCGGATCTCGAGGTTCACCCCCGTCGAACCCAGGGGGCCCGAGTAGGTGCCCTTGTCGGCGTCGGTCTTCCCTCCGGCCCCGATGAGCTGGTAGAGGGCCCCGTGCTCGGGCTCGGGGAACCAGTCCGTCAGGATGGGGATGGTGGCCGGGCAGACGTCACTGAGGTCCGTCGTGTAGTTGGCCTTGGCGAAGGCGCCGGGGCCCGTCGCCGCCGCCGTCGTGCCGGTGCCCCCCGCCGCGGCCGCCGTCGTCGTGGCGGCGGCACCGTCGTCGTCGTCCTCTCCACAGGCCGCCGCCGTGGTGCTGGCCAGGGCCAACACCACCGCCGCGACCGCAACCCGACGGGACCGCACCGACCAGTTACCTACGTTCACGTGTTTCCTTCCAATTTTTGTCATCGGTGTCCGGCACCCGCGGACTCATGCCATTGTCGGGTCACGCGGTTGCCGATCCACCCGAAGAGCCAGAACGTCGCCAGACCCAGCAGCGACGAGAAGAACACGGCGACCAGGAGCTTCTCGGCGTCGAGGTCGGCGCGATAGATGTCCAGCAGGCGCCCGATGCCGGGCTTGCCCTGCCGGAAGAAGAAGTCACCGACGATGGCGCCGATCACCGAGAGACCAGCGGAGATGCGCAACCCGGTGAAGATGGCGGGAAGGGCCGCTGGGAACTGCAGCTTGCGCAGGCGGGTCCAACGACTGGCGCCGTGCAGGGTGAAGAGGTCACCGAGGCCCGATTCGGCCGACTTCAAGCCGAACAGCGTGTTGGTGATGATGGGGAACAGGGCGATGATCACGCAGACGATCACCCGGCTGCGGAAGTTGAAGCCGATCCAGAAGCCGATCAGGGGTACGAGGGCGAGGATGGGGATGGTCTGGAGGAGCACGGCGTAGGGCCACACCGAGTCCTCTATCCACCGGGCCTGGCTCATGATCACCGCCAGGCCCACACCGAGGACGATGGCGATGGCCAGCCCGACCACGGCCACCTCGGTGGTGGCCAGCAGGCCCCGCAGGATCTCGGCCCGGGCGTGCCCATTGAAGAAGCCCTTGGTCACCACGTCCCAGGGCGGGGGCAGCAGGAACCGGCGCTGGGCGTCGAGCATCACGTAGGTGAAGAACAGCCAGACGCCCAGGGCGCAGACCGACAGCACCAACGGACCGATCAGGCGGCTGATCGCCGGGCGACGCCGAGCCCGTCCGGGTCGTTCGCCCGGGAGACGTAGGACATCGCCGCTGCCCCCGGAGGTGACGGCCAGCGGGGTCGCCGTCGGGTCGGCCGGGGTCCGTCCAGGGGCGATCACGCTCGCATCCACGCTGGTGAACCTAGGTAGCGGGTCTTTCTGAACCGTTGCTTGCGAGTTGCCTGCAAGTAACCGTCTCCTGTCACGTTCCTGAACAGTACGGGAGCGGGGCCCGCGGGGCGGAGCCGACCCCCGCCCGAGCGGCTGGGGCAGACTGCCACGGTGAGCGAAGCACGACACCTCGACCTCGACGCCAACGGCATCCGCATCCACGCCGTGACCCAGGGGGAGGGGCCGATGGTCCTCCTCGTGCACGGCTTCCCCGAGTCCTGGTACTCCTGGCGCCACCAGCTGCCCGTGCTCGCCGCCGCCGGCTACCGGGCCGTGGCCATCGACGTGCGGGGCTACGGCCGCTCGTCCAAGCCCGAAGCCGTCGACGCCTACCGCATGCTGGCCCACGTGGCCGACAACGTCGGGGTGGTCGAGGCCCTGGGCGAGACCACGGCCGTGGTCGTGGGTCACGACTGGGGGGCGCCCATCGCCTGGAACTCGGCCCTGCTGCGCCCCGACGTCTTCCGGGCCGTGGCCGGGCTGTCGGTGCCCTACAGCCCCCGGGGCGACGTGCGGCCGACGACGGCCTTCCGGGCCATGGGCGGCGACGACGAGTTCTACATCGAGTACTACCAGGAGCCGGGCCGGGCCGAGAAGGAGATCGAGGCCGACCTGGCCGGCTGGCTGCTGGGCTTCTACTGGTCGGCGTCGGGCGACTGCCGCTGGGTGGACGGCTTCGGGTCGAGCATGGCCCACGTGGCCCACGGCGGCCAGCAGCGCGACCGCTTCCACTACCCGCCCGAGGGCACCATGCCCACGTGGATGAGCGCGGAGGACCTCGAGGCCTACGTCACCGAGTTCCGCTACAGCGGCCTGCGGGGCCCGCTCAACCGCTACCGCAACGTGGACCGGGACTGGGAGGACCTGGCCGCGTGGCGCTACCGGCCCATCGAGGTGCCCGCCCTGTTCGTGGGCGGTGCCCAGGACGGGCCCACGGCGTGGGGGGGCCGGGCCATCGCCCGCTTCGCCGACTCCCTGCCCCGCCTGCACCGCTCGGTGATCCTCGACGGCTGCGGCCATTGGACCCAACAGGAGCGCGCCGTCGAGGTGAACGACCTGCTGGTCGAGTTCCTGGGCACGTTGGCGTGACCGCCGCTGGCACCAACCGGGCCGTCGCTCCCCCGTCGCTGGCCCCGCCGGCGGCGAACTACAGCCACGCCGTGCTCAGCACCGGGGCCGGGCGCCTGCTGCACACCTCGGGGGTCGTGCCCACCCGGCCCGACGGCACCGTGCCCGGCGACCTGGCCGACCAGGCGGCCACGGTGTGGCAGACCATCGCCGCCCTGTTGGCCGATGCCGCCATGGTGGCCACCGACGTCGTCTCCGTGACCACCTACGTGGTGGCCGGCGAGGACCTCTCGGTGGTCATGGCGGCGCGGGACCGGGCCCTCGCCGGCCACCGCGCCGCGTCCACCCTGGTCTACGTGCCGGCCCTGGCCCGCCCCGAGTGGCGGATGGAGGTCGCGGTCGTCGCGGCGGCGGCGTGACCGGGCCCCTGGGCTCGGCCCGCAGCGCCGGGCCGGGTCGGCCCCGCGACGTGACCATCGATGCCGCCATCCTCGCCGCCGCCCAGCGGGCCCTGGCCCAGGCCGGCTACGAGGCCATGTCCCTGGCCGCCATCGCCGCCGAGGCGGGCACGACCCGCCAGGCCCTGTACCGCCGTTACGCCACCAAGGCCGACCTGGCCACCGCGGCGGTGGCGGCGCTGGCCCCGGCCTCCGAGGTCGCCGAGACCGAGGACCCCTTGGCCGACCTTGTGGCCGAGCTCGAGGCCTTCGTGGCCCTGGCCGAGCCCATCGACCTGTCCCTGGCCGGCACCATGCTGCAGGGCACCGTCGACGACGAGCTCGTCGAGCTGTACCGCCAACGGGTGGTGCGACCCCAGGGCGCCCGCGTCGTGGACCTGTTGACCCGGGCGCAGCGCCTGGGTTTCGTCGACCACGACGCCGACGTCGAGCTGGCCGCCTCCCAGGTCGTCGGTTCCTGGCTGGCCCTGGGCCTCGCCGGCGATCCCACGCCCCCCGACTGGCCCCGGCGCGTCGCCACCCTGGTCTGGCGCTCCCTGGGCGGCCCCCGCCGCCCCCCGGCGACCCACGACCACGGCCCGGACGGCCTCTAGGTTGTTTCGTTGTGCCAGATGGCCAACCCACACCCGCACGCTCGCTCATCGCCTACGACCACTGACGGGCTTGGAGCCAATCCCTGAGGGTGTCGCGATCAGATGGAGTCGTAGTCCCCAGAACATGCGGGAATGGCTGGCGCAGTAGCCGTATTGGGCGTAGCCGACCATGTCTGATCGTTTGGCTGTTTCGCGGGAGCGGCCACACT
>JBBSLP010000056.1:0-41587 GCA_038255145.1 Acidimicrobiales bacterium
CGATCAGACTTTCGTATCCCTCCTGGGCCCCCGGGCTCGCTCGCCCCATCGGCTAGGCGTCCCCGGAGGTGCCCGTGAAGCCCGACAACAACCTTGTCGAGGAGATCGACAGCGGCGAGACCGAACGGATCCTGACCTGCGTGGCGGCCATCGACGTGGCGAAGGCGACGGGGATGGTTTGTGTCCGTCGCCCGCATCCCTCCATCGAGGGGCGTCGCCTGTCGCGGGTGTGGCAGGTCGAGTCGAGCACCAACTCGGTCCTGGCCCTGGGCACCGATCTGGTCGCTCTCGGGGTCGAGCGGGTGGTTCTGGAGTCCACGTCGGACTACTGGCGGCCGTTCTTCTACCTGCTCGAAGCGGCCGGTCTGTCGGTGTGGCTGGTCAACGCCCGAGATGTCAAGCAGGTGACGGGCAGACCGAAGACCGACAAGCTCGACGCGGTGTGGCTGGCGAAGCTGAACGAGCGGGGCATGCTCCGACCGAGCTTCGTGCCACCCCAAGAGATCCGGGTTCTGCGGGACTACACCCGGCTGCGGACCGAGCTGGTCGAGGAACGCTCCCGCCACAAGCAACGCCTCGAGAAGCTCCTCGAGGACGCGTTGATCAAGTTGTCATCGGTGGCGACAGACCTGCTCGGCATGTCGGCCCGGGCGATGATCGAAGCGCTCATCGCCGGCGAACGGAACCCGAAGGTCCTCGCCGACATGGCCCGCGGGAAGCTCAACACCAAACGGGCAGCGCTGCTCGAGGCGCTCAACGGTCGCTTCGATGACCACCACGCCGACCTGGCCCAGCTCCTGTTGGACCAGATCGACGCCTGCTCGGAGAAGGTCGACCGGCTCACCACCCGCATCGAGCAACTCGTCGCCGAGCCCCCCGAGCCCTCACCACCGACGGACCGTGCCCCCCGGCCCACCCCCACCCGCGACGTGCCCGTAGACCACGATCCTGACGCTGGTCCTCTCAGCACTGTGGAACGCCTCGACGAGGTCCCCGGCATCGCGGAACGGGCCGCGCAGATCCTCATCGCCGAGGTCTCAACATGGCCCAGTTCCCCACGCCCGCCCACCTGGTGTCCTGGGCGAAGCTGTCGCCTCAGACCATCCAGTCCGGTCCGAAGACCAAGGTCGGCAAGACCGGCAAGGGCAACCGCTACCTCAAAGGCGTCCTCGGAGAGGTCGCCACCGCCGCGGCCAAGACCGACACGTTCCTCGGGAGCGCTACCGGCGCCTCGTCCGCCGGCGTGGCAAGCAACGAGCGCTCGTCGCTGTCGCCCGGTCGATCCTCGTGATCGTCTGGCATCTACTCAACAACCCCGAAGCCCGCTACATCGACCTTGGATCGGACTACTACACCAACCGCGTCGACCCCGACCGCAAGACCCGCGACCTGGTCCGCCAACTCCACGCCCTCGGCCACACCGTCACCCTCACCCCCGCCGCCTGACCACGACCCACCCCACCCAGGTGCAAGCCCGTGCGGGGCTACGCCCCGCACGGGCTCACACGCGCAACCACCCCAGTCAACTCAACGAGATTTTCCGGTCAGGGGTAGAGCGACCGCACCACCGGCGACGGCGTGAACGGCTTCCACGCCCCTCCGGGCTGGGCCAGCCGGTCAGCCACGGCCAACACCACGGCGGGGTTGTGGCCCAGGCCGAGGTGGGTGCCCCGCACCTCGATGTTCTCCACCCGGGGGCCGGGCTCCTCGATGGCGTTCTGCCAGGCCACGATGGGGTCGCTGCGCGACCAGATGGCCGTCACCGGCACCTGGGGGGTGCCCATGCGCCGGGCCGACTCGAAGCGGCGGAAGGGGCTGCCCAGGGTGATGACCTGGCGCACCCGGTCGGGCGCCCGCCGGGCCAGGCCCCGGGCGTAGACGCCGCCCAGGGACCAACCGACCAGGGACACGGGCTGGCCCCGACGGTCGTACACGTCCTCGAAGCGGGCGGTGAGGGTGCGCAGGGTCTCCTCGTCGGGTCCCCGGTTCACACCCTGGCCCCATCCGGCCACGTCGTAGCCCAGGAAGGTGAGCACCGAGCGCAGGGGCACGGTGGAGGAATCGTTGCCCCGGAAGCCGGGGATGACGAGCACGGGGTGGCCGTCGCCCCGGGGCAGCAGGGCGAACCAGGGCAGGGCCATCCCGAAGGCGGCCAGCTCGGTGAGGGCGCCTTCCTCTCCCCCGAAGGGGCTGCGACCACCTCCCGGGGACCACCAGGATCGCTGAGCCATGGCCGGAACCTAGTCGGGGACGTCGGCGGTGGCGCCGGCGGCGTAGAGGGCGGCGATGGCGGCTTCGTCGTAACCGATCTCGGCCAGGATCTGGTGGTTGTGCTCGGCGAAGAGGGGGGCAGGCCCCGTCGCCGCCGGGGTGCGGGAGAAGCGCCACGGCCACGTGGTCATGGGGTAGACCCCGACCACGGGGTGCGAGACGGGCTGGTAGAAGCCCCTCGAGTGGATGTGGGGGTCGGGCAGGATCTGCCAGTTGGCCAGGACGGGAGCGGCGGACACCCCCCGACGCTGGAGGGCCCACGCCGCCTCGTAGGCCTCGAGCTCGGTGGTCCACGCGGTGATGGCGGCGTCGAGCTCGTCGTGGCGGGCCTGGCGTCCGTCGCCGTGGGCCAGGGTGGCGTCGGCGGCCAGGTCGTCGCGGCCCAGCTCCCGGGTCAGGGCCCGCCAGTCGTCGTCGTCCTGGACGGCGATGGCCACCCAGTTGTCCTCACCCGCGCACCGGTAGACGCCGTGGGGGGCGAAGCGGGGGTCACGGTTGCCCATGGGCGGGCGCACCGTGCCCGTGCGCTCCACCTCGACGCGGGCCTCGGCGCAGAACGTGGCCCCGCTCTCGTCGAGGGACAGGTCGATCCACTGGCCCTCACCCGTGCGCCGCCGGTGCTCGAGGGCAGCCAACACGGCCACGGCGCCGTGGGTGCCGCTCACCGGGTCGGCGTAGAACAACGTCGTACGGGAGAGCAACCCGTCGTCGTAGCCGGTGATGGAGGTGAGGCCCGACGTGGTCTCGATGTTGGAGCCGTAGGCCAGCCAGTCCCGGCGGGGTCCGCTGGCCCCGTAACCCGACATGGACACCATGACCAGGGCGGGGTTGATGGCGGACAGGACCGACCAGTCCAGTCCCAGGTTGGGCATGACCCGGGCGCTCTGGTTCTCGATGAGCACGTCGGCCCCCCGCACCAGCTCGAGGAAGGCGTCCCTGCCCTCGGGCTCGGACAGGTCGAGGGCCACGTCGCGCTTGGCCCGGTTCATCTCGGCGAAGTACATCGAGCGGTTCCAGGGCTGGCGCTGGCGGTCGAGCGTCGGCCCCACCCACACCAGGGTGCGGGTGGCGGGCTTGGCCGGCCACTCCACCTTGACCACGTCGGCCCCGAGCTCGGCCAGGAACCGTCCGCACACCGGTCCGGCCCAGTTGTTGGTCACCTCGAGCACCCGCAGGCCGTCGAGGGGCCGGGCGGTGGGGGCCGACCCCACCGGAGGCCGGCGCTGTGGCGGCGCCGCCGCATCGCGGACCGCGGCGCTGTGGCGGCCCAGGTCGGGAGCGGGACCGCGGCGGGCCGAGGGCGTGGCCGTCAACCGGTAGGGCTGGCCCGGGTAGCGGGGACCGTCACCGTCGGGGTCGCGCTCCCACCAGTGGCGGAAGGCGAGCTGGGGGTCCTCGGCCACCCCCTTGGCGTCGAGCACGGGGGTGACCGACACCCGCAGCTCCTGGCCCCGCTCGACGATCTCGGCCACGGGGTGGTCGACGGCCCACTCGGCCACGGCCTCGAAGATCCGGGGCATGTTGTCCCACCACGTCTGCAGGTCGGCGGTGAGCTCCTCGTCGATGAGGTCGAAGCGGTCGATGAGCACGAAGAGGTTGTCGTTGGGGACGATGCGCATCACGTACACCCAGCCATCGGCGGCCCGGATGAGGTCGTTGGGAACCCGGGCCATGAGCTGCCCGTTGGCCACCCACGTCGTGACCAGCCACGAGTGGGCGGTGAGCGTGGCCTCGAGGTCGCTGATCTCGACGTGCTGGCCCCAGCCGCTGCGGCGCCGCTCCCCCAGCCCGGCAAGGGCGGCGAGCGCGGCGTGGGCCCCGGCGTGGAGCTGGGCCTGGCTGCCGGGCAGCCACAGCGGCTCACGCTGAGGGTCCCCGGTGATGGCCAGGTAGCCACCCAGGGCCCACACGGCCAGGTCGCTGGACCGCCAGCCGGCGTAGGGGCCGCTGCGACCGAAGGGGGACAGGTCGATCTCGACGAGGTGCTCGGGCCGGGGCGATGGCAGCTGGGCCTGCCACGGCGAGGACCCGTCGACGAGGAGCACGTCGGCCTCGGCCACCAGGGCGGCCAACAGGGCGGTGGCGTCGGCCCCGTCGGCGGGGACCACGGAACTCCTTGGCCCCCGACAGGTGGGCGAACAGGCCGGGCCGGCCGCGCAGGGCCGAACCGGCGGGGGGCTCGACGAGCACGACCCGGGCCCCGAGGTCGGCCAGGAGCTTGCCGGCGTAGGCACCGTTCACCTCCTGGGTCAGGTCGACCACGGTGACCCCGGCCAGGGCCCCCGCTCCCCCACCTGGCACCACATCCTTCATCCCTGCTCCGGCGTCGGACACGGCCGCGGACGCTAACCGAGCGGCTGCCCCGGGAGCCGGAGCGGTTCACCGCTGGCCTGGACGGGGCAACCCTTGGCTACGGTGCCGGCGAGCCGGAGGGCAACATGGACGAGCGCATGGGGGCCGAGCGCATGGGGGCCGAGGCCGAGCGCGAGGTCAAGGTGGCGGTGACCGACGGCTTCGAGGTGCCCGACCTCGGCGGTAGGGGGTTGGTGCACGGTCCGCCCCGGGCCCGCCACCTGGAGGCCACCTTCTGGGACAGCGCCGACCTGCGCCTGACCCGTCGGGGCCACATGCTCCGCCACCGCCGGGGGGACGACGACGGCGGGGCCCCGTGGTCCCTCAAGCTGGCCGAGGACGGTGACGGCCCCGTGTTGGCCCGCCGCCACCTGAGCGCGCCCGGGCCCGGGCACGAGCCGCCGGCCGTCCTCGTCGACGTCCTGCGGGCCGTGCTCGGCGGTGCCGTGCTCGTGGCCGTGGGTCGTCTGCGCCACGACCAGCAGCGCTCCACGGTCAGCGATGGCCGCGGTCGACCGGTGCTGCACGTCGAGGACGACCGCTACGAGGTGCTCGACCTGGGTCACGGCGACGCCGTGGTGGCCCACCGCCGCGAGATCGAGGTGGAACTGGCCGATGGCGGAGCCGACGGCGACGGCTTGCTGGAGCGGGCCGCCCAGCGGTTGCGTCGGGCCGGTGCCGACCGGCCCGACCGCACCCCGAAGATGGCCCGCCACCTGGGGGCGCTGGCCGCGGCCCCGGCTGACCCCGCCCCCGTCGAGCTCGACCGGCGCTCGACGGTCGAGGACCTGGTGCGCAGCTCCCTGGCCGATGCCACCCGGCGGCTGCTGGACCACGATCCCGTGCTCAGGTTGGCCGGTCACGACGTCGAGGCCGTGCACCAGGCCCGGGTGGCCACCCGTCGGCTGCGCTCGGACCTGCGCACCCTGCGACCCCTGCTCGACCGCGCCGTGACCGATCCCCTGCGCGACGAGCTGCGGTGGATTGGTGGCCTGCTCGGTGCGGTGCGCGACGCCGACGTGCTCGCGGAACTGGTCGGTGAGCGGAGCCACCGCCTGCAGGAGGACGGTCACCCCGATGCCGCCGCGGCCGCCGACGCCGCCCTCGCCGGCCTCGACCGCCAACGCGACGAAGCCAGGGCCGCGCTCCTCGCCGGGCTGGCGTCGCCCCGCTACCTGGCCCTGGTCCACCGCCTGGTCGTGGCGGCCACCGTGGCCCCGCTCGGCCACGGTGTCGAGGGCAGCGCCCGGGCCGCCGAGGTGACCGCCAGGTTGTTCCGTCGACCCTGGAAGCGCTTGCGCCAGGCGGTTCGCCAGCTCGACCAGGGTCAGGGGGCGGATGGCGATTGGCACCTGGTGCGGCGCCGGGCCAAGGCCGCCCGCTACGCGGCCGAGCTGGTGACCCCGGTGGTGGGCCGCCGGGCCGAGAAGCTGGCACGCCGGCTGGCCGCCGTGCAGAGCGGCCTGGGCGACCACCACGACCTGGTCACCCTGCGCCAGTGGTTGGACGCAGCCAGCGCCGACGGCACCCTGGGCGTCGACCATGCCCGCATCCTCACCGATGGGCTCGACCGGGAGGCGGCCCGGGCCCTCGACAGCTGGCCCCATCGCTGGGCCGCGGCCCGCGAACCCCAGCTGCGCCACTGGTGACCGCCCCCGGGCCCTGACCCACGCACGGTGACCGGTGGCCGTCGGCCGCTCGGCTCCGGGGTAGCGTGCCGCAGGTGGCCGCCAAGGACGCCGGGACCGTGCTGGAGATCGACGGGCGGGAGGTGCGCCTGTCCAGCCCGGGCAAGGTGCTGTTCGCCGAGCGGGGTGAGACCAAGCTCGATCTGGTGCGCTTCTACGAGTCGATCGGCGAGCCCTTCCTGAGGGCGGTGGGGGGCCGGCCGGCCATGATGCAGCGCTTCCCCGACGGGTCCGGCGGCAAGTCGTTCTTCCAGAAGCGGGTGCCGGCCAACGCGCCGGACTGGTTGCAGAGCGTCGAGGTGTCCACCCCCAACGGCACCAGCTCCCACGCCCTGGTCCTGGCCGACATGGCCCACGTGGCCTGGGCGGTGAACCTGGGTTGCCTGGGCTTCCACGTGTGGCCCAGCCGGGCCGACGACCTCGACCACGCCGACGAGCTGCGCCTCGACCTCGACCCCTCCCCCGGGGTCACCTACGACATGATCCGCGCCGCGGGCCACGAGCTCGACGCCCTGCTGCGCGAGGTGGGCCTGGTCGGCTACCCCAAGACGACGGGCAACCGGGGCCTGCACGTGTACGTGCGCCTCGAGCCCCGCTGGGACGCCTACCAGGTGCGTTCTGCGGCGGTGGTCGTGGCCCGGGAGCTCGAACGGCGCCGGCCCGAGCTCATCACCGCGGCGTGGTGGAAGGAGGAGCGCGGCGAGCGGGTGTTCGTCGACTTCAACCAGAACGCCCCCCACAAGACCGTCTTCGGGGCGTGGTCGGTGCGGGCCCGGCCCGGGGCCCAGGTGTCGACCCCCCTGCACTGGGACGAGGTCGACCAGCTCCACCCCGACGAGCTGACCATGGCCAGCCTGCCGGCCCGCCTCGCCACCGTGGGTGACCCGTGGGCCGACATCGACGACCACCTCCAGTCGCTCGAGCCGCTGTTGGCCCTGCACGAGCGGGACCGGGCCAACGGCCTGCACGACGCCCCGTGGCCCCCCGTCTACCCCAAGCAGCCCGACGAACCCCCCCGGGTCGCCCCCAGCCGGGCCCGCAAGGACTGAAGGCGCATCGGCGGCAGCCGGTCCCGGGGCGGCGGTCGGTCGCCGGACGGGCCGTCTCAGGGGGTGAGGTCGGCCAGCATCTCGTCGAGCTTCTCCGCCGGGGTCATCCAACTCAGGGTCTGGCGGGGTCGACCGTTGAGGCTATCGGCGGCGGCGTCGAGGAGGGCCTGGTCGTACCTGCTCAGCACCGAGCCTTTTGGGGAAGTACTGGCGCGCAGTCCGTTGGTGCTCTCCCCGCTACCGCCGAGCCACGGTGAGCGGGGATCCCAGAAGACCAGTTCGAGGTCGTTGTCGAATCCGAAACAGGCGCGCTGAGCCGGAGCCGGCTTCCGGAACGCGGCGATCTACCGGTCCACGTGCTTCGGGCAGCCTGGCCATGGCTGCGAGCATGGCGTCGGCGACCTTGTCCGCGGTGCGTCCATAGGGGCAGGCGCAACAGGCGCAGAAGCGGGAGGTCCGCTCGACCAGGGTGCCGATGGCCGAGGTCTCGCCCCTGCCAGGATCAGGTTCCCTTTCAGTGCCCGGGCATGTGGCTGCGATGTGGCGAGCTCCCGGCGCAGCTCGCCACGTCCCTGCACGTAGAGGGACCGGTAGATCGTCTTGTCAGGCACCCGTCCCAGCAGAACACAATCGAGCTGGTGCACGAGAAGCCGGGTCGGGCCACTGGCCGCTCAACGCCGTGCGGGCTCGATGTGGTGCTCTATGTGAGCATCTGACGTTCCCGAACGCGGGTTCGTGTGGAGGTGTCTATCAGCGCTATGATGAGTGCATGGCAGGCGGCCCCGAAGTTCTCGACATCGACGCGATGATCACCGCGCTGGCCGCCGCCACGATGACCGCTACCGCCATTCCCCGTTCCGGTGACGACGCGCTGCTGTCCGAACGTCTGATCAATGCGGCCGTCGCCTATGGGGCGGCGTGTCAGGACGCGTTCGACCGCAGCGGCCTGTGGGGCGTCGTCGGCGCCCCCTCCGCGGCGAACTGGTTGGCCGAACGCACCCGGTCCTCGCGTCACGGGCACAAGGGCCGGGTCCGTGACGGTGTCGCCATGCGCCTGCTGCCCTCCGTCGTCGAGACCGCCGCCGCCGGCCTGGTCCCTGCCGACAGCCTGCGTTCCCTGTCCGAGGTCTACCTGTCCGAAACGTCGGGCGGGGTGCGCCACCTCACCGGCACCCTGGTCGGCGACGACGGCGACATCGTCGCCGCCGCTCTCGAAGCCCTCGTCGACCCCATGATGCGCGCCTCCCGCGACGACCCCTCTCTGGCCGCCAAACCGGGCTCCGTGCTACGAGGCATGGCCCTTGTCGACCTGTGCGCCCAGTCCATGCGCCGCGAACCCTCCGAGGACTCCGCCCCCGACCGCTACCGCGTCGGCGTCGTCGTCGCCTACGACGCCCCGCAGCCGACCGACCCGTCAGTACCTGCGACTCGTCCGCCTACCGCATCGTGCTCAACGCGTTGGGCGAAGTGCTCGACGTCGGACGCACCACCCAACGATGGACACTGGCCATACGCCGGGCCATCACCTTCCGCGACCGTGGCTGCGTGTTCCCCGGCTGTGACCGTAAACCAGCATGGACCGACATCCACCACTGCCAACACTGGGAACACGGCGGACACACTTCGGTGAACAACGGGGCGTTGTTGTGTAGAACACAACACACGTTCATCCACAAAGACCACTGGTCGGTGACGATCGACAACGGACGACCCTGCGTCCGCTGGCCCGACGGCACCCCCTACATCATCACCCCCTGGCAATCCGACACCACCCCCACGCGCCCCGACACCGGTTCGCCGGACGGCACCGACCCACCCGTCAGCGCAGAGCCACCCGATGGCACCGAAACCCACGGGTGACGTCCAGCGCTGACGAGGTGCTGGAGGCGGCCAGCGGAGCGCGCCACAGGGAGACGGACGGCGGCACGGTGGGCAACGCCACCCAACGGGGTCCTCTGTACAGGTGAGGGGCCGAAACCAGGGGCCCTGTTCGCCGTTCTGGGTGGTGCAGGACCCCACACCTCGGCCGCCGCAGCCGAAGTTCCCCAGACCGGACCGCCGCATGCCCGCTCGTAGCAACGCCCCCCGCTCCTCCGGCTCACGCCGACCCAGCCGTCGCACCACCCTCGTCGCCGCCGCCTTCACCGTGGTCGCCGTGGGCGGGCTGTTCCTGGCCCGCCCCCTGATCCAGGGCGACCAGCCCTCGCCGGAGGAGGTGCCCATCTCCGTCGTGCTCGCCGAGGCCGGTGCCGACGGCACGGCCGCCGTCGACGCCAGCGACGGCCCCGCCATCGTCCGGGTCGAGGTCGACGACGACCACCAGAAGGTGTGGGTGTACCGCACCGGGGACGCCGAGGATGCCCCCTCCCAGGTGGCCACCTACCCCTACGGCTTCGGTGGCGACCTGGTCGACCACCTGGTGGAGGACGGCGTCATCGTCGACGCCCACCAGCGCACCGGCCCCGCCCTGTGGGCCACCCTGCTGCCCATCGTCATCCCCATCGCCCTGCTCATGGCCTTCCTCTACTTCGGGGTGATGCGCAAGGGCATGGGTGGCGGCCACGGCCGCCTCGACAAGCGCCGTGCCGGTGCCGTGGACGTCCCCACCACCCGCTTCAGCGATGTTGCCGGCGCCGACGAGGTCGTCGACGAGCTGCGTGACATCGCCGCCTTCCTGGCCGACCCCGACCGCTTCTCGGGCTCCGGCGCCCGCATGCCCCGCGGCGTGCTGCTCGAGGGCCCTCCGGGCACGGGCAAGACCCTGCTGGCCCGGGCCCTGGCCGGCGAGGCCGGTGTGCCCTTCTTCGCCCTGGCCGGCTCGGACTTCGTGGAGACCTTCGTCGGCGTGGGCGCCAGCCGCGTACGCCAGCTCTTCGACAACGCCCGCCAGGCCGGTCGGGCCATCATCTTCATCGACGAGATCGACGCCGTGGGCAAGGCCCGCTCGTCGGGCCCCGGCAACGCCGCCGTCGAGGAGCGCGAGGGCACGCTCAACGCCCTGCTCGTGGAGATGGACGGCTTCACCGGTTCGGGCATCGTCGTCCTCGCCGCCACCAACCGGGCCGACATGTTGGACCCCGCCCTGCTGCGCCCCGGTCGCTTCGACCGCCGCGTCACCGTGGCCGCCCCCGACCGCGGTGGCCGTGAGCGCATCCTCGCCCTGCACTTCGAGGACAAGATCATGGCCGGTGACGTCGACGTCGAGGGTCTGGCCCGGCGCACCGCGGGCATGACCGGCGCCGAGCTCGAGCAGCTGGTCAACGAGGCCGCCCTGGTGGCCGGCCGGGCCGGGCGCACCGACATCGACGGCCACGACGTCGAGGAGGCCCTGCAGGTCTCCATGATGGGCCGGGCCCGCCACTCGGCCACGGTGACCGACCGCGACCGCACCATCACCGCCTGGCACGAGGCCGGTCACGCCGTGGCCGCCCTGACCCTGGCCGCGGCACCCGATCCCGTCACCGTGACCATCGTGCCCCGGGGGGCTGCTGGCGGCGTCACCTGGATGGACGGCACCGACGACCAGTTCGTGACCCGCAGTCAGGCCCTGGCCCAGCTGGTCATGCTCATGGCCGGACGGGCGGCCGAGGAGCTTCTGCTCGACGGTGACTACACGTCGGGGGCGTCGGGCGACTTCCAGTCGGCCACCGGGCTGGCCTATCGCATGGTGACCCAGTTCGGCATGAGCGACCTGGGCGTGGCCTTCCGGCCCCTGACCGGCCTCGAGGGCGAGCGGGCGGCCCGGGTCGACACCGCGGTCGACGGCCTGCTCGACACCGCCCTCGTCGATGCCCGGGCCCTGCTGGCCGAGCGCAGGGTGCTCCTGGCCGACGTGGCCAAACTGCTCCTCGACGAGCACACCGTGGGCATCGACGCCCTACGGGCCCTGGCCGCCACACCCGGCGAGCTGGTGACCGTGACGGTCACCGACCGCTGATCAGCGGGGGCGGTGAACCGGTGATCAGGCTGCGTCAGCCGGCGTAGACGTGCACGGTCCACAGCGTGCCGTCGGCCCACACCACGCCAACGCCCACGAAGGGCAGGCCGGGGTTCGTCATGTTGGCGAAATGGGGGGGGCTGGCCTGGAGGCCGCCCTCCATCGACTCGACGGTGGGGCCCACGGAGATGTTCTCGGCCACCGACGAGTAGGCGCCGAGGAGGCGGCCGATGTCGGAGTGGATGAGCTGGCCGGTCTGGGCCATGTACAGCGCCTGGGTCCGGGCGTAGTCGTCGAGGGCGGGCACCCGGGTGAGACCACCGACACCTACGGACGCCCTGACCTGGTTGGTCATGGCCAGGAACTGGTCCTCGGCCTGGAGGTAGTACCACATCGCCGCCGGGGCGTAGGTCTCCTCCGCCGCTCCGGCGACCGGGGTGCCCAGGGCACCACCAGCCGTCATGCCCCCGGTGAGGAGAGCTGTTGCCACCGCCGCCGCCGCCATCGTCCTACGCCGCATCGGGAGCATCATGCCCTGGGTCCAGTCATCCTGTCTTCCCCAAGCCGTCACGAAGACGACGCCTGATGACAACAATCGACGGTGATCACGGCTAGAACCTCTACCCGTTCAATGGGTGAATCCCCCCGTTGGGGCATTCACCCACCCCTGGGTGGGTAGGGGGGAGCGCTTGCTCGTCGGCCCTTGCCCCATGGAGGGGACGCACCCTGGAGTCCGGGTCGGACGTCAGCGATCCTTGGAGAACAGCACCCCGTCGGCCTCGAGGGCGTCGATGGTGGCGGCGTCGTAGCCCAACAGGTCGTGGAGCACGGTGCGGTTGTGCTGGCCCAGCATCGACGTCTCCAGGTCGGGCTCGGGCGGTGCGTCGGAGAACTTGATGGGGAAGCCGGGGATGGAGAAGGTGCCGGCGAAGGGGTCGGTGACCTCGCGCACCATGCCCCGGGCCTTGAAGTAGGGGTGGTCGAGGGCGTCGGTGGGGCTGAGCACCGGCCCGCAGGGCACCCGCTGCGCTTCGAGCGCGGCGATGACGTCGGCGTCGGTGGCGAAGGTGGCCATCCACGCCTCGATCTCGGCGGTGAGGGCATCGCGGTGCTCGATGCGCCCGTCGTTGGTGCGGAAGCGGGGGTCGGTGGCCAGCTCGGGCCGACCCATGGCCGCCCACAGGTAGCCGACCTGGCCGTGGGTGCAGAGGATGACGATCCAGCCCTGCGGTGCCTTGAACGTGCCCGCCGGGGACAGGGGACCGTAGTGGCGACCCTGGCGCATGGCCACGTAGTCGCTGCCCTCCATGGTCGCCGCGTGCACGGCCGTCTCCTGCATGTGGAACAGGGCGTCGACCATGGACACGTCGATGTGGGCGCCCTTGCCGGTGCGGTCGCGCCGGTACAGGGCGTAGCCGATGCCGGCGAAGGCGTGGAAGCCGGCGTTGGTGTCACCGAGGCCGATGCCGGCGAAGGTGGGCGGACCGTCGGGGTCCCCCGTCATGTGCATGACCCCGGAGAAGGCCTGGGCGATGAAGTCGAAGCTCGTCTTGTGGGCCAGCGGCCCGGTCTGCCCGAACCCGGAGATGGAGGCCATGATCAGCCGGGGGTTGACCGCGGACAGGTCGTCCCAGCCCAGGCCGCGCCGGTCCATGACCCCGGCGCTGTAGTTCTCCACGATCACGTCGACGTGGGGCACGAGCTCCTTGACCAGCTCGACGCCCTCGGGGCGCAGCAGGTCGACGCACAGGCTGCGCTTGCCCCGGTTCTGCTGGATGAAGCCCCCCGAGCGCCGGTTGCGTCGGGGGTTGCCCGACCGGGTGGGGTCGCCGTAGGGCGCCATCTCCACCTTGATGACGTCGGCCCCCATCTCGGCCAGCAGGCGGGTGCACGACGGCCCGGCCAGGTACTGCGTCAGGTCGAGGACCGTCACCCCTTCGAGGTAGCGCTCGCTGTCGTTGCCCATGTGTCGGCTCCCCCGGGTCGCGTGGGCGCGGACGGTAGCAGCGGCGACCGGGGCCCGTCGGACGGCGGGCACCGCCGCGGCGAGGGACCCTACGATCCCCGCCCATGGACAAGGGGGAGTTCTACCGCGAGGCGCGTGGCGACCTCACCGGACCGCTCGACGGGGTGCGGGTGGTCGAGGCCACCACGGCCTGGGCCGGGCCCATGGCCGCCTGCCTGTTGGGCGACCTCGGGGCCGACGTCGTGCGTATCGACCTGCCCGGCTCGACCGGCCTGGGTTGGCCCCCCCACATCCCCGGGACCGACCTGTCCTTCGCCGACCAGACGGTGCACCGCAACAAGCGCAGCCTGACGCTCGACCTGCGGGCGCCGGCCGACCGCGAGGTGTTCCTCGAGCTCGTGGCCACGGCCGACGTCATGATCGAGAACTTCCGCCCCGGCACCCTCGAGTCCTGGGGAGTGGGCTGGGAGGCGTGTCGCCGGGTCAAGCCCGACCTGGTCTACGTGGCCATCAGCGGCTGGGGCCTGTTCGGCCCGTGGTCGGACCGGGCCGGCTACGACCCCGCGGCCCTGGCGGCCAGCCCCACCTCCACGAGCGGGACATGCTGCAGCCCACGGTGCTCAGCGACGGCAGCGAGGTGCCCATCGTGGGGCCGACGGCCAAGTTCTCCCGCACCCCCACCCGGGTGCGCCGGGGAGCCCCCCGACCGGGTTCGGACAGCGCCGAGATCCTGGCAGAGCTGGGGCGCGACGGATAACCCCTGGCTGAACCAGGTGTGTGACACACACCGTTCACATCCGGGAAACGGACCGTTGCCCGACGGCCTCTACGGTCCGTCCCCGGAGTTCCCCACCCGTGCGCGCCGCCATCGACCTCGGTGCCATGGGAGTGCAGTCAGCAACGGGGAGAGACGAAGGGATCTCAATGAGCGGTAGCGCAGCGCGCCAGCGGGCCATCGACGCGGTGACCCACTACAAGGCCTCAGAGCCGCTGACGAGCACCAAGCTTCCCCAGGAGGTGTTCGGCCAGAACGTCTTCAGCAAGTCCGTCATGCGGGCCCGTCTGCCGAAGTCCGTCTTCCAGTCCCTCGTGGCCACCATGGAGGCCGGGGCCCCGCTCGACCCCACCGTGGCCGACGTGGTCGCCGCGGCCATGAAGGACTGGGCCATGGAGAAGGGGGCGACGCACTACGCCCACGTCTTCTACCCCCTGACCGGGCTCACCGCCGAGAAGCACGACAGCTTCCTCGAGCCCGATGGCAACGGCTTCGCCGTGGCGGACTTCGCCGGCAAGACCCTGGTCCAGGGCGAGCCCGACGCCTCGAGCTTCCCCAACGGTGGCCTGCGCGAGACCTTCGAGGCCCGCGGCTACACGGCCTGGGACGTCACCAGCCCGGCGTACATCCTCGAGAACCCCAACGGGAACACGCTGTGCATCCCCACGGCCTTCATCTCGTGGACCGGTGAGGCGCTCGACAAGAAGACCCCCATCCTGCGCTCGCAGCAGGCGCTGAACATCCAGGCCCGACGGGTCCTGCAGCTCTTCGGTCACGACGAGATCGCCACCGTGGTCAGCTACGCCGGCGCCGAGCAGGAGTACTTCCTGATCGACCGGCACTTCTACTTCGCCCGTCCCGACCTGCTGGCGGCGGGCCGCACCCTCTTCGGGGCCAAGCCCCCCAAGGGCCAGGAGTTCGACGACCACTACTTCGGCGCCATCCCCGAGCGCGTCCTCGCCTTCATGATCGAGGCCGAGCGCGAGCTGTTCAAGCAGGGCATCCCGGCCAAGACCCGCCACAACGAGGTCGCCCCTGGCCAGTTCGAGATCGCCCCGGTGTTCGAGCGGGCCAACCTGGCCCATGACCACCAGCAGCTGCTCATGGTCACCCTGCGCCACGTGGCCGAGAAGTACGGCATGGCCTGCCTGCTGCACGAGAAGCCCTTCGCCGGGCTCAACGGCTCGGGCAAGCACATCAACTTCTCCATCGGCAACGCCACCCAGGGCAACCTGCTCAACCCCGGTGACACCCCCCACGAGAACGCCCAGTTCCTCGTGTTCTGCGCCGCCGTCATCCGCGCCGTGCACCGCTACGGCGGCCTGCTGCGCTCCTCGGTGGCCTCCGCAGCCAACGACCACCGCCTGGGCGCCAACGAGGCCCCCCCGGCCATCATGTCGATCTTCCTGGGCGACCAGCTGACCGACGTGTTCGACCAGGTGGCCAAGGGCGGCGCCACCTCCAGCCGGGAGAAGGGCACCCTCATGATCGGGGTGGACACCCTCCCCGACCTGCCCAAGGACCCGGGCGACCGCAACCGCACCAGCCCCGTGGCCTTCACCGGCAACCGGTTCGAGTTCCGGGCCCCGGGCTCGAGCCAGTCCATCGCCGACCCCATGGTCGCCATCAACACGATCATGGCCGAGTCGTTGGACTTCATCGCCACCGAGCTCGAGGGCGCCGTCGCTGCCGGGACCGACTTCAACGTGGCCGTGCAGAAGGTGCTCGAGGACATCATCGAGACCCATGGCTCGATCATCTTCAACGGCAACGGCTACCACGACGACTGGCAGGTCGAGGCGGCCGAGCGGGGTCTGCCCAACCTGCGCACCTCGGTCGACGCTCTGCCCCAGCTCGAGACCGACGAGGTCAAGGCGCTGTTCGAGAAGTACGGCGTGCTCAACGGCCGTGAGCTGCACAGCCGCTACGAGACCTACCTCGAGCAGTACGTGAAGTCGGTGCTCGTGGAGTGCAACTCGTCGCTCGAGATCGGCCGGACCACCATCCTGCCCGCGGCGTTGCGCTACGTGACCGAGCTGGCCACCGGTGCCGCGGCCATGGCCGCCATCGACATCGCCTACGACTCCACCACGCTGTCGGCGGTGTCGGGCCTGGTCGGTGACCTGTCGACCGGGCTGACCGCGCTCGAGGCCGCGCTGAAGGCCGAAGAGGCCGACGGCAGCCTGGCCGAGGCCGCCTACTGCTGCGACACCCTGATCCCGGCCATGGCCACCGTGCGCACCGCCGTGGATGCGCTCGAGGCCGTGGTGGCCGACGACCTGTGGCCCCTAGCCACCTACCAGGAGATGCTCTTCATCCTCTGATGGGGTTTTGTGACCTGGTCGTTTCCGGCAGATCCACCACCTGACCAGGCACAATCCATGCATCACAGTTGCGATGCTGTGCGTTGCGTCGCGATTTCACCCCTTGACCTACCGAACGCACGTTCGTACGCTCGGGCCATACCCGACTACTTCGACACTCCGACGGACCACATCGCCCCGCTGCTCGACCACCTGGTCCGCCTGCTCGGAGCAGGGCGGCCCGATCGACGGCCACGAGGTCGACGCCGTGACGGTCGGCAAGGGCCAGTACCTGCGCCACATCGAGGTGAAGTGCGTCGACGGTGCCCGCTACGTCATCGAGGGGTTCACGAAGCTGGGGTAGCGGCAGCCTTCAGCTCCGCGCTCAACGCAGTTGTTGGACCGCCGTTACACAACAACTTGCCGACATCTCGTCAACAAAAACACCGCTAGACAGCCGCGATAACGCGGCTAACGTCCGACCGCGGACCGAACGGTACGAAGCACCGTTCTCCGCTACCCAAGGGGGCTAAGCATGCGCGCTAAGAAGGCACTCGCAGCGTTGGCAGTGACAGTCACTCTCGGTACCGGGGCACTCGCTCCGGCTGCCGTGGGTGCAGCCCGGGTGAAGGACTGCGGCACCACCACGACCCAGACCGGGCCGGGCAACAGCGGCTTCACACAGACGCAGACGGAAACGCAGACGTCGGCTTGCAACAGCAACAGTGACACCGGCGAAGTCATCACGACCGGGCCGGTCACCAACCGGGGTGGAGGCACCCCGGGCGGACAGCAGTAGATCCACCAACTACTTCTAGTCATCGGCACGGCCCCTCTCGAACGGGAGGGGCCGTCCCCTTCTGCGACCTCTCTGCGACCTCGACGTGCTGCGGGCGGCGGCCGACCAGAGGTCACCTGCACTGACGGTGTCCGCTACGCCATCGAGGGGTTCACGAAGCTGGAGTAGGGCACACCAAGTACAGTCGACGTCACCGAGGGGACAGGGGGGCTGGGCGCCATGTCCGAGGCGGTCGTCGATTCAGTAGTGGAAGAGAAGGTCCGGGCGGTGCTCGCGAGCCTCCCGGCGTTGTACGTCAGCACGACGTCCGGGAACGAGCCATGGTTGGCGGCAGGGTTCTTCGCCGAGTCCGACCCGTTCACGCTGGTCATGGTCCTAGAAGCTGCGGGGCGGACGCTGACCAACATCCGGAGCAATCCGCGGGTGTCACTCATGGTGTCCTCCGGCGCCCCCTTCGAACCGTTCGTGCAAGGCTCGGCTGACGCGGTGATTCTGACCGGGGGCGAGGAGACCGAGGAGGTGAAGCAAGCCCTCCTCCGGAAGGCCCCACAGATCGACTCGATGCTCGACTACCCGCTAGAGGCTGTCCGCTTCAAGGTCCGGTCCTGGCGAGTGACCGACGTCCCAAACGGCTGGATCCCAGGCAAAGAGCTGGTCGCTCCCTAGCGGCCCACTCACCTCGACGAATCCGAAAGCCACCAACGTGAGGTGGCTACCGTCCGCACCTCACGCCGCTGGTCCGGCGTCACCGGGCGTGGACGAGCCGCCTCCTGCCGGTGGGGCTTCTGCCAGCGCCCTGCCAGCCCCGCACGCTCCCGGTCCCACACCCGCATCTCGGCCGCTCCAGTGACGTGAGCACGCCCAAGAGGACGGCCAGGAAGGCGTGGGCGCCCTCGATGCCGCCGTCCTCGGCCGCCTGGCACACCTGGGGTGTCACCTCGGGCACGCACAACAACAGGGCGTCTCGTCGGCGTCGAGGTCTTCCAACTCGTCAGCCTCGCCCTCGTCGTTAACGAGCTGGTCGTCGGTACGGACCCTGAGTCCGAGCTGTTCCCGCATGCCGACCGTTCAGCGGACACGGTGCCGACCGCTGGTGACCGTGGCGTACTCCTGTCACCGTTCCTGGGCCCGGGCGTCCCCATCGACGGACCGCTCCCGCAACTCGAACGGGGAGCACCGACCAGCACGGCCGACCTTGCATCAGGACGGGCCACCTCCATGGCAGCCCCGTGGATCAGGTCCTTGGTCAGGTAGCCGGCGGCTTCATCGCCCTGGCCCTGGCCCAAAACGTCGACTCGCACACTGGAGTTCCCCCACGTTTTCCGGAGTCGGTTGGTGTTCATCGTTCAGTTCTTGCAGTAATCGTTCGAGTTCGCTGACCGGGATCCGCACGCTGGTGCCGATGCGGACAACTCCGAGTTCGCCGGCTTCGATCGACCGTCGGATGGTGCGGGCCGACACTGACAGCCGGTCAGCGGCCGTTGTGGTGGAGACCGCCATCTCGTTGATGTGGCCATTGCCCGACCGGTCAGCAGGGGCGTCCATGTTTGTCCACCGTGGGCCACTACTGACCGCTCGGGCTGCACTGATGAACACTTCCCGCAACAACGCTGTCAATGGTCACCCTGGTGACATCCCGCGGCGCGGGCCAGGGCCGTGTCCTTCTCAGGACACGGCCGCTGGTCGTCTCCGTGGCCGGACAGGCTCCGACAGGCCGGGCGCGCCTTGCGGCACCACCGCGGCCCCAGCCGCGGTTGACCGCCGGGTGGTCCGTGGTGGAGGTTCTGGCCCACGTCGGCCGCAACGGCCGTTCGGGGGGAGGGCATCGTGGACATCGGACTGTTCGGCTTCATCGACACCATCGAGGGCATCACCGCGTCGCTGGAAGGGGCAGAGCGTGACGGCTTCGCCAGCTACTGGATCCCCCAGGCCTTCGGCATGGACACCCTCACCGTCATCGCCTCGGTCGGTCCCAAGGTCCCCGGCCTGCGCCTGGCCACCGCCGTCGTGCCCACCTACCCCCGACACCCCATGGCCCTGGCCCAGCAGGCCCTGACCACCAACCTGCTCGTCGACGGGCGGCTGACCCTGGGTGTGGGTCCGTCGCACAAGCCCGTGGTCGAGGGCAGCTGGGGCATCTCCTTCGACCGCCCCATCCGCCACCTCGACGAGTACCTGCACGCCCTGAACGAATCCCTCGGCCAGAAGCCCCGCTACCGGGGTGAGACCCTGTCGGCCAAGGGTGACCTGTCTGTGCCCGGCGCGCCCGTGCCCAAGGTGCTGGTCTCGGCCCTGGGGCCGCAGTTGCTGAAGCTGACCGGAGCGGTCGCCGACGGCACCATCACGTGGATGACGGGCCCGAACACGGTGCGCGACCTCACCGTGCCCACCATCACCGAGGCCGCGGCCGCCGCCGGGCGCCCCGCCCCCGAGGTGGTCGTGGGCATCCCCGTGTGCGTGACCGACGACCCCGCCGACACCCTGGCCCGGGCCAACCGCAGCTTCGCCATGTACGGCACCCTGCCTTCGTACCGGGCCATGTTGGACCGCGAGGGCTACGACGGCCCCGGCGAGATCGCCATCATCGGTGACGCCGACACCGTGGGCGAACGCATCATGGCCTTCGCCGACCTGGGCACCACCACCTTCGCTGCGTCGGAGTTCGGCAGCCGCGACCAGCGCGAGGCCACCCGCGCGCTGCTCGTGAGCCTGCTGGCCCGCTGAGCGGACCGCTCCCCCGCCGGGGGCTGGGGCCGGTGGCCAGGGGCGGGGTCTCGGCGGCTGAGCTGGGCAACAGTGCAGCAAGGGCCACCGTGGCGGTGGTTCATCCTTCAGTGTTGCTCTCGGGCACCCTCCACGGTCGCCCCGGGCGCCGGGCCGGCCACCCATGGTCGCAGTCGGCTCAGGGCCACCGGCCACCAGGGGCTTTCGCGAAAGGCTGTGAACCGCCGAGGTCCACTGCCCTTCGCGAAAGCCCGCAGATCAACCTGCAGCCACCCGTTGGCGGAGATGCTCGCACCGGCGGCGTGGCCTGCGGAGGCCAGCCCAACGGCTGACCCGCGCCCATCGGCGGCGGGGGCGTCGCACAACGGGCGGCGGCCCCCGGCTGCCACCGTCGCCGGTAAGGTGCGGCGCGATGGCCGGGGGGTCTGGCCACGGGGAGGGGTGCACCGATGGCTGTCACCAGGCCAGATCGTCAGGGGACACGTTGAGCGGGGTGCGGGGCTGGGCCGCCGTGACCGGGGTGGCCGAGCGCAAGCCCACGCGGTGGACCGACGGCGAGACGACCATGGACATGTTCGCCCGCACCGGCCTCGAAGCCGTGGCCGACGCCGGGCTCGAACTGTCCGACATCGACGGGATCATCGCCCACCCCATGGGCGGCATCCCCATGCTCGTGCCCTCCACCCTCATCGAGGCCATGGGCATCAGGGCCAACTTCGCCGAGACCGTCGACCTGGGCGGGGCCACGGGAGCGGGCATGGTGTGGCGGGCCGCAGCGGCCATCCACGCCGGCCAGGCCCGGGCCGTGCTGTGCGTGACCGCGGCCCGGCGCCAGCGGCGCACCCCCAAGGCCGAGGGCGAGGCCCGACCGACCAAGAAGCCGGGCGGCTACTCCGGGGGCGGGGACCGCACGGCCTGGTCCGAGTTCGAGACCCCCTTCGGCAACGTGGGCGCCAACATCGGCTACGCCATGATCGCCCAGCGCTACATGCACGAGTACGGCGTCGAGCCCGAACAGCTGGCCAAGATCGCCGTGCACCAGCGGGACAACGCCTGCGTGAACCCCGACGCCATCTTCTACGGCCAGCCCATCACCGTCGACGACGTGCTGGCCTCGCCCATGGTGGCCGATCCCCTCCACCTGCTGGAGATCGTCATGCCCGCGGCGGGCGCCGCTGCCCTGGTCGTGGTCCACCCCGACCTCGTGCGCGACCGCCCGGCGGCCTGGCTGCTGGGTGCGGGTGAGCGCACGACCCACAAGACCATCACCTATGCCCCCTCGCTCATGGACACGGCGGTGAAACCCGCCGCGGACCGGGCCTTCGAGCAGGCCGGCATCGGTCGGGACCGCATCGGCTTGGCCTCGCTCTACGACTGCTACACCATCACCGTGCTGCTCACCCTGGAAGAGGCCGGCTTCTGCGGCCGGGGCGAGGGTGGCGCCTTCGTCGACGGCCACGACCTGCGCTGGAACGGCGACTTCCCCCTCAACACCCACGGCGGCCAGCTGTCCTTCGGTCAGCCCGGACTCGCCGGGGGCATGAGCCACGTGACCGAGGCCGTGCGCCAGGTGCAGCACCGCAGCGGTGACCGCCAGGTGGCCGACCTGGAGTTCGCCTTCGTCAACGGCAACGGGGGGATCATGTCCGAGGAGTGCGCCCTGGTGCTGGGGGTCGAGCCGTGACCACGACCGACCGTGATGCCGCCACCGGCACCGTGCGCCGACCCCGCCCCCATCCCACCGAGATCACCCGCCCGTTCTGGGAGGCCACCGGCCGGGGCGCCTTCCTGATCCAGCGCTGCGGGGCGTGTGGGACGGCGCAGTTCTACCCCAAGATCAGCTGCACGACGTGTGGCTCGTTCGACCTCCACGACGAGGAGGCCTCGGGCAAGGGCACCGTGTTCACCTTCAGCGTGGCCCGCCGCCCCACCCACCCCGCCTTCAACGAGGCCGGCGACTACGTGGTGGCCATCGTGGAACTGGCCGAAGGCCCCCACGTGACCACCAACATCGTGGGCTGCGCCCCCGAATCCGTCGAGGTGGCCATGCCCGTGCAGCTGACCTTCGAGCCCGTCGGCGAGGACGGCTACGCCCTACCCCTGTTCCGGCCCGCCCCCGACTGACTCCACCGGCGCACACCCCCGTCGGCCGAACTGAACGCACGAGCCCGTCGGGGAGACGGGTGGACGCGTTCAGTTCGGCTGCGGATCAGCGGCGCAGCTTGGACAGCAGGCGCAGCAGCTCGAGGTACAGCCAGACCAGGGTGAGCACGAGGCCGAAGGCGGCGTACCACTCCATGCGCTTGGGGGCGGCGGCCTCGACGTTGCGCTGCACGAAGTCGAAGTCCAGCAGCAGGTTCGACGAAGCGATGCCCACCACGACCAGGCTGAAGCCGATGCCGATCAGCGACGGGCTGTTGATGAAGCCGACCGAGCCACCGAACAGCTGGGCGATGAAGCCGACCACGTAGACGACGGCGACGGCTCCGGTGGCCACCATGATGCCCATGCGCAGGCGGGGGGTGACCTTGATGAGGCCGGTGGCGAAGGCCACCAGCATCAGGGCGAACACCGCAAGCGTCAGGGCGACGGCCTGGAGCACGATGCCCGGGTACTGGACCTCGAACAGGCGGGAGATGGCACCCAGGACGAGGCCCTCGGCCGCGGCGTACAGGGGAGCGGTGAAGCGGGCCCAGGCCGGGCGCACGATGGTGGCGATGGCCAGGCCCAGCCCGGCGAGCAGGGCGATGAACAGCCAGCCCGGTGTCGAGCCCGCCGACAGCTCGGTGGGCGGCTTGACCTGGGACCAGCCGAAGGTGGCCGTGGCCAGGAGCACGACGAACAGCAGACCGGTGGCTCGAGCCACACCGCCCACGGTCATGGCCCGGTAGCCACGCCACGGGGACACGGGCCCATCCGAGATCGGTGGTGTCCGGGTGCCGGCGCCTCCGGGCGCCGAACTGGCCGCAGCGGCGGCCTCGCGCTTGAAGATGCGCTCGTCGAGGGCCGGGTTGAGTGAGCTCACGGCCGCCAACCTACGCCCCGCCGGCCCCTCACACCGCGCGCACCGGGGCCCGCCCCTACGAGACCCCCGACAAGACGGCTACCTAGACCGCCGAAGCCACCTCCGAGTGGGCCTCCGAGTGGGCCTCCGAGGGGGCCTCCGAGGGGGCCTCCGAGGGCACGTCCGACGCGACTTCGGCGGGGACCAGCAGGGGAATGACCACGGTGGCCCCCGAGGCCAGCTCCACCTCGTCGTCGGGACCGGCATCACCCAAGGCCACCCGCAGGGGACCGAGGCGGGTCGCCTCACTGGTCAGCTGCAGCTCGTCACGATCCAGGCGCACCTCCACCCAGCGACCCCGGTGGTAGAGGCGGAAACCCAGGCTGTCGATGCCATCGGGCAGGTCGGGGGCGAAACGCAGCACCCCGCCGCCCACCTCGAGCCCGCTGTAGCCCCGTTCGAGCAGGTCGACGGTGCCGGCCATGGCGCCCAGGTGCACCCCCTCCTGGGTGGTGCCCCCCTGCACGTCGGCGATGTCGCTGTCGAGGGCCTGGCGGAACAGCTCGACGGAGCGGGACCGGTCCAGGCGGGCCAACACCCACGAGTGCACGACGCGGGACAGGGTCGAGCCGTGCGATGTGCGCACCAGGTAGTAGCCGACCGTGCGGGCCAGGTCCTC
This sequence comes from Acidimicrobiales bacterium, assembly GCA_038255145.1. Lineage (GTDB taxonomy): Bacteria > Actinomycetota > Acidimicrobiia > Acidimicrobiales > CAIXPF01 > WHTX01. Next base: position 23,548 of record JBBSLP010000056.1, read on the forward strand.
GGCGTCGAAGTGGTGGCCCAGCCGGTCCATGACGTCGGCCAGCTCCCGCCGGGACAACACGTAGAACAGCATGAGCACGTCGGCCTGCTTGGAGGCCTTGACGTCGTTCACCGACCGCCCCTCGGCCTCGAGGATGCGGTCGAGGCGGGAGATGTCCCCGTGCGTGGCCCGCAGATCGTTCCAGTCCAGCTCGGCCAAGGCGTCGTAGCCCTCGAACTGGCTGATGACGCCGTCGCCGTGGAAGGGGATGTAGAGGCGCCGACTGATGTCGTCCCAACGGGCCAGCTCGCCAGCGGTCAGGCCCAACGCGGCAGTGAGCGAATGGCGTTGCAGGGCGGGCAGCAGGTCGAGCACCTCGGGCACCCGGGCCAGCAACCAGGCCACCATGACGTTGGTGTAGGCGTTGTTGCGCAGGCCAGGACCGGGCCAGCCCGGGTCGGCGTCGTGGAACTCGTCGGGGCCCATGACCCCGGTGATGTCGAAGTGACCCCGATCGGGGTCGAAGGTGGCCAGGCTGGCGAAGTAGCGGGCGATCTCCAGGAACAGCTCGGCCCCCACCTCGGCCAGGAACTCGACATCGTCGGTCATCTCCTGGTACCGCCACACGTTGTGGGCGATGGCGATCCCGATGTGGCGTTGCCGGTGGCTCTCGTCGGGCAACCATCGGCCCGAAGCGGGGTTCAGGTGGACGACCTGGTTCTCCTCCCGTCCGTCACTACCCGACTGCCACGGGAACATGGCCCCCCGGGCGCCGTCGGCCGTCGCCGCCCGCCGGGCCACGTCCAGGCGCCGGTGGCGGTAGCGCAGGGTGGCCGCGGCCACGTCGGGCATGCGCCGGCACAGCAGGGAGAACAGGAACAGTTCATCCCAGAAGATGTGGCCCCGGTAGGCCTCACCCGACAGGCCCCGGGCGGGGATGCCCACGTCGAGGTCCACGATGTGGGGCGACGCCGTCTGCAGCAGGTGGAACAGGTGCAGGTCCACCACGAGCTGGGTGGGCACGACATCGGTGTTGGGGGCGCCTTCGGTGACGGTCCCGCCCGGAGTGCCGTCGCGGTTGGGGCCGCCGGCGGGGTCGGGGCCGCCGGCGGGCCCCTCGTCGTCGACCTGTACCGCGGCCCGCTGCCACAGGCCCCTCCACGCGGCGGCGTGGCTGGCCTCGAGGGTGTCGAAGTCGGCCGCCGCGCCCACCGCCCTCACCGCGGCCAGGCCGGGCTCGGAGATGGCCCGGTCGCGCGAGGTGTAGATGGCCACCACCTTGTCGACCACCACGATCTCTCCGACCTCGACGGCGACATCGACCTCGTGGCCGATGCGCTGGGTGTCCTCGAGCAGGGTGAGGTGATCGGGGTCGAGGGGTTGGCCGTCGACGGTGACGGTGGTGCGGGCGGCGACGGCGATCTCCACCCGGGACTGGGTCGTGCGCGAGCGCAGCAGTACGGCATCGGGGCCGGCCTTGGCGCACTCGACGGTCTCGAGGTGGCGGCTGGCCAGGTCGCGGTAACGGGCCACCCCGGTGTTGGCCACGTCACCGTCGATCTCGGCCCGAACCTGCAGCCGCCCCGACCAGTTGTGGGCCACGAGGCTGGTGCGCAGGGCCAGCAGGTGGGGCTGCGCCATGTGGGCCAGGCGCCGCTGCTCGACCGTCGTCTCCCGACCGGCGCCGTCGCGCAGGCGCAGACGGCGAACGAGCACGCCGCGACGCAGGTCCAGCACCTGCTGGTACTCCAGCAGTTCCACGCCGTCGACGCAGAACAAGTCGCCGCCCTCGACCCGGAAGGTCAGCGGCAACCAGTTGGGCACGTTGACGAGGTTCTCGTTCTCGACGTCCCGCCCGGCCACCTCGGTCGTGAGGCGGTTGAACAACCCGGCGACGTAGGTGCCCGGGTAGTGGGCACCGTCGGCGGAACACTCGGGCGCGGCACCTCGGGAGGCGAGGTAGCCGTTGCCCACCGTGCACAGGGCTTCGCGCAGGGGCTCGGACGCGGGGTCGTAGCCTTCGTAGGCCAGCTCCCAAGGGCGTCGGGTGACAGGCGTCGTCAGGGGCACGGGCCCAGACCTACCCGACGCGGCGGCCCCCCATGCCGATCGTGCTCGACGAAACGCGGCGCAACCACCCCCGACGACCATGCCGACGACGACCGCGCTGGCGACGGGGAAGACGAGGTGGGCGCCGTGCTCAGCTGGGGTCTCGGTCCCCCCCGTCGCCGGGTCCGCCGAGCCCGTCGCCGAAGTCGGCGGGATCGACGTCGGCCAGGAACTCGCGCAGCTCATCGACCTCCTCGTCGATGGTGAGCTCGTCGTAGCTGGCCGCCAGTTCCGCGGCCAGATCGGCATCTTCCCCGCCATCGTCGCCATCCCCGGGACCGACGACGGCACTGGCCTCGTCCATGACCGACTCGCTGGCGAAGAGGGGGACGTGCATGCGCACGGCCAGGGCGATGGCGTCCGAAGGTCGGCTGGACACGACGCGCGAGCCGGTGATCCCGGCCAGGTGCAGCTCGGCCAGGAAGGTGCCGTTGCGCACCTCGGTGACGGCCACCTCCTCCAACCTCGTCCCCGTGGTGGTCAACATGTCCACCAGGAGGTCGTGGGTGAGCGGGCGTTCGGCCACCAGGCCCTGCAGGCCCATGACGATGGCCACGGCCTCGGCGCCGCCGATGAAGATGGGCAGCACCCGGTGGGGGCGCGCCAGCTCCCGCAGGAGGAGCAGTGGCGTGCTGGTCGACTCCTCCACCTGCAACCCGAAGATCTCGACGGGGACCATGCGGTCCTCCCTTCGACGGTGCGCCACCCGGGGGAGGTGCGCCACCGTCGTCCGTGGTGTGGCAGGCCCATACCCGCTGCCCCCTCCGTCTAGGCGCGGCGGGGACCCATGCGCGCCCCCGGAGTGGACCGACCGCTACGCTCACCGCCGTCGTGTCCGTCCGTTCGCTCCTGCCGGCGCTGCTCTCGGTGGTGCTCGCCGCGGCGGCGTGCACCCCCGCCGGGTCAGCGAGCGCACCTCCCGCCACGGCCCCCGTTCCCGGGACCGTCGTGGCCGCCGAGCGAGCCGATGCGGCGTCGTCGGAGACGTCTTCCTCCACCGGGGCGTCTTCCTCCACCGGGGCGTCTTCCTCCACCGGGGCGTCTTCCTCCACCGCAGCCGCGGCCACCGCCTCGACGAATCTCGCCTCGAGGGCGCCCGCCTCCACGGCTCCGACCATCGCCTCCGCCCGCCGCTCCACCCCATCGAGCGGGCCGTCGTCGTCATCCACCGCCGGGGTCGACGGGCTGTCGCCGGCTGAACCTCCGCCGGCGGTGGCCGTCACCGGCCGCTCGGGCTCCACCGTGGTCCCACCCACGGTGCGCACGCCCGACTGCGCGGCCGAGCCGGCCCGGGCCGCCCGCCTGGTGCCCCCCGCCCTGGCCGCCGTGCTCGCCGCCCGGCTGGCCGACCCCGGCTTCGTGGGCAGCGTGCTCGGTGCGTCCATCTGGGTCGAGGGCTTCGGCGAGGTGGTGTCCGAGCACCCCGACACCCAGCTCATGCCGGCGTCGAACCAGAAGCTGCTCACCGCGGTGGGTGTGCTCGAGGTGCTCCCCGCTGCCGCCCGGCTGACCACCGACGTGGTGGCCACCGGCCCCGTGGTCGGCGGTGTCGTCCAGGGCAACCTCATCCTCGTGGGCGGCGGCGACCCCACCCTGTCGACCCACGGCGAGCACTCCCTGGCCACCCTGGTCGACCAGCTGCTGGTGGCCGGGGTGCGGGGGGTCAACGGCGCCATCGTGGTCGACGAGAGCCGCTACCCGATCCAGCGCCTGGCCCCGGGCTGGGAGGACTGGAACGTGCCCTCGGACGCCGGACCCCTGTCGGCGCTGATGGTCGACGACAACCGCTACCGCTGGGACGAGGCCTACGCGGCGGATCCCGCCCTGGGCAACGCCGAGCAGTTCCGGGCCGTCCTGACCGGAGCCGGCATCGCCGTCAACGGTCCCAACTGGACGGGCACCGCCCCCGCCGGGGCCACGGTGCTGGCCACCGTGACCTCACCCACGGTGGCCGAACTGGTCGACGAGATGCTGCTCGACAGTGACAACGAGACGGCCGAGCTGCTGACCCGGGAGGCCGGTCGCGTCGGCGCCGGCGAGGGCACCACGGCGGCGGGCACCCGGGTGCTGGCCGCGGCGCTCGACCGGTTGTGCGTGCACCTGGCCGCAGGGTGGTCCGATGGCTCGGGCCTCAGCCGCACCGACCGGCGCTCGGCCCGCGAGCTGCGGGCCCTGGTGCAGGCGGCGGTGGCCGACGACAGTTGGCCCATCGTCAAGGCCGGCCTGCCCGTGGCCGGCCGCAGCGGGACCCTGATCAACCGCTTCGTGGGCACCCCGGCCGAGGGCGTGGTGGCGGCCAAGACCGGTTACCTCAACGATGCCCGGGCCCTGTCGGGGGTGTTCACCACCCGGGGTGGGCGTCGGGTCGTGTTCTCCATCCTCGTCAACGGCAACACCGCCCCCGACAGCGTGGGGGCCATCGACGAGCTGGTCAGCGCCGTGGCCGGCGACGCCAGCTGACCCTCGACCCGGGCTGGCCCGCCTGGCCGGCGGCGCCGCCGGCCCGAGCACCGGGCCGGGATACGCTCGGCCCATGGTCGACACCGCCGCGCTGCCCTCCGCCTCTGACCGCGTCGCCGCGGTGCGGGCGGAAGCCGACGCCTGGTACGCGGCGAACTGGGACCCCGCCCTGCCCATGGGGGTGTGGTGGGAGCGGTTGGCCGACTCGGGCTGGGGCTTCCCGTCCTGGCCGCAGGACTGGTTCGGCCGGGGCCTGCGGGGTGACGAGGTCAAAGCCGCCCACGCCGCCCGGGTCGCCGCCGGTGCCTTCGGGCCGCCCAGCGGCATCGCCACCTTCCTGGCCGCCCCCACGGTGCTGGCCTACGGCACCGAGGAGCAGAGGCGGCGCTTCCTCGGCCCCATCGCCAAGGGCACCGAGATCTGGTGCCAGCTCTTCTCCGAGCCCTCGGCCGGTTCGGACATGGCTTCGCTGCAGACCAGGGCCGTGCGCGACGGTGACGAGTGGGTGGTGACGGGTCAGAAGGTGTGGAACTCGGGCGCCCACATCGCCGATCGGGCCATCCTCATCGCCCGCACCGACCCTGACGTGCCCAAGCACCGGGGCATCACCTTCTTCGCCTTCGACATGCGCCAGGAGGGCGTCGAGGTGCGGCCCATGCGGGAGATGACGGGAGACGCCGTCTTCAACGAGGTCTTCCTCGACGGCGCCCGGGTGGCCGACAGCGACCGGCTCGGGGACCTGAACGACGGCTGGCGGGTGGCCATGACCACCCTGTCCCACGAGCGCGACCCCAACAACTCGGGCCTGGGTGACGGCGGCGGCACCTCGTTCGTGCGCCCCGACCTGACCATGAGCGTGGCCGACTACCAGGCCCGCCAGAGCGGGGAGATGGACGGCATGTCCATCGCCCTGTCGGGGGGCATCTCCAAGGTGTTCGACAAGGTGGTGCGGGACTTCGGTGCGGCCGCCGACCCCGCCCGCCGCCAGGACCTGACCCGGGTCCACGTGCTGCGCCAGGTCGTCCGCCTGACGGGCAAGCGGGCCGGGGACGCGGTGAAGGCCGGCGGTCAGCCCGGACCCGAGGTCTCGACCCTCAAGCTGGCCGGGGCCCAGCTGGGCCGCATGGTGCGCGACGAGGGCCTCCAGGCCATGGGCCCCGCAGGCATGCTGTTGGGCCACGACGCCCCCGAGGACGGCACCTTCCACAAGTACGCCCTCTTCACCCCGGCCCAGTCCATCGCCGGGGGCAGCGACGAGGTCAACCGCAACATCATCGGTGAGCGCGTCCTCGGCCTGCCCAAGGAGCCCGACGACACCAGGGACAAGCCCTTCCGTGAGGTGCGGGTGGGAACCGAGCACCGCTGACCGACGCCCGGCACCCCAGTTCCCCGGCGCCCCCGGTCCCCCGGTGCCCCGGTGCCCTTGTGGGCTGTGCCTCAGGTGGCCCTGATGTCGGCGCCGATGTCGCGCGCCGCGCCGCCGGTGGGTGCGGGGACCTCGACCACGGGCTCGTCGCGGTCGTCGAACTCGAGGCGCAGGGCCCGGCAGATGGTGGCGTGCAGCTCGTAGAGGGCCGTGACGTAGCTCAGCTCGAGGATGGCGGGGTCGTCGAGGTGTTCCTCGAGGGCGGCGAAGGTGGCATCGGGGGCCCGGCCCCCGTCCAGCACCAGGGCGTCGGTCCACGCCAGCACGGCCCGCTCCACGGGCGAGAAGCACGGGGCCACGGCCCAGGCGGGGATGGCGACGATCTTCTCCTCGTCCACACCGAGGGAACGCAGCGCCTTGCAGTGCTGGGAGAACACGAACTGGCTCCCCCGGGCCCATCCGGCCCGGGTCTGGCCCAGCTCCCGCAGGACGGGGTCCAGCGTCAGGCTGGGGTCCTGGTAGAGGCCGAAGCCGGCGACGGCATGGCCGAAGACGGCCGGGGACAGGGCGAACACGCTCCACCAGTTGCCCGGGGTGCCGGTGGCGGTGCCGGGCTCGGCCACCGGGTCACGATCCCCGAACAGCCGCCCGTACATCTGCTCCACCAGCGGTGAGGTGGCCTCGGCCCTCGGCACCTGACGCAACCTGGGCATGTCCGCTCCCCCTCCTCTCCGTGCGCCCCGTGGCGCCGGCGACACAGCATGGCGCGTCACCACCGATGAGACTGCCGAGGTGGTCGCCGACCGTGCCGGGTGGTCCTGTCGGATTACCTCGACGGCCTGCGCCTGCGGCTGGCCACCTGGGGTGCAGCGGGCCCGTCCCGGCCTGCTCTCCACTGGCGAGGTCGCCGTCGTGGCCGGCCAGCTCGACGGGCTGGCCGGCCTGGCCGACCCGCTCGGCGTGCCCTGCCACCGCGACTGGCAACCGCGCAACTGGCTGGTGGACGACGACGGCGTCGTCGCGGTGATCGACTTCGAGCACGCCCGTCCCGGACCGTGGCACGAGGACCTCAACCGGCTGTGGTGGGACGAGTGGGCGGCCGACCCCGCCCTGGCCCGGGCCTTCTTCGCCGGCTACGGCCGTCGACCCGACGAGGCCGAGCTCGCCACCCTCCTCGCCGTGTCCGTGCTGGGCCACCTCAGCACCATCGTGTGGGCCGACGGGCACGGTGACCCGGCGTTCGGCGCCCATGCTCGGCGGTGCCTGGCCGTCGCCGGCCGCATCGGCGCCGACCCGGCATCGGCGCCGTCGTGGTGGAGGGGCTGAACCAGCTCAGCCGCCGCCTAACCCCCGGAGGACGAGAAGTGCTGGCGGTCGACGGGGCTGGACCAGCGGCCGCCCCAGTCCCAGCCGTGGCTGTCGAAGGCGGCGACCACGGCGTCGCCCTCGACGATCATGCCCGGGCGCACGTTCGAACGGTCGAGGTACGTCTCCGACGCGGCATGGCTGGTGCCGCCGCCCTCGAACACGTACGGGTTGATCAGCGGGTTGATGTCGATGGCCCGGCCGTAGGCGTGGTTGGACCACGAGCTCGAGCCGGTGGCCGAGCGGCAGTTGAAGGCCGAGGTGTTGTCGGCGTCGATGGAGGCGTCGTCGTCGCCGCCGAAGTCGTCGATGAGCCGCATCTGGGTGATGGGGTACCCAGCCGCGTAGAGCTGGCGGAAGATGTCCTCCAGGGCGCCCACGGTGTCGGCGTTGACCACGAGCTCGCCCTGGTGGACGCCGCCGTCGAAGCCCCAGTGGGCCACGGTCACGTAGCGCAGGTCCTCGAGGCCGACGGGGCAGCCCTCGCGCCACGAGGAGGGGGTCATGCGGGCGGCGAGGTCGGCCGAGATGGCCACGGCCGAGAACCAGTAGCCGCTGGTGTCGGTGCTCGCCGAGCTGGCGCTGGCGGCGGCCACGGTGGCCTCGGCCTCGGCCTCGGCCTCGGCTTCGGTGGCATCTGCCTCGGTGGGGACGGTCGACTCCGGCTCGACCGTCGTGGTCGTCTCGGGCTCGGCCCCGGTCGTCGTCGTCTCGGCCACCGTGGTGGGCGGCGCGCTGGTGGCGGACGTGGTCGTCGGCACCACCGCGCTCACCGGGGTGGTGGCCGTGGTGCCCACCGCCGCCGTCGTGGTCGGCTGGGTCTCGTCGACGTCGTCGCCGCCGCCACCGCAGGCGGCGAGGACCGCGCCCGACAAGGCCACCACCAGGAGGGCAGGGGCGAGGCGACGACGGCGGGGCGCGATCGGAGAGGAGATGTCGAACAGGTTACGCAACCCGACTCGGGCGCAGGCGTCATGGCCAGGCGGGGTTGGGCCAGGCTGGGGACATGATCGTGGCCTTCTCCATCTCCCCCGGCGGCATCGGCGAATCGGTCAGCGACGTGGTGGCCGGATGCGTGGGCATCGTGCGGGCCAGCGGCCTGCCCAACAGCACCGACGCCATGTTCACCACCATCGAGGGCGACTGGGACGAGGTCATGGCCGTCATCAAGGCGTGCATGGACCACGTGGCCGAGCGGGCACCCCGGGTGGGCCTGGTGCTCAAGGCCGACCACCGCCCCGGCCGCCACCAGACCATGGCCGACAAGATCGACGCCATCGAGCGCCACCTCGCTCCCCCGTCGACGCCCTGACCCGACCGGGTGGCGTCCTCAGTCGAGGTCGACGGTCAGCAGGTGGTGGAGGGCGGCGTCGAGGCCGGTCCGCTCGGCGGGGGTCAGGTCGGCCAGGAAGGCGGTCGAGCGCTGGTCCTGCTCGGCGTAGGCGTGGACCAGGCGCTGGCGGCCAGCGTCGGTGAGCTTGGCCTCGACGAGGCGGCCGTCCCCTGCCACCCCCTGGCGGGCCACCAGACCGTCACGCTCGAGCGTGTTGAGGGTGCTGGTGATGGCCTGGCGGGACATGCCCGACAGGCGGGCCAACTCACGCACCTCGAGCTCGCCGAACAGCCACAGGGCGAACATCGCCCGGAACCCCGCCCACGACCAGCCCTGCGGCCGGTGCACGGTGCGCTCCAGGTAGGTCACGAGGCGGTTCGAGGCCCGCACCAGGTTCAAGGTCGTCACCAGGGACGACAGGTCGGCGCCGGGCAGGTGCTCGTGCACACGGGCCCGCGCCGCGTCCTCGAACTCGCTGGGGCCGGGGTGGGGCATGGCCCGAGCATGGCAGCCCGCCGACCGGCACAGCACGGATGGAGCGGATGGGTGCGCACGGTGGGGACAGGACCGTCACTGACCGATGCGGGTGTCCCTGTCGGCCCAGAACGGCTCGCGCAGCTCCCGCTTGAGGATCTTGCCCGCTCCCGACTTGGGCAGGGGCTCGACGCTGATGTCGATCTGCTTGGGCACCTTGTAGCCGGCGATCAGCACCCGACAGTGGGCCACGAGCTCGGCGGGCTCGACGTCGTAGCGGGTCACGACCACGGCGTGGACCACCTCGCCCCACTGGGGGTGGGGGATGCCGAACACGGCCGCCTCGAGCACGGCGTCGTGGGCGTGCAGCGCCTCTTCCACCTCGGTGCTGTAGACGTTCTCGCCCCCGCTGATGATCATGTCCTTGGCCCGGTCGACCAGGTACAGGAAGCTGTCCCCGTCGAGGTAGCCCAGGTCGCCCGACCGGTACCAGCCGTCGCTCAGCACGGCGGCCGTCTCCGCCGGCTTGTTCCAGTAACCGGCCATGACGTTGGCGCCCCGGATGGCCACCTCGCCCACCTCACGGCGGGCCAGCTCCTCCCCCTGGGGTCCCACCACCCGGATCTCCACCCCCACCGCGGGCTGGCCGCACGAACGGGCCTGGGGCCGGTCGAGCAGCCGCTCCTCGTGGGGCAGGGCCGTGGCCACGGGCGACGTCTCCGTGGCCCCGTACAGGTGCACGAGCTCGGCCCCGGGGAAGGCCCGCTGGGTGCGGCGGAGGATGTCGGTGGCCGCAGGGCTGGCCCCGTGGCTCAAGAGGCGCAGGCTGGCCACGTCACGGGGGCGGGCGGCCTGCTCGTCGGCCAGGGCCGACAACATGGTGGGCACGGCCAGGGTGGCGGTGACCCCTTCGGCCTCGATGAGGTCGAGGGCGGCGCCGGCGGCGAAGGCGGGCAGCACGACCATGGCGCCGCCGACCCAGGTCGAGGCGAGCACGGCGATGGACCCCGCGGCGTGGAACAGGGGTGACATGACCAGCCAGCGGTCCTCGGCCCGCAGGTGGGCCCAGGTGAAGGTGGTGAAGGCGTTGGCGATCAGGTTGCGGTGGCTGAGCATGACCCCCTTGGCCGCCCCCGTCGTGCCCCCGGTGTAGAAGAGCCCGGCCAGGTCGCCTTCGGTGACCCCTTCCCCCAGGGCGACCTCGGGAGCGAAGGCCAGCGCAGCCTCGTAGTCATCGGGCAGGCGGAGCACGTGTTCGAAGCACCCGTCGAGCTCGTCGGCGGGGCGGTCGGTGATCAGCACCCTGGCCCCGGCGTCGACGGCGGCATAGCGCAACTCGGCCACGGTATGACGGCTGTTGAGGGGAACGACCACGAAGCCGGCCGCGGGCACGGCCTGGTACACCTCGAGGTAGCGGTGGCAGTTGGCGGCCACGATGGCCACCCGGTCCCCCCGCTGCAGCCCCAGGCCCCGAAGGTGGCCCACCAGGCGTCGGCAACGCCCCATGACCTGGGCGTAGGTGAGGCGCTCGGGGCCGCAGACCACGGCGATGTCCTCGGCTGCCGTCGCCACCGCCCTCTTGATCGGATCGGCCATCGTGTGCACGGCGTTCTCCTCCCGAGAGAGACGGCCGTCACACTATCGCTCGATGGCGGAGTCACCTGAAGCGGTGATCCGCCTCAACGTGTGAGCCCGGCACGCCGTCATGAGAAGGGTCAACGACAAACGGCAAACCTGCTGCGAGGCAGGGACGCAAAGCCACGGGGCCCTCGAGGTCAGCCGGGTTACCGAAAGACGAGGGCTCTGCTCACATGCGCTTCAACAACGCGGCCATCGCCGCTGCCGGCCTCGTCGGGATCCTCGGCGTCGCCGCCATCGCCACCACCAGCGGAGCCGGCGCCACCCCCTCCGAGATCACCCTCGGCCCCACCCCCGCCTCCACCATGGTCCTGCGGGTGACCACCCTGGCCCCCACCACCACGGCTGCCCCCACCACCACGATGCCGGCGCCCACCACCACCGCCGCCCCGGTCCCCACCACCGCCGCCCCCGTCGAGGCCCCCGCCACCACGGCAGCCCCCGTCGAGGCCCCGACGACCACCGCAGCACCGGTCGAGGCGCCGACCACCACCGAGGCCCCCGCTGCTGAGGCCGCTCCCGTGGTCGAAGAGGCGGCCTACCAGCCCACCTCCACCGTGGCCGGCGACACCTCCGCCGAATACGAGTTCCTCGCCGACACCAACGCCACCCGCGCCTCCATCGGCGTCGCCGCCCTCACCATGGACAGCTCACTGCAGGCCTACGCCCGCAACCAGGCCCAAGCCATGGCCGACGCCGGCACCATCTACCACAGCGACATCGCCACCCTCCTCGGCACCTGGTCCACCGTCGGCGAGAACGTCGGCGTCGGCCCCAGCGTCCTCCCCATCCACAACGCCCTCGTCGCCAGCCCCCTCCACTACCGCAACCTCGCCGACAGCACCTTCACCAACATCGGCATCGGCGTCGTCCACGGCAACGACGGCCGCATCTACACCGCCCACGTCTTCGGCGCCTGAACCACCCGGGCACCCCGGTCCGGCCAGCACCCCAGGCCACCAACACCCCAGGCCACCAACACCCCACCGCCTGCCCGTCCGCCGCCCCGGACGGGCAGGCCCGCGCCCACCCCCCGGTGAGATCATCAAAGCCTTGACGATCTCACCGTGTCGCCGTAGGTTGATCAGGGGGGTGTGTGGCGAGCGTCACGCACAGAGCTCCCCCCACCGGAGGTCTCCCGTGCGCAGCTGGGCCGATCTGGACGAGCTCCAGACCTTCCTCGACGGTGGCGGCATCATCGAACCCAACGACGACATCCCCGACGCCTACCGCCAGGAGGTGTTCCGCTTCATCGAGTTCCACGCCAACTCCGAGCTCATGGGTGGTCTCACCGAGCGCGACTGGATCCCCCGGGCCCCCGGCCTGCGCCTCAAGCAGGTGTTCCTGGCCAAGACCCAGGACGAGATCGGCCACGCCCACCTGCTGTACATGGTGGCCGCCGACATGGCCTGCAAGACCCGTGACGAGATGCTCACCGACCTCTTCAGCGGCCGGACCCGCTTCCACAACGTCTTCCACTACCAGGCCGTGACCTGGGCCGATCAGATCGCCATCGCCTACCTGGTCGACGCGGCGGCGTTCGCCAGCCAGCGGGCCGTGTTCGCCGAATGCTCCTATGGCCCCTACAAGCGGGTCCTCAAGCGCATCATCGCCGAGGAGGGCTTCCACATGCGCCACGGCGAGGAGATGCTGCTGCGCATCGCCGAGGGCACCCCCACCCAGCGGGCCATGTTCCAGGCCGCCCTCGACCGCTGGTGGTGGCCCTCCATCCAGCTCTTCGGCCCCGATTCCCCGCCGAACGACCCCCTGCTGGCGTGGCACATCAAGAGCGAGCGCAACGAGGTCCTGCGCCACGCATATGTACAGAAGTACGTCCCCCTGCTCCAGGGCTACGGCTTCGACATCCCCGACCCCGACCTGCGCTTCGACGAAGGCTCGGGCCAGTGGCAACCGGGCACCATCGACTGGGAGCCCCTCAAGGCCACCATGCGCAACGGTGGGCCCGACTCCCGTCGCCGCATCGACGGCGCCGCCCGCAACCACGAGGACACCGCCTGGGTGCGGGCCGCCCTCGAGCAGGCCGGCGCCCGCCTGGCCCGGGCGGCGGCATGACGGCCACCCCCGGGACGACGACGCCGAGGGCCACCGTCGACGACATCCGTCGGGCCGTGGCCCAGGTGCACGACCCCGAGTACCCGGGCGTGAGCATCGTCGACCTGGGCCTGCTCGAAGCGGTGCGGGTGGACGAAGCCGGACACGCCGAGGTCGACCTCATCCCCACCTTCTCGGGCTGTCCCGCCCTGCACATGATCGCCGGCGACGTCGAGGTCGCCGCCGCCGCCGTCCCCGGCGTGGCCGAGGTCACCGTCACCTGGCTCACCGAGGGCGTGTGGTCTCCCGACCGGCTCACCGCATCGGCCCGCACCACCCTGGCCCAGGACTTCACCGTCGTCCTACGTCGTCGGGACGGCACCCTGCTGTGCCCGGTGTGCGGCTCGGTCGCCGTGGTCGACACCAGCGGCTTCGGCCCCACCCGCTGCCGCTCCCTGGCCTGGTGCCCCGACTGCCGCAACCCCGTGGAGGTCCTGCGATGAGGGGTCGCAGGCTATGAAAACGTATGAGGTGTTCCTCAAGAAGGCGGGCAAGGACGAGTTCCGCCACGCCGGCGCCCTCGATGCCCCCGACCCCGACCTGGCCCTGCTCCTGGCCCGCGAGTGCTACAGCCGCCGGGGTGAGGGGGACGAGCTGTGGCTGGTCGACCGCACCGACATCGTGGTCGCCGCGGTGGAGGACCTGGCCCCCAACCACGACAAGCCCCACCGCCACAACGACGGCGCCCGGGTGGCGGCCCGCCGCCGCGCCACCCGTGAAGGGACCCGATCGTGACCCTGCAACCGGCCGCCCGACCCCTCGTCCTGGCCCTGGCCGACGACGAGCACCTCGTCGGCGCCCGCCACACCAACTGGATCGGCCTGGGCCCCTTCCTCGAGGAGGACCTGGCCTTCTGCTCCATCGCCCAGGACGAGCTCGGCCACGCCATCGCCCTCTACCAACTGCTGCTGGACACCGATGACGGCGCCGCCGTCGACGGGCTGGCCCTGCGGCGCGACGACGCCGACTACCGGTCGTGCTGGCTGGCCGAGTGGCCGGCCGACGACTGGGCCACGGCCCTGGTCCGCCACTGGCTCTACGACCTGGCCGAGGACCTGCGCTGGCGCAACCTGGTGGGCTCGTCCCAGCCCGAGCTCGATGCCCTGGCCCGACGGGTCCTGCGGGAGGAGGCCTTCCACCTGGGCCATGCCCGCCAGCTGCTCGACCGCACCATGGGCAGCACCGCCGAAGCCACCGACCGCCTCACCGCGGCCCTGGCCGAGTTGCTGCCCCTGGTCCCCGGACTGTGGGACCCCCCGGCTGACGGCGACGAAGCCGACGCCGTGGCCCGCGGCGTCGTGGCCCGGTCCTCGGCCGAGGTCGGCCACGACCACCGCCTCGCCGTCGAGGCCCAGCTGTCCGACTGGGGGGTCCGCCTGCCCCTGTCGTCGTCGGGGCCGGCCCAGCACGGCCGCACCGTGCGCAGCCCCGGCTTCGCCGTCCTGCACGCGGCACTCAACGAGGTCATCGACCTCGACCCGGCTGCCCGCTGGTGAGCCCGGGGCCCGAGGGACACACCGATCAACCGAACCGAGGGGGACCCGTGACCGTCGACGAGCAGAGCGGACAGCAGACCATCGGACAGCAGCGCGACGGCGACGTCGCCGAGATCACCCTGGACCGGCCCGAGGTGCTCAACAGCCTCGATGCCGCCACCGTGGCCGCGTTCCACGCCGCCCTCGACGAGGCCGAAGGGGCCAGGGCCGTGCTCGTGCGGGGAGCGGGGCGGGGCTTCTCGGCCGGGCGGGACCTGTCGGGCGCCGAGCCGCTGACCGAGGATGCCCACGCCATCCTCGCCGGCACGTTCAACCCCCTCATCCAGCGCCTGCGCGACCTGCCCGTGCCCACCTTCGCCGCCGTGCACGGGCCGTGCCTGGGCGTGGGCTTCGGCATCGCCATGGCCTGCGACGTGGTCTACGTGGCCCGTTCGGCCAAGCTCGGCTCCCCCTTCGCCAACATCGGCTGCGTGCTCGACTCGGGCGGCCACGCCGCCCTCGTGCAACGGGTGGGACCCCACCGGGCCCTCGAGCTCATCTACACCGCCCGCCTCATCAGCGGGGACGAGGCCGCAGCCATGGGTCTGGTCAACGCCGCCGTCGACGACGACGCCCTGCTCGACACGGTCCGGGCCCTGGCTGCCAAGGTGGCGGCGGGACCCACGGCGACGTTCGCCCTGTCCAAGGCCCTCGTCCACCGCATCGAGGACGAGGTCGTCAGCCTGGCCGACGTGCTCGAGGCCGAGGCGTTGGCCCAGGGGGCCACGGCGGGCACCCCCGACTACGTGGAGGGCATCACCGCCTTCCTGGCCAAGCGGAAGGCGGCCTTCACCGGGCGCTGACCGGGCGCCGGAGCCGACGCCTCATCAGGCGCCGGCCGGGCGTCGTGAGAGGGCCGACGGGGGCCGTGGGAGGATGGTCGGGTGACGTCGCCCGAACCGCTGACCGCCCAGCCCGCCGCCACCGCCCCGGCGCCGTGGTGGCGTGACGCCGTCATCTACCAGGTCTACGTGCGCAGCTTCGCCGACGCCGACGGCGACGGGGTGGGCGACCTGGCCGGCATCCGCTCGCGCCTGCCCTACCTGCGTGAGCTGGGGGTCGAGGCCCTGTGGCTCAACCCCTTCTACCCCTCTCCCCAGGCCGACGCCGGTTACGACGTGGCCGACTACCGCGACGTCGATCCCCTCTTCGGCACCCTGGCCGATGCCGATGCCCTCATCGCCGACGCCCACGCCGCCGGGCTGCGCATCATCGTCGACCTCGTCCCCAACCACACCTCGAGCGCCCACCCCTGGTTCCAGGCCGCGCTGGCGGCGGCGCCGGGTAGCTCCGAGCGGGCCCGCTACGTGTTCCGCGACGGTCGCGGCCCCGGCGGTGACCAGCCCCCCAACAACTGGGAGAGCGAGTTCAGCGGCCCGGCGTGGACCCGCACCACCGACGCCCTTGGCGGCCAGGGCCAGTGGTACCTGCACCTGTTCGACCCCGGCCAGCCCGACCTCGACTGGACCAACGCCGAGGTCCACGCCGAGTTCGAGTCCATCCTGCGCTTCTGGCTCGACCGGGGGGTGGACGGCTTCCGCATCGACGTGGCCCACGGCCTGGCCAAGGACCCCGACCTGGCCGACGTCACCGGCGAGTTCGTCGACCGGGGCCCTGCACCCCTGGGCCACCCCCACTGGGACCAGGACGAGGTCCACGACGTGTACCGCAGCTGGCGACGGCTGATCGACAGCTACCCCGGTGACCGCACCTTCGTGGCCGAGGTGTGGGTGCAGACCCCCCAACGCCTGGCCCGCTACGTGCGCCCCGACGAGCTGCACACCGCCTTCAACTTCGGCTTCCTGCTGGCCCCGTGGGACCCGACCGCGCTGCGGGCGGCCATCGACGAGTCCATGCACTTCCTGGGCGAGGTGGGGGCCCCGCCGACCTGGGTGCTGTCCAACCACGACGTCACCCGCCACGTCACCCGCTACGGCGGCGGCGCCCTGGGCACCCGGCGGGCGAGGGCGGCGGTCCTGCTCATGCTGTCCCTGCCCGGTGGGGCCTACGTCTACCAGGGTGACGAGCTCGGCCTGCCCGAGGTCGAAGACCTACCGGACGACGCCCGCCAGGACCCCACCTTCATCCGCAGCCAGGGCGCCAGCCGGGGCCGCGACGGCTGCCGGGTGCCCATCCCCTGGTCAGGGACCGCGCCGTCCTACGGCTTCGGCCCGTCGGACCGGTCGTGGCTGCCCCAGCCTGCTGAGTGGGCCGAGCTGTCCGTCGAGCACGAGACGGCCGACCCTGGTTCGATGCTGGCCCTGTACCGGGCCGCCCTGCGCCTGCGTCGCGACCTGCCTGCGCTGGGCGACGGCGACCTGACCTGGCTGGCCTCCGATCCCCACGTGCTCGCCTTCACCCGGCCGCCCGGCTTCGCCTGCGTGGTCAACGTCGGCGACGTCCCCGCCCCCTTGCCCGCCGAAGTGGTCGGCGCCACCGTGGTGCTGGCCAGCGGCCCGTTGGGCGACGACGGCACCATCCCCGGGGCCACCGCCGCCTGGTTCGCGCTGACGTGACCGCGCCACACGCGCTGGCGGATGGGGATCGCAGCACCTTCAACCTCTGAGGTCGAAGAAGCTGCACACCTGCCGGGTTCCACCCGTTCGTCCACGCCGGGCGAGATGCCGGACGCCCACACACCCCCCTCTTTCGGCCGCGGTCGAAGTTGGCCCTTCAGCCCAGCCGAGCCTCGACCTCGGCGCGTCGGGGCGGGTCGGCGCCGGCCCGCGTGCAGGTCAGAGCGGCTGCGGTGGCCGCGAAGGCCAGGGCGCGCTCGAGGTCGTCGGCAGTCAGGCTGACCACCGCCGCCCTCTCCAGGCGATCCTCGTGGTCGAGCCAGGCCAGCAGGCCGGCGGTGAAGGTGTCCCCGGCCCCGATGGTGTCGACGACGTCGACGTCCAGCGCCGGCACCACCACCCGCTCCGCAGCCGTGCGGCCCACGGCCCCGTGTTCTCCGGCGGTGACCACCACCAGGGCGGGGCCACGGTCCAGCCAAGCCGAAGCCACGTCCTCGGCAGCGACGCCGGGGTGGAGCCAGGCCAGGTCCTCCACGCTGACCTTGACCACGTCGGCGGCGGCGACGAGGCGGTCCAGCCGGGCCAGGTAGGTGTCGCGGTCGCCGATCAGAGCCGGGCGCACGTTGGGGTCGAGGGAGATCAGCCGGCGGCCCCGCTCCCGGGCCAGGACGGCCTCGACCGTGGTGGCCGAAGGCTCGAGGGCGATGGCCAGCGAACCCGTGTGCACGGCCGTCACGTCAGCGAGCGCGCCAGGAAAGGGAGAGGCGACATCACTGGCCGAGGTGCCCTCGGTGTAGAAGGTGTAGGCGGCGTCACCACCAGGCCCGAGGTCGACCACGGCCAGGGTGGTGGGCAGTTCGGTGCGAGCGGCCTGGCCCAGGTCCACCCCGTCGCCGGCCAGGTGGGCGGCCAGCAGGGCGCCGAAGGCGTCCGTCGACAACCGCCCGGCGAAGGCGGCGGCACTGCCCAACCGGGCCAGACCCACAGCCGTGTTCATGGGCCCCCCGCCGGCCAGGGCCCGGTAGCCCGCCGCCGCCCCCGGCGCCACCGCCACCAGGTCGACGAGGGCCTCGCCCAGCACGACGATCACCGGCACCCCATCCCCACGGCGCAGCCCATCGACACGGCGCAGCCCATCGACACGGCGCAGCCC
>JBBSLP010000057.1:0-40054 GCA_038255145.1 Acidimicrobiales bacterium
CACCCGGTCGCCGGGGTCGTAGGGCATGGACCCGAACCAGGCCACGGCGCCGACCGCGGGGCGGCCGTCCACCCGGTATCCCGAGTTCATGGCCCCCTGGGCCCAGCCCCGGGCGTCGCCGTCGCCACCGGGGAAGTCGAGGGAGGCCCATCGGAAGCGGATGTCGGACGCCGAGCCCCCCATCTGCACGTTCAGCCGCCAAGCGGCCCAGTCGGTGCAGTTGCGGTAGGAGAAGCCCAGGGGCGAGTACCCCGAGCTGAAGCCGCTGGACTGGTAGGGGTAGTCATCCGCGAACGCAGCCCCTGCCGGTGGTGCGTGGACGAAGGTCAGCGACAGGCAGGCCAGGAGCAACGTCACCAGCACCCGTAGGGCGGTGAGCTCCCGGGCCCGCAGACGTCGCCCGTGGCGCGTGCGGTCCGGAGACAAGACACGAAACCGTAACAGACGTCCGCGCTGTCTACGCGAGCGCGGACCTCGCCCGAGTTGGGGGTTGTGCGCCGCCGGTGACCTGGTCGGTGGCGCTGTTCGCTTCGTCCCCGGCTGCTGCGTCGTCGCCGTCACCGAGGTCGACGGTGCGGCGGGTGCGGGGGGCGCTGGTGCGGGCCCGGGGGCTGATGACCTCGAGCTCGAGGCCCAGGTCGCGCAGGGCGCTGCCCGCCTTCTCCAGGCGTTGGGGGGCCACGGGGGCATCGGCCCAGTGGTCGGGTCGTTCGAGGACACCGGGCAGGGTGAAGGCGGTGGGATCGACGCCGGCGGCCACCTCGTCCCAGGTCAGCGGGGTCGACACCGTGGCCGTCGCCGTGGCCCGCGGGCTCCACGCCGCCACCAGGGTCTGGGCGCTGCCGGCCCGGCTCCAATCGATGAGCAGGCGCCCCTCACGGTCGGCCTTGCGCATCTCGACGGTGTACCGCTCGGGCTGGCGTTCGGCCACCAGGCGGGCCACGGCCAGGGTGAAGGCCCGCAGGTCGTCGATGTCGTAGCGCCGCTCGATGGGCACGTACACATGCAGGCCCCGCTTGCCGCTCGTCTTGACCAGGGCGTCGAGGCCGATGTCGGTCAAAGCCGTGCGCACGTCGGCGGCCGCGGCGCAGATGTCCTGGTCGGGGGAGGACGGGTCGAGGTCGAAGGCAACGATGTCGGACCGTTCGGGCTCATCGGTGCGGCTGAACCAGGGGTGCAGCTCAAGGGCGTTGGACTGGGCGCACCAGCGCAGGCCGTCGACGTCGCCGATGATGGCGTAGGCGACCGTGCGCTTGGACGTCTCCGTCCAGGTCTCGTAGCGCTCGACCGACGCCGGGGCGCTCTTGGGGGCGTTCTTCTGGAAGAACGCCTCGCCGTCGACCCCGTCGTTGAAGCGCTTGAGCGTCAGCGGTCGACCAGCCAGCTGGGGGAGCAGACGATCGGCCGCCGCCTCGTAGTACGCGGCCAGATCGGCCTTGGTCAGGCCACGCTCGGGCCACAGCACCTTGTCGGGGTGGGTGAGACGACCAGCCATCTGCACTGCTTACCCGCTGGCGGGGGAGGTCGCTCAGCCCCGGCGGGACCCGACGCGGCTCCGCGCAGCCGGGAAGCGGGCCAGGAAGCGCTGCTCGGAGGCCGAGTCGCCGATGATGATGAGGTCGGCGTCGTGAGGTAAGGGCTCGGACACGTCGGGGTTGGTGCTGATCTCGTTGCCCGCAGCCAGCGCGACCACGGTGCAACCGGTGCGCTGCCGCAGGGCGCTGTCGGCCAGGGACCGCCCGGCGATGGACGCGGGGATGGGCACGCGGAACACCTCGAGGCCCTCGGCTACGACCAGGGTGTCGTTGAGGCCCATGACGTTCCAGATGGCCGATGCGCCCAACGAGGCGTAGGACAGAACGGCGTCGGCGCCGGCCCGGTGCAGGGTCGACACGTTGCGGTCGAGGTTGGCCCGGCTGATGATCTGGATGCCCGGCTCGAGCCGACGGCAGTAGAGCGTGAGGTACACGTTCATGTCATCGTCGTGGGTCGTCACCAGCACGGCCGAGGCTTCCCGCAGGCCCGCGTCCTCGAGCACCTCGAGAGCTGCGGCGTCGCCGTGCACGTAGTGGTCGTCGCGGATGCGGTCGACCCGCTGCTCGACGATGCGGTACCGCACCCCGGCCTGGCTCAGGAGCCGGCCGGCGGCCCGCCCGACCCGACCGCCCCCGATGATGACCACGGGGTTGCCGCTGCGCTCGCCCGTGCCGTACGCCTCGTCGTAGTGGGCCAGTTGCTCGGCCGACCCGGCCAGGATGAGCACCGCTCGCTCGGTGATGAGCGTGTCGGGCCCCGCCGTCTCGTACAGGCCGCGGCGCCACATGCCGACGATGTTCACGTTGCAGCGCTCGCGCACGGCGGCGTCGCGCAGGGTCTGGCCGACGAGCGAGGTGGTCGCCGCGCCGGCCTCGGCGATGAGAAGGCTCCCGAACTCACCCACCACCTGGTGGCGGGCATCGCGACCGACCACCCGCCGGGCGATCGCATGGCCGAGGACGTCGCCGAGGCGCAGCACCTCGTTGCAGCCGGCCAGCCCGAGGATGTCCACCGAGGCTTCGGAGTTGGCCGTGGCCACGATGGGCACGCTGGCGCTGATCTCGCGCACGGTGAAGGCGACGTTGGTGTTGGTGGTGTCGGTCCTGGTCGTGGCGACCAGGGCGGCGGCACCGACCCGGGCGGCCCTGTAGGTCTCGGGATCGTCGAGCTCGCCCACCATCACCCGGTAGCCCCGGTCGTGCAGGGCCAGGGCCTCCTGCAGGTCGGGTTCGATGAGCACGTAGGGCACGTTCGAGTCCTCGGCCCGCCGGATGAGGGCGTCGGTGATGGCCCCGGGTCCGGTCAGCACGATGTGGCCGGCCACGTCGTCGGCCAGCCGCCGTGGGGCCCGGTTGGACTCGCGGTGGGACATCCACGGCATGAAGATGAACTGGATGAAGGCGAAGGGCAGCAGCACCAGGATGAAAAGCGCCCCGCTCACCAGGACGACCACCGAGAAGAGCCGACCGGCGTCGGATTGGAAGGTGATGTCGCCGAAGCCCAGCGTCGACATGGTGACGATGGTCCAGTAGAGGGCGGTGGCCCAGCTGTGGCGCTGCCCCTCGCGGTCCATCACCACGTGGAACACGGCGCTGTACACGGCCACCAGCACGAGGAGGATCAGCACCAGCCACAGCACGAGGCGCACGTTGCGTCGCCGCATCGGCGCCGTGAGATAGCTCAGGACCAGGGCCAGGGACTTCACCGGGTGCGCTCGGCGGCCGCAGGCACGCATCCAGTGTGGCACGTCGGCCTGGACCGGTCGTCGGTCCGGCGTTCGGTGGTCAGAGGGGTCGTCGGTGGGCGGGCCGTCTGCCCCCGTGAGGGAAGGCGCCGACAGAGGTCGGTCAGGCCTCGTCGGGCGGGCTGAAGTCGTCGAGGGCCTGGGCCCGGAGCTCGACCTTGCGGATCTTGCCCGTGGGGGTCATGGGCAGGGCGTCGACGATGCGCAGGTGGCGGGGGATCTTGAAGCTGGCCACCCGGCCCCGCAGGTGGGCCAGCAGCTTCTCCTCGTCGAGGTCGGCGCCGAGCTCGGGCAGCACGTAGGCCACGGCCACCTCGCCCAGGCGCTCGTCGGGGAAACCGACCACAGCCACGTCGGTCACCCCGGGCAGTTCCCGCAGGCGACCTTCGACCTCGGCGGGGGCCACGTTCTCGCCACCGATCTTGAGCATGTCCTTGAGCCGGCCCATGAACACCAGGTGGCCGTCGGGGCGGATGCGGGCCAGGTCGCCGGTGTGCAGCCAGCCGTCGGTGTCGATGGTCTCCGCCGTGGCCTCGGGCTTGCCGTAGTAGCCGATCATCGTCGTGTAGCTGCGCACCAGAAGCTCGCCCTGCTCGTTCACCGGCAGGTCGTCACCGGTGGCGGGGTCGACGACGCGCAGCTCGACGCCCAACATGGGGTAGCCCGAGCCTTCGCAGCGCTGCTCGGGGGTGGCCGTGATGTGGGCCGACACGATGGCCGTCCACACCTCGCTCATGCCGTACCCCGTGGTCGTGGGGCACAGCACCTCCTGGGCCCGGTAGGCGACCGGGGTGGTCGAGGCCATGCCCGCGGCCAGCACCCCGAAGCGCAGGCGGTGGTTGCGGGGCCGGGCCACTTGTGCCCGCATGAGGTCGGACCAGTGGGTGTCGAAGCCCTGGAGCATGGTGATGCCCTCGGTCTCGGCCGCGTCCATGACCTCGTCGGCGTCGAACGTCTCGAAGACCAGGTGCTTGGCCCCGGTCAGCACCGACATCAGCGCCACCTCGGTCAGGCCGAAGGCGTGGAAGAGGGGCAGGTAGCCGGGGAGCACGTCGTCGAAGGTCAGGCCGTACATCTGGGCCCGCTCGGCCGCGTTGCGGACCACGGCGTGGTGGTGGACCGCGCCCTTGGGCGAGCTGGTGGTACCCGACGTGTAGATGATGATGAGGGGGTCGGTCACCTTCACGGCGTCGGCCCGGGCGGCCAGGGTGGCGTCCTCGACGGCCTCACCGGCGGCGAGCAGGTCGTCCCATCCCAGGGCGCCCTCGGGCCGGTCCCCGCCCAGCACGACCAGGCGCTGCAGCTTGGGCCACTTGGACTGGGCCTCACGGGTCATGGCCGTGTAGTCGACGGGGCCGGAGCGGTCGTTGATGACCAGGGTGGTCGTGTCGGACTGGTCGACGGTGTAGATGATGTCGTCGGTGCGGTAGCGGGTGTTGAAGGGGACGACCACGGCGCCGACCTTGGCGATGGCGAAGGCCAGGAACAGCCATTCGGGCCGATTGGTCATCCACATGCCGACCTTGTCGCCGGCCCCGACCCCGATGCCGATCAGCCCCTTGGCCACCCGGTCGACCTCGTCGTCGAAGTCGGCCCAGGTCCAGCGCCGGTCGTGGAACACCAGGGCCTCGCGACCCCCCCACTGGCGGGCGGCCTCGGCCGGCAGATCCCCCATGCGTCGGTTGCCGAAGGCGTCCACGCCCGCTCCTTCTCATCGACCAGTCCTCTCGCCGAGCGTAGGCCACGGTCGACCGCGGTCCCGGGTGCCGCCGGGGGCTATCCCGGTGCACCCCCGTCCGTCCCACGTCAGCCCCCCATGTGGGAGCATGAGCAGGTCCAAGCGGGAGTCTCGGGACACACAGCCCCGGATTCCGGGACGATTCGTCCCGAGAGTTCGAACCGGGCAGATGGGGCCACCTGTCTGCCGGCGGCCCGGGCCAACGTCCTCTCGTGCCGGCCATCCCTTAGGGTCGCGGTCAGCAGCTCGCGCGAGAGGACGGACGTGGCCGGACGGGGCCGATGGTCGACGGATCCGACCGAGGGTGACGAGCCGGACTACCGGTTCACGCTGGCCAACGAGCGCACCTTCCTGGCCTGGATCCGCAGCTCGTTGGGCCTGCTGGCCGGCGGGGTGGCCGTTCGCCAGTTGGCCGAGCCCTTCGGCATCTCGGGGTCGCGCACGCTGCTGGCGTTGTTGGCCATCGCCGCCAGCATGGTCTTCGCCGTCGGCGCCTACCTGCGCTGGGTGACGGTGCAGCGGGCGGTCCGCCGGGGCGACCCGTTGCCCCCCACCCGACTCGTCCCCGTGGCCGCTGGGACGATCGTGGCCATCGCCTCGATCGCCTTCCTCCTCATCCTCCTCTCCTGGTGGCGCCGGTGAGCGATGTCCCGGTCGTCGAGGACGGCGGGCGCCAGTTCGAGCGCACCAGCCTGGCCTGGATCCGCACGGCGCTGTCCGTGCTGGCTGTCTCCCTGTTGCTGATCCGCGAGGCGGGCGCGGTCCGCGTCCCTGTCAGCACCATGGCCATCGCCGTGGTGGTGTCGGGCCTGGCCGTGACCGTGGTGCGCCGGGCACGGCTCGAGCACCGGTCCCGGTCCGCCGAACCGCCGCCGTTCCAGGTGCTGGGGATGTCCATGTGCGTGTTCGTCCTCGGGATGGCCGCGGTGCTCATCGTGGTGTGAACCTCGTCGTTCTGGGCAACGGCCGGCCGCGCCCGAGCCGCGGGCCCGGGAATGGCCGCAACTACGGTGCCGGGGCATGGCCACCGCCCCGAAGGACGCCACCCGCCACACCGTCGAAGCCAATGCCGGCGTGGTGCGGGCGTTCGATCCCGCCGACTTCGAGAGAGCCTCCCGGGGCCTGGTGGCCCGGCACCCCACCGGCGTCATCGAGTCCCCGGCCGGGGTGATCTTCGACGTCAACCGCTATGCGTTCATCGAGCCGGGCAGCACAAGTCCCGACACCGTGCACCCCAGCCTGTGGCGCCAGGCGCAACTGAACGGCATCCACGGCCTCTTCGAGGTGGCCCCCGGAGTGTGGCAGGCCCGGGGCTACGACATCTCCAACATCACCTTCATCGCCGGTGACACGGGCTGGATCCTCGTCGACGTGCTCACCGCGGCGCCCTGTGCCCGCGCCTGCCTCGACCTGGCCAACGCCCAGCTCGGCGAACGTCCCGTGGTGGCCGTCATCTACACCCACTCCCACGTCGACCACTTCGGCGGCGTGTTGGGGGTGACCACCCCGGCCGACGTCGCGGCCGGTCGCTGCCGGATCATCGCCCCCGAGCACTTCCTGCACGAGACCATCGACGAGAACGTCATCGCCGGCTACGCCATGGCCCGCCGGGCCGTCTACCAGTTCGGCGTCATGCTCCCTCCGGGGCCCCGCACCCACGTCGACTGTGGACTGGGCAAGGCCCTGCCCCTGTGGCCGCCGGGATTGATCGCTCCCACCGAGGAGATCATCGAGACGGGCACCGAACTCGTCGTCGACGGTGTCCGCATCGTGTTCCAGGTGACGCCCGAGACCGAAGCCCCCGCGGAGATGAACTTCTTCTTCCCCGACAAGGGTTGGTTGTGCACCGCGGAGAACTGCACCCAGACCATGCACAACCTGGTGCCCATCCGCGGCGCCCAGGTGCGGGACCCGTTGCAGTGGTCCAAGTACATCACCGAGGTGATCGAGCTGTTCGGCGATCGGGTCGAGCTGACGTTCGCCTCCCACCACTGGCCTCGCTGGGGCAACGAGAACGTGCTCGCCTACCTGGCCCGGCAACGTGACCTGTACCGGTGGATGCACGACCAGACCATGCGCTACGCGAACCACGGCTACACCGCCGCCGAGATCGCCGAGATGCTGACCCTGCCCCCCGAGTTCGCCGACCACGGCCACACCACCGGTTACTACGGCGATCTCGTCCACAACGTCAAAGCGGTCGTCCAGCGCTACCTGAGCTGGTACGACGGCAACCCCGCCCACCTGTGGGCGCTGCCGCCCACCGACGTCGGTCGTCGTTACGTGGACCTGGCCGGCGGCCCCGACCAGCTGCTGGCCAAGGCCAGGGACGCCTTCGACGCCGGGGACTACCGCTGGGTGGCCGAGCTGGTGAACCACCTCGTGTTCGCCGATCCCACCAACGTCGATGCCCGCGAGCTGCAGGCCGACACCTTCGAACAGCTGGGCTACCAGTCCGAGTCGGCCACCTTCCGCAACGCCTTCCTCACCGGGGCCCACGAACTGCGCCACGGCACCCTGGCGCCGTCGCCGGCCCGTCGGGGTGGCTACCTCGACGCCATGACCGTGGAGCAGATCTTCGACAGCCTCGCGGTGAAGCTCGAGAGCGAGGAGGTGGCGGGCCTGTCGACAGCGCTGAACTTCACCGTCACCGATGTCGACGTGCAGTGCGTGCTGCGCCTGTCCAACCGGACGCTGCACACGGTGATGGACCGCCACGACCCCGACGCCGCGGTGACCTTCCGGTTGTCCAAGCCCACGTTGCAGAAGGTCGCCGAAGGGGCGCTTTCCTTGGCCGTCGCCCTCGAGGCCGGCGAGGCCGAGGCCGACGGTGATGTCGACGCCGCCGGGCTGATCTTCGAGCACCTCGACGTGTTCATGACCAACTTCGCCGTCGTCGAGCCCTGACCGGTGCCAGCACCCCAGGGTGACGGGCGTCATTGCTGACACCGCGCTACGGTCCCGTCCGGCGCCACCCCTAGGGGATCTGTGGTGCATTAGGGGGGACAGAGATGATTCGTTCGAAACGTAGGCTCGCCGCGGCGTTGGTGCTGGTCAGCCTGGCTGCCGCCGCCTGTGGGAGCAGCGACGACGACGGTGACGCCGCCGCACCCAGCGCCACGACCGGGGCCAGCACGACGTCGACGTCCGCAGCGGCCACCTCGACCACGGCGCTGGCGGCCGAGCCCACCTCCATGGAGGCTTGGGAGGCGCTGTGGACCAAACAGCGGGCGGCCATCGTCGAGCGCATCAACAAGGCCGGGGGCATGTCCGCCGACGGCAAGACGGTCACCGGGCCCGAGGGCTTCACCATCGACCTGACCAAGTGCCCGGCGGGCTGGTCCGAGACCGAGGGCCTGACCGACACCCAGATCAAGCTCGGCCAGACCATGCCCCAGTCCGGACCCGCAGCCGACTACGGCAACGTGGGCAAGGCCATGGGCGCCATCCTCGGCTACTACAGCGAAGAAGGTGCCTTCAAGGACTCGCTGGGCAAGACCCGCAGCGTGGACTACATCACCAAGGACGACGGTTACGACCCGGCGCGGACCATCCCGCTGACCGACGAGCTGATCGACTCGGAGAAGGTCTTCGCCATCGCCACGCTGGGCTCGGCTCCCGGCATGAAGACCTACGACAAGCTGAACCAGCGCTGCGTCCCCCAGCCCTACATCCAGAGCGGCCACCCCGCCTGGGGTGACCCGGTCAACCACCCGTGGAGCACGGGCCAGCAGCTGGCCTACAACACCGAGGCCGTCATCTGGGGTGCCTTCATCGACCAGCACTTCGACGAGCTGTCGGCCGGCGACGGCAAGGTCACCGTGGCCTCGCTGGTGTCCAACAACGACTTCGGCAAGGCCTACGACGTCGGCTTCAAGGCTTACATCGAGCAGTCCGAACACGCCGGCGACATCGACTACATCAGTGAGACGATCGAGGCCACGGCCCCCACCGTGATCGACCCCATGACCACCCTCGCCTCCAAGAAGCCCGACGTCTTCATCGGCATGGTGTTCTCGTCGTACTGCACCCAGGTGGTGACCGAGGCGGCCCAGGACGGCATGAAGGACACGGCCAAGTACCTGTTCCAGCCGTCGGTGTGCCCGGGCAACACCTACGTCAAGAAGGAAGCCGTGGGCAGTGACGGCGCGGCGTCCGATGGCTGGTGGCAGGTCAATGCCGGTGGCAAGGAGATCAACGACCCCAGCCAGTTCAAGGATCCGTTCGTGGCCTGGACGCGCGACCTCCTGACCAAGGACGGCATCGACCCGGCGTCGTCGAGCACCCTGGGCAGCGGCATCTACTTCGGTTGGGCCTGGGTCCAGGCCTTGCGCATCGCCGGTGAGCTGAAGGGTGGCCTGACCCGGGCCAACCTCATGCTGGCCGTGCGCAGCATGGACATGACCCACCCCTACCTGCTGCACGGCATCCTCTTCAACGCCAACGGCCTGAAGGACTCCTACCTCACCGAGGGCGGGGCCCTGCAGAGCTGGGATGCCGCGGGGCAGGTCTGGAAGCGTGAGGGCGGTGTGATCGACCTCTCGGGCAAGTCCCAGAACTGCGCCTACGACCAGTCCACGGGCCTCTGCAACTGATCACCCTCCGGCCTCGTCGGTAGGCGTGAGGGGGCGGTGCCCGCAGGGGTGCCGCCCCCTCGTCGCGCCCGGGGTCAGGTGCCGGTGAAGCGGGGTGGGCGCTTCTCGCCGAAGGCCCGGACGCCTTCGATGATGTCGCTGGAGTGGAAGACGCCCAGGTCGAGCAGCCGTTCGTGGTCGGTGTAGGCGTCGAGCTCGAGCAGGACGGCGCGGTTGACGCTCAGCTTCCACGCCGCATGGGTGACGGTGGGGCCGGTGGCGAAGCCGTGGACGAACGACGCCAGCTCGTCGTCGAAGGCCAGAGCGGGCCACACCCGGGCCAGCAGGCCGATGCGCTCGCCCTCGACGGCGTCGAAGACCCGGCCCGTCATCAGCAGGTCCATGGCCCGGGACTGGCCGATGAGACGGGGGAGGAGCAGGCCCACGCCCTGATTGGCGAAGATGGCCTTCTCGGCCCGGATGTCGCCCAGCAGCACGTCGTCGCGGGCGACGCGGAAGTCGCTGGCCAGGGCGATCACCCAGCCGGCCCCGTGGCAGCGGCCGTTGAGGGCGGTCACGATGGGCTTGGGTGTGCTCAGGAACGTCTTGACCAGGGCGTGGTGGGGGCCCCGGGTGGTCGTGTCCAGCAGACGGGCCCGGATGTCGGCGTTCTTGGTGATGCCCGAGTCGTCCATGCCCCCGACGATGTCGTCCCCGGAGCAGAACGCCCGACCGGCGCCGGTGATGACGATGACCCGCACGGCGGGGTCCGACCCGGCGTCGTGCACGTGCCGGGTCAAGCCCTCGACCATGTCCCAGCGCAGCGCGTTCAGGCGGGCGGGACGGTTCAGCGTGAGGGTGAGCACCCCGCCGTCGAGGTGGGCCAACAGGTAGGCGTCGCCAGCGCTGGTCTCGTCCATGTCGCGGAACGTAGTCGTTCGGCTGTCCGCGGGAGGCCGGACTGGAGCCGTTGCCGTTCGGCTGGCTAACGGGACCAGGGGGTGCGGGGCCGTTCCTGGGGAACGCCGTCGAGGACGAGGTCGATGGCCTCGTCGAGGAAGCACACCAGGCCGGCGATGCGGGGGCACTCGGGGACCGGGTCGGGGTAGAACCAGGCCAGATCGCCGTGCACCGTGTCACCGACGCGCACCGACCAGTAGCTGGCCG
The DNA here is from genome assembly GCA_038255145.1 of Acidimicrobiales bacterium. GTDB lineage: Bacteria > Actinomycetota > Acidimicrobiia > Acidimicrobiales > CAIXPF01 > WHTX01. The sequence goes on from JBBSLP010000057.1 coordinate 10,760, forward strand.
CGCCCTTGTAGGGGCAGTGGCTGACCGTGTCCGACGGGACCAGCAGCTCCTGGCGCACATCTTCGAGGGGCAGGTACCACCGGGTGGGCAGGGTGGTCTCGAACAGGGCGTGGGCCCGGTCGGACTCGGCCAACACCACGCCATCCAGCTCGATCCGCACGTGGCGGTCACTGGGCACCACGTCGACCCGCTTGGAGGGGTCCTTGGCGTGGACGTGGACCTCCAGGGCCTCTTCGAACCACGACAACCCGGCGTCCCAGGCGAAGGTCCACAGGCCCTCGAGTGCCCGCAGCTCGTCCGGCGGGTCACGGAACAGGTGGGCGGCACGGGGGAAGGTCCGGCCGTCGACGACCAGGTCGTGGTCGACGGTGAAGGGGACCGCTCCCGCACCGGGGGTGCTGGGCGCGAGCAGGTCGGTGCGCACGTCAGGCGCGGGCAGGCAGTACGTGGGCAGCATGCCGGGCCCGTACCAGGTCAGCAGCTGTGCACGCTGGCTGTCGGCCATCGTGGCCGCTCCCGCCCGCACCCGGATCCGCCGCCGTGTCGGCTCGACCCGTGGTGGCGGCAACTCCATGGTCCATGACGAGACATCGGTCACAAGACGATCGTAAACCCACCACAGATCGGCCCGGCTGAGGAAGGTCAGCTTGCCGCCGCGACGTGCGACGGACGGGCGAACGACGCCAGGCCCCGGCGACGGACGATGGCCAGGCCGGCCAGGCCCACGGCCACCACGGGCGCCAGGCGGTGCCGGGTGGCGACCAGCGTGATGAGCACGACCTGCAGGACGAGGGCGAAGGTGCCCGTCCAGTACAGCGCCTCGGTCACGCTGGTCTGTCCTCGGCGCAGGTGGTCGAGGAGGTGGACGGCGCTGCCCAGCGCGAACAGGACCGTGGCCAGCTGGAGTCGTCGTTCCTGGTGGTCGGCCATGGCTCACTCCTACCGTCGACAACATCGGGTCTAGAGCGATCACTCTAATAGAGTGATCGCTCTAGGGTGCTGTCGATGGCCGACACCCGCGACCGACTCCTCACCGCCACGGCCGAGCTCTTCCGCCGTCAGGGCTACAACGGCACCTCGGTCAAGCAGGTCACCACCGCGGCCCACGCCCCCTTCGGCTCGCTCTACCACCACTTCCCCGGGGGCAAGGAGGAGCTGGCCGAGGCCGTCATCCGCACCTCGGGCGATGCCTACCAGCAGCTCTTCGAGCTGATCTACGCCGGCGCAGCCGACCCGGCGTCGGCCGTCACCGACTTCTTCGACGGCGCCGCCCTGGTGCTGGAGGAGACCGACTACGTCGACGCCTGTCCCATCGGCACCGTGGCGCTGGAGGTGGCCAGCACCAACGACCGGCTGCGGGCGGCCACCGCCGACGTCTTCGCCGGCTGGATGCACGCCGCCTCGAGCCGCCTGCAGTCGGCGGGCATCCCCCCCGGGCAGGCCGCAGCCCTGGCCACGACCATGGTGGCCGCCATCGAGGGCGGGTTCATGCTCAGCCGCGCCGCCCGCAGCCCCGAACCCATGCGCTCGGTCGGCCGCCTGGTGCGCCAGCTCGTCGTCGCCGCCCTGGCCGAGGCGGCCGCCAGCACACGGTGATGCCGGCCCCGGAACGAACAGCGCTCCGTTCAACCCGGTGGCCGCCCGGTGGCCGCCGTCCGGTCGTCGCCGCCGGGTCGACGTGCGACCCGGCAGCGACGCTGGTGCCCGGTCTTCGACGCCGAGCACAGGTCGCCCGGGGTCAGCTGGCCCGCACGGGGCATCTCGCGCGAGCACCGCGTCGCGCACCGACTCGGGCAAGGCATCGGGGGACACGTCGGTCCCCGGCAGGTGGACCCGGCCGCGGATGGCGGGGGCGAGCTCGCCCAGACGGGCCCGTAGCGGGTGGTGCAGACCGACCTCGTCGTCGCGGTAGCTGACCACCACCAGGGTGGGGAGGGCGGTGAGGCGTCGGCTCAGGAAGGTGAGCAGGTCGAGGGTGGCCTCGTCGGCCCAGTGGGCGTCCTCGATGACGAACACCGTGGCCCGGCCCTCGCTGTGGGTGCCGTCGACGAAGCTCAGGGCGATGGCGAAGGCGTCGGCCGACAGCGGGTCGCACGTCCCCCGGAGCACCCGGGGGGCGCCGGCAGCCTGGCGCAGGAACTCGACGATGACCGAGGTCTTGCCCGACCCCGCCTCCCCGGTGACGAGGGCCAACTCGCCGTGGCCGGCCCGGGCCCGGGCCAGGGCGCCGTGGAGCGCGGCCAGGGCGTCCTCGCGCTCCACCACCATCACCGCAGCCTCACCCCCCGCAGCCACACCCCCATCGAAGCCGACACCGGAGCCGGGGTCCGGAGGAGGAGGTACGCACCGAGGCGCCAGCCGGTTCGCGGCGGGCCCGACGGGCACCACGAAGGAACCCCCATCGGAGCTCGTTCACGCCGGCGGCGGGGTGCGCCGGTGGTCGGCGCTGAGCCCGAACGCGGGGCCGTCGACGCCGCCATCTCCCAGGGCCACGATGCGCACGGCGCCGGGCACGGTCACCGGGGGCACGGCGAAGATCCGCTGGCCCAACAGGCCACCCCACAGGGTCACGGGCACCACCGTGGCCCCGGTGGGCTGCTCGACCCGCACCGTGGTGACGGCAGGGTCCGAGACGACACCGACGACGGTGCCGTCCTGCAGGCGTTGGGCGGCCACGACCTGGTCGGGTCGGGCCACGAGGCCGTAGAAGGGGCCGGAGGCGGCGAAGTAGATCACGTCGAGCTCCTTCTCGGCGGCGCCGTCGACCACATCGGCCCGGGCCCGCACCTCCCAGAAGGGCTCGGCCCGCTCGGCCACCACCGGGGTGCGCCACTCGGCCTCGGCCACGAAGGCGGCCGCCCGGGCCGCCACCGGCAGGGCGGGCAGCTCCCGCCGGGCCCCACTGACGGCGTCGAGGAGGCTGAGATCGCCATCGGGCTCGGCGAGCAGGGCGACGGAACCGGTGAGCCAGGTCGCCGATGCCCCCTCGGGTTCGACGACGGTGACGGTGCCGGCCCCGTCGCGGTCGTGGAACGTCAACGCGCCGCGCCCGTCCGTCGACACGACGTGGACGGTGTCGGGGGACAGCGACGCGCTCCCCTCCCCGGCCTCCTCAGGTCGGGCGCCGGATCCGCCGCCGGTGTCATCGTCCAAACGGGTGTTCTCACCTGACCGGGGATCGGTGAGGGTGAGGCCTCCGTCGGCCGAGCGCCACACGACGGTCCCGGGCCCGCCGTCGAGCGCCCGGCCCACACCCAGCTGGCGAGGGGGGGCGCCGCCACCTGGGACCCACCACAGGACCTGGTCCTGACGTTGCAGCACCAGACCGCCCCTCGACGCCGCCACCACCTGGCCATCGACAGGGAAGGGACCGGCCAGCACCTGGCCGCCGAGGCTCACCCGGCGCACCGTGCCCTGCTCGGTCAGCCACAGGCCGGCCCGGTCCGAAGCGGGCACGACGGCGTCGGCCGCACCCAGGTAGGCGGGCACCTCCAACCCGGTGGCGTCGAAGGACCACACGCCGTGGACACCGTCGGGACCCGAGCCGACGGCCAGCACGTGGCGGCCCACGGCCCACAACCGGGGGTCGTCGTCCTCGGTGTGGATCAGGCCCAGCAGGACGCTGCCCCGGGACGGGTCCTCGACCTGGCCGAGGAGGAGCTTGTCACCCAACAGCACCGCCAGCCGGCCCGGCACGGAGAGCGGCGCGTCGGCGTCGCCACGGTCCACACCCCCGCGCTCCGCCGAGCGCTCCGGAACCGTGGTGGTGGGCACGAACATGCTCGTCGGCGGGGGGCCGGGTGCGCCGGCGCCCCGACCGCTGAGCACCACGGCGGTGGCGACGACGGCCAGCAGCAACCCGGCCACGGCCCCCTGCCGCGACGGTCGCCAGCCGGGGCGGCCGCCCATGGTGACCTGCTCGCCAGCCTCGCCGTCGACGTGGACAGCGTCCTCGAAGCGCAGCTCGGCGCCGTCACCGTCCCCCCGGCCACCGCCCATCGGCCGATGGTAGGGAGGTCAGACGGCCTGGAGGGGCCCGGGCCGCATGGCGGCATCGACGGCGCGTCGGTCGAGGTCGGCCAGCACCTCGGCGGTGTGCTGGCCCAGCACGGGGGCGGGGGTGGTGACCCGCATGGGCGAACGTGAGGTGCGCCAGGCCGCGCTGGCCAGGGGGCGGGGGCCGCATTCGGGGTGGTCGGCGCGGGTGAAGAAGCCCCGGGCGTCGAGGTGGTCCGAACCGACGAGCTCGGCCACATCGTCGACGCGGTGGGCGGGCACGCCGGCGCGCTGCAGGGTGGCGGCGATGCGGCCGGCGTCGTCGCTGGCCACCCAGGTCGACACCATGGCCTCGAGGCCGGCCTCGTGGCGCTGTCGGGCCTCGAGGGTGGCGTAGCCGGGATCCACGGCGAGCTCGGCGCGGCCCAGCAGTCGGGCCAGGCGCCCGAAGTCGGCGTCGTCGCGGGTGGCCAGAGCGACCCAGGCACCGTCCGCACCCCGGAACACGCCGTGGGGGACCATCTCGGGGTCGCGGTTGCCGCACCGCTCGGGTTGGCGGCCGTGGGCGGCGACCTCGAGCACCCCCCAGGGCAGCACGGCCATGGCCGCTTCGAGCAGGGACACCTCGACCCGGTCGCCGGCGTCCGCACCGGTCGAACCGGCCGAGCCGGCGCTCCGCCGCACCCGGTACAGGGCGGCCAGCGCGGCCACGGCGCCGTGGATGCCGCCGTTGGCGTCGGGCAGGTTCAGTGTCGAGTCGGCCGGTGGGCCCCCGGGTGCCCCCGTCAGCGACGACGTCCCGCACAGGGCCTCGATCCCTGCGCCGTAGGAGATGCGGCGGTGCATGGGGCCGGTCTCGCCGAAGCCGGTGATGCTCACGGCCACGATGGCCGGGTTCAGCTGCCTCAGCTCGTCGTAGGAGAAGCCGGCCTTGGCCAGGGCGCCGGCGCTCCAGTTGTCGATGACCACGTCGGCCTCGGAGAGCAGTTGCACCAGGCGGGCCCGCTCGGTGGTGTCCTTCAGGTCCAGGCAGGCACTGCGCTTGCCCTGGTTGTTCTGGTTGAAGAAGCCCGAGCGGTCCAGGCCGGGCACCCCGTCGACGAAGGGGCCGATGCGTCGGGTCAGGTCGAGCCGGTTGGGTGACTCCACCTTGACCACGTCGGCACCCAGGTGGGCGAACTGCTGGGCGCAGAACGGCCCCGCCCACACCCAGCTCAGGTCGACCACCTTGATCCCGGCCAGGGGGCCGGCGCCGGCCGCGGCCGCGGTCGCGGTCGCGGTCGCGGTCGCGGTCGCTGTCGCTGTCGCTGTCGCTGTCGCCGGCCGGGGTGACCACTCGGCCAGCACCGTGGCGGTGTGCTCGCCCAACCTGGGGGCCCGGCCCCCGCTGGCCAGGGCCGTGCGATGGAGGCGGAACGGCAGCCCCGGGGCCACGAAGCCGTCGTCTCCGGCCCCGGCCGAGCCCGTGCGGAGCGGCTCGAAGAAGCCCCGGTCGCCCAGGTGCGCGTCGGCCAGCAGGTCCTCGGCGGTGTTGATCCGGGCGCAGGGCACGCCGCCGGCGATGCCCTGGGCCAGGAAGTCCTCGACCTCGAAGGCGGCCAGGGCCTCGGCCACCAACCCCTCGAGCCCGTCACCGGCCGTGACCCGTCCGGCGTTGGTGTCGAAGAGCTCGACGGTGGCCCAGTCGGGTCGGCCCAGGATCTCCACCAGCTGGTGCCAGTGGGCGTCCTCGGTGCAGTGCATGAGCACGAAGCCGTCCTGGAGGCGGAACACCGCCCACGGGTTGATGACCCGGGCCCCGTGCGACGAGGGCACGATGCCGGCGTAGGTCCACGAGGGCACGGCGTTGAGGAGGATGCCGGCCACGACCTCCTGCACCGACACGTCGATGCGCTGGCCCCGACCGTCGCCCAGCCGGGCATGGAGGGCGCCGAGCGCGGCCACCGTCGCGTGGGCGCCGGCGTGGAAGCTGGACAGGTCGCCGTAGGGGCGCAGGGGAGCGGCGTCGAGGTCGCGCCGGTCGGTCGACTGCAGCGACAGCATGCCGCCGGCAGCCAGGGCCACCAGGTCGGTGCCGGCCAGCCCGGCCAGGGGACCGGTGGCCCCGAAAGGGGAGATGTCCACGGTGACCAGGCCGGGGTGGGCCGCTTCGACACCGGCGAGGTCGTCGTCGGCGAGCCACGGTCCCCCGGTGCGGGTGGAGCGGATGACCACGTCGGCGCCGGTGGCCAGCTGGCCCAGGTGGGCCCGGTCGGGGTCGGTGCCCGGCTCGAGGCGCACCGAGCGCTTGGCGGCGTGGAGGTAGGCGAACGAGGTGCTGGCCTCGGGGTCGGGGCGGCCGTCGGGCCCGGCGGCGAGCGCGGGGCCCCGGGTCCGCAACGGGTCACCGGCGCCCACCTCGACCTTGACCACGTCGGCGCCGAGCTGGCGCAGCAGGCGGCCGGCGTAGCCCGCGGCGATGGTGTCGCCGCACTCGAGGACGCGCAGGCCGGCCAGGGGCAGTTCTCGGTCGGCGGGGGCTGTGGTTCCGTCGACGCTGGCGTCCACCGCGCCTACCGGGCCCCGACGAGGCGGGGCATGGCGGGCTCGGGATGGGCCAGGCTGGTGGGGGCTCCCACCTCGAAGGGGCTCTTCAGGCCCAGGTCCTCGCCGATCTCACGCACCGCGGGCAGCACCTCCTTGCCCAGCAGTTCGATGCAGCGCTGGGCGTCGGTGTGGCTGACCAGGCCGTCGTTGCCCCACAGCGACAGGATCGAGGGACGGGTCTCGGTGAGCAGCACCCGCAGCTTCTCGATGCACTGCTCCGGGGTGCCGTAGATGATGGAACCGGCCCCGGCCTGGACCTCGAAGGGCACCTTGCCGGCCATGGCCTTGCGACCGGCCCGCACCAGGGCCATGGGTCGACGGGCACCGGCCCCCAGGTAGCCCGACGGCGCCCCCCACACGGGGTGGAGCAGGCCGACGAACTCGCCCTGCATCCACATGAACTGGCGGGCCCCCTCCTCGGCCTTGGACTCGGTGTCCTGGCAGTGGATGCGGATGAGGTAGCCCCGGTGCTCGGGGCCCGACGTGTAGCCAGCCCGCTGGGCTGCACCCTCGTAGATGCCCCAGATCTTCTTGCAGCTGTCGATGCTGGCGTTGAGCACGATGTAGGGGTAGCCGTGCTGGGCCGCCCACTCGATGGTCTCGGGGCTCGACACCCCGGGCACCCAGATGCGGGGGTGGGGGGTCTGCAGGGGCAGGGCCCACGGGTTCACCACCCGCTGGTGGTAGTGCTCACCCTCCCAGCGGAACGGTCCCGGCTGGGTCCACGCCTTGACGATCAGGTCGTGGGCCTCGTTGAACCGCTCGCGGTTGTAGGCCGGGTTGACGTTGGCCGACAGCTGCTCGGTGCCCCCGCCGCGCACGATCCCCGCCACCAGGCGGCCCTTGGAGATCATGTCGATCATGGCCAGCTCCTCGGCCAGCCGCACCGGGTTGTCGGCCAGGGGCAACGGGTTGCCCAGGAGCACGATCTTGACCCGCTCCGTGGCGTGGGCCAGGACCGAGGCCATCACGTTCACCTTGGCCGACATGCAGAACGGGGCGTTGTGGTGCTCGTTGAGCATCACCCCGTCGAAGCCCACGGCCTCCGCAGCCACGAAGTCCTCGATGTACTCGTTGTAGAGGCGGCTGCCCTCGGCGGGATCGAAGTGCTCGTTGGAGAACAGCAGCGCCGAATAGCCGAGCTTGTCGGCCTCGTCCTTGGGATAGGCGCTCATGGGCTGCTCGGAGAAGTACATGACGTGCACGGTCAGCTCCCCTGCTTCTCGGTGTGGGCCTTGGCCAGGAACGGAGCCACCAGGGCGCTGAGCTCGTCGGGGCGTTCGATCTCCACGAAGTGCCCGGCACCGTCGATGGTGGCGAGCTGGGCGCCGGGGATCAGCTCGGCGTACTGCTGGGCGCACACCGGGGGAACGAGCCCGTCGCCCGACCCCGCCACCACCAGGGTGGGGGCGTCGACACCCCGCAGCAGGTGCTCGAGGGCGCGGTCGAACATGTAGGGCTTCCAGGCGATGCGGGTCGTCATCTCCCGGTTCACCTCCCAGGTGACGAGCTGGTCCTCGCTGGGGGGCTGGCCGAAGGCGCCGTGGTAGGCGGCGATGTCCGCGAAGCCGGCGGTGATGTACTCCTCGGCGTTGACGATGAACTGGTCGTAGATCTCGCCCTCACGGGGTTGCAGGCCCATGGGGTTGACCAGGGCCAGGCCCCGATCGCGGCCATGGGAGGTGGTGGCCACCTCGGCGGCGATCCAGCCGCCGAAGCCCAGGCCCACCAGGTGGGCGTCCTCCAGGCCCTCCTGGTGCAGCAGCCACTGGTAGAGCGAGGCCAGCTCGCGCACCGAGCGCAACCACTCGGGTCGCTGCGAGGTGTCGAAGCCGGGGTGGGACGGCACCACCACGTGGAACTGCTCGGCCAACAGGTCGTAGAAGGGCAGCCAGCCGGGGTTGCCGATGTCGTGGTGCAGGACCACCACCGGTGGACCCGATCCCCCACTGACCACGTCGACGGTGTGGCCGTCGACGCTGACCTGGCGCTGCACCGGCTCGGCCATGATCCCCCCCGATCGGCGGCCCGTCAGGACCGCCGGTGCGTTCCCCCCGGAGCGCGTCGGCATGGTCGCGAACCACCCCTGGGTTGTCAAACGTCCCCCGGGGTCGAAGGCGGGATCCCTCAGCCGGGGGGGTGGAGCAGGAGCTCCATGTCGGCGGCGACGTCCTCGTCCCGGCGGAGGCCGGTGCCGCGCAGGCCGTCGATGACCCCGTCACGGTCGGCGTCGGAGCGGTTCTGGCTGAGCTTGGCCTTGGCCACGATGCGGGCCACGCTCAGCTCGATGCCGACGATGCCCCGCAGCATGGCGGCGACGTAGGTGTCGGGGGCGTCGCTCACCGCCCACGGCTGGGGCTGGGAGCGCTCGTTGTGTTCGGTCAACCGGGTCACCACGTCGAGGACCCAAGCGGGGTCGTCGTGCACCACCACCTGGCCGCGCAGGTGCACGGCCGAGTAGTTCCACGTGGGCACGACCTTGCCGTCCTCGGCCTTGGCCGGGTACCAGTTGGGCGACACGTAGCCCTGGGCCCCGGCCACGACGTACAGCGCCGGGGCCCCGGCCTCGATGGTGCGCCAGTGGCCGTTGGCCCGGGCCATGTGGGCCACGACGGTGTCGCCGTCCCACAGGATGGGCAGCAGGGTGGCCAGGGGGTAACCGTCGGCGCCCACGGTGATGATCTGGGCGCTGCCGATGGCCGCCACCATGGCCCGCACCGTCGCCTCGTCCTCGATGGCGTTGACGGGCGGCACGTACATGGGCTCAGCCTAGGAAAGCCGGGCGACCGGCCGCTGCCGCATTGCCGGCACCGCTATTGCGCCGTCCAACCTCCGTCGACCATGAGGGTGGTGCCGGTGATGAGGGCGGCGGCGGGGGAGGCCAGGAACACCACGGCGCCGACGACGTCACCGGGCTGACCGAACCGTCCCAGGGGGATGCGGGCCAGCAGATCGCCGCCGATGGCGGGGTCGTTCAGACGGTCCCTGGTGAGCGGGGTCTCGATGGCCGTGGGACCCACGGCGACGACCCGCACGCCGGCGGGGGCGAGCTCGACGGCGGCCGACTTGGTCAGCCCTTCGATGAAGTGCTTGGTGGCCGAGTACACGCTGTGGCCGGGCCGGCCGTTCTTGCCGAAGGTGGACGACAGGTTGATGATCACCCCGCTGCCCTGGGCCTCCATGCGCCGGGCGGCAGCCTGGGCCACCAGCACCGCGGCCCGGCAGTTGAGGGCCAACATGGTCTCCACGGCCTCGGGGGAGATGTCGGTCAACCGGCCGGAGATGGCCGTGCCCGCGTTGTTGACGAGGATGTCGAGCCGGTCCAGCCCCGCGACCTCGCGCTGCACCCACCCGGTGTCGGTCACGTCGCACACCACGGCGGTGGCCGTGCCCCCCTTGGCCCGGATGGTGTCCACCACCTCGACGAGCTCGGCCTCGGTGCGACTCATGGCCACCACCTCGGCCCCCGCCTCGGCCAGGGCCAGGGCGCACGCCGCCCCGATGCCCCGCCCGGCTCCCGTCACCAGGGCCACCTGACCGTCGAGCCGCATGGACGGCAGCACGTTCCCACTGGTCACCAGCGATCCCCCTGTTCGGTCCCCACCGATGGCGACACGAGGGCGGAGTCTGCCCGCCAACCGCGGCCGCGGCCAGACGCCGCCGAGTGCACCACCCACGCCGACGTCGGATCGAACGCATGCGCCTACCGCTGGCGTAGGTGCACGCGTTCAGTTCGTGGACCCACCGGCTTGTCCGGCGAACGGGACGCATGGGCGTACCGCCGGCGTAGGCGGATGCGTTCACTTCGCTAAGCACGAGCGATCCTCGATCCCATACGGCAGATCAACGGCAACAAGACGGGCCTAGTCATGTGATGAAGGAGCCCAGATTGACACGCGTGTCAGAGGCGTTCTACCGTCAGGGCCATGAGGAACCTCCGCGTCCTCGAGGTCGGGTCTTCGGTGGCGGCCGCGTACTGCGGTCGCCTCTTCGCGTCCACGGGGGCCGAGGTGGTCTGCCTCGAACCACCCGAGGGTGCCGCCCTGCGCCGGTCCCAGCCCCGCGTCCCCGGCCACGACGATGTCAGCGCATCGTGGGCGTACCTGGCCGCGGGCAAGCGCAGCGCCGTGCTCCCCACCGACGACGCCGAGCTCGATGCCCTGCTCACCTGGGCTGACCTGGTCATCGACGCCATCGACGGTGACCCCGGCGCCGCCGCGACCTGGCAGGCCCGCATCGCGGCCGTCAACCCGGCCGCCGTGCACGTGGCCATCTCCGGCTTCGGCCTCACGGGCCCCTACGCCGGCTACCGGTCGACGGCGTTGACCGACTGGGCCGCGGGCGGGCACATGTCCCTCACCGGGGAGCCCGATCGTGAGCCCCTCCAGGGTGGGGGAGCGTGGGACTCGTACCTGACGGGGGCCACCGCCGCCGTCGGCGCCCAGGCTGCCCTCTTCCACGCGGCCCGCACGGGTGAGGGTCAGCTCGTCGATGTGGGGGCCATCGAAGCGGCGGCCGCCCTGCACCAGTGGTCCATCACCATGTACACCCACACCGGGGTGGTGAAGAAGCGCTGGGGAAACCGCTTCGCCGAGTCCGTGCACCCCATCGCCCTCTACCTGTGCAAGGACGGCTGGATCTCCATCGTCGCCCCCGCCCTGCACCAGTGGGAGGCGTCGTGCATCGTCATGGACATGGTCGACCTGCTGGCCGACGACCGCCTGCGGGCCAACGCCGAGCGCTTCGACCGGGCCGACGAGATCGACGCCCGCATCAACGCCTGGCTCGAGCACCGCACCTGTGACGAGGCCGTCGCCGCCCTCCAGGCCGCAGGCGTGCCCGCCAGCCGGCTGATGACCATGTCCCAGGTGCTCGACGAGCCCCAGCTCGAACTGCGCCAGTTCCTCACCACGCCCGATGACCTCGGGGCCGGGGCGCGGATGCCCGGGGCCCCGTTCAGGGTCGGCGACCGCCGCATCGAGCCCACGCCGGCCCCGGCCCTGGGTGAGCACAGTGACGAGGTCCGAGCCGACGCCCGCCGGCCTGCCCCCCGGGTGCTGCCCGCCCTCGACCTGCACGACGTCACCGTGCTGGAGATGGGGGTGGCGTGGGCCGGGCCCTTCGTGGGTCGCATGCTCGGTGACCTGGGTGTTGACGTGATCAAGGTCGAGCACCCCACGTCACGGGGCATCGGCACCCAGCCCGAACGGCCCCCGGGATGGCACTGGGGTGAGCTGCCCGACCCCCAGGTCCGCTACCCGGTGTACCCCGAGGCCATCCCCGGTGAGCGGTGGTGGAACCGGGGCGGGCTGTTCAACAAGATGAACCGCAGCAAGCGCAGCCTGTGCCTGGACGGCAAGGCCGGCGACGGCCCCGAGATCCTGCGCAGCCTGATCGCGAAGGCCGACCTGGTGCTGCACAACTACAGCCCCCGGGGCGCCCGCAGCCTGGGCATCGACGTGGACAGCGTGCGGCGCTCGAACCCCGACGCCGTCACCATCTCCATGACCGGTTACGGCACCGACGGACCCCTGGCCGCCAACCTGTCCTACGGCCCCGTGCTCCAGGCCCACGGCGGGTTCGACGAGGCCACCGGGTACGAAGGCGGCGGCCCTACCCGCATCGGGGTGGCCTACCCCGATGCCGTCGGCGGGCTGCACGGCAGCTTCGCCGCCCTGGCCGCCCTGTGGGAGCGCGAGCTGGTCGACGAGGCCGTCCACGTGGACATCTCCCAGCTCGAGACCCTGCTGTCCATAGCCGGGGACATGCTGCTCGTGACGTCGCTGACCGGTGTCGACCCCGCCCGCCACGGCAACCGTTCGCCCCAGTTCTCCCCCCAGGGGGCCTACCCGGCCCAGGGTGAGGACCGCTGGCTGGCCGTCACCGTGCAGTCCGACGACGAGTGGACCCGCCTGGTCGACCTGGTCGGTGACGAACGGCTGGTGGCCCGACGGTCCCTGGACCACGCCGGACGGGCCGCCGACGCCGATGCCATCGACGAAGCGCTGGCCGCGTGGACGATCGAGCGCAGCGGGCTCGAGGCCGCGGCCGGGCTGCAGGGCATCGGCGTCGCCGCCTTCCCGGTCATGACCAACGGTGACCTGGTCGACGATCCCCACATCGCCGAGCGGGGCTTCATCGCCACCTGGGACCAGCCCGACGTCGGGCCGGCCCGCTTCCCCGGCTTCCCCATCCACTTCAGCCGCACGCAGATCAGCCTGGGGCCGTGCCCGGCGCTGGGGGCCGACAACGCCGCCGTGCTGGCCGAGTTGCTGGGGTACGACGACGAGCACGTGGCCCGCCTGCTGGTCGACGGCGTCATCGCCGACCGTCCCCCCGGATGAAGACCCCCACATGAAGGCCCCCACATGAAGAGCATGCGGTGCACGCGCATCCCGACCGAAGGTGAGCGGCCTTGACCTGGACGCCCGAGCTCGACGAGCTGGAGGCACGCCTGGCCTTCGCCGCTGGCCTGGGTGGGCCCGAGGGCATCGCCCGCCAGCGCCAGCGGGGCAAGCTGACGGTCACCGAGCGCATCGAGTTGTTGGCCGACGAGGGCACGTTCGACCAGTACGGGGCGTTCCGGGGCACGGCCACCTACGACGAGGACGGCAACCTGACCCACGTCCTGCCCTCGGGCAAGATCGAGGGGGAGTGCCGGGTCGAGGGGCGCAAGGTCATGGTCCAGGCCGGTGACTTCACCGTGCGGGGCGGGTCGGCCGAGTCCAACCACGGTGGCCTGGGCATCGAGATGACGGCCAGTGAGCGGGCGCTGCAGTGGCGGTTGCCCTACGTGCGCCTCATCGACGCGGCCGGGGGCAGCGTCCGGGGCTTCGAGACCCTGGGCCGCACCTACCTGCCCGATGCCAACAGCTTCACCCACACCGAGATCCACCTGCTCAGCGCCGTGCCCGTGGTCTCAGCGGTGATGGGGGCGGCGGCGGGGATCGGGGCGCTGCACACCAGCCTGGCCCACTGGAACGTCATGGTCCGGGGGTCGTCGCAGGTGTTCCCCGGGGGGCCGCCCGTGGTCAAGGCCGCGCTGGGCTACGACGTGGACAAGGAGACCCTGGGCGGGGCCGAGATCCACGGGCGCGAGAGCGGCGTGGTCGACAACGTGGCCGATACCGAAGAGGACGCCCTGGCCCAGATCCGCCGGTTCCTGTCCTACCTGCCGTCGAGCGTGTGGGAGATGGCGCCCCGGGCGGCCAACGGCGACCCCACCGATCGGCGGGTCGACGAGCTGGCCGACGCCATCCCCCGCAACCCGCGGCGGCCGTTCGAGGCCAAGCGGATCATCGAGTCGGTGGTCGACGAGGGGTCGTTCTTCGAGATCGCGCCGTTGTACGGGCGGGCCCGGATGACGGGACTGGCCCGGGTCGACGGCTACCCGGTGGGGGTGATGATCAACAACCCCAAGCACCTGGGCGGGGCCACGGATGCGGCGGCGGGGAGCAAGGCCCTGCGCCTGTTCCAGCTGTGCGACACGTTCCACCTGCCCCTGGTGGACTTCGCCGACGAGCCCGGGCTGCTGGTGGGGTTGCAGTCGGAGAAGGACGGGATCGAGCGGGCGGGGGCGAGGTTGGTGTGCGCCACGGTGATGTGCCGCCAGCCGTGGATCACCTTCGCCATCCGCCGCCTGTTCGGGGTGGGTGGCCAGACCCACCATCGGCCCACGGGCATGTTCCGTCGCTACGCGTGGCCGTCGGCCACGTGGGGCTCCATGCCCATCGCCGGGGGGACGGCAGCGGCGTACCGCCGGGAGATCGAGTCGGCCGAGGACCCCGACGCCAAGCGGGCCGAGATCGAGGCCCGGTTGCACCAGCTGACCTCGCCCTTCCGCACCGCCGAGGCCACCGGCCAGGACATCATCGACCCCCGCGACACCCGCATCAAGCTCGTCGACTTCGTCCGCGACGCCCAGCGCATCCTCGCCTCCCAGCTCGGCCCCTCACCCATCCCGTACTGGCCCTGAGGCGCAGGCGGCTCTCGGTTGTCGTTGCCCGACCCGCTGAGAGTCGAGACCCCATCCTCGCCGAGGTCCATCACCTCTGCGCTGTCGAGTAGAGGCGTTCCAACCGCTCGACCTCCTCCCGCAGCGAACCCAGGGGGCTGGTCGCAGAGGTGAACGCGCACTTGTCACCTACGACCAGGAACACCTCCTTGGCCCGGGTGAGGGCGACGTTCACCAGTTGCGGGTCCTCGACGAACCGACGCCGACCGGACGAGCGGCCGGAGGAAAGCACCGGGGAGAAGATGATGGCGGACCGTTCGTCACCCTGGAACGCGTGGACCGTGCCCACCCGGATCTGATCGCTGAGTCCCCTCTTCGTCAGCTCCTCCTTGATCAGTCGGACCTGGGCCTTGAACGGCGAGATGATGCCAGTCGACAAACGGTGCCTCTTCAACATGCTCTCGGCGATGTCGACGGCGAGGTCGGCCTCGGCTGTGTTGGTGTTGCCGATGGACGGCTGATCTCCAATCCTGCAGTCGAACCATGCGAGTGCGGGCCCTGGAACCGGGGGCCTGATCTCGGTACGAACGGTCATCTTGTTCTCGTAGAACGTCCGGTTGACGAAGTTGGCGATGTCGGGGTGGCATCGGAAGTGGCCATCGAGGAACACCGTTTCGCCGTCGACGGCAGCCGCAGCGTGATCGAACAGGGTCGAGGTGCCGGCGAATCGGGCGCGGTCATCGGCATCGAGGCCCACCCGGGTGGCCAGCAGCGCTCGGTCGAGGGCGGTGAGCGTCTCCACCACGGGCAACTGGTGAGGATCGCCGATGACCACCGCTCGTCGGGCCCGCGCCAGCAGCGGCGCTGCCGCCGACAGGTGGCATTGGGACGCCTCGTCGATGACGACGAGATCGATCGAGGCCGCTTCCATGGCCAGGAACCGCCCGGCCGAGTGCAGGGTGACGCACAACGCCGGGAGCGCCGAGGCAGCCTCACTCACGAGGCGGTGGCGGTCAACGGCCTTGAACGACGTCGACCTGAGGCCAGTGACGAGGCCCGCAGCGGCTTCCACGGCCGCCGCCGTCGCCTGAGCTGCCCGTGAGCTGATGGCGGAAGCGGCCGCCTGGCTTCGTCGCTCCGCCCGGGTTGGGCCGAACCACTCGGTCACCTCGTCATCGAGTTGCGCGATCGTCGGCGTGCCCGCCAACCGGGCGAGCACCTGGCTGTGCTCGCTGTCAGCCTTCAGCAGCTCCAGGACACGGCTCCACATGGGCGCGGTGATGTCCTGCGCGCTCAAGCCGAGTTGACGGCACGAATTGTCTCGTGCGGCGGAGATCTCACGCGAGGCGCGACGTCGTCGTAGGAACCGCCAAGCCTGGATCTGGCCTCGGGCCTCGACGAGAGCGAGGTGTTCGTCGAACAGGTGCGCCAGCTGTTCTCGCCGCTCGCTCCTCGCTGCGACCACCAGGGCTGGTGGGACGTCCACCTCCAAGGCGCTGACGGCCCGCTCCAGCCTGCCCAGGTTCACCTCGTCCTGTCGTCGCGCCGTCGCCCTGGCGTAGAGGTGGGCGGGGTGGGCCGGGTAGCCGCCATCGCTCGGCATGGTCGCTGGGGTGAGTGACGCGCCTCCGCGGATCCAGCGGAGATGGGCGGCGATCATGTCTGCCGCCTCCCCGTCCTTATCGCTCGGACCGCAGCGAACGACGAGCGATCCACCCTGTACCGAGGCTCGCTCCGCCACGACATCGACCGCCGCGTTGTTGGTCGAGGCCACCACCACCCGTTCGCCTCCCTTAATGGCCGCGGCGACGATGTTCGCGATCAGTTGGGACTTGCCCGTGCCCGGTGGCCCTGTCACGACCGTGAGGCGGTGGTGCAGAGCACGGAGGTTCGCCTCGTCCTGCGCAAGCGATGCGGGTCCGATGGCCGGTCCCTCAGCCAGGGCCCCCAGCGGCCGCTCCACCTCGGGAAGGCCATCGAGCAGGACGCCGAGCGGCGAGGACGCGATGGCGCCTTCTGGCCACTGTCGCAGTGCTTCGACGTCCTGTCGCAGCACCTTCGTCATCGGGCCTGCTGAGGGACTGAAGATCGCGGCGTGATTGACCAGGTGGCCGGTGGCCTTGTCGGCGAGGTGTTCAGGATCGATGACCCTGCTGGACAGTCTCTCGTTGCCATCGACCAGAGCCCGGATCAGTTCGATGCCTGGCGCATCAGCTGGGAGGTCTCGCAGATCCTCGAGCTGGAGACCGGCACGCCGCAGGCCCTTCTCGCTCCACTGGACCCCGGCTCCCGTCGAGCGCAGCGTGAAGCCGCTATCGCTGCGCGCAGAGCGGAAGACGTCGATGGGCATGACAGCCAACGGCTCGAGCTTGCCGTCGGGGAGGCGCACGAGGGGGTAGCCCATCAGCACCGGTTGGGCACTTCGGCGCAGCACGTGTCCCACCAGAGTCGATCGGTCGCCGTCGCTGAGGGGCGCGACCAGGGGTACGAACGACCCCGGCTGCACGGAGACGATCGACTCCTGCCCCGCCTCGAGCAGCACCGTCGTCCCGTCCTTGCCGTCGAGGCTCCAGCTCGACTGGTCCCCTGCCTCCACGTGTCGCAGCAGGTAGGCCAAGAGAGCTCGGCGACCGGGGGCAGGGCGCACCTCGACGGTCCCGATCTGTTCCACGCCGAGCCGTCTTCGGCCGAGGTGCTCGATCACCCGGCCCTTGACGTGGACGAAGCTGTAGGCCCCTGGTAGCTCGTCCGTGTTCCAGCGCCGGCATGCGATCTCGCCGGCCAAGGTGTCGAGTGTGAGGTCGACGTACGGCCGATGGTCCTTCGTCCAGCAAACGATCTCGTTCAGCACCACTCCCTCGAGCTCCAACCGATGTCCCTCAGGGAACGAGCTGAGGACATCGGTCCAGGAGACGTCTGGCGCGTCGGCACCCGGGTGGCCGCAGAGGTCACTGATCCGATGGGTCAGCTCCAAGACGGCCGAGTCGACGCGGTCGGTCGACGTGATGGCCAAGGTCTGGAGGTGGGCGAAGTCTTCGGGTGGGGGGCACCCGTGGAGGGCGATGGGCAAGAGCGACGAGCGTTGGAGCGCCAGCGTCGCCTCTGCGATCACCCATGGCTTCGAGACAGACGAGTCGCTCCAGCAGACGACGGTCGCGCGTGCCGTGGAGATGGCGTCCTCGATCTCAGCGGGGAACTCATCGCCCACTCGCAGGCGCTGGTCCCACCAGGCGGTGAAGCCGCGCTGTTGGATGAGGGCGATCAGCGGTTCGACCTGCTGCGCGTCTTCGTGGGAGTAGCTGACGAACACCTCGTGAGGAGCTTTGCCTTCACGCTGTTCGGTCGCCTTCGCGCCAGCCGAATGAGGTAGTTCCTCTCGCCGCATCCAATCGACCGTAACAATCCGTCAAGGCAGCTGCCGGAGGAACTTCTGTTCACCACGATGATGTAGCGATCACGCAGATGCTCGATGCAGTGCAATCCGCGCTGCCGGCGAGGTCGACGTGCCGAGTCTCCATGAAACTCGTGGTGTCGGCTTACCAGCCGCCGGGATCCTGCTCAGTTCGGTCGGGAACGGTCCCTTCCATCTCGTTCCGGTGGGCCGGCGCGCTCCGGGCTACGCCAGGTGGCGGATGTTCGTACGCCACCGGCGGGGGATGGTGGTCCTCGCCGGGCAGCGGACATTCCGCCACCGGGGAGTCGAGGAGGCTGGAAGATGAAGATGATGATCGGGTTCGCATCGTTCGTGGTGTACGGGATCCTGGTGACGACGGCCGGGTTCACCGCCGCCGCCGTCGTGGCCGCTCTGCTGGGGCTCGGCGCCCCGGTCTACGGGTTGGCCACCGGCAGCACCGACCAGCTCACGGTCACCTCGACCGCCGTCTACGGGGTCTACGCCGCCCTGGCCCTGCTGGGTGACGTGTCCAAGACCGTCGAGGGCTACAGCGCCGGGCTGGCGCTGGGCGTCATCACCGTGGTGATCGCCACCGGCCTGGTCACCGGCCACCCCTTCACCGAGGCCTTCGCCCGCCAGTCGGTGCCCACGTCGCCGTGGGGCTCGCCGATCTTCCGCAAGATCAACATCGGCATCACCACCGCCTGGCTGGCCGCTTTCGCCGCCATGGCCGCGGTCAACGTGGCCAAGGGCGCCGGCGTGGCCCTGCCCCTGCCCGTGGTGCTGACGGTCGGTCCGATCGTGGCCGCCCTGATCTTCACCAAGCGCTACCCCGACATGGTCACCGGCCGCTCGAACGCTCCCCGGCCTGCTGCGGTGTGATCGACAACCTCGAGCCGCACCGCCCACACATCCAACGCAGCGCGAGAGCCGCTGATCGCCATGGCGATCAGCGGCTCGGCGCGTCTGGCGCCCCGGCGCGTTGCGCAGGGGCTGGCTGCTGGCCGGTGAAGAGGGGTCAGCGGGTGCGAGCCAGCCCCCGGGGACCGCGGTCGTCGGCGGGCCACAGGGTGTGCTGGGCGTGGCGCACGACCAGGATGGAGATGACGCCGAGCACGGCGCCGGCGAAGACATCGGTGAGGTGGTGCATGCCCAACTCGAGCCGGGCCAGGGCCACGGCGACCACGGGCAGGGTCAGCACCGCGAAGAGCAGGGCTCGGGCCCGGTTCCCGTGCACGTGCCAGCCCAGCACCACGAACAGACCCATGTAGAGGGCCACCGCTGCGGCCACATGGCCCGACGGGAAGCTCGAGGTGGGCGGGTTGCCGCCGATCTGGCCCACCGGGGGTCGGGGCCGATCGACCAGGAACGTCGTGCTCAGGAACACCGCCTTCTCGAACAGCAGGGCCCCCACGATCAGGCCCGCCTCGCGCCAGCGGTGCCACACCAGGCGGCCGACCACCGCCAGCACCACGCAGATGGGGATGACCCCGGCCCAGTCCGAGGCGTTGGCCACCACGTGGGCCACCGAGTTGAGCGTCTCCGTCCGCTGCGCGGCGAACCACTCGCTGACGGCGAGGTCGCGTCGGCCGAACCAGGTGGGGTCGACCACGTGGGTCAGGAACAGCCCCACGGCCAGGTAGACGGTCGTGGTGACGGCGTACACGGCCAGAACGGGCATCAGCACCGTGCGCAGGCGACCGTGCTCATGCCCGGCGGTGTCGAAGGTCCCACCTTCGAGGCGGGATCCGGCCGGCGGGGCCGTCGAGCTCGGCACCCCCGTCCTCGTCGATGTGCCTGCTGTCGTCGCCTCGATGCTCGCCACCCGTGCTCCCTCCCTGGGCCACATCTGCACGGGCACGTACCCGGGTGGCCGCCGACGCCAATCGGACGGCGAATCGGCCCGGTGACCCGCAGGTCGGTTGCCCCGCGCCGCGCCGTACGCTCGGCTCGATGCCCACCCCCTCCTGGCCCCCCGCCCGCCACGGGTCCCGCCGTGACCGCTGACCACGTCGGGGCCGCCGGTTTCCTCGACGAACAGCGGGCCAACCGCCGCCGCACCGTGCTCCTGTTGGGGGCCACGTTCGCCCTGCTCCTGGTGGTGGCGAACGCCGTGGCCCTCGTCCTCGGCGGCTACCAGGCGACGGCGGGGGCGTGCACCACCACCGGCGGCGCCTACGGCGGGCGGTCGTCGTGCCCCACCAGGTTCGTCTTCCAGCCCACGGTGCTGGTCCTCACCGTGGTCATCTCCGCCGGCTACGTGATCATCTCCTACCTGTTGTCGGCCCGGGCCGCCCTGGCCATCACCGGGGCCCACAAGGCCGACGGACCCGAGTACGCCCAGCTGCGCAACCTGGTCGAGGGCATCGCCATCGCCGCCGGCATGGTCCCGCCTGCGGTCTACGTCATCGACGATCCCGCCCCCAACGCCTTCGCCACCGGCCGCAACCCCGCCCACAGCGCCATGGTGGCCACCACCGGGCTGCTGGGGCTGATGAGCCGGCGTGAGCTCGAAGGCGTCGTGGCCCACGAGCTCTCCCACATCCGCAACCGGGACACCTCGGTCATGACCCTGGCCGTGTTGTCGGTGGGCGGCATCGTCGTGGTCAGCGACGTGCTCATGCGCCTGTCCTTCATCACCGCCATGTCGGGTGGCAACCGCCGCCAAGGTGGTCGGGACAACGGCGGCAACCTGCTGGTCCTGATCGGGCCGTTGCTCTACCTCATCGCCGTGCCCTCGGCCCTGCTGCTCAAGGCCGCGCTGTCCCGCAGCCGGGAGTCCCTGGCCGACGCCACCGCCGTCGACCTGACCCGCAACCCGTCGGGTCTGCGCTCGGCGCTCGAGAAGCTCGAGAGCGACAGCACCGTCGTCCGCCAGCGCAGCAACGCCACCGCCCACCTGTGGATCGAGTCCCCACTGGACCGCCGCGACGGGGGCACCAAGCTCTTCGACACCCACCCGCCGCTGTCCGAGCGCATCGCCCGGCTACGCAGCTACGAGGGCCTCGACCCCGAAGGTCGGGGCCCCAACGACGCCTCCCCGGTCCCCCGTGCCCCTGCGGTGGCCGCGCCCGACGCCGGCCATGGCCACCCCGACCACGACGACGACCGCGGTGACCACCCCGGTCAGGGTGGTCCCTTCGGGGGTGGTCCCGGCGGCCTCCCTGGTCCCTTCGGCGGGATGGCGGGCGGTGGCGGACCGTTCGGCGGCATGGGCGGCCCCATGGGTCTGGGCGGCGGTCGCCCCGGCCGCGGTGGTCGCCGTCGGGGCGGCTTCGGCCTGGGCTTCGGCGTGCCCGGTGCCCCGCCCCCCTTCAACGGTCCGTGGAGCAACGAGCCCCTGGCCGGCGAGCAGACGTCGCCGCCGGCCCCGACATCGACGCCGCCGCCGACGAGCGAGCCCGGCGACGTGCCCCCGCCGCCACCTGTCCCCCCGGGAGGGCCCGACGCCGGCCGCTGAGCCTCGCTGCTGGTCCCTCACGGGCAGCGGGCCGGCGCCGCCTGGGCCCGGCGGTCGATGTCCTCGCGGTCGCTGCGGTAGAGCCCGGTGACGTCTTCGACGTGGGCCTCGTCGAGCTCGGCGCGGTTGGCTTCGTCGGGCAGGGCGCCTTCGGCCACGCCCAGAGCCCGGTGGATGGCCGCCCCGAGCTGGGGGTCGTCCGGCGAGCGGGTCCCGGCACCATCGACGTCGGGATCGTCGTGATCCGGTTCCGCCACCGTGGCCCGGAAGTCGGCAGGGTCCAGGAAGCGGACGGGTACGGGGTGGTCGAAGGTCAGGCCCCGGGTGCGCTCCACGAAGCGGACCAGCTCGACCACCCGGGGATCCCATCCCTCGGCCTCGTGGTGATCGCGCCGTGGCAACGCCAGGACCATGCCGGCGACGAGGGCGACGACGACCACCAGGGCGGCGGCGACGGCCAGGCGGTGCCGGTTCCGGGTGGGACCGGTGGCGGAGGGCTCGGCGGCGACCACCGGCGGACGGTACCTGCCCTCAGCCGTCGCCCGACCCCGGGCGGTCTCGGTGCCATCGGGCGGTGGACCTCAGCTCTCGCAGCCGATGCCGTCGTTGTCGTTGCCGTCGAGGCCGTAGACGTCGCTGCCGATCACGTGGACGGGTCCGGACACGTAGGCGGGTCCGTTGCCCGATCCACCGGCGCAGTCGACGTCACTGGCCATGGGCACGCACGGGTCGTAGTTCGGGCTGCAGCCCGAACCGGCCTCGGCCTGCACCGCGGTCATGGGCGTGGCCCGGACGATCGGTGCCGACTGGGTGACCGCAACGGCCGTGGTCGGCGGGGCGGTTACCGGTGTGGCTGTCGTCGGGAGAGCGGTCGGCGGCACTGTGGTCGGTGGTGCGGTCGTGGTCGGGGGCACGTGGTCGACGGGCAGCGGGGCGCTGGACCCGCCGTGGCCCGAGCAGGTGGCATCGAACTCGCTGTTCGACGAGGAGCTGCCGTCGGCGCACCGCGCCACCGCACCGGCCTCCCGGGCGGCGGCCGGATCGACGATGGTCGTGGGACCTGCACCTGCGCCTGCGGCTTCGACCCCCAGGCCCCTGGTCCCACAGGCCGAGGCGGCGAAGATCAGGGCGGCTACGGCCACGCCCCAGGCGATCGCTCTGACACTGCCGGTCGAACGCACGGGGGCTCCTGGGCTGCGGGGTGACGGCGCGTCGCGGCGATCCGCTGGGGCGCGCCCGCACCCAGGCTCAGCCGTCGACCGGGCCAACGGAGATCGCCGCCGACGATCACCAGGACCATCGGCCGTGACGGGCGTCATGTGAGGACTTGGCCGCAGGGCGTGGTCGACCAGGTCAGCGCAAGGACGCGGCGTCCTCGCGGACCAGTGCGGTGAAGCGTCGCAGGAAGGCCCGGGCCGCGGTCACCTCGTCGGCGGGGAGCTCTCGGAGCTGGCGGTGGTGGAACACGGCGGCACGGGCGCTCAGGCGGTCGAGGGCGGTCCGGCCGGCCTCGGTCAGGGTGAACAACGGCGAGCTGCGGTGCCCGGGGTTGTCCTCGGCGGCCACCGTGCCCTCGTTGGCCAGCTCGTTGACGACCCGTTGCACCGCCTGGCGGGAGATGCCCAGGCGCCGGGCGATCTGGGGCACGGTGGCGGGCGGGCCGTCGAGCACGCTGAGGACCTGCCACCGGGCCTGGCTCTGGCCTTCACCCTGGGCCACGAGCTCGCCCAGGCGGCGGCTGGCCCCGGCGGCCTCGTAGAGGTCGGCCATGAGCAGTGCCATCTCGTCGGCCATCTCGGGCACCCTCCTCGGTCGGCGGTCGAGCACGCGATTGACAACATGCTGTCGTCTTCAGCATACTGACAATATGTTGTCGAATTGGCAACTGGTTCAAAAGTAGCCGGCTCGGCTGCACCCCCTGAGGAGATGCCATGACGACCGCCACCGACGCTGTACCCACGGCATTGGCTCTGGCCACCGCCCTTCGCCCTGCGGGAGGCGGCTTCCCGTACTTCGCCGAGGCCCTCCGTCAAGCCGGCATCACCCGCCACATGTACACCGTGCCCGCGGCGACGTCGGTGTACGAGCTGGGCACCGGCGCGGTCGTGGACCGGGGCGTGCCCCTGGTGACCGGCGTCGTGGAGGTCGCACCCTTCGATGTCGATGCGCTCATGGCCGGCCTGCGGACCGACCAGTCCGGACGGGGGAGCTACGCCCAGTTCGTGGCCGCCAGTTGGGCTGCGGGCGTGCTCTGGTACCAGGTCGACTTCGAGGCCCGCACGTGCACCTATCACGGCGTCTCGGGCGCCCGCCACGACGAGGCCTACCCCGCCGTCGAGCTATGAGCCGTTGCCTCCCCTGCCTTGACGCCCTGTGTCATCTCTCGCTTATATAAGGAAGAGCTGATATCGAGGAGGATGGGCATGGTCGATGTGCAGGACCAGATCGTCGCAGTGGGCCGGCGGTTGGGGCTGGAGGAGCGCGAGGGTCGCGAGGCCCGGGTGGTGGTGGCCAGCCAGACCTACGAGACGACGGTCGAGGACCTGTGGGATGCGGTGACCAGCGCCGAGCGCATCCCCCGCTGGTTCATGCCCGTGTCCGGCGACCTGCGCCTCGGGGGTCGCTACCAGCTCGAAGGCAACGCCGGGGGGACGGTACTGCGGTGCGAGCCGCCGAAGCACCTGGCCCTGACCTGGGAGTTCGGCGGCGAGGTCGGCTGGGTGGACGTGCACCTGACCGCCGAGGGGCCCGAGCGGGCCACCCTCGAGCTGCGCCACGCCGCCCACATCGACGACGAACGCTGGAACGAGTTCGGTCCTGGGGCCGTGGGCATCGGCTGGGACCTGAGCCTGCTCGGGTTGAGCCTGCACCTGGCCGGCGACACGTCGATCCCGCCCGAGCAGGCCGCCGAGTGGTCGGCCACCGACGAGGCCCGCCAGTTCATGATCTCGAGCGGCCGGGCCTGGCTGGCCGCCACCATCGCCGCAGGTGACGACGAGGCCGCGGCCACCGCCGCGGCCGAGCGCTGCATCGGCTTCTACACCGGCGCCGAGCCCCCGCCGTCGCCCGATGGTTCCGCGGCGCCCCCGCCGGATGGCGCCAGCTGACCGATGCACGCCTTCGACGTCCTCGGTGACCCGGTGCGCCGCCGCATCCTCGAGCTCCTGGCCGAGGGTGAGCTGACCTCGGGAGCGGTCACCGACGTCATCAAGGCCGAGTTCGGCATCTCCCAGCCCGCTGTGTCCCAGCACCTGCGGGTCCTGCGGGACAACGGCTTCGCCACCGCCCGGGCCGAGGGCACCCGCCGGGTCTACGCCGTGGACGCCGCCCCCCTCCAGGAGGTCGACGCCTGGCTGGCCCGCTTCCGCAGCTTCTGGGACCAGCGCCTCGACGCCCTGGGCACCGAGATCGCCCGCGGCAAGCGGGAACGGGGCCGGCCGGTTCCGTAGCTTCGCGCCTACCGTGCGGGCCACGGACCGTGGTGGTCCCCATCATCTGTGGTCCGGGGCCCGGCGCCCGGACGAGAGGGAGGCCCTGTGCTGGTCGCTGGCGTGGACGTGGGAGGCACCAACATCGGGGTGGGGCTGGTGGACGAACACCACCGGGTCCACGTGCGGGCCAAGCGCGACACTCCCCAGCTCGGCCCCCGGGCCCTGGCCGACGCCATCATCGAGTCGGTGCGCGGTCTGGGCCACCACCCCGCGGCGGTGGGCCTGGGCATCCCCGGGGTCATCTTCGAGGGCCAGGTGGCCGAGGTGCCCAACCTGGCCGGCTGGGACAAGCCCTTCGACCTGCCGGGCACGGTCTCTCGTGAGCTGGGCCTGCCCGTGGCCCTGGGCAACGACGTCAACGTCGGCCTGCGGGGCGAGTGGCTGGCCGGGGCGGCCAAGGGCCACGACCAGGTGCTGGGCGTTTGGCTGGGCACGGGCATCGGCGGGGGGCTCATCCTCGACGGCCAGCCCTTCGACGGCGCCCGCGGTGCCGCCGGGGAGATCGGCCATGTCATCACCCACCGCGGCGGTGCCCTGTGCGGCTGTGGCCGGCGGGGCTGCGTCGAGGCCTACGCTGGCCGTCGGTCCCTGGCCGCCATGGTCACGGCCATGGTCGACGCCGGCCGCCACACCCGCCTGCTCGACATCCAGCGGGAGGAGGGCAAGTCCACCCTCACCGCCCGGGTGTGGGCCAAGGCCCTGGCCGAGGGCGACGAGCTCGCCGTCGAGCTCTTCGACATCGCCGTCGAGGTCCTGGCCGTCGGTGTGGGCTCGGTGCTCAACGTGCTCGACCTCGAACTCGTGGTCATCGGCGGGGGCATGGCCCAGAAGATGGGCCAGCCCCTGGCCGACCGCATCGGCGCCGAATCCCAGCAGTGGATCCTCCACCCCAGCCCCCAGCTGACGTTCGTGACCGCCACCCTGGGCGACGACTCCGGCCTGGTGGGGGCGGCCGCCGTGGCCCGGCACCTGCTGGCCCGGACCTGAGCCCGTGGGGTGCTGTCAGCCCGAGGCCACCTCGCCCGAGGTGAGGCGGGCCTTGTCGGCCGCGGCCTGGCCACTGGCCCAGCCCGCGCCGTCGTAGCTACGACGGGTTCGCATGGATCGCAGCGTGCCGAAGCGCTCTTCCAGGTAGTCGTCGACCACCTCGGCCCTGGACCGGAGCACGGGAAGGAAGTCCCCACCCCTCTCGGCGGCGACCTCGGCGTACACGGCGGCGTTGATCTCCTCGAGGCGCTGGCCGATGCGGTGCGTGAACGCGGTGAGGAAGGACTGGCGGTAGGACTGGCTGCGGGTCCGGGTGCCGGCCGGGGCTCGCCGGGCCGCCTCGGCCAGGGCCGACTGCGCCTGGACCAGGAGCGATGTGAACAGCAGCTCGACGGCGGCGACGTCGTCGGCGAACCCGATGACGGTGGACAGGGCCACCTCGGCGATGAGGACCGTGCGGCACCGCCCGGCCGAGGCGACGGTCTGCAGGAGCAGCGCCTTGGCGTCGACGTAGGGGGCGTCGATGGGGACGCGGATCTGTACCGGCAGCTCGCCCGCGGTCTTGGCCCGGTCACCGACCAGGGCGGCGTCGATGGCGTGGCGGGTCATGAGCTCCTGGGCCTTGGCCGTGAACGCGGTGGCCTCGGCCTCGAACGTGGTGGACTCCGCCTTGGCCAACAGGTTGCGGATCTTGTCGAGCATGGGGTTGGACTCGGCGCCACGGGTGGGCGGGTCGCCGGCGGCCGATGACGGGGGTGGCACCGCACCGGGTCCGGAACCCTCGGCGCCCGGGGGCGGCAGGATGGGCTCGAGTCGGGGCAGCCAGACGAGGTTGGCCAGCGCGTCCAGTACGACGGTCACCACGCCAGCTCGGGACAGGCCCAGTCCCGGCGCCCAACGGGCCAGCCAGCCAGGGCGACCGTCGACCACGGGCAGGCCCAACCCATCGAACTGCGCCATCCACCGTCGGTCGAGGCTGGCCCCGGGGCGGATGGCGTGGTCGGTGGCCATGGCCAGCCCGATCAGCTGGGCCGCGGCCTTCCGCTCGCTGCCCAGCCGGGCCTGGCGGTGCAGCTCGGCCGGTTGCCAGCCCATGGTCCACACCCTGCCCACCGCCAGCAGTAGCGCGACCTCGGCCTGGTGGTCGGCCACGGCAGGGTGGACCGCGGCCAACGCCTGCATGCCCGGGAGCCAATGCCCGCGACGCATCTGCGTGGCCGTGTCCGACCACAGGTCGAACACGTCGGCTTCGTGCGCCGCCCGCCGCCGCTCCTCGGCCGCCCGTCGCTCGTGCTCTCTGGCCGACGACTCGTCTGTCGACCACCCCGCTGGCGCCGACGGCCCGCTGGCCGACCACCCGGATGCACCGGTGCTGGACCTGGGCTGGGCCCGGCCGCCATGGCCGCTGGCCCTCGACTTCGCCTTGGCCGCCCGCCGCGCCCGGTTGTCCCTGCCCATGGCCGAGACGCTAGGTCAGGGGTGTGACAGCCGAGCGGACGGGCACCGGTCGAAAACTCAGGACAGCAGGGGGATGACCTCGGTGGCCAGCCGTTCGATCTGGTCGGCGTCCTGCGCCAGGGGGTTGAGCATGATGAGCTCGGCGCCAGCGTCGATCACCGCCCGCAGTCCGTCGGCCACCACCTCGGGGGGTCCGTAGACGGCGACGGGGGTCAGGTCGGGCAGGCCGAAGTAGTCGTAGAGGCCGTGCAGGCCGGCGGTCACCGTGCGCCGGGCCCGGTCGACGTCGTCGTCGACGGCCAGGTAGACCCGCTTGGCCAGCCCGAACGTCGCCGGATCCCGGCCGGCGTCGTCGAGGGCCTGGCGGGCCACCGCCACCTGGTCGGCGAACTGCGCCGTGGTGGCCGAACCGGCGCCGAAGAAGCCGTCGGCCCGGTGCACGGCCCGGCGCACGGCCTGGGGATGGCCGGCGCCGAACCAGACGGGCGGGCCCGGCTTCTGGAAGGGCTTGGGCTCCATGGCCACCCCCTTCAGCTGCCAGAAGCGCCCGTCGAGGTCGACCCGGGGTTCGCTCCACAGGGCCCGCACCAGGTCGAGACCCTCGTTGAAGCGGGCCACGAAGCTGTCCCCCTCCACCCCGAAGGCGGCGAAGGCGCGGAAGCCGCCGCCGTTGCCCACCCCGACCTCGAGCCGTCCCCGGCTGAGCTGGTCCAGGCTGGCCAGGTCCTTGGCCAGGTGCAGGGGGCTGTGCAGGGTGCTGACCAGTACCGAGCACCCCAGGCGGATGCGCTCGGTGCAGGCGGCGGCGTAGGCCAGCAGCTCGAGGGGGGAGACCATGGGCAGGGTGCCCACGACCTGCTCGGACGTCCAGGCGCTGTCGAAGCCCAGGGCCTCGGCCCGGGCCAGGAAGGCCTTCACGGCCGGGGGATGGAAGCTGCCGTCGGCCACGTACTGGGGGATGGCGATGCCGTAGCGCATCGGGTCACGCTCCTGGTCGGTGAGGTCGGGGGGTCGGGGGAGGGTCGAGGTCGCGGGGCTGTTCGAGCTGGGCGAGGCGGCGTTGCAGGAGCAGACGGTCGGCGCGGCTGGGGGCGAGCTCGACGGCCCGCAGCAGGGCGGCTCGGGCTTCGGCGCCCCGGTCCAGGCGGGTGAGGGCGTCAGCCCGGGCCGCGTGCCACAGGTGGGCCCGGTCCAGGCCGGTCGTGGCATCGAAGGCGGCCAGGCCGGCGGCGGGACCGTCGCGCTCGCTGACGGCCACCGCCCGGTTGAGGGCGATGACCGGGTTGGTCGACGCGCTGACCATGAGGTCGTAGAGGCCGATGATGCGATCCCAGTCGGTGTCGGCCCAGGTGGGCGCGGTGGCGTGGCTGGCGGCCAGGTGGGCCTGGAGCTGGTAGGGCCCGGCCGCCCCGCCTGAGCGGCGCACCGCTTCGGTCAGCAGGGCGGTGCCTTCACAGATGGCGCCGGCGTCCCAGCGACTGCGGTCCTGGTCGGCCAGGAGGACGGGATGGCCGGCGGCATCGGTGCGGGCCGGGCGGCGGGCGGCGGTGAACAACAGCAGGGCGAGGAGGGACAGGACCTCGGGCTCACCGGGCATGAGCTCGACGGGCAGGCGGGCCAGGCCCACGGCCTCGGCCTCGAGGTCGACCCGCACGACGTCGTCACCGCTGGTGGGAGCGTGGGCCTCCGTGGCGATGAGGTAGACGACGGCCAGCACCGCGGGTAGGCGCTCGGGCAGCTCGGCATCGCTGGGGACCCGGTAGGGGATGTGGGCCACGGCGATCTTGCGACGGGCCCGGACCAGGCGCTTGGCCATGGTGGCCTCGGGCACGAGGAAGGCCCGGGCGATGGCGTCCACGTCGAGGCCGGCCAGGGTGCGCAGGGCCAGGGCGACCTGGGCGTCGCGGGCCAGCGCGGGGTGGCAGCAGGTGAAGACCAGGCGCAGCAGGTCGTCGTGCACGGCGCTGTC